>NZ_KB908081.1 GCF_000382345.1 Massilia niastensis DSM 21313
CGATCAGATCGCAGATCAGCCACATGCGGTGCCACGCATTGTCTTGCTCGACAACGCGGCAATCCACAAAGGTGAGGCGATGGAAAAGAGGCGGTGGCACTGGGCGCGCCAAGGCCTCCACCTCTATTATTTGCCGCCGTATAGCCCGGAACTCAATCGCATTGAGATCCTCTGGAAACACGCCAAGTACTTCTGGCGTCGTTTCGTCGCTATGAATGGCACGGCGCTGCTCGACGAAATCCGGTCCCTGATGCAAGGTTTCGGGACAGAATTCACAGTAAATTTCTCGTAACTACTTAGACGGCCGCGGCTGCCGCGGCGATGCGCCGCGCGATGTCCGGCCGGGTCGGGCGCAGGGCTTCGGTCAGTTCCGAGATCGACGTACCGCAGCCGAACACCAGCACGTCGCCCGGCCGGCAGCGCGCCAGGCCGAGGCGGATCGCGCCGTGCACGTCGGGCTCGACCTGCAGCTGGTCGCCGGCGATCCTGGCCAGGCGCGCGCCGCGCACCAGCAGGGCGGCCGTCTCGCCGTCGGGACGGCCGCGGTTCTCGCTCTCGTACACCACCAGCTCGTCGAAGCCGGCGGCGCAGGTGCGGCCGATGTCGACCAGGTCGGCGTCGCGCCGGTCGCCCGGGGCCGCGACCACGCCCACCAGCCGGCCCGGCGCCATCGAGCGCGCCATCTCGGCCAGCGCGGCATAGGCGGCGCAGTTGTGCGCGAAGTCGACGATCACCATCACGCCGTCGACGTCGAACACGTTGGAGCGCAGCGGATTATGCCTGCTGTCGGAGACGAAGCTGCGCAGGCCGTCCGCGATCTCGGCGTTGCCGAAGCCGCAGGCGGTGAGGGCGGCCGCCGCCGCCATGGCGTTGGCGATGTTGTAGCGCGCGCAGCCGCCCAGTGAAGCCGGCATGTCGTTCGCGTCCAGCAGCGCTTCGTGGCGCATGCCGTTGGCCAGCACCACGGTCGAATCCTGCAGGTAGACCGCGCGCCCGCCATGCTCGACGTGGCGCAGCAGCACCGGATCTTCGGCGTCCAGCGAGAAATAGATGACTTCGACCCCGTCGGCCAGGTCGGCGGCCATCGCCACGCAGTAGCTGTCCTCGGCGTTGAGCACCACGGCGCGCGAGGCGTGCCGGGCCACCACCGCCTTGACCCGGGCCAGGTCCGCGATGGTGTCGATGCCGTCCAGGCCCAGGTGGTCGGCCGAGACGTTCAGCACCACCGCCACGTCGCAGCGGTCGAAGCCCAGGCCGCGCTTGAGGATGCCGCCGCGCGCCGTCTCCAGCACCGCGAAGTCGACCTCGGGCGAGGCGAGCACGCTGCGCGCCGAATGGTAGCCGCTGCAGTCGCCCTGCACGACCGGCTGGCCGTCGATATGGACGCCGCTGGTGCTGCTCGAGCCGGGGCGCAGGCCCGCCATCCTCACCGCGTGGCCGATCATCAGGGTGGTGGTGGTCTTGCCGTTGGTGCCGGTGACCGCGACCACCGGGATGCGGCCGTCGCACTGCCCGAACATCGCCTCGACGATGGCGTCGCCGGCGTCGCGCGCCGTGCCGCGGCTCGGATACTGGTGCATGCGGATGCCGGGCGCGGCGTTGACTTCGATGATGCCGCCCCGTTGCCCGCGCAGCGGCAGGGCGATGTCCTCGCAGACGATGTCGATGCCGGCGATATCCAGTCCGATGGTGCGCGCGGCGCGCAGGCAGATCTCGCGCGTCTCCTCGGGCAGCAGGTCGGTCACGTCCTCGGCTGTGCCGCCGGTGGACAGGTTGGCGTTGCCGCGCAGTTCGGCCTGTACGCCCGCGTGCAGCACCGTGTCGAAGTCGTAGCCCTGTTTCGCCAGGGTCTGCGCCGCGAGGGCGTCGAGCGGGATCCTGGTCAGGATGTTGGCATGGCCCTCGCCGCGCGCCGGATTGCGGTTCTCGGTCTCGACCAGCTCGCGGATGCTGGCATGGCCGTCGCCGGTCACGCAGGGCGGACGGCGCCACGAGGCGGCGGCGATCCTGCCGCCGGTGACCAGCACGCGGTAGTCGCGGCCGCGCAGGTATTCCTCGACGATCACATGGCGGCTGTAGCGCCGCGCGTGCTCGAAGGCGCGCTCCACCGCGTCGGGCGTGGCGCAGTCGACAGTCACGCCCTTGCCCTGGTTGGCGTCGAGCGGCTTGACCGTGACCGGGCAGTCCAGGCGGCGCGCCTCGCGCAGCGCCTCGGGCAGGCTGGTGACGGTCGCGCCGGCCGGCACCGGCACGCCGGCCTGGTCGAGCAGGGCCTTGGTCAGCTGCTTGTCGCCGGCGATGCCGACCGCGATCGAACTGGTGGCGCCGGTGATGGTGGCCTGCAGGCGCTTCTGGCGGCTGCCCCAGCCGAGCTGGAACAGGTTGGCGTCGTCGGTCAGGCGCAGGACGGGAATGCCGCGCCGCCGGGCGGCGTCGACGACGGCGCCGGTGCTGGTGCCGATCGCGTGGTGCGCGGCCGTGTCGCGCAAGGCCGCGACGGCGGCCGCGAGATCGTACTCGCGCCCGGACGCCAGCGCGTCCAGCAGGTCGATGCCGGTGTGCAGCGCCTGTTCCGCGACCTGTTCGATGGCGTAGCCGCACACCACGCGGCGGCGCTGCGGGTGCGCCGGAAGCTGCACGGTGGTGCTGGTCGCGCCGGGCGCGCCGGCCAGGCGCTGCAACTCCATCACCACCGCTTCGAGCGCATCGACCGGCAGGACGTCGTCGGCCAGGCGCACCGCGGATGCGGGCGACAGGGCCGGCAGGAGCCCGAGCAGGCGCGCGGTCAATCCCGGGGCCTTCGCGCCGCCATGGTCGACCACCGCCATCAGGCAGGGGCTGGCGGCGTACAGGTTGGGACCGCGCAGCACGCGTTTTTCCTTGATCTTCATGACATCGGATTCCGTTTGGTGACGTTTTCCAGGAAGTCCAGCAGCGGGGCCGGGAGGCGCTTGCCGCCCTCCGGTCCGGCGCCGGGCAACCGGTAGCTGCTGCCCGCGGGCAGCAGGTGGAGTCGGACGTCGATCAGCTCCAGGGTATCCCGGTCCCTGACGTCGGCGACGTTGGTGATCATGGTGCGTCCGTCGACGACGGTGACGGCGCCTTCGCCCACCACCTCGATGCCGACCCCGCGCTCGATCACCAGCGCGGTGTCCTCGTCGATGCCGATGCCCTGCAAATAGGGGTTCTGCGCCACCACCGTCAGCAGCCGCGACAGGCGCTGGCGCTCCGAGAAGTGCTGGTCGATCACCACCCGCTGCAGCAGGCCCAGGCCCGCGGCCAGGCTGACCGCGCCTTTCTCCGGGTGCAGGTCGGTCCTGCCCTGGGCCAGCATGTGGCCGGACATGGCCGAGGCGCCGGCGCTGGTGCCGCCGATGACGGCGCCGCGCAGCTTGAGCGCGGCGTGCATCTCGGCGTCCAGCGCGGTGCCGCCGATCAGGGCCAGCAGGCGTTTCTGGTCGCCGCCCGTCATGAAGATGCCGTCGGCCTGCGCCACCTGGCGGACGTAGTCCTCGCTGTTGGCGTCCTGGCGGCTCTGCAGCTCCAGGTGGCTGTGCCTGGTCACGCCCAGCGCGCCGAAGGCGTCGTCATACATGCGCCACATCTCGTCGGCGACCTGGCTGGCCGCCGTGATCACCACGATCTTCGCAGCGGCGCCGCCGCACAGTTCGACGAAGCGCGACAGGATGGCCATGTCTTCCTTGCGGTCCTCGTGCCCGCCGATGATGACGAGGTGCCCGTTGCCTCCCGGTTGGCGTGGCTGCGTCATCGCTGCATCATCCGCGCCTGCGGCATGTCGCGGTTGCTGCAGGAAGCGGCCTCGCTGCGGCTGACCGCGATCAGGCCGACGTCGATGTCGGGCCCGAACAGGTCGACGCCGCGCTGCAGCGCCTGGGCCAGCGGCATGCCGTCCGCGATCCAGCCGTAGACCGTGCGCGCCAGCAGGTGGCGCACGATGTGTTCGCCGATGCCGGTGGCCGCCACCGCGCCGTCGGGGCCGGCGTAGAAGCCGCAGCCGACGATCGGGCTGTCGCCCACGCGGCCGAGCAGGGAAGGGGCCGAGCCGCCGGTCGAGCAGGCCACGGCGAAATGGCCGTCCGCGCCGCGCACCACGGCGCCCACCGTGTCGCAGGCGCTGCCCTGCGGCAGCTCGAGCGGCGTCTTGTAGTTCCAGGTGCGCGCGAACAGGCTGTTGTCGATCCCCGGCATGACCGGCACCGAACCCGCCATCCGGCCCAGCAGCTTGCGGTGGTTGGCGCGCTGGCGTTCCGACAGCGGCGGGCTGGCGGGCAGGCCGATGGCGCGCGCGAAGCGCTGCGCGCCTTCGCCGGCCAGCATCCAGTGCGGGGTGTCGGCAATGGCGCGCGCCAGCAGCACCGGGTTCTTCACGTCCTGCAGGCAGGCGACCGCCCCGAGGCGGCCGCGGGTGTCCATGATCGAAGCGTCCATCTCGACGGTGGCGCCGTCCAGGCACAGCACCGAGCCGCTGCCGGCATTGAAGCGGCCGTCGTCTTCCAGCGCCGTCACCGCGGCAATCGCCGCGTCGAGCGCATCGCCGTTCGCTTCCAGCTGGGCCAGGGCGCGGCGCGCGGCCAGCACGCAGCCGTCCTCGTGCTCGCGCGATGCGCCGGCGCCGCCGTGCACCACGACGGCGCCGGCTTGTTGTCTTGTACTCATGGGGTCGGTATTTCCTCTCGTCTTTTTTCTAATGCGGCGCGCCACACGGAGTTGGCACGCCGATAATGAAATTATGCAAAAGTAGCGGTGCGCGCCATATCGGTTGCGCCGCCGTGCTCCTGTAAGAAATTGCTTACAGGAGACTGTTTGCCCGGCCGGACGTCAGCCGAGCAGGGAGCCGGGACGCAGCGCGCGGCGCAGCTGGCGCGCCACTTCATGGCGCGCGTGCGGGGTGAGGAAGCGTCCGACCTCGATGCGCTGGCCGCGCGCTTCGAGCTGGATCAGGGTGCGCATGCCGAGGTCGGCCAGGGTGACGCGGGTGTAATGGGGATCGAGGCTGACATCGACGCGGCGCGCGCCGTCGGTCCATTCGACCCGCAGCCAGCCGTCGCCGAGCAGGATGCGCTCCTGGTCGAGCGCGTGGCGGGCGTAGTACAGCATGGCGACGCCGATCGCACCGGACTCGACGAGCGCGAAGGCCATGACCATCCAGGCGCCGCGCAGGGTGAACACGAGCGCGATGCCGAGCGTGGCGACGGACAGCAGCAGGTAGACCAGCATGGCCTGGCGCGGCGTCAGCGAGCAGTTGCGCCGCATCACCCATTCGTGGCGCACGGGGCGGACCGGCACGGCCGCGTCGACCAGGGACGCGTGCGCCGCGCTGCCGCCGGCGGCAGCGGATGGGACGGGGTGGCGCGCAGCGCTCATGCTCGCTCCTGTGGTCGAAGTGACAGGTTTAATGATACCGCCACTTCCGGATTGTGGCGCTCGCCAGACAGGGGATACAAGCCGCGGGGAATCTGTTACCATACCGCCCCTCCAAAGACAAAGGTTCATATGGCGCACGCTTGCGGCGTTGACTTCGGTACGTCCAACTCGACCGTCGGCTGGCTGCGGCCAGGCAAGACGCACTCCGCTTCCAGTTCCCTGCTGGCCCTCGAGGACGGCAAGCCTACCTTGCCGTCCGTGGTGTTCTTCAACGCCGACGACGAGCGGGTGGTGTACGGCCGCGCGGCCGTGGCCGACTACCTGGAGGGGTACGAGGGACGGCTGATGCGTTCGCTCAAGAGCCTGCTCGGCACCAGCCTGATCGACGGCCAGACCGAAGTCGGCGGCCGCGCCTTGCCGTTCCGCAGCCTGCTGTCGCAGTTCATCGGCGAGGTCAAGCGGCGCGCCGAGAGCGAGGCCGGAAGGCCGTTCGACAGCGT
The DNA here is from genome assembly GCF_000382345.1 of Massilia niastensis DSM 21313. GTDB lineage: Bacteria > Pseudomonadota > Gammaproteobacteria > Burkholderiales > Burkholderiaceae_D > Telluria > Telluria niastensis. Next base: position 5,886 of record NZ_KB908081.1, read on the forward strand.
CGTGCTGGGCCGCCCCGTGTTCTTCATCGACGACGATCCGCAGGCCGACCAGCTGGCCCAGGACACCCTGGCCGAGGTGGCGCGCGCGGTCGGCTTTCGCGAGATCGGCTTCCAGTACGAGCCGATCGCGGCGGCCTTCGACTACGAATCCCAGATCGACCGCGAGGAGCTGGTCCTGATCGCCGACATCGGCGGCGGCACCTCGGACTTCTCGCTGGTGCGCCTGGGACCGCAGCGCGCCACGCGCCTGGAGCGGCGCGACGACATCCTGGCCACCGGCGGCGTGCACATCGGCGGCACCGATTTCGACAAGTACCTGAGCCTGGCCGCGGTGATGCCGCTGCTCGGCTACGGCAGCAGCCTGCGCTCGGGCGCCGCCATCCCGTCCAGCTACTACTTCAACCTGGCCACCTGGCACACCATCAACCAGGCCTACACCCGCAAGAGCGTGGCCCAGCTGGCCGACCTGGCGCGCGACGCCGCCGACCCGGCGAAGATCGCGCGCCTGCAGAACCTGATCGAGGACCGCGCCGGCCACTGGCTGGCGATCCAGGTCGAGGACGCGAAGATCGGCCTGTCCGGCGCCGCATCGGTCGCGCTCGAGCTCGACCGCCTGTCGCCGCCCGAGTCGCTGGCGGTGACGCGCGCGCAGTTCGAAGCGGCGATCGCCCAGCTGGTCGATTCGGTCGGCGCCACGGTGCGCAAGCTGTTCGCCGAGGCCGGCGTGGCGCCGGAGGCGGTCGATACGGTATTCTTCACGGGTGGTTCGAGCGGCGTCGGCCTGCTGCGCGAGCGCATCGGCGCCCTGGTGCCGGGCGCGCGCCGGGTCGAGGGCGACCTGTTCGGCAGCATCGGCGCCGGCCTGGCGCTCGACGCGCAGCGAAAATTTGGCTAAGGAACAGCAATGAGTGTCTATGAACGTCCGATCGTGATGCTGGACTTCGAAACCACCGGGCTCTCGCCCGAGATGGGCGACCGCATCACCGAGGTGGCGGCCCTGCGCATCGTCGGCGGCGAGATCGTCGAGCGCTATGTCTCGCTGGTGAACTGCGGCGTGCGCATTCCATCCTTCATCACCCAGCTGACCGGGATCACCCAGGCGATGGTCGACGGCGCGCCCCCGGCCAGCCGCGTGGTGCCGGAACTGCTCGACTTCATCGGCGGTGACGTGCTGTCGGCCCACAACGCCAGTTTCGACGAGAAGTTCCTGCGGGTCGAAGGCGGCCGCCTGGGCCGCAGCTGCGGCCACGCCGGCCTGGTGTGCTCGCTGAAGCTGGCGCGCCGCCTGTACCCGGGACTGCCGAGCTACAAGCTGGGCAACCTGTCCGGCCAGCTGGGCATCGTGTTCCGCGGCACCGCCCACCGGGCCGAGGCCGACGCCGAAGTGGCCGCCGAAGTGCTGCTGCATGCGGCGCGCCATCTGGGCCGCACCTGCGGCCTGGAGCAGGTCGCGCCCGACCTGCTGGTGTCGATCAACAAGGTCGCCGCCGCCAAGATTCCCGTCTTCCTCGACAAGTACGCCAGCACGATGCGCGAGCGCCGTGCGGCCGCCGTCACAGGATGATATGGTTGCGCGGCTCGGGCGGCGGCGGCAGGTCGCGCTCGCCGAGCAGTTCGCGCAGCTCGGTCTCGATGATGTGGCTCATGTAGCTGATCGGCACGTCGTTGAGGCCGCCCTCGAAGGGATTCTCGGTGCTTTCGCCCACCTGGTCGAGCGACACGTACATCCATGAAATCAGGACGCTGAACGGCACCGCCAGCCAGGCCGTCTGTCCGGCCATCAGTCCGCCCAGGTTCAGCTGGGCGAACTCCTTGACGAGCCCGTAGGGCAGCAGCAGCGCGAAGGCCCATACGAACACGGTGTCGATGATCGCGTACTGGCGCGGATAGGGGAAATTCTTCAGGCGCTCGGCGCGGCCCTGCTGGTCGACCAGGTCCTTCAGCGTCTTCTGCATTTCGGCGTGGTGCAGCACCGGGATCGTGCCGGCGGCGAACAGCGCCTTGATCTCGCGGCTCTGTTCGGCCAGCAGCATCAGCGCCAGGTTCGAGCAGCGCGCCTGGCGCAGCGGGTCGCCCTCGGGCAGGAAGCGCGACAGTTCCTGCTCCAGCGTCGTGCGCTGCTCGGGCAGCTGGTAGCCGCTGCCCAGGTATTCGAAACCGGGGCGGCGCGTCGCCCCTTCCCAGACGCGCTCGCGGCGCAGGTCGTAGCGCAGCGCGGTCAGCCAGGCCAGGTGTCGGTGCACGAGTTCGCGCGCCTTGTCGAGGTCGCCTGTGAAGTCGCGGCAGATCAGGCCCCAGTAGCGGCTGGCGCCGCCGATCGATCCCCATACCTGCAGGGCTTCCACGGTCCGGTTGTAGGTCTGGACATTCTTGAAGCCGACGATGAAGGACGCGGCGGTGCCGAGCATGGCGATCACCGGCCAGGGGATCGCGATCCAGTGCCAGTCGAGCAGCTGGTAGGCGAGCACCGGGATCGAGGCCAGCGCCAGCATCAGGTAGGCCTTGCGCCGGGTCCAGAACAGCAGATTCACCAGACTGTAGGACTTTCCAATGTGCATAGCGCACACCTCCATGAAAGCTTGAGCATGCCAGCAGAGCATACGCCTGATTGGTGCATCGGGGGCGGCAATCCCTCGACCATCCTGGCACTGGCGCCATCTTGTCCGCTTGCTTGGGTTCACGCCCGTGCCGTATTGCAGTAAAGACAGCAAAAACTTGGACGAGGATGACACAAGCGCATTACAATGCGGGCACCATGAGCCACCGTCCCGTGTTTCGCATCCTGCTGTCGCTGGTGCTGCTGCTGTCGCAGCACATGGCGATGGCGCATGCGCTGAGCCACTGGAACGGACAGCTGGCCCCCGCGGCCCAGCGCCAGGCGGACGACAGCGAACTGTCGAGCGCCTTCGCGCACGACCGCAGCTGCGCGCAATGCCTGGGCTTCGCCCAGCTCGGGGCGCCGCTGGCCTCCCCAGCGCGCCAGTGCCCGCCGCATGGCGCGGGCGCGGCGCTGGTTCGCGCCGCCGGCGATCTCCCGTGCCGCGCGCAGCGCCTGCGCGCCTTCGATTCGCGCGGGCCGCCTTCCTTCGAACAGACCCTCTAGCGCCGTACCCAGGGCTTCCCGCTTGCGGGCGGCCTCCCTTGCTATCTTCCGTTCGAACGGGATTCACATGAACAAGACCATCCTGATGGCGGCCATGGCCGCCGCCTTCGCCGCTCCGCATCCGGCCTTCGCAGCCGACGACAGGGAACTGGCCGCGATCCGCGCCGAGCTGCGCGAGATGAAGCAGAGCTACGAGGCGCGCCTGCAGGCCCTCGAGCAGCGCCTGCAGGAGGCGCAGGCCGCCGCGGCCCAGGCGCAGAACGCGGCCGCCCAGGCCCAGGCCGCGCCGGCGCCGGTTCCGGCGGCGCCGCAGCCGGCGGCGCCGGCCAGCCCGGCCGCCGCCGTCGCCAGCGGCTCGAACGCCTTCAATCCGGCCATGTCGCTGGTCCTCGGCGGCACCCTCAGCAACATCCAGCAGGATCCCGGCCAGTACCGCTTCCAGGGCTTCGTGCCGCCGGACGGCGAGATCGGCCCGGGCGCGCGCAGCTTCAACCTGGGCGAGTCGGAACTGACCCTGTCGGCCAACATCGATCCACGCTTCGCCGGCCAGGCCACCTTCGCCATCACGGGCGAGAACGAGGTCGAGGTCGAGGAAGCCTATATCCGCACCCGGGGCCTGGGCAATGGCCTGAACCTGAAGGCCGGCCGCTTCATGTCCGGCATCGGCTACCTGAACAGCCAGCACGCGCACGCCTGGGACTTCGTCGACACGCCGCTGGCCTACCAGGCCTTCTTCGGCGGCCAGTACAAGCCGGACGGCATCCAGGCGCGCTGGCTGGCGCCGACCGAGATCTTCCTGGAACTGGGCGCGGAACTGGCCAGCGGCCGCAACTTCCCCGGCAATGACCGCAACAGCAACGGCGCCGGCGCGCGCAGCGTGTTCGCCCGCGCCGGCGGCGACATCGGCGCATCGATGAGCTGGCAGGCCGGGCTGTCCTACCTGCGCACCCGCGCCCTTGATCGCGGCTACGAGGACCAAGGCGTGGCCACCGCCTTCAGCGGCCGCTCGAAGGTATGGGTCGCCGACGCCGTCTATAAATGGGCGCCGGACGGCAATCCGACCCAGCGCAACGTCAAGCTGCAGGGCGAATGGATGCAGCGCCGCGAAAGCGGCAGCCTGGCCGCGCTCGACGCCTCCGGCGACTACCGCAGCCGCCAGTCCGGCTGGTACCTGCAGGGCGTCTACCAGTTCATGCCGAACTGGCGCGCCGGCCTGCGCCACGACCGCCTGTCGTCGGGGACCACCCGCATCGGCCTGGTCGACACCGGCGTGCTGGAGGCGGCGCTGTTCCCGGCGCTGGCGGCCTACGACCCGCGCCGCAGCAGCGTCATGCTGGACTACAGCCCGTCCGAATTCTCGCGCCTGCGCCTGCAGTTCGCACGCGACAAGTCGCGGCCCGGCGCGAGCGACAGCCAGATCTACCTGCAATACATCATGAGCCTGGGCGCGCACGCCGCCCACTCGTTCTGAGGAGCACGCCATGCAAGCCTTATCCCCCAAGAAGATCGCCGCAGCCGCGCTGGCGCTGGCGGGCCTGTGCGCCGCGACGGCCGCGCAGGCGGCATTGAATGTACTGGCCTGCGAGCCCGAGTGGCAGGCGCTGACCCAGGAACTGGGCGGCGACAAGGTCAGCGTGTCCAGCGCCACCACCGCGCTGCAGGACCCGCACCGGGTCGAGGCCCGGCCGGGCCTGATCGCGCGCACGCGGCGCGCCGACCTGCTGGTGTGCACCGGCCTCGACCTGGAGGCGGGCTGGCTGCCGCTGCTGGTCCAGCAGTCGGGCAACGACAGGATCGAGCGCGGCCGCCCGGGCTACTTCGAGGCCGGCAGCTTCGTCCCGCGCCTCGACGTGCCGGCGCGCCTCGACCGCGCCGAGGGCGACGTGCATGCCTACGGCAATCCGCACGTGCACCTGAATCCGCACAACGTGGCCCTGGTCGGCGCGGCGCTCGCCAGGCGCCTGGCCGAGATCGATCCGGCCAACGCCGCCTTCTACCAGGCGCGCCAGGCCGACTTCTCGGCGCGCTGGGGCGCGGCGATGCGCAAGTGGGAGCAGCAGGGCGCTCCTCTGCGCGGCGTGGCCGTGGTCGAGCACCACAAGAACATGGCCTACCTGCTGAACTGGCTGGGCATGAAGTCGCTCGGCACGCTCGAGGCCAAGCCGGGCGTGGAGCCGAGCGGCGCCCACCTGGCGGGCCTGCTGTCCCAACTCAAGCAGCAGCCGGCGAAGATGGTGCTGCGCGCCGCCTACCAGGACGCGCGCGCGTCGCAGTGGCTGGCCGAGCGCGCGCGCATCCCGGCGGTGGTGATTCCGTACACGGTGGGCGCGGACGAGCAGTCGCGCGACCTGTTCGCGCTGTTCGACACCACCATCGCGCGCCTGGCCGGAGCGGCAAGATAGATGGACGGCTTCGACTTCCTGATCGTCATGCCGGCCTTCCTGGCCGGGCTGCTGGTGCTGGCCACGCATATCCCTCTCGGCGCCCAGGTGCTGAAGCGGGGGATCGTGTTCATCGACCTTGCGATCGCCCAGATCGCGGCGCTGGGCGTGATCGTGGCCGGAGCAATCGGGCTCGACCCGGCCGGCTGGACGGTGCAGGTGGCCGCCGGCGCGGCGGCCGTGCTGGGCGCCTTGCTGCTGACCTGGACCGAGCGCAGCTGGCCCGACGTCCAGGAAGCCCAGATCGGCGTGCTGTTCGTGCTGGCCGCCACCGCCGGCCTGCTGCTGGTGGCCCACAATCCCCATGGCGGCGAGCACATGCAGGACCTGCTGGCCGGGCAGATCCTGTGGGTGAACTACGCCCAGCTGGCCATGCCGGCCGTCGGCGCCGTGCTCATCGTCGCGCTGCTGGCCACCCTGGGCGAACGCATGGGGCGGCTCGGCTTCTACCTGCTGTTCGCGCTGGCCGTGACCGCCTCGGTGCAGCTGGTCGGCGTCTACCTGGTGTTCGCCAGCCTGATCGTGCCCAGCCTGGCGGTGCGCCACTACGCGACGCGGCTGCGGCTGCCGATCGCCTACCTGACCGGGGTCGGCGGCTACGGCGCCGGCCTGGTGCTGTCGGTGCTGTTCGACCTGCCGTCGGGGGCGCTGATCGTCTGGTGCCTGGCCGTGCTCGCCATCTGCGTGCATGCGGCGGGGCCGCGAGCCGCTGTCCGCGACACTGTCGCCTGAGCGCCCGCCCGGTCGGCACGATTGTGCCGACTCAAGGTCCCCGCGCCGCGCCCTACTTACAATTTTAGCAATGAGACGGCCTCGCTCCGGCGCGACCGTTCTCTTGCCCGCGCCCGTGGGGCGCCGCGAAGGGGACATGGATGCGCCGTGAAAATGCCGCCCGCGAGGGCTACGACATCTACCGCTGGTTTCGCCGCGCCGCCCAGCGCGGCGATCCCTACGCCCAGTTCAACCTGGCCCTGCTGTACCTGCGCGGCGAGGTGGTCGAGCGCGACGACGGGCACGGCGCCGCCTGGATGGGGCGGGCGGCCGAACAGGGGCTGGCCTTCGCCCAGAGCCACCTCGGCGCGCTGTACTACAACGGGCGCGGCGTCGACCGCTGCCACGTGCGGGCGGCGCGCTGGTTCCGTCGCGCGGCCGAGCAGGGCGACCGCTCGTCCCAGTACAACCTTGGGCTGTTGTACCGGCGCGGACGCGGGGTGCGCCAGTCGCACGAGCGCGCCCTCGAATGGTTCTACCGGGCGGCGGAGCAGGGCATGTCGCGCGCCCAGAGCCAGCTCGCCGAGTGCTACCTGCACGGGCGCGGGGCGGCGGTCAGCTATCCGCTCGCCATGGCCTGGTTCCGCAAGGCGGCGCTGCAGGACCAGGTGCACGCCCAGCTGCACCTGGCCCTGATGTACGCGCTCGGCCATGGCGTCGCGCCCAGCCCCGCCCAGGCGCTGTACTGGTTCCGCCACGCCGCCTCGGCCGGCAATCCGGTGGCGCAGCGCCATCTCGGCCTGGCCTATGCCCAGGGCAGCGGGGTGCGCGCCGATCCGCTGTGCGCCCAGCGCTGGCTGGAGCGGGCCGCGCAGCAGGGCGACCTCGAGGCCCAGTATGCGCTCGGCGACCTGCTCGCGGCCGGCGGCGGCCCGGTGCGCGACAGCGCCCGCGCGCTCGGCTGGTTCCGGCGCGCCGCCGACGGCGGCCATGCGCAGGCGCAGTACCGGGCCGGGCGCATGGTTGCGGGCGGCTGCGGGGTGCGGCGCGACCCGTCGCGCGCGCTGGTGTTCTACCTGCAGGCCGCCGAGCAGGGAGCGGCCAACGCCCAGTTCGCGCTGGGCCTGATGTACGCCAAGGGGCAGGGCGTGGCGCGCGACCTGTCGCGCGCCGCCGACTGGTACCGGCGCGCGGCCCAGCAGGGCGACGCCAGCGCCCAGAACAACCTGGGCGCCCTGTACGCCGCCGGCAACGGCGTCGCGCGCGACGATGCGCTGGCGGCCATCTGGTACGGGCATGCCGCGGAGCAGGGGCATGCGCTGGCCCAGTACAACCTGGCGGGGCTGTACGCGGCCGGGCGCGGCGTGGAGCGCGACCTGGTGCGGGCCTGCATGTGGCTGTGGCTGGCCGCGCGCGGCGGCGCCCCGGCCGGCGAACTGGGCGAGGTGCTGGCGGCCGCGCTCGACCCGGCGCAGCGCCTTCATGCGCGCGCGCTGGCCGGGCGCTGGCAGGCCAGGCGCGAGGCGGGCCGTGGCGACGGCGCCTAGCGGCGGGCGGGGCCGTAGGCATGCCCGGTATTTCGCGCTATGATGCCTGCGGCGCAAGCCTCCCTGATGACTTTCCTCGACCGAGAACAACATGCACATGAGACAAGCTACCCTCGTCGCCCTGCTGGCCGCGGCATTCGGCGCCCAGGCGGCGCCGGCACAAAGCTGCACCGCCAATGGTTCCTCCTTGACCTACCCGGTTTCCAAGAAGACGGACCAGACCGACACCTACCACGGCACCGCGGTGGCCGATCCCTATCGCTGGCTGGAAGACGCCAACAGCGCCGAGACCAAGTCCTGGGTCGAAGCCCAGAACAAGGTGACCCAGGCCTACCTGGCGCAGATCCCGCAGCGCGAGGCGATCCGCCAGCGCCTGACCCAGCTGTGGAACTACGAGCGCTACAGCGTCCCGTCGAAGGAAGGCGGCCGCTATTTCTATACGCGCAACGACGGCCTGCAGAACCAGGCGGTCCTGTACACGATGAAGAAGCTGGGCGACCAGCCGCGCGTGCTGCTCGACCCGAACACCCTGGCCGCCGACGGCACCGTGGCTCTGGCGGGCGCCGAAGTCAGCCCGGACGGCAAGCTGCTGGCCTACAGCACCGCCGCCTCGGGGTCGGACTGGAACGAGATCCGGGTGCGCGACATCGAGACCGGCAAGGACCTGGTCGACCACGTCAAGTGGGTCAAGTTCTCGCGCACCGCGTGGACCAAGGACGGCAAGGGCTTCTTCTACAGCCGCTACGACGAGCCGAAGGAAGCCACCAAGCTGGCCGACGTCAACTACTTCCAGAAGCTGTACTACCACCGCGTCGGCACCCCGCAAAGCGCCGACACCCTGGTCTACGACCGTCCGGACGAGAAGGAATGGGGCTTCGGCGCCGAGACCACGCACGACGGCCGCTACCTCCTGATCACCGCGACCAAGGGCACGGCGCACAAGTACCGCGTGTTCTACAAGGACCTGAGCAAGGCCGACGCGCCGGTGCTGCCGCTGATCGACAACTTCGAGGCGGCCTATGACTTCATCGACAACGTCGGCTCGGTGTTCTACTTCAGCACCGACAAGGACGCGCCGCGCAAGCGCATCGTCGCGATCGACGTCGCGAAGCCGCAGGCAGCCGACTGGAAGGTGATCGTGCCTGAATCGAGCGACACCCTGGTGGCCGCCCACATGATCAACAACCAGCTCGTGAGCGCCTACCTGAAGGATGCGCGCAGCGTGGTCAAGGTCGTCGACCTGAAGGGCAAGGCGGTGCGCCAGATCGCGCTGCCGGGCATCGGCTCGGTGGCCGGCTTCAACGGCAGGCGCGGCGACAGCGAGACCTTCTTCTCGTTCACCGGCTTCACCAACCCGACCACGATCTACCGCCTCGACCTGAAGACCGGCGCGAGCACCGTGTTCCGCCAGCCGAAGGTCGGCTTCAACCCGGCCGACTACGAGACCCGCCAGCAGTTCTACACCAGCCGCGACGGCACCAGGGTGCCGATGTTCATCGTGTCGAAGAAGGGCCTCAAGATGGACGGCTCGAACCCGACCTACCTGTACGGCTACGGCGGCTTCAACATCTCGCTGACCCCGAGCTTCTCGCCGGCCAACCTGGCCTGGATGGAGATGGGCGGCGTCTACGTGGTGGCCAACCTGCGCGGCGGCGGCGAATACGGCGAAGCCTGGCACGAGGCCGGCACCAGGCTGAAGAAGCAGAACGTGTTCGACGACTTCATCGGCGCGGCCGAATGGCTGGTCGCCAACAAGGTGACCTCGCCGCAGAAACTGGCGATCGGCGGCGGCAGCAACGGCGGCCTGCTGGTGGGCGCGGCCATGACCCAGCGTCCGGAACTGTTCGGCGCGGCGATCCCGGCCGTGGGCGTGATGGACATGCTGCGCTTCCACAAGTTCACGATCGGCTGGGCCTGGACCTCGGACTACGGTTCGTCGGAAAACCCGGACGAATTCAAGGCCCTGGTCAAGTACTCGCCGCTGCACAACCTGAAGCCGGGCTCCTGCTATCCGGCCACCATGGTCACCACCGCGGACCACGATGACCGCGTGGTGCCGGCGCACAGCTTCAAGTACGCCGCGGCGGCGCAGGCGGCGCAGGGCGGCGCGGCGCCGATCCTGATCCGCATCGATACCAAGGCGGGCCACGGCGCGGGCAAGCCGACCGGCAAGCAGATCGAGGAAGTGGCCGACCGCTGGGGCTTCCTGTCGCGCGAACTGAAGATGGTCGAAGCGGACAAGGCGACCGGCGGCGCGCAGTAAATTTCCGCCCCCGGCCCGGGCCGGGTTGGGGCGCATGACGGCTGCCGGAGCGATCCGGCAGCCGTGTTCATTGGTGCCGGCGGATGGCCGGAAACGAGGGATATCCGTCCGACTGGCCGTGGGCGGCCATGCGAACATGCCGCGTTGGACACTCACGACGCGCCATGACACGCCACCTTGTCTTCCTTGCATTCCCCGGCTTCCAGATCGTCGACCTCGGCGCCCTGGCGGTCTTCGAACTGGCCAACCTGCAGCCGGGCGGACCGTTCTACGAGATCCGCGTGCTGTCGGAGCAGGGCGGCCTGGTTCCCAGTTCGGTCGGCGTGCCGGTCCAGACCGAGGCGATCGCGTCGCGCCGGAGCCGCGCCATCGATACCCTGGTGGTGTTCGGCGGCACCGACGACCTGCCACCCGCGCCCGGCCTGGTGCGCTACCTGGAGGAGGCATCGTTGCACGCGCGCCGCACCGCCAGCATCTGCACCGGCGCGGTGCTGCTGGCCGCCGCCGGACTGCTGGATGGGCGGCGCGCGACGACCCACTGGCACCTGGCGGCCGAACTGCAGCGGCGCTATCCCGCGCTGCGCGTGGAGCAGGACCGGATCTACATCAACGACGGAAAATACTGGACCTCGGCCGGCATGACGGCCTGCATCGACCTGGCCCTGGCGCTGGTGGAGCAGGACCTCGGCGCGGACGCGGCGCGCACGGTGGCGCGCAAGATGGTGGTGTATCACCGGCGCAGCGGCGGCCAGTCGCAGTTCTCGGCCATGCTGGACCTCGATCCGACATCCGACCGCATCCGCAAGGCGCTCGATTACGCGCGCCGCAATTTGCGCAAGCCATTGAGCGTGGACGAGCTGGCCGACGTGGCGAACCTGAGCCGGCGCCAGTTCAGCCGCAGCTTCCGGCTGGAGACCGGGCAGACGCCGGCCAAGGCGGTGGAAACCCTGCGGGTCGAGGCGGCGCGCGCGATGCTGGAGAGCGCCGGCCATCCGGTCGAGGTGGTGGCGCGCGAGAGCGGCTTCGAGGATGCGGAGCGCATGCGCCGCGCCTTCATCCGCGCCTTCGGGCATCCGCCGCAGGCGCTCAGGCGGCAATCGCGCGAAAGGCGCGCGGCTGCCTGAATCGTCCTGGGGCTAGCGCTGCACCACGACCAGCAGCGCCTTGGCCTCGGTCTTGCCCGCATTGCGGATCGCATGGCTCTGGTCGGCCGGATAGCGCGCCGTGCCGCCATGGCGGATCTTCTTCTTTTCCTCGCCCACTTCCAGTTCGATGGTCCCGCTCAGGACCGTCAGGTGCTCGCTGGTGCCCGGATCGTGCGGCTGCGACACCAGTTCGCCGTTCGGGGCCAGGATCAGTTCGTACCATTCGTACTTGCCCGCCAGGTCCATCGGACCGAGGATGCGCAGCGAATAGCCGGCATGCGCGCCGGGCAGGGTGGGGATCTCGTGGGCGTCGACCAACCGGATCAGGTCGGCCGTGCGCACTTCGGACGATAGCAGTTCGCCAATCTGCACACCGAGGGCATTCGCCAGGCGCCAGGTGATGGCGATGGTCGGATTGGCCTTCTCGCGCTCGATCTGGGACAGCATCGACTTCGACACCCCCGCGATGCGCGACAGGTCCTCGAGCGTCAGGCCGCGCGCGAGACGCATGCGCTGTAGTGTGGCGCCAACTTCCGGCGGGGCGTTATTTGCTAGACTTTTGTTCATTGCTTATAGCTTGCCAAGTTCATTGGCCGGGGGTAAGATTCAATATATTGAATTTTTGTTCGACATATGAAACCAAGTTTTGTACATCGAACTAGTCCAACGGTACAACATCAGACAACCACCGGTCAAGCCGGACCTTCAAGGATAAGGAGCACTTACATGAGCGACCAAGCCTTTTACAGCACCCTCCAGCAGAAACTCGATACGCTCAGGACCGAGGGCCTGTTCAAGCCGGAGCGCGTGCTCGCCTCGCGCCAGGGCGCGGAGGTGATCGCGCAGGACGGCCGTACGCTCATCAATATGTGCGCCAACAACTACCTTGGCCTGTCCGGCGACCCGGAAACCCAGAAGGCGGCCGCCGCCGCGCTGGAAAAATATGGCTACGGCCTGTCGTCGGTGCGCTTCATCTGCGGCACCCAGACCGTGCACAAGGAACTCGAGCAGAAGCTGTCGGAATTCCTCGGCACCGAAGACACGATCCTGTACGCGGCCGCGTTCGACGCCAACGGCGGCGTGTTCGAGCCGCTGTTCGACGAGAACGACGCGATCATCTCGGACGCCCTGAACCACGCTTCGATCATCGACGGCGTCCGCCTGTGCAAGGCCGCGCGTTATCGCTATGCCAACAACGACATGGCCGACCTGGAACAGCAGCTGCAGGCCGCCACGGAAGCCGGCAAGCGCCACAAGATCATCGTCACCGACGGCGTGTTCTCGATGGACGGCACCATCGCCCAGCTCGACAGGATCGTCGAACTGGCCGAGCAATACGGCGCCCTGACCATGATCGACGAGTCGCACGCCTCGGGCTTCATGGGCAAGACCGGCCGCGGCACCCACGAGCACTGCGGCGTGATCGGCAAGATCGACATCATCACCGGCACCCTGGGCAAGGCCCTGGGCGGCGCGATGGGCGGCTTCACCTCGGGCCGCAAGGAAGTCATCGAGACCCTGCGCCAGAAGTCGCGTCCCTACCTGTTCTCGAACACCCTGGCGCCGATGATCGCCGGCGCCTCGCTGGCCGTGCTGGACCGCATCTCGAAGTCGACCGAGCTGCGCGACCGCCTGCACGAGAACACCGCCTACTTCCGCAAGGAGATCGAGCGCATCGGCTTCACGATCAAGCCGGGCACCCACCCGGTGGTGCCGGTGATGCTGTTCGACGCCCCGGTGGCGCAGAAATTCGCGGCCCGCATGTTCGAACTGGGCGTGCTGCTGTCGGGCTTCTTCTACCCGGTGGTCCCGATGGGCCAGGCGCGCGTGCGCGTCCAGCTGTCGGCGGCGCACACCCGCGAGCAGCTCGACAAGGTGCTGGCCGCCTTCGAGCAGGCCGGCCGCGAGCTGGGCATCATCAAGAACAACTAAGTACGGCAAGAACAACCAAGCAAGGAACGAAGTAATGGAACGCATCCTCATCATCGGCGCCAACGGCCAGATCGGCAGTGAACTCGTCAGCGCGCTGGCCGCGCAGCACGGCGCGAACAACGTGATCGCCTCGGACATCGGCGCCAGGAACGTGTACGGCGCCGCGCGCTACACCCAGCTCGACGTGCTGGACAAGGACAGTGTCGCGCAGCTGGTCGCCGACGAAGGCATCACCCAGGTGTACCAGCTGGCCGCGCTGCTGTCGGCCACCGGCGAGAAGGCGCCGCTCAAGGCCTGGAGCCTGAACATGGACGGCCTGCTCAACATCCTCGAGATCGCGCGCGAGCGCGGCGAGGCGGGCAAGCCGCTGAAGCTGTTCTGGCCCTCGTCGATCGCCGCCTTCGGCCCCAACACGCCGGGCGAGAACACGCCGCAGTACACCATCATGGACCCGACCACGATCTACGGCATCAGCAAGCTGGCCGGCGAGCGCCTGTGCGAGTACTACCAGAGCAAGTACGGCGTGGACGTGCGCAGCATCCGCTATCCGGGCATCATCAGCTACAAGTCGCCTCCGGGCGGCGGCACCACCGACTACGCGATCGCGATCTTCCATGCGGCGCTGCGCGGCGAGACCTACGAGTGCTTCCTGGGCCCGGAGACCACGCTGCCGATGATCTACATGCCGGACGCGATCCGCGCCACCATCGAGCTGATGGACGCGCCGGCCGACAAGGTCGTGATCCGCTCCTCGTACAACGTGGCCGGCGTGTCCTTCAACCCGCGCGAACTGGCCGCCGCGATCACCCGCGCGCGCCCGAACTTCAGGATCGAGTACCGGCCCGACAGCCGCCAGGCGATCGCCGATTCCTGGCCGAAGAGCCTGGACGACAGCCGCGCCCGCGACGACTGGGGCTGGCAGGCGCGCGTCGGCCTGGAAGAGATGGTCGCCGACATGCTGAAGAATATCGACGTCAGCCTGAGCGCAGCCGCCTGATTCCTTGCGGCCCGGGCAGCCGCACCCCATATATAAAACAAATAATCCCACCAACGGGAATAGTGAGACAACAGATGGACATGAGTGTTTTTGATTTGTTCAAGATCGGCATCGGGCCGTCGAGCTCCCACACGGTGGGGCCGATGGTCGCCGCGCGCCGCTTCCTGCTCGAATGCGGTCCGCTCGACGAGGCGGTCGGCGTCGAGGCGCACCTGTACGGCTCGCTCGCGCTGACCGGGGTCGGCCATGCGACCGACAAGGCGGTGATCCTGGGCCTGATGGGCGAGACCCCGCAGGGCGTGGATCCGGTGGCGGTCCCGGACAAGCTGGACGAGGCCGAACTGGAAGGCGCCCTCAAGCTGCTGGGCACGAAGATGGTGCCGTTCAGCGCCAGGACCGGCCTGGTCTGGCACAAGACCTCGACCCTGCCGGAACACCCGAACGGGATGCGCTTCGTGCTGCGGCTGGCGGACGGCAGCATCATCGAGCGCATCTACTACTCGGTCGGCGGCGGCTTCATCACCGCGGCCGGCGAATCCCAGGCGCACGCGGCGCCAGCCGGGACCCCGGTGCCATTCCCCTTCGATACGATGGTCCAGCTGCTGGAGCAGGGCAAGCGTCATGGCCTGAGCATTCCCCACATGTTGCGGGCGAACGAGTGCGCGCGCATGACGAACCAACAACTCGACGCGGGCCTGGACAAGATCTGGGCCGTGATGCGCGAATGTATCGGCCACGGCCTGGTGACCGAAGGCCAGCTCCCGGGCGGGCTGAACGTGCGCCGCCGCGCCGCCGGCCTGTGGAAGCAGGCCCAGCAATCCCAGCAGCAGCCGCGCAACGAGCTGCCGCATGATGCGGTGCAGCAGGTGAGCCTGTACGCGATGGCCGTGAACGAGGAAAATGCGGCCGGCGGGCGTGTCGTCACGGCGCCGACCAATGGCGCGGCGGGCATCATCCCGGCCGTGCTGCGCTACTACGCCGAGGACTGCCGCCCCAGCGATCCGGTGCGCGGGGTGCGCGATTTCCTGCTCACCTCGGCGGCCATCGGCATGCTGTGCAAGAAGAACGCATCGATCTCGGGCGCCGAGATCGGCTGCCAGGGCGAGGTCGGCGTGGCCTGCGCGATGGCGGCGGCCGGGCTGGTGGCGGCCCTCGGCGGCAGCAACGAGCAGATCGAGAACGCGGCCGAGATCGGCATCGAGCACCACCTGGGCATGACCTGCGACCCGATCGGCGGGCTGGTGCAGATTCCCTGCATCGAGCGCAACGGGATGGGGGCGATCAAGGCGATCACCGCGGCCTCGCTGGCGCTGAAGGGCGACGGTACCCACTTCGTCAGCCTGGACAACGTGATCGAAACGATGCGCCAGACCGGGGCCGACATGCAGGTGAAGTACAAGGAAACCTCGCTCGGCGGCCTGGCGGTGCACGTGGTGACGGTCAATCACGCGGCTTGCTAGAACGCTAACGCTTGGTCACGCGATCCTGGATCCCCATGCGGGATCCAGGTCCGCAGCGCACCACAAACGCATCCTTCCACCCCCAAATTTCATTCACCCAACTCCATTTTTTGCAGCACAGCATACTTTTTGATCCGCTCACACTATAATAAAGTTTCAACGTGAGCCCCCAACTGGATCTTCTACCGTATGCATTATGTGTCCACCCGCGCGACGAGCGCGTCCGCAGCACGCAATCCCCAACTGTTTTCCGACATCCTGCTGGGCGGCCTGGCCCCCGATGGCGGGCTGTATCTGCCGAGCGAGTACCCCCAGGTCACCGGCGCCGAGCTCGATGCATGGCGCAAGCTGCCGTATGCCGAACTGGCCTTTGAAATCCTGCGCAAGTTCGCCACCGACATTCCGGAAGCCGACCTGCGCGCCCTGACCGCGCGTACCTACACCCCCGAGGTCTACCGCAACGCCCGCGCCGACGAGTCGAGCGCCGACATCACGCCGCTGCGCGTGCTGGAAGACGGGGCGAACGGCAAGCTGGTCCTGCAGGCGCTGTCGAACGGCCCGACCCTGGCCTTCAAGGACATGGCGATGCAACTGCTCGGCAACCTGTTCGAGTATGCACTGGCCCGGAACAACGAGGAACTGAACATCTTCGGCGCCACTTCGGGCGACACCGGCAGCGCCGCCGAATACGCGATGCGCGGCAAGCGCGGCGTGCGCGTGTTCATGCTGTCCCCGCACCGCAAGATGAGCGCCTTCCAGACCGCCCAGATGTTCAGCCTGCAGGATCCGAACATCTTCAACATCGCCGTCGAAGGCGTGTTCGACGACTGCCAGGACCTGGTCAAGGCCGTCTCGAACGACCTGTCGTTCAAGGCGCGCCACAAGATCGGCACCGTCAACTCGATCAACTGGGCGCGCGTCGTGGCCCAGGTCGTGTACTACTTCCGCGGCTATCTTGCCGCCACCACCAGCAACGACCAGAAGGTCTCGTTCACGGTACCGTCTGGGAACTTCGGCAACATCTGCGCCGGCCATATCGCCCGCATGATGGGCCTGCCGATCGACAAGCTGGTCGCCGCCACCAACGAGAACGACGTGCTGGACGAGTTCTTCCGCACCGGCGTCTACCGCGTGCGCAAGTCGTCCGAGACCTTCCACACCAGCAGCCCGTCGATGGACATCTCGAAAGCCTCGAACTTCGAGCGTTTCGTCTACGAACTGGTGGGCCGCGACGCCGAACGCACCCACGCGCTGTTCCGCAAGGTCGACACCCACGGCGGCTTCGACCTGTCGGGCGCGCCGGGCAGCGATGGGGACGAGTTCAAGCTGGTGGCGAACTACGGCTTCCAGTCGGGCCGCTCGACCCATGCGGACCGCGTGGCGACCATCCGCGACGTGGCGGACGACTACGGCATCACGATCGACACCCACACCGCCGACGGCATCAAGGTCGCACGCGAGCGCATGCAGCCGGGCGTGCCGATGATCGTGCTCGAGACGGCGCTGGCCGCCAAGTTCAACGAGACGATCCTGGAGGCGCTCGGCGCCGATGCGGAGCGCCCGGCCGGCTTCGAGGACATCGAAACGCTGCCGCAGCGCTTCGTCGTCATGCCGGCCGACGTCGACCGCATGAAGGCCTACATCGCCGAGCACACGGGGCTGTGATGGGCGCGCCCGCACCGAAAGCACCGATGTTGTCGGTCCGCGAAGCGATCGACTACCTGCTCGACGCGGCGCGGCCGGTCGAGGATGTCGAGACCGTGGCGACCCTGGAAGCCAACGGGCGGGTGCTGGCCGACGACGTGGCCTCCACGATCGACGTGCCTTCGGCCGACAACACCCAGATGGACGGCTATGCGGTGCGGGCCGCGGACTGCGCCAGTGGCAGCGCCACCCTGCGGGTGGCCCAGCGCGTCCCGGCCGGCAGCGTCGGCCAGCCCCTGGAGCCCGGCACCGCGGCGCGCATCTTCACCGGCGCCCTGATTCCGCCGGGCGCGGACGCCGTCGTGATGCAGGAGCAGTGCGAAACGGCGGGCGACAGCGTCACCGTGCGCCACACGCCGCGCGAGGGCGAATGGATCCGCCGCAAGGGCGAGGACATCGTCGCCGGCTCCGTGATCCTGGCGGCGGGCGCCCGCCTGCGCAGCCAGGAACTGGGCCTGGCCGCCTCGGTCGGCCTGGCCAGCCTGCCGGTGCGCCGCCGCCTGCGGGTGGCGGTGTTCTTCACCGGCGACGAACTGACCATGCCGGGCGAAGCCCCCGCCGGCCATCTCGCGCCGGGCGCGATCTACAACTCGAACCGTTTCACCTTGCGCGGGCTGCTGGAGAACTTCGGCTGCGAGATCACCGACTACGGGATCGTGCCGGACTCCCTGGGAACCACCCGCGACACGCTGCGCGAAGCGGCGCGCGAGCATGACCTGATCATCACCTCGGGCGGCGTCTCGGTCGGCGAAGAGGACCACATCAAGCCGGCGGTGGAAGCGGAAGGGCGCCTGGACATGTGGCAGATCGCCGTCAAGCCGGGCAAGCCGCTGGCCTTCGGCGAAGTACGGCGCGAAGGCGGACCGGAAGGCGGCGCCGCCTTCTTCCTGGGACTGCCGGGCAATCCGGTGTCGAGCTTCGTCACCTTCCTGCTGTTCGTCCGTCCTTTCCTGCTGCGCCTGCAGGGCGTGAGCGGTCCGGTCGAGCCGTGCGGCTACATCGTGCGCTCCGACTTCAACTGGCCGAAGGCGGACCGGCGCAACGAATTCCTGCGCGTGCGCATGAATTCGGCGGGCGGCCTGGACCTGTTCCCGAACCAGGGTTCCGGGGTGCTGACCTCGACGGTCTGGGGCGATGGGCTGGTGGATAACCCGCCGGGAAATTCGATCGCCGAGGGCGACCTGGTGCGCTTCATCCCGTTCGCGGAACTACAGCATTGAGGCAGACATGAAGATCACCCTGCGTTATTTCGCCTCGGTGCGCGAGGCGGTCGGCCTCGGGGCCGAGCCTTTCGAAGTGCCGGCGGGCGTGACGACGGTCGGCGCGGTGCGCGAACGGCTCGCCGCGCGCGGCGGCGCCTGGGCCGAAGCCCTGACTCCCCAGCGCGCGGTGCGCATGGCCTGCAACCAGGTGATGTGCGGACCCGAGACCCTCATCGCCGAGGGTTCGGAAGTGGCATTCTTCCCGCCGGTGACGGGCGGCTGACGTATCAACCCGTGGGCGGGTCTCCCGCCCACGCGTCAACGATCAGATTGTGGCGATCGACTGCTCCGCCAGTTGCAGCAGACGCGCGCAGTTGTCGCTGCGCCCGGCGAACTCCTTCCACGCGGTGTTGCGCGCCACGTCCTGCCACTTGCGCAGCGATTCCGGGTTCATGTCGATCACCCTGGCGCCGACGCGCTGGTAGACCGCGGCCACCGCCGCGTCGTCGGCGCGCGCCGCCTGCAGCGCGAATCTTTCCAGGTCGGCGCCGACCGCCATCACCGCGGCCTGCTGCTCCTTGCTCAGGCGGTCGTACACGGTGCGCGACATCAGGAGCGGCTCGAACATGAACCAGTAGGAGCCGCCGCGCGCCGTGGTGAGCGAGCGCGCCGATTCCTGCAGCCGGAACGAGATCAGCGAGGTCGACGAGGTCAGGGCCGCGTCCAGCGCGCCGCTGCGCAGCGCCGCCTGGATCTCGTTGGACGGCAGGTTGACCACGGTCGCGCCGGCGTCCTGCAGCAGCAGGTCCATCTCGCGCGAGCCACCGCGCACCTTCAGGCCGCGCGCATCCTCCGGATCGACGATCGGCGCGCCGCGCGAAGCGACGCCGCCGGCCTGCCAGATCCAGCTCACGATCACCAGCCCCTGTTCGCCCAGGATGCGCGACAGCTCGCGCCCGACCGGCGCATTCTTCCAGCCATAACCCTGTTCGTACGAGGTGACCAGGGCCGGCATCAGGCCGATGTTGGCTTCCGGAGATTCGCCTCCCGCATACGACAGCGGCACCAGCGCCATGTCCAGCTTGCTGCTGCGCAGGGCGGAGAACTGGGTGTTCGCCGGCATCAGGGTCGAGTCCGGATAAATCGAGAACTTTATTCCCCCGCGGGTGCGCTTCTCGACTTCGGCCGCGAACATGCGGCACAGCCGGTCACGGAAGTCCCCTTCGGCGATGCTGCCGCGCGGGAACTGGTGGGAGATCTTGAGATTGGCCGGCTGCGCCCAGGCGGACTGCATCCAGAGTGGGCTGGACGCGATTGCGCCCAGCATTGTCCTGCGGGTCAATGCTGACCTTGTCATTACCGACATACACATCCTCCAAGATGTTTTAACGGACCGCCAGTCGGATCGTGGAATACCTCGTGCGAGCGGGTTCCCATCGTCCTTCCTGACGAGTACAAGAATATTCCTGCTACATCTATTGTCAAGCGGAATCTTATAGATATTGCAAAAGCATAGGCCGGGCGGGTCCGCGGCATGTCCCGGACCGGCGCGCGCCGTCTTGACGCAGCCGGGAGGATGGTCGGGTCAGCGGCGCGGCTTGAGCTTGTCGGGCGGCGGGCTGCAGTGGGCGCAGGACCGGCGGTAGCGCGAGAAGACGAAGATGCCGGCGGCCAGCGCCGACCAGCCCAGCGTGGCCGGCCAGGTCGCCGCCAGGCTGTCGCCGCGCAGCAGGTCGACGACGATCAGCAGGAGGAACATGGTGCCGGCGGCCAGCAGGTATTGGCCTATCCAGTAGGTCGGGTTGCGCATGGCGGGTCCTTTCAGCGGCGGTTGAGGAAACGGCGGAGGGTGTCGGCCAGCACCTGGGGCTGGTCGAACATCAGGAAGTGGCGGGCCGGGACCACGGGCACGGCCTCGAGCTGCCTGATGCCGGGCAGCAGGCTGCGGTAGTGCTCGACCTTGGCGTCGACGCCGAGGCCCTGCTGCATGGCGTCGGGCTCGAAGTAGGGCACCAGCACCAGCACCGGCGCCGCGATCCTGCCCAGTTCCGGGCGCAGGTCGAGCGCCAGCAGGTCGGCCATGTAGGCGCCGACCGCCGCGCGGTCGCTGCGCAGCAGCAGGGGCGTCAGGTCGTCGGCCTTGCCGATGTCGAGCACGCCCTGGCCGCGCAGGTACTGGCGCTGCTGCTCGGCCCAGGCTTCGGGACGCCCCGCCATCAGGCGCGCCTGCACGCCGGCGGCCATCTGCGGCCGCTGGGCCGGGGGCATGTCCTCGGTGCCGGGGAAGACCGGCAGGCCGTCGACCGAGACGATGCCGCCGATCCTGTCGCCCAGGTCCGCGCCCAGCGCCAGGGCCAGGGCGCCGCCCATGCTGTGGCCGACCAGCACCGGCCGCTCGAGGCGGCGCGAGCTGACGAGTTCCTTCAGCGCGGCGCGCGCGGCCTCGAACGGGTGGGCGCCCGGCGCCGGCGCCGGGCGGCCGTCGAAGCCGGGCAGGGTGACCACATACAGCGTGTGCTCGCCGGCGAACTGGCGAATCACCTCCTGCCAGACCCAGGGACCGCTGGCCAGGCCGGGAACCAGCACCAGCGGGCGGCCGCGCTGGCCATGCCGTTCGACCAGCATGCCCTCCACCTCGAAGCGCTCGGCGGGGGCGATCGTCGCGGCGTAGCGGTTGCCGGCCGGCGCGGGCGCCGCGTTCCGGGCATGGCTGTGGGCGGGAAGGGCGGCGGCGAGGGCCAGGGCGAGCAGGATGGACGCTTTCATGCAGTCTCCGGTGTCAGGTGTTGGCGAAGCGTAGGGTGGCGTTGCCCGGCTGTCAAGCCGGCCCCGGGAGCGGCCCCGGACGGTCGCCCGGCCGTGCAAACTCGACTACAATGCGGCTCCCGCATTCTTCGTCCTCCGTCATGAGCCAGCCGTCCCCTTCCGTTTTCCGTGTCGCCGTGATCGGCGGCGGGCCCGCCGGCCTGATGGCGGCCGAAGTGCTGGCGGCGGGCGGCGTGCAGGTCGACGTCTACGATGCGATGGCCAGCGTCGGCCGCAAGTTCCTGTTGGCCGGAAAGGGCGGCATGAACATCACCCACTCCGAGCCCCATGCCGATTTCGTCCGGCGCTACGGCGCGCGCCAGGAAGAAGTCGGGCGCTGGCTCGCCGGCTTCGATCCGGATGCGGTACGCGCCTGGATCCATGCGCTCGGCATCGACACCTTCGTCGGCAGCTCCGGCCGGGTGTTCCCGACCGATATGAAAGCCGCGCCCCTGCTGCGCGCCTGGCTGCACCGCCTGCGCGACTCCGGCGTGCGCTTCCACATGCGCCACCGCTGGACCGGCTGGGAAGAGGACGCACTGCGCATGGCCACGCTTGAGGGCGAGGTGCTGGTCGCGGCCGACGCCGTCGTGCTCGCGCTCGGCGGCGGCAGCTGGGCCAGGCTGGGTTCGGACGGCGCCTGGGTCCCCCTGCTGGCCGCGCGCGGCGTCGAGCTGGCGCCGCTGGCGCCGTCCAACTGCGGCTTCGATGCCGACTGGAGCGAGCATTTCAGCAGCCGCCATGCGGGCGCGCCCCTGACCACGGTGGCGATCGCCTACCGCGACGCCGAGGGGAAGCTGGTGCGCCGCAAGGGCCAGTTCGTGGTGACCGCGACCGGCATCGAGGGCAGCCTGGTGTATGCGGTGTCGGCGCCCCTGCGCGAGCAGATCGCGCGCGACGGCGTGGCCACGGCCTGGCTCGACCTGGCGCCCGACCACAGCGCGGAACGGGTGCTGGCCGAGGTGACGCACCCGCGCGGTTCGCGCTCGATGTCCAGCCACCTGCAGAGCCGTCTCGGCATCAAGGGCGTGAAGGCGGGACTGCTGCACGAGTGCCTGTCGAAACAGGCGTTCGCCGATCCGGCGCGGCTGGCGGCGGCGATCAAGGCGCTGCCGCTGCGGCTCGTGCGCGCGCGCCCGATCGACGAGGCGATCAGCAGCGCCGGCGGGGTGCGCTTCGGCGCGCTGGACGGCGGCACGGCGATGCTGCGCGCGCTGCCCGGGGTGTTCGTGGCGGGGGAGATGGTGGACTGGGAGGCGCCGACCGGCGGCTACCTGTTGACCGCCTGCTTTGCTAGCGGGCGCGCGGCTGGGCGCGACGCGCTGGACTGGTTGGAAACGCGTCGCCAGGGGACATAAGGTGAAGACGACGCGATCAGGGTGAGCGGCAAGGCGGGATAACGACGCAGGTGATCGGGTGGAACGACGGGCTCGGGAAGAAACGGAACCTCGATCCATGCGCGGGCATCGGCCAGCGCGAGTCCCGCGGCGGCGTAGGCACGCAATACGAGTCCGGTGCAATAGACCTTTTCCGTATTGCTTAGCTCGAAGCGCTCGTCGAAGGGGAGTCCACGTTGGGTGAGTGCCGCCTGTTTGACTGCAGCGCGCTGCGTGTCGGTGAGACCGGTGCTGCGGTAAATGGCGACCTCGGCGGCATCGGATGGCGACATGAATGCCGCGAGGGGTTCCAGGATCACCCCGCCTCGTCGATCGCCCTCCTGGGGCATGGCGTGCAGCACCTGAGGCACGCCCTGCTGGACGACGATCAATCCCACATGAGAGAAGCGCGCAGCATCGCCTTGTGTCAGCACCAGCCGGCTCATCATGTCCAGGCCGCGACGCAGGACGATGTCCCCGTCGCGTAGTGGCGGCGCGTAGACGTCGAGCCTGGGGAGGGACGGGTTGCCGCGCGCCGGAGGAATGCCGTTGAGCGGGAGGCATGCGCTCGCGGCGATCAGCGCAAGCAGGGCCGCTTTACTTATTCCCCGTAATCTTCCAGCTGCCATCTTCCTTGACGAGTTTGGTTTTCTCGACCTTGGTCTTGCAATCGCCCTTGTACTCGACCGTGGTCTTGCCAACCGCAGTCTCGCCCCTGGTTTCAAGTTCGGGCGTGATCGATTTGATGCCGCCACACTTGCCGATGCGATCCGTCTCCTCGGCCAGGGCGGCGGTGAGTTTTTGTTCGCCGAGGAAGTTGTACAGTTGCGGAGACAGGGATTTTTTCGCCTCGGTGATTTCACCTTTTTCGAGATTGGCGTAAAAATCTTTTACCGTCGAGTTAGGCGAGGTTCCGCAACCGGATAAGCTGGCGGCGATGGCGATGGTGCAAAATGCGCGGAAAATAATTCTGCTCATGTGCTGCGTTGTCCCTGCGTGAGTGCTGCAAATTATCAACAAATGTTTCTATCGGGAAATTATAATGTACATATGAGATGTTGTCGAGAAAATATGATCAGCAGCGACATGCCGCTCAGTCGAGACCATGAATAATGCGAATGCCGGCCACGGCGCCGGAGGAAAACCCGGTGCACGCGGGAGCGCGACCCCGATTGTCTTGCTGACCTGCCTCGCCATGCTGGCGTTTGCCTCCAATTCCCTGCTGACGCGCCTGGCATTTCAAACGACGGCGATCGACGCGGCCACATTCACCTGCATCCGGGTGGTGGCCGGCGCGCTCACGCTCATGATCATCCTGCGCATCCAGGGCAACAGGCTGGTGCACTCCAGGTCCTCGTCTTTGTCGGCCTTCCTGCTCTTTGCCTATGCCGCGGCTTTCTCTTTCGCCTACCGCAATATCAGCGTCGGGGCCGGCGCGCTCGTGCTGTTCGCTTCCGCCCAACTGCTGATGATTTCCTACGGTTTATATAAGGGCGAGCGGGCGAGTGCCTTGGGCGTGTTGACGGCAATTGGCGGCATGGCCGCTTTCCTCATGCCCTCTGCCTCTGCGCCTCCCCTGGGCGCGGCGGCCTTGATGGCCATCGCCGGCTTTGCATGGGGCGGTTTCTCCCTGCTGGGGCGTTCCACCGGCTCGCCGGTCGTGAACACGGCCGGGAGTTTCCTTCTGGCGGTTCCGTTCACGCTGATCCTGGCGTGGTTCCAGCGCGAACATCTGGTCCTGGACTGGGTGGGCGCAGCCCATGCCCTGCTGTCGGGTAGCCTTGCGTCGGCGATCGGTTATGTCATCTGGTACTGGGTGCGCAGCCGCATGAGCGCCATCAGCGCCGGTGCGGTGCAACTGTCCGTGCCGGTCCTGAGCGCACTCCTCGGTGTCCTGTTGCTCGGCGAGACGGTTTCTCCCAAGAGCGTCATCGCCGGATTGGTGACGCTGGGAGGCGTCGCCTGGGTCACCTGGTCGGCAAGGCCGGCCGGGCGTTAGCCGTCCTGCCGGGTTGTCGATTCCTCTGCCGGGCGCTGTCCGCACCGTCCGGCAGGCCGGGAACGCGCCTATTCGGAAAAACTGACGCTGCCGCTGCCCGTGCGGCTGACGCTGCGCTCATCGGGATTGCCATGCACCTCGATGTCGCCGCTGCCGCTGACCGCGGCGGCCACCGAGCTGCGCGCCTGCACCGTGCTGCTGCCGGAACCGGTCTGGGTCACCGACACGCGCTGGGCGCGCAGGTGGCGGGCATCGAGCTCGCCCGACCCGCTGGCCTCGGCATCGAGCTCGCGGGTGGTGCCGACCACGGTCATGCGGCCCGATCCCATCAGCTCGGCCTCGACCTCGTCCACGGCCGCGCCGGCGTTCACATCGAGGTCGCCGCTGCCGTTGAGCGAAGCCTTGAGCTTGCGGAAGCGCCCGTTGAACTTCAGGCTGCCGGAGCCGTCCAGGCGCACGTCGATGCGCTCGCCCGAGAAGCCGTTGACCTTGCTGTCGCCGCTGCCGTCGACCGTGATCCCGGTCAGCGCCGGCAGCACCAGCTCGACTTCGAGCGGCTTGCGGTGGCGCAGCACGATGCCGCGGATGCCGACATGCAGCACGCTGCCGTCCGCGCCGACCTCGACATTGCCGAGCAGGCGCTGCTCGCCGCGCACCCGCAGCGACGGCGTGGCGCCATAGCGCACGTTCAGGTCGATCGGGCCGTTGAGCTCGACCGCGTTGACGCCGGGCGGCAGTTCGCGCGTTTCGCTCGCCACCTGGCGGCCTTCGGCGGCCGCGCTGACGCCATTCGCGCGCAGCATGCTGTAGCTCAGCGCGATCAGCACGATGGCCAGCACCAGCAGGCTGAATCCGGTCTTGAGTAATCCTCGCATGGCTCCCTCAGCTTCCCTTGAGCAGCGACAGGTTCATCTTGACGTAGCGGCGCACGCCCACCATCGTGTACCTGGTGACCACGATCGAGAGCAGGAACAGCGCGATTCCGCCCAGCACCAGGCCGGAACCGAACAGGGTCTGGGTGGTGCGCGACTCGGGATCGAGGTCGGTGGTGATCTGGATCTTGCGCTCGGCCACGGCTTCGGCGCCGCGCATCACGCGCGAGGCGGCCGGTTCGCCGTCCTGGCCGTCCATGCTTTCGTCGTCGATGGGGTCGACCGACTTTTCCTCGTACACATGGATGCCGTTCTCGCCGATCGAGACCCGGGTCTGCACCTGCTTGCGCTCGCCGCGCTCGTCGCTGATCTCGATGCGGTGCAGCGGCCCGTTCAGGACCAGTTCGTTGGCGCCGGCCAGGCCGCTGGCCGTGATGGCGATGCCCGACACGTACAAGCCCAGTGCGCAGGCGTACAGCGAGATCAGCAGGGCGGCATACACGGCGGCCGGGATCGCCATGAAAATATTAAAGACCAGCAAGCCCGCACCGGAGGCGATCACCCGCAGCACATTGGTCGGGCTCTTCTTTTCCTTGAGCGCTTCCATGTGGGCGCTGGCGCGCAGGGTGACCGCGACCTTGCGCGGATCGCCCAGTTCTTCGGCCACTTCCTGCTCGCGCCGGCCGGCGGCGCTGCCGTCGACGAAGCGCTGCTCGTACCAGGCCAGGGTCTTGGCCTGGGTTTCGGGCGGCAGGCCCAGCATGGCCCGCTTCAGCGCGTCGAGGTATTCCAGTTTACCCATGTGCAGCGTTACTCCGTGATTCAATGGTGGCTGACGACCGGGATCGTGCTGAGCGTCAGGGCGGTGACAGGGGCCGAGCCGCCGATCAGCTCAGGATGGACCAGCACGGCGGTACTGGCCGCCACGAGCGCCAGCAATGCCAGGGTACGCAAGCCAAGTTGGATGTTCATTTCCATTCCCATAAGACCCGTTCCGATGGTACTACCTTACGGAAGTCGGGCCCTGGGTGCCATGGCTGTGCGACAGGCTGCGTTTTTCGCGGGGTAGGGCGCCGTAGGCGCGGATGGCCGTCGCAGCCGCCAGGCCGCTGCGCACCGCCGTCTCCAGGGTGGCCGGGTAATCGCTGGCCGTGTAGTCGCCCGCCAGCACCAGGCCGGGCAGGGGCGTGGTATTCCCCGGGCGTTCCAGCGACGGGGAGCAGGTGAAGGTGGCGCGCTTCTCGGTGATGACCTGGGTCCAGGCCGGCGCGCCGAGTTCGGGGCGGCGGAAGTCCTGCGCCAGCTGGGCGGCGATCGCGGCCGCCAGCGCGTCCTGGGGCAATGCGGCGGCGTCCAGGGCGGCGCTCACGACCACGGCCAGCAAGCCATCCTGGGCGGGGTCGAGCTGGGCCCGGTCGAAGGCGAACTGGCCCCAGCGGCCGCTGGCGGGATCGTCTTCCAGGGCGTAGAAGGGCAGGTCGAGCCGGGTGCCGGGCGCGTATTGCAGGTAGCAGGTGGCGATCGGCTCGTGGGTGAAAGCGGACAGCTGTTGCGCCAGTTCCCCGGCCTCGGGGTGCGGCGCCAGCAGCGCGGCCGTGACCGGCGCCGGCGTGGCCAGCACCACCGCATCGAAGGTCTCGACGGCTTCGCCGCCGGCCGCCTGGCCGTTCAGCGCCAGGCGCCAGCCATCCGGCCCCGCGGATGCGAGCGCGGCCACCTTGACGCCGCTGCGCACGGCGGCGCCGCGGCGCGCCAGGTGGGCGGCGGCGGCTTCCGGGAACAGGGCGCCCATCGGCAGGCGCGGCACCAGCATGTCGGAGGCGGCGCGCTTCTTCGCGCCCAGGCTGTCGCGCAGCACGGCCAGGAAGACCTGGGCCGAGGCGCGTTCGGGCGGCGTGTTCAGGGCCGCGATGCACAGCGGGCGCCACAGCAGGCGGCGGAGGCGTTCGGTCTGGTCGAAGCGCAGCAGCAGCTCCTCGACCGTGCAGTCCTTGTACAGCTGCCAGCCCATCCAGCGGGCGGCGGTGCTGAAGCGGCCCAGGGCCAGCTTGTCCTCGCGCGCCAGGCCCCGGGCGCGCAGCAGGGCGACGATCAGGTGCAGCGGCGCGGGCAGGCGCGGCGCGGCGAAGTCCATGCCGTCGCCGCCCGCGGGATAGCGCATCTGGACCGGCAGGCGCAGGAAGGCGCGCTCCGGGTCGACCCCGACCGCGCGCATCAGGCGCAGGGTGTCGCGGTAGGCGCCCAGCAGGATGTGCTGGCCGTTGTCGAGCATCGCGCCGCGCACCGCGACGCCGCGCGCCCGTCCACCCAGGCTGCGGGCGGCTTCGAACAGGGTCACCCGGGCGCCGCGGCGGTCCAGTTCCACCGCCGCCGCGCAGCCGGCCCAGCCGCCGCCGACGACGGCGACCCGCAGTCCGTTCTCAGGCACGGACATAGGTCTTCCAGGCCAGCCACAGCTTGCGCAGCGGCGTCAGCGACGTGCGCTGGGACAGCACCTGGAAGCCGTCGCGCTCGATCTCGTCGAGCAGGGTGCGGTAGATCGAGGACATCATCAGGCCGGGACGCTGGGCGCGCCGGTCTTCCTTCGGCAGCAGGGCCAGGGCCTCGTCGTAGATGCGCTGGGCGCGCTCGGTCTGGAAGCGCATCAGGGCTTCGAACTTGTCGCTGTGACGGGCGTTGAGGAGGTCGGCGGCCGTGACGCCGAACTGCTGCAGCTCATTCACCGGGATGTAGATCCGGCCCTTGCGCGCATCTTCGCCGACGTCGCGGATGATGTTGGTCAGCTGGAACGCCAGCCCCAGCTTTTCGGCATAGGCCAGGGTCTGCACATTGGTATAGCCGAAGATGCTGGCCGACAGGATGCCGACCACGCCGGCCACGTGCCAGCAGTAGCGCTGCAGGCCCGCATAGTCGAGGTAGCGGCTCTGGTCGAGGTCCATTTCCATGCCGTCGACGATGGCCAGCAGGTGCTGTTCCTGGAGCTGGTAGGGCGCGACGTGGGGTTGCAGCGCCTGGGTGACCGGATGGGTGGGGCTGCCCTTGTACATCGCCGAGACCTCGGTGCGCCACCACGCCAGCTTGATGCGCGCGACCGACTGGTCGGTCGCATCGTCGACAGTGTCGTCCACTTCGCGGCAGAATGCATACAGGGCCGTGATGGCGCGCCGCCGTTCCGGAGGCAGGAACAGGAAGCTGTAGTAGAAGCTGGAGCCGCTTTGTACGGTCTTTTGCTGGCAGTATTCGTCAGGTGACATGTAATTATTGCAATGGGGTGGCGATGCGAATCCGCTATCTTAGCCGATGCGGCGCTGGGCGGGAACGCGGCGGGTCTTCACATGCGCAGCGCGCGCCAGCCGATGACCAGCCAGTCGGGGCCGCCAAGCACGGGGCGCCGGCGGAAAACGTCGTAGCCGGCGCGCTCGATGGCTTCCAGGATCCGCAGTCCGCCCTGGACCACCATGCGCAGTTCCCAGCCGATCCGGCCCGGCAGCCGCTGCGCCAGCGGGGCGCCGGACAGCATCAGCGCGCGGGTGCGTTCGACCTCGAAACGCATCAGCGCGCGCCAGGCGCCGTCGACGGCGCCCGCCTGCAGGGCGGCCTCGGAGACGCCATGGCGTTCCAGGTCTTCCAGCGGCAGGTAGATCCTCCCTTTGGCCAGGTCGATGGCCACGTCCTGCCAGAAGTTGATTAGTTGCAAGGCGGTGCAGATGGCGTCCGAGTCGCGCAGGTTGCGCTCGTCGTCGGCCCCGTACAGCGCCAGCATCAGGCGGCCGACCGGGTCCGCCGAGCGCCGGCAGTAGTCGAGCAGGCCCGGATAATCGGCGTAGCGGTGGGTGACCACGTCCTGGCGGAAGGCCGACAGCAGGGCGCGCAGCGGGGCCAGCGGCAGGCGATACTCCCGGATGACGCCGGCCAGGCGGACGAACATCGGGTCGGCCGATGCCTGCCCGGCCTCGATCAGGTCCAGCTCGCGCTCATAGCGGCCGAGGGCCGCGAGCCGGTCGGCGGGCGCCGCGTCGCCCTCGTCGGCCAGGTCGTCGGCGCTGCGCGCGAAGGCATAGATGGCTTCGACGGCAGGCACCAGGCGGCGCGGCAGCAGGAAGGAAGCAACAGGGAAATTCTCGTAGTGATCGACAGCCATGGGTTTTCGATGAATGACTCTAAAGCCATATTCTTTTTCGGCAACTTGCACAATTATAATTGCTGAACTACAAAGTAGCCCTATTCCTGTCGGGCTGCGGATGGACGATCGATCAATCAAAAGGATGCAACGTGTTCGCCCGACTTCCCTTCCGCCCGTTGCGCGCCGCCGTCGCGGCCGCGCTGGCCGCGGCCGTGCTGGCCGCCTGTTCCAAGCCCGCCCCCAGGACCGAAGACATCCGCCCGGTGCGCGTCGTCACGCTCAGCCTCGATGCGGTCGGCGAGCGCGCCGAGTTCTCGGGCGAGGTCCGGCCGCGCTACGAGTCGCGCCTGGGCTTCCGGGTCGGCGGCAAGATCGTCGAGCGCAAGGTGGACGTCGGCGCCGCCGTGCGGCGTGGCCAGGTCCTGATGCGGCTCGACCCGCAGGACCTGCGCCTGGCCGAGAACCAGGCGCGCGCGAGCCTGCGCGCGGCCGAGACCGAGCGTGACCTGGCGCGGGCCGACTACCAGCGCCACGTCGACCTGCGCGCCCGGAATTTCGTCAGCCAGGCCGTGCTCGAGGCCCGGGAAAGCGCGCTGAAGGCGGCCGAGGCCAACGTCGACGCCGCGCGCGCGGCGTTCCGCGGCCAGGCCAACCAGGCCGGCTACGCGAGCCTGGTGGCGGACCTCGATGGCGTCGTCACCGCCATCGACGCCGAGGCCGGCCAGGTCGTCGCGGCCGGCGCGCCGGTGGTGCGGGTGGCGCGCACCGACGAGAAGGAAGTCGTGATCGGGATCCCCGAGGACAGGGTCGAGGCGCTGCGCCAGGCCGGCGATGTCAGCGTGCGCCTGTGGGCCGACCGCGGCCGGGCGATTCCCGGCAAGATCCGCGAGGTCTCGCCGATGGCCGATCCGGCCAGCCGCACCTACACGGTCAAGGTGTCGATCCCGGCGCGGCCCGAGATCCGCCTGGGCATGACCGCGACCGTGCAGATCGCCAGCGGCAATGGCGCAAGCAGCCTGCGCGTGCCGCTGTCCGCCCTGGTCCAGAACCAGGGGGCGACCCACGTCTGGGTGGTCGAGAACGGCGCGGTGCGCCTGGCGAAGGTGGCGGTCGCGGGCCAGGTCGATAACGACGTGCTGCTGGGCGGCGGCGTGCAGGCCGGCCAGAGCGTGGTCACCGCCGGCGTGCACCTGCTGAAGAACGGACAGAAGGTCCGCATCCTGACCGCCGACGTCGCGCGCCGCGCCGACACCGAGGCCGCGGTCTCGGGCGGGGGCGACCGATGAAGGGATTCAACCTGTCGCGCTGGGCGCTGGAACACATCCCGCTCACGCGCTACCTGATCGCGGCGCTCCTGATCTTCGGCGTGCTGAGCTACCAGCAGCTGGGCCAGGACGAGGACCCGCCGTTCACCTTCCGCGCCATGGTGGTCCGCGCCGTGTGGCCGGGCGCCACCGCCCTCCAGATGGCCGAGCAGGTCACCGATCCGCTCGAGCGCAAGCTGCAGGAAACGCCCTATATCGACAAGATCCGCAGCTTTTCCAAGCCGGGCGAGACCACCATCATCCTCGAGCTGCGCGAAGCGACCCCGCCGAAGGAAACCGGGCCGGCCTGGTACCAGGTGCGCAAGAAGATCGGCGACATGGCCGCCACCCTGCCGCAGGGGGTGGTCGGGCCCTTCTTCAACGACGAATTCGGCGACACCTACGGCTCGATCTTCGCGCTGTCGGCGGACGGCTTCACCTATGCCGAGATGCGCGACTACGCCGACTTCGTGCGCCAGCAGCTGCTGCGCGTGCCGCTGGTCGCGAAAGTGGAGCAGTTCGGGGTCCAGAACGAGAAGGTCTACATCGAGTTCTCGAGCAAGAAGTTCGCCCAGCTGGGCCTGCCCTTCGAGCAGATCGTCAACCAGATCGCGACCCAGAACGAGGTCGAGGCCAGCGGCGTGCTGGTCACGCCGAGCGACAACCTGCAGGTGCGCGTCACCGGGGCCCTGCGCCAGCTGGGAGAGATCGAGGACCTGCAGCTGCGCGCCGGCGGCGCCACCTTCCGCCTGGGCGACTTCGCCACCGTCAGGCGCGGCTACCAGGATCCGCCCACGGACAAGATGCGCTTCAACGGCAAGGAAGTGATCGGCCTGGGCGTGTCGATGGAGAAGGGCGGCAACATCATCCAGATGGGCAAGGGCCTGGACGAGACGGTGGCGCGCATCCGCTCCCAGCTGCCGGTCGGGATCGAGCTGGAACGGGTGGCCGACCAGCCGCGCGCGGTCACGGAATCGGTCAGCGAATTCGTCAAGGTGCTGGTCGAGGCGGTGGTCATCGTGCTGGTGGTGTCCTTCCTGTCGCTCGGCCTGCATACCAGGCCGAAGCTGCGGGTCGACATCTGGCCCGGCCTGGTGGTGGCGCTCACGATTCCGCTGGTGCTGGCGATCACCTTCCTGTGCATGCACATCCTCGACATATCGCTGCACAAGATCTCGCTCGGCGCCCTGATCATCGCGCTCGGCCTGCTGGTCGACGATGCGATCATCGCGGTCGAGATGATGGTGCGCAAGATGGAGGAGGGGCTGTCGCGCTTCGAGGCGGCCACCTTCGCCTACACCTCGACCGCCATGCCGATGCTGACCGGGACCCTGATCACGGCGGCCGGCTTCCTGCCGATCGGCCTGGCCAGGTCGGCGGCCGGCGAATACACGTTCACGATGTTCTCGGTGAATGCGATCGCGCTCATGATCTCCTGGGTGGTGGCGGTGCTGTTCACGCCCTACATCGGCTTCGTCCTGCTGAAGGTCAAGCCGCACGGCCACGGCGAGAGCGAGCACGACGTGTTCGACACGCCGATGTACCGGCGCTTCCGCGGCCTGGTGAACCGCTGCGTCGAGTGGCGCAAGACGACCATCGCCCTCAGCCTGGGCGTGTTCGCGCTGGGCGTGTTCGGCTTCAACTTCATCGAGAAGCAGTTCTTCCCCGATTCCAGCCGCCCCGAGCTGATGGTCGAGATGTGGTCGCCCGAGGGCACCAGCTTTGCCGCCAGCGAGGCGACTGTAAAGCGCTTCGAAGCCTTCCTCGCCAGGCAGGAGGGCGTGAAGAGCGTGACCAGCTATGTCGGCACCGGCAGCCCGCGTTTCTACCTGCCGCTGGACCAGATCTTCCCGCAGTCGAACGTGTCGCAGCTGGTCGTGCTGCCGGTCGACGCCAGGGCGCGCGCGGCGCTGCTCGACAAGATCACCGCGGCCTTCCGCGACGATTTCCCGGAAGTGCGCGGACGGGTCAAGCTGCTGCCGAACGGGCCGCCGGTGCCGTATCCGGTGCAGTTCCAGGTGCTCGGTCCCGACATCGGCGTGGTGCGCCGGGTGGCCGACCAGGTCAAGGACGTGATGCGCGCCAACCCGAACACGCTGGGCGTGAACGACAACTGGAACGAGTCGGTCAAGGTGCTGCGCCTGGATCTCGACCAGGACAAGCTGCGCGCCCTTGGCGTGACCTCGCAATCGGTGCGGCGGGTGGTCAACACCACGCTGACCGGCACCCGGATCGGCCAGTTCCGCGAGACCAACCGCCTGATCGACATCGTGGTGCGCCAGCCGCTGGAGGAGCGCTCGACCATCACCCGCCTGTCGGAAGCGCTGGTGCCGACCGCGGAAGGGCGCGCCGTGCCCCTCAGCCAGGTGGCGCGCGTGCGCTTCGTGTGGGAGCCGGGCGTGGTCTGGCGCCAGGGGCGCGAGTGGGCGATCATGGTGCAGTCCGACGTGGTCGAAGGGATCCAGGGGCCGACCGTCACCGGCCAGGTGGACGCGAAGCTGGCCGATATCCGCGCCAGGCTGCCGGCCGGCTACCGCGTCACCGTCGAAGGCGCCGCGGCCGACAGCTCGGACGCCGAAGCCTCGATCATGGCCAACGTGCCGCTGGTGCTGTTCATCGTGTTCACCCTGCTGATGCTGCAGCTGCACAGCTTCTCGCGCGCGCTGCTGGTGTTCCTGACCGGGCCGCTGGGGGTGGCGGGGGCGGCGATGGCGCTGCTGCTGCTGGGGCGGCCGTTCGGCTTCGTCGCCAACCTGGGCGTGATCGCGCTGTTCGGGATGATCATCCGGAATTCGGTGATCCTGGTCGACCAGATCGAGCAGGACATCGCCAACGGCGCCGAGGCCTGGGATGCGATCGTCGATTCGGCGGTGCGGCGCTGCCGGCCGATCGTGCTGACGGCCGCCGCCGCGGCGCTGGCCATGATTCCGCTGTCGCGCTCGGTGTTCTGGGGACCGATGGCGGTGGCGATCATGGGCGGCCTGCTGGTGGCCACGGCCCTGACCCTGCTGTTCCTGCCGGCGCTGTATGCGGCCTGGTTCAGGGTGAAGAAGCCGGTGCGCTGATGCGTGCTACCGGCATCCGAAATGGCAATTCATACTTGTCTCGACGGCCATACTCGACGGTGGAATTCAAAAAACGCCCAGTAGTGTCAGAAAATCCAGTAAAATAATTGATTGAAGTTGTAGCCCCTAAACAGAGGAGTGCAGGGCGGCCGGTTTCTTTCTCGGGCGCCCTTTGTTTTTGTTGGCAATATATGCAATCCTGCGCGAGGATGGCGAAATTGGTAGACGCACCAGGTTTAGGTCCTGACGCCAGCAATGGTGTGCGGGTTCGAGTCCCGCTCCTCGCACCACGAACAATTATTTTTTTGGACGATTTTTACAATGGCAACTGCAGTCGAAACCCTGGGTAAACTCGAACGTCGCTTGACGATCTCTTTTCCGGTCGCTGACGTCCGTACGGAAGTAGAAAAGCGCCTCAAGAAGCAGGCCAAGACGGCCAAGGCGCCTGGTTTCCGTCCGGGCAAAGTGCCCCTGAAGATGGTCGCAGCCCAGTACGGCTACCAGATCGAGACCGACGTCCTGAACGACAAGGTCGGCCGTGCATTCAACGATGCCGCCAACGAAAACGAACTGCGCGTTGCCGGTTTCCCGAAAATCGAACCGAAAGAGGAAGCGCCGGAAGGCATGCTGGCCTTCGACGCGACCTTTGAAGTCTACCCGGAAGTGGTCCTGAGCGACCTGGCCGGCGTCGAGATCGACACCGTGGCCACCGAAGTGACCGACGCCGAGATCGACAAGACCATCGACATCCTGCGCAAGCAGCGCGTGCACTACCACACCAAGGGTGAGGCGGGCGAGCACGGCACCGGCGGCGAAGCCGTCGCCGCCAACGGCGACCGCGTGACCGTCGACTTCGTCGGCACCCTGGATGGCGTCGAGTTCGCCGGCGGCAAGGCCGAGGACTACGCCTTCGTGCTGGGCGAAGGCCGCATGCTGCCGGAATTCGAAGCCGCGACCGTCGGCCTGAAAGTCGGCGAAAGCAAGACCTTCCCGCTGGCCTTCCCGGAAGACTACCATGGCAAGGACGTGGCCGGTAAAACCGCCGAGTTCACCATCACGCTGAAGAAGCTGGAATGGGCGCACCTGCCGGAAGTCGACACCGAATTCGCCCAGTCGCTGGGTATCGAAGACGGTTCGATCGAGAAAATGCGCGAAGACATCAAGGTCAACCTGGAGCGTGAAGTCAAGGCCCGCGTCAAGGCCCGCAACAAGGAAGCCGTGATGGACGCCCTGGTCAAGTCGACCGAGCTGGACGTGCCGAAGGTCATGATCGACCAGGACTCCGAGCGCCTGGCCGAAATGACCCGCCAGGACATGGCCCAGCGCGGCATGGACGTCAAGAACCTGCCGTTCCCTTCGGAAATGTTCAAGGACAAGGCAGAGCGCCGCGTGCGCCTGGGCCTGATCCTGTCGCAACTGGTTAGCGACAACAACCTGCAAGCAACCCAAGAGCAGGTGAAGGCGCAGATCGAAGACTTCTCGCAGAGCTACGAAGATCCGAAGGAAGTCCTGAAGTACTACTACAGCGACCGTCGCCGCCTGGGCGAAGTGGAAGCTCTTGTATTGGAAGAAAACGTCGTCAACTATGTGCTTGGCAAGGCGAAGGTCTCCTCCAAGACCGTCGCTTTCGATGAACTGATGGGCAGCAACCCACAGGCTTAAGTTGGACTTGCCGGCCCTTGTGGCCGGCTTTTTCCTCAAGGAGACCTTGGCGAATGTCGAGGTTCCCCCAAGCCCTTTCTTACAAGGAACGAGACAGGTATGATTCGAAATCCGGCATTGGATACACAGGCACTCGGCATGGTGCCGATGGTGATCGAACAGAGTGGCCGCGGCGAACGCGCCTACGACATCTACTCGCGCCTCCTCAAGGAGCGCGTGATCTTCCTGGTCGGCCCTGTCAACGACCAGATGGCCAACCTCATCGTGGCCCAGCTGCTGTTCCTGGAGAGCGAGAATCCGGACAAGGATATCTCCCTCTACATCAATTCCCCGGGCGGTTCCGTTTCGGCGGGCCTGGCGATCTTCGACACGATGAATTTCATCAAGCCGGACGTCTCCACGCTGTGCACGGGCCTGGCCGCGTCGATGGGCGCGTTCCTGCTCGCCGCCGGCGCCAAGGGCAAGCGTTTCTCGCTGCCGAACTCGCGCATCATGATCCACCAGCCGTCCGGTGGTTCGCAGGGCCAGGCGTCGGACATCGAGATCCAGGCCAAGGAAATCCTGTACCTGCGCGAGCGCCTGAACCGCATCCTGGCCGAGCGTACCGGCCAGACGATGGAACAGATCCACAAGGACACCGACCGCGACCGCTTCATGTCCGGCGAAGAAGCTGTGGAGTACGGTCTGATCGACAGGGTGCTGACCAGCCGCGGATAACGCACCCAACGGGAACCTCAGGCAAGCTTCGCAGTGTTGCCAAAAAACGCCCGGGCGCAAACACGTTCGGGCGTTTCGTTTTTATTTCGGGTAGCATGTCCGTGTGCGAAGCTCTTGCGTGTCCTCTGTGCGGTATCGCACTTGTTGCGCACTCGTATTAGCGTTATATTAATAGCAATTCAATAGAAACCCTGCCCCATGTCAGACAAAAAATCCTCCAGCGGCGAGAAACTCCTGTACTGCTCCTTCTGCGGAAAGAGCCAGCACGAGGTCAAGAAGCTGATCGCGGGACCGTCGGTGTTCATCTGTGACGAGTGCATCGACCTGTGCAACGACATCATCCGTGATGAGACTTCGAACGTCGAATCGGTGGCGGGCGCCAAGTCCGACCTGCCGACGCCGCACGAAATCACCGAACTGCTCGACCAGTACGTGATTGGCCAGCAAACGGCCAAGCGCATCCTGTCGGTGGCGGTCTACAACCATTACAAGCGCCTCAAGCACCTGGGCAAGAAGGACGACGTCGAACTGGCCAAGAGCAACATCCTGCTGGTCGGCCCGACGGGCTCCGGCAAGACCCTGCTGGCCCAGACCCTGGCGCGCATGCTCAACGTTCCGTTCGTGATCGCCGACGCGACCACCCTGACGGAAGCCGGCTATGTCGGCGAAGACGTCGAGAACATCATCCAGAAGCTCCTGCAGAGCTGCAACTACGAAGTCGAGAAGGCTCAGCGCGGCATCGTCTACATCGACGAGATCGACAAGATCTCGCGCAAGTCCGACAACCCGTCGATCACGCGCGACGTGTCGGGCGAGGGCGTGCAGCAGGCCCTGCTCAAGCTCATCGAAGGCACCATGGCGTCGGTACCGCCGCAGGGCGGGCGCAAGCATCCGAACCAGGACTTCGTCCAGATCGACACGACCAACATCATGTTCATCTGCGGCGGCGCCTTCGACGGCCTGGCCAAGATCATCCAGAACCGTTCCGAAAAGAGCGGTATCGGTTTCGCGGCCACGGTCAAGAGCCAGAGCGAGCGCTCGAACAGCGACATCCTGATGGAAGCGGAACCGGAAGACCTGATCAAGTTCGGCCTCATCCCCGAACTCGTCGGTCGCCTGCCGGTGGTCGCCACCCTGAGTGAACTGACGGAAGAGGCGCTGATCCAGATTTTGATAGAGCCGAAGAACGCCCTGATCAAGCAATACTCGAAGCTGCTTGAAATGGAAGGCGCCGAACTCGAAATTCGTCCTGCGGCCCTGCACGCGATCGCCCGCAAGGCGCTGGCGCGCAAGACCGGCGCCCGTGGCCTGCGCTCGATTCTCGAGCACGCGCTGCTGGATGTCATGTACGAGCTGCCAAGCCAGCAAAATGTCGTGAAGGTCGTCATCGATGAAAATACGATCACGAATGCGGCAAAACCTTTGCTGATTTACAGCGAATCGCCCAAAGCGTCTGGGGAAAACTGAAAAAAGCCTGTGCGCACGCAATAAAACGCTTGCCGCACGGACTCATATCGGTAAAATCGATCTCATAAAAGACGCCGGCTTCATCCGTAAAGCCACTCGCGGTACGCCGCGTGGTGGCTTTTTCATTTTAAATGGCGGCTTTTATTGGAATGGCCATTTTTCACCAGTGATTTTTTTACTTGTAGAAAATATTTTCGCGGCGGTCTTGAGTTTTTGCCGCGAGTGCCCAAGTTCAGCAACACGCTTTCTATAAGGTATGCCATGACAACTTCCAAATTAACCGAGCAAACGACGCTGCCCCTCCTGCCGTTGCGCGACGTGGTCGTGTTCCCGCATATGGTGATACCTCTGTTCGTCGGTCGCCCGAAATCGATCAAGGCCCTCGAAGCCGCGATGGAGCAGGGCAAGAGCATCATGCTGGCTGCCCAGAAGGCGGCCGCCAAGGACGAACCTTCCGCCGCAGACATCTACGAGATCGGCTGCGTGGCCAACATCCTGCAAATGCTGAAGCTGCCGGACGGCACCGTGAAGGTGCTGGTCGAAGGCGCCCAGCGTGCGCGCATCGACCAGATCACCGATGCGCCAACCCACTTCGTGGCCGAACTGACCCCGGTGCAATCGGAAATCGGCGACGATTCCGAAGTCGAGGCCATGCGCCGCGCCATCGTCCAGCAGTTCGACCAGTACGTCAAACTGAACAAGAAGATCCCACCGGAGATCCTGGCGTCGCTGGCCGGCATCGACGACGCCGGCCGCCTGGCCGATACCGTGGCCGCCCACCTGCCGCTCAAGCTCGAGCAGAAGCAGGTCATCCTGGAGATCTTCAACGTCGCCAAGCGCCTGGAGCACCTGCTCGGCCAGCTTGAAGGCGAACTCGACATCCTGCAGGTCGAAAAACGCATCCGTGGCCGCGTCAAGCGCCAGATGGAAAAATCGCAGCGCGAGTACTACCTGAACGAACAGGTCAAGGCGATCCAGAAAGAGCTGGGTGAAGGCGAAGAAGGCGCCGACATCGAAGAGCTCGAGAAGAAAGTCATCGCCGCCAAGATGCCGAAAGAGGCAATGGAAAAGGCCCAGGCCGAGATCCGCAAGCTCAAGCTGATGTCGCCGATGTCGGCCGAAGCGACCGTGGTGCGCAACTACATCGACACCCTGGTCGGCCTGCCGTGGAAAAAGAAATCGAAGGTCACCTCCGACCTCGAGAACGCCCAGAACGTGCTCGAAGCCGACCACTATGGCCTCGACAAGATCAAGGAACGCATCCTCGAGTACCTCGCGGTGCAGCAGCGCGTCGACAAGCTGAAGGCCCCGATCCTGTGCTTCGTCGGTCCTCCGGGCGTCGGCAAGACCTCGCTCGGCCAGTCGATCGCCCGCGCCACGAACCGCAAGTTCGTGCGCATGGCCCTCGGCGGCGTGCGTGACGAGGCCGAGATCCGCGGCCACCGCCGTACCTACATCGGTTCGATGCCGGGCAAGGTGCTGCAATCGCTGGCGAAGGTCGGCGTGCGCAACCCGCTGTTCCTGCTCGACGAGATCGACAAGATGGGCGCGGACTTCCGCGGCGACCCGTCGTCGGCCCTGCTCGAGGTGCTGGACCCGGAACAGAACCACACGTTCTCGGACCACTACCTGGAAGTGGACTTCGACCTGTCGGACGTGATGTTCGTGGCGACCTCGAACTCGTTCAACATCCCGCCGGCGCTGCTCGACCGGATGGAAGTGATCCGCCTCTCGGGTTACACCGAGGACGAGAAGACCAGCATCGCGCAGCGCTACCTGCTGCCGAAGCAGGTCAAGAACAACGGCCTGAAGGAAGAGGAGATCAAGGTCGAAGAGTCCGCGATCCGCGACATCATCCGTTACTACACCCGCGAAGCCGGCGTGCGTTCGCTCGAGCGCGAAGTGTCGAAGATCTGCCGCAAGGTGGTCAAGATGCTGCTGCTGAAGAAGACCGAGAAGCGCGTCATCGTCAACGGCAAGAACCTGGACAAGTTCCTGGGCGTGCGCCGCTACGACTTCGGCGTGGCCGAGAAGGAAAACCAGATCGGCCAGGTGGTGGGTCTGGCATGGACCGAGGTGGGCGGCGACCTGCTGACCATCGAGGCGGTGAACGTGCCGGGCAAGGGCGCCATCATCCGCACCGGTACGCTGGGCGACGTGATGAAGGAATCGATCGAAGCCGCCCGCACCGTGGTGCGCAGCCGCGCGCAGCGCCTGGGCATCAAGGGCGACGTGTTCGAGAAGACCGACATCCACATCCACGTGCCGGAAGGCGCGACGCCGAAGGACGGTCCGTCCGCGGGTATCGCGATGACCACCGCGCTGGTGTCGGTGTTCACCGGCATCCCGGTCCGCGCCGACGTGGCGATGACCGGCGAGATCACGCTGCGCGGCGAAGTGCTGCCGATCGGCGGCCTGAAAGAGAAGCTGCTGGCGGCGCATCGCGGCGGCATCAAGACGGTGCTGATCCCCGAGCAGAACGTGAAGGACCTGGCCGAGATCCCGGACAACGTCAAGAACAAGCTCGAGATCGTGCCGGTGCGCTGGATCGAGAAGGTGCTCGAGGTCGCGCTGGAACGCCAGCCTGAAGCGCTGGTCGAGGTCCCGAGCGTCGCCGTCGCGCCGACGCCTGCCGGCGAAGGGCAGGGCGAGGTCGTCAAGCACTGATCGGTTTCATCGACCGCTAGAGCAGGCGCCTTCGGGCGCCTGTTTTTATTCGTGTGCTTCCCGCTGCGCACAGTCCAGCGACGCTTCCTGCCTGTGTCTGTAGGAGCGCAGCGCACCGGGGTTCCCGCCTTCGCGGGAATGACGGTGCGGCGGCAGCTGGCAGATAATGAGTGACACAGGGCGCACATTCAGTCGAGCTATCGCCGGCGCCAGCCATCGATGCATCAGCACAACCGAGGAAGCCCTCAATCCTTGTGCTTGACATACGAATGTTGCCCTTGTTTAATACGCGCTGCACTTTTGCAGGACGGCGCCCCGGGCGTCAAGAATGGATAAACGAGGAAACGAGTGAACAAGACAGAACTGATCGAAGAAATCGCGAAGTCCGCGGACATTACGAAGGCCTCGGCGACGCGCGCACTCGACGCCATGATCGAAGCCGTTACCGAAAGCCTGAAGAAGAACGACAGCGTCACGCTGGTCGGCTTCGGCACCTTCACGGTGGGCGAGCGTGCCGCACGCACCGGCCGCGATCCGCGTACCAAGGAACCGATCAAGATCAAGGCCGCCAAGGTTCCGAAATTTAAGGCTGGTAAAGCTCTAAAAGATGCTGTAAACTAATGCCTTCTTCGCGGTGACTCGCGAAGGGCAGTAGCAAGATGGTGCCTGGTGATGTCATGAGCGTTCCCTGTTTCGGGAAAGCTTGAAATAACCAGGCGCGAAGCTGGGTCTCTCGGCTTCAACCGTCCTGATGCGCATTGAAGTGTTTTTTGCTGGAGCGGTAGTTCAGTTGGTTAGAATACCGGCCTGTCACGCCGGGGGTCGCGGGTTCGAGCCCCGTCCGCTCCGCCAACAAAAAACATGACAAGAATCTGGAGCGGTAGTTCAGTTGGTTAGAATACCGGCCTGTCACGCCGGGGGTCGCGGGTTCGAGCCCCGTCCGCTCCGCCAGAATTCAGTAGTACTGGAGTTAGCCCTTCGGGTGGGCTCCAGGCAGAAGGGGCGAACGAAAGTTCGCCTTTTTTTTTAACTGTGCTGTTAAAGCATTTTCAACCTTGAATGGCTGACCATGTTTGAATTTGTTCGTGAAAACAAGCGGGTGATGCAGGGCTTGCTGCTGGTGCTGATCGTGCCGTCGTTCGTCTTCGTCGGTATCGAGAGCTACCAGGACCGCGGCGACGCGGCCAATGGCGTGGCGACCGTCGCCGGCCAGAAGGTCACCCAGCAGGAATGGGACGAAGCCCAGCGCCGCCAGATCGACCAGGCCCGCCAGGCCATGGGTCCGCAGTTCGACCAGAAGATGTTCGAGACGCCGGAAGCCAAGCAGTCG
This sequence comes from Massilia niastensis DSM 21313, assembly GCF_000382345.1. Taxonomy (GTDB): domain Bacteria; phylum Pseudomonadota; class Gammaproteobacteria; order Burkholderiales; family Burkholderiaceae_D; genus Telluria; species Telluria niastensis. The sequence continues at coordinate 47,778 of NZ_KB908081.1, forward strand.
ATCCTGAACAGCCTGGTGGCCGAACGCGCCATCGGCGCCGAGATCGCCCGTGCCCACATGAACGTGAGCGACGCGACGCTGCAGAAGACCATCATGGACATCCAGGCCTTCCGCAAGCCGGACGGCAGCTTCGACATGGAGCAGTACAAGGCCGCGCTGGCGGCCCAGGGCATGACCCCGGCGATGTTCGACGCGCGCCTGCGCCGCGACCTGACCATCCAGCAGCTGTCCGGTTCGATCCAGGCCACCGCGTTCGCGCCGCGCTCGGTCGCCGCACGCCTGTCGGACATCAACGACCAGGAACGCGAAGTCCAGGAAGTCCTGTTCCCGGTCGCGACCTACCTGCCGCAGGTGAAGGTCACCGACGAGATGGTCAAGGCCTACTACGAGAAGAACGCGCAGCTGTTCCAGATCCCGGAACAGGTGAAGGCGGAATACGTGGTGTTCGATCCGGCCGTGGTGGAAAGCCAGGTCCAGGTGACCGACGCCGAGCTGACCGAGTACTACAACAAGAACCTGAAGAGCTTCACGACGCCTGAGCAGCGCAGCGCGAGCCACATCCTGATCAACGCGCCGCGCGACGCCAAGCCGGCCGACCAGGCTGCGGCCAAGGCCAAGGCGGAAGCCGTGCTGGCCGAAGTGCGCAAGAACCCGGCGAACTTCGCCGCGATCGCCAAGGCGCAGTCGCAGGACACTGGCTCGGCCCAGGCGGGCGGCGACCTCGGCGTGGTCGAGAAGGGCCTGTTCGTCAAGCCGGTCGAAGACGTGATCTACGCGCTGAAGGAAGGCGAGATCAGCGGCGTGGTGCAGTCCGAGTTCGGCTACCACGTGATCAAGGTCACGGCGGTGAAGCCGGCGGCCCAGAAGGCGCTGGAGGCGGCGAAGGACGAGATCGCGGCCGAGCTGAAGAAGCAGAAGATGTCGAAGAAGTATTCGGAACTGGCCGAGGTGTTCAGCAACACCGTGTATGAGCAGGCCGACAGCCTGAAGCCGGTGGCCGACAAGCTGGGCCTGAAGATCCAGACCGTCGACAACCTGACCCGCAAGCCGAATCCGGCCCTGGGCCAGGCGCCGTTCAACAACGAGAAGTTCCTGGCCGCGCTGTTCGGCACGGACGCGGTGAAGAACAAGCGCAACACCGAAGCGGTGGAAGTGGCGCCGAGCGTGCTGGTCGCCGGCCGCGTGACCGAGTTCCGCCCGGCCTCGAAGCGTCCGCTGGCTGAAGTCGATGCCGCGATCCGCCAGCGCGTGAGCCTGGAAGAAGCTGCGCGCCTGGCGCGCGTGGCCGGCGAAGCGAAGCTGAACGCCGCCAAGGCGGCGGGCGATGCGGCCGGTTTCGGCGAAGCGAAACTCGTCTCGCGCACCAAGGAGCCGGGCATCAATCCGACCGCGGCGCTGGCCGTGCTGAAGGCCGATGTCAGCAAGCTGCCGGCCTACGTGGGCGTCGAGCTGCCGGGCCAGGGCTATGGCGTGTACCGCATCGGCAAGGTGGCGCAAACCGCCCAGCCTGACCAGGCGCGCCGCAAGCAGGAAGCGGAACAGATCGGCACCATCGTGGGCCAGCAGGAGATGTTCAACTACATCGAAGCGCTGAAGGTGAAGGCCAAGGCCAAGGTCAATGTGAAGGCTGCGGACCTCGGCAACCAGGCCAGCCAGTAAGCGGTTCGCCTGAAGGCAAAAAGCCCGGCTGCGTGAGCAGGCCGGGCTTTTTTATTTGCGTGCCTGTTCAGGCCGCGCGCAAGGCCTCCACCGCCGCCACGAAATCGCTCTCCGCGATATCGTCCGGAGATCCGGCATTCAGGGTCAGATCTGTCATTCGGACAGCGACGCATAATCCTTGCGAAATGTCAGAACGATTTTAAATATGCTGCGACTTATTTTTCCTCTTCCCGACATTGTCGGCGGTGCGTGGGTTGCGGTGAAGAATGCGAGCCGAGTAATGATGAGTTTGGGATAAACAAACCAGCATTTTGAGATTGAGCAAAGGTGCTCGATCGGTGTCCGAATGACAGACCTGACCCTGAATGCCGCAAGCTTGAATTGAAGGCTGCGGGTCGCGGTAACCAGGAGAAGCAGTCAGCGGTTCGCCTGATGGAAAAAAGCCCGGCTGCGCGGGCAGGCCGGGCTTTCTTTTTATTTGTGCGCGGTTCAGGCCGCGTGCAAGGCCTTCGCCGCCGCCACGAAATCGCTCTCCGCGATATCGCTCAGCTCCAGCACTTCCGCCTTGGCATACTGCACGAAATTCCGATCGATCGAGCGCAGGTAGGCGGGGTCGTAGTGTTCCACCAGAAGCTGGTCGACCAGCTCCGCCATCGCCCCGCCGGTAGCCATCTGCTGCCAGGCCTCGATCCTGGCCCGTCCATGCAACTGCACCAGGTGCGCCAGCTGCCCGTTGAGCGCCGCGGGATCCGCACAGAAGTGCTGGTAATCCTCCATCAGCAGGCGCACCCGGTTCGGACGCGACAGGTTCACGGCGATGCAGGGCGAAGCCCGCATGCGCTCCATCACCGCGTCCGGTACCCGCAGGTTGCCGACCTTCTTGCTCTCGGATTCGACGAATACCGGCCTGGCCGGATCGAAGCGGCGCAGCTTGTCCCACATCCGGCTCTCGAACATCTTCTGGGACGGCTGCGGCTCGTTCGGCAGATGGCCCAGCACCGAGCCGCGGTGGGCGGCCAGGCGTTCCAGGTCCAGCACCTGGGCGCCGATGCGGTCCAGCGTCTCCAGCAGCCGGCTCTTGCCGCTGCCCGTGGTGCCGCACACCACCCGGAACTGCAGCGCGGGCGGGCTCTCCAGCGCCGCGCTCACGTGCGCGCGGTAGGCCTTGTAGCCGCCGTCGAGCTGCACCACCGGCCAGCCGACGCGCGCCAGGATGTGCGCCATCGAGCCGCTGCGGTTGCCGCCGCGCCAGCAGTAGACCAGCGGCTTCCACTCGCGCGGCTTGTCGGCGAACAGGGTGTCGATGTAGCGCGCGATGTTGTGCGCCACGATCGGCGCGCCGAGCTTCTTCGCTTCGAACGCGCCGACCTGCTTGTACATGGTGCCGACCCGGATGCGCTCCTCGTCGTTCAGTACCGGGCAGTTGATCGCGCCCGGGATGTGGTCGAGCGCGTATTCCGACTCGCTGCGGGCGTCGATGATGGTGTCGAACTGGTCGAGCTCGGGAAGGATGTCGGCGAAGCCCAGGATGGCGGGATATTTCATTGTTTCTTGAGTAGTGGCGCGAATTGCGGCCAGATGTTGGAGAGGATGATGGGGTGGGCGTCGGCGGTCGGATGCAGGCGGTCCTGCTGGAACAGCGTGGGCTTGTCGGCCACGCCTTCGAGCATGAAGGGCACCAGCGGCGACCTGGTCTCGCTCGACACGGTCTTGAACATGCCGAAGAAGCGCTCGGTGTAGGCGCGCCCGTAGTTGGGCGGCATGCGCATGCCGACCAGCAGCACCCGGGCTTCCTTCTGCTGCGCCATCGAGATCATGGAGCGCAGGTTGGCTTCCGCCGAGGCCACCGGCAGGCCGCGCAGGCCGTCGTTGGCGCCGAGTTCGATGACCACGATGTCGGGACGATGCTGGCCGAGCAGGGCGGGCAGGCGCGCGCGGCCCCCGCTGGTGGTCTCGCCGCTGATGCTGGCGTTGACCACCCTGGCGTCGATCTTCTCGGCTTTCAGCTTCTGTTCGAGCAGGGAGACCCAGCCGCTTCCGCGCGCGATGCCGTATTCGGCCGACAGGCTGTCTCCCACCACGAGCACCGTTTTTGGTGCAGAATAGGCGCTCGCCGACGCAGCCAGCGTCAAGAGTGCGCCGACAGACAACTTTTTAAGTAAAACAAGCATGCGTGATAATCCCGAGGCTTCGAAAAATGATGGCAGCACCGATGCACAGCGACCGCCCGCCATCGCGGTAAGCGGCCTGTCGAAGAAGGTGGCGGACGCCAGCGGCGAACTCACCATCCTGCAAGACATCGATTTTACCGTGCAACCGGCCGAAACGCTCGCGCTCGTCGGCGCCTCCGGCTCCGGCAAGTCGACCCTGCTCGGCCTCCTGGCCGGCCTCGATACGCCCTCGTCCGGCAAGGTCGTGCTCGACGGCACCGATATCTTCGCCCTCGACGAGGATGGCCGCGCCGCCTTCCGCAAGGCCAAGCTGGGATTCGTGTTCCAGTCTTTCCAGTTGCTGGCCCACCTGAATGCGCTCGAAAACGTGATGCTGCCGCTCGAACTGCGCGGCGACGACGCGGCGCGCGAGAAGGCCGCCGAAATGCTCGGCCGCGTCGGCCTGTCGAGCCGCCTGAAGCACTATCCGAAATACCTGTCGGGCGGCGAACAGCAGCGCGTCGCGCTGGCCCGTGCCTTCGTCACCGAACCGCCGCTGCTGTTCGCCGACGAACCGACCGGCAGCCTCGATGCGGCCACCGGCGAATCCATCATCCAGCTGATGTTCGAACTCAATCGCGAGCGCGGCTCGACCCTGGTCCTGGTCACCCACGACCCGGCCATGGCGGCGCGCTGCGGCCGCACCCTCACCATCGCCGCCGGCCGCCTGGCCGTGTGACGCCCTAAGGGCCGGCGCGGTCCCGCACCAGCTGGTTCAGCACCTGCCGGGCGGCGGCCGGCAGTTCGCCGGCCGTCATCCCGATCGGCCCCACGCCGTCGTCCACCAGCAGATCGGCGGCCGCGCCATGGATCCAGGCCGCGCCGGCAGCCGCTTCCCAGCCCGGCCAGCCCTGGGCCAGCAGCGCGCCGCAGATGCCCGCCAGGACATCGCCGCTGCCGCCGGTCGCCAGGCCCGGATTGCCGGTCGGATTGACCAGCACCTGGCCATCCGGCCGCGCGATGATGGAGCCGGACCCCTTCAGGATCACGGTCGCGTCGCTGCGCAGCGCCATCTCGCGCGCCGCTTCCAGCCGGTCGGCCTGCACCACCGCGGCCGTCATGCCCAGCAGGCGCGCGCCTTCGAGCGGGTGGGGCGTGAGCACCGCCGGCGCCGCGCGCCGCGCGAGGCGCGACTGCAGGTCGGGGCTGGCCCCGATCAGGTTCAGGGCGTCGGCATCGATCACCAGCGGGCTGTCGCTGTCGAGCGCCTTGGCCAGCAGCCGCATCGCGCCCGCCGAGCCGCCCATGCCGGGCCCGATCACCAGGGTGCGCCCGCCGAAGTCGAAGTCCTCCGCGTGGCGGAACATGATCTCGGGCTGGCTGCTGTCGTAGCCGGGCGCGCTGTCGAGCGCCGCGACAAAGATCCGGCCCGCGCCCGCATACAAGGCGCCGCGCGCCGCCAGCACCGCCGCTCCTGCCATGCCGTGGGCGCCGCCGACCACCGCCACGTCGCCGAAGCTGCCCTTGTGGCTGTTGTGCCGGCGCGCCGCGAGGCGCCCGCCGAACACGTCGACGTCGCCCAGCCGGGCGCCGGCAGGCGGGAAGTGCCCGGGCCCGAGGCCGAGCAGGTCGACCCGCACCCGGCCCGCGTAGTCACGCCCGTCGCCCGTATACAGGCCGGCCTTGGCGCCGAGGAAGCTGATGGTGTGGGTGGCGCGCACCGCGATGCCGTCCGGACCGACCACGGCGCCGGTGTCGGCATCGAGGCCGCTGGGTAGGTCCAGGGCGAGGATCGGGCAGCGGATCGCATCGAGACCTTCGACGAGTTCGCGGTAAGGCCCTTCGAGAGGACGCGACAGGCCGATGCCGAACAGGCCGTCGACCACCAGCCCCCACTGCGCATCGGGCGGCAGCATGTCGATCCAGCCCACCGTGCCGGAGCGCGCGCGGTCGTAGGCGGCCGCGGTTTCGCTGGAGGCGTCGCTGCTGCCCGGCAGGTGCAGGACCGTGGCGTCGATGCCGGCGTCGGCCAGGTTGGCGGCCATCTCGAGCGCGTCGCCGCCATTGTTGCCGGGACCGGCCAGCAGCAGCACCGGCAGGTCGCGGCGCGCGCCGAGCAGCTCCAGCGCGTAGCCGGCGGCGGCCTGGCCGGCGCGCCGCATCAGGGCGCCGGGAGGAAGGACGGCATAGGCCGAGGCTTCGATGTCGCGCACCTGGGCGACGCTGTAGAGAGGGTGTTCCATGCGGGCTCGTAGGATGGTGTCGACAGGCATTGTCATGCATTTTCGCCAAAACCGGCGCGCCGTGCGACTACAATAGGCATTCTTTCAGCTTGTACGGAGAGTAACAAATGGATTGGCAGTTCTGGATCGACCGTGGCGGCACCTTCACCGACATCGTGGCAAGGCGCCCGGACGGCCAGCTTGTGACGCACAAGCTGCTGTCGGAGAATCCCGAGCAGTACCGTGACGCGGCGGTTGCCGGCATCCGCCACCTGCTGGGCGTGGGGCAGGGCGAGGCGGTGCCCGTCGAACGGGTCGAGGCGGTCAAGATGGGCACCACGGTCGCCACCAATGCGCTGCTCGAACGCAAGGGCGAACCGACGCTGCTGGCGATCACGCGCGGTTTCCGCGACGCCCTCCGCATTGCCTACCAGAACCGTCCGCGCCTGTTCGACCGGAATATCATCCTGCCCGAGCTGCTCTACGGCGAGGTGGTCGAGATCGACGAGCGGATCGGGGCGCACGGCGAGGTGGTGCGTCCGCTGGACGAGGAAGCGGCGCGCGCGGCGCTCCAGGGAGCCTTCGACCAGGGCCTGCGCTCGCTCGCCATCGTCTTCATGCACGGCTACCGCCACAGCGGGCACGAAGCCGCCGTGGCGCGCATCGCGCGCGCGATCGGCTACACCCAGGTATCGGTGTCGCACGAGGTCAGCCCCCTGATGAAACTGGTGGCGCGCGGCGACACCACCGTGGTCGACGCCTACCTGTCGCCGATCCTGCGCCGCTATGTCGACCAGGTCGCGGCCGAGCTGCCCGGCGTGAACCTGCAGTTCATGCAGTCCAGCGGCGGCCTGACCGACGCGCGCGCCTTCCAGGGCAAGGACAGCATCCTGTCCGGCCCCGCCGGCGGCATCGTCGGCATGGTGCGCGCCAGCCAGCTGGCCGGCTTCGAGCGCGTGATCGGCTTCGACATGGGCGGCACCTCGACCGACGTGTCGCACTTCTCGGGCGAGTTCGAGCGCGTGTTCGAGACCCAGGTGGCGGGCGTGCGCATGCGCGCGCCGATGATGAGCATCCACACGGTGGCGGCGGGCGGCGGCTCGATCCTGCACTTCGACGGCAGCCGCTACCGGGTCGGCCCGGACAGCGCCGGCGCCAATCCGGGGCCGGCCAGCTACCGCCGCGGCGGTCCGCTGGCGGTCACCGACTGCAACGTCATGCTCGGCAAGATCCAGCCTGCCTATTTCCCGCACCTGTTCGGTACCAAAGGCGACCAGCCGCTCGACGCCGAGGCGGTGCGCGCGCGCTTCGCCGCCATGGCGGACCGGATCGCCGAGGCGACCGGCGAGCGTCCGGCGCCGGAAACGGTGGCCGAAGGCTTCATCCAGATCGCGGTCGGCAACATGGCGAATGCGATCAAGCAGATCTCGGTGCAGCGCGGCCATGACGTCACCGAGTATACGCTGACCAGCTTCGGCGGCGCCGGCGGCCAGCATGCCTGCCTGGTGGCCGATGCGCTGGGCATGAAGACGGTGTTCATCCATTCCCTGGCCGGCGTGCTGTCGGCCTACGGCATGGGCCTGGCCGACCAGACCGCGATGCGCGAGCAGGCGGTCGAGGAACGACTGTCGGAACAGGGCGCCGACCGCCTGGCGCTGCGGCTCGCGGCGCTGGCGGCCCAGGCCAGGAGCCAGCTGCTGGCCCAGGGCGTGGCGCCGGAGCGCATCAACGTGATCGAGCGCGTCCACCTGCGCTACGAAGGCACCGACTCCGCCATCGTGGTCCTGTATGCCGACGCCGCGGCGATGCAGGCGCAGTTCGAGCAGGCCTACCGGCGCCGCTATTCCTTCCTGATGCCTTCGCGCGCGCTGGTCGTGGAGGCGGTGTCGGTCGAAGCCATCGGGCGCTCGGACGCCCCGGCCGAACAGCCGGTCGCGAACGGCGTCGACGCCGGCGCGCCGCAGGCCGAGGAATCGGTGCGCATGTACAGCGGCGGCAGCTGGCGCGACACCGCGGTGCATGCGCGCCGCGGGCTGCGCACCGGCCATACCGTGCGCGGCCCGGCCATCATCGCCGAGGACAACGCCACCACCGTCATCGAGCCGGGCTGGCAGGCCTGGGTCACGCAGTACAACCACCTGGTCCTGAGCCGGGTCGAGGCGCTGCCGGAGCGGCGCGCCATCGGCACCACGGCCGATCCGGTGATGCTGGAGATCTTCAACAACCTGTTCATGTCGATCGCCGAGCAGATGGGCCTGCGCCTGCAGAACACCGCCTATTCGGTCAACATCAAGGAGCGGCTGGACTTCAGCTGCGCCATCTTCGACCAGGACGGCAACCTGGTCGCCAACGCGCCGCACATGCCGGTGCACCTGGGCTCGATGGGCGAGAGCATCAAGACCGTCATGCGCGAGAACGCGGGACGCATGCGCGCGGGCGACGTATACATGCTGAACGACCCGTACAACGGCGGCACCCACCTGCCCGACGTCACGGTGATCTCGCCGGTGTTCGACGAAGAGGGCGGGGAGATCCTGTTCTACGTCGGCTCGCGGGGCCACCACGCCGACATCGGCGGCACCACGCCGGGCTCGATGCCGCCCGACTCGAACCACATCGAGCAGGAGGGCGTCCTGATCAACAACTTCAAGCTGGTCGACGGCGCCGACGGCGTGCTGCGCGAGGACGAGACCCGCGCCTTGCTGGCCCAGGCGCGCTACCCGGCGCGCAATCCGGACCAGAACATGGCCGACCTGCGCGCCCAGGTGGCCGCCAACCAGAAGGGCGTCGAGGAACTGCGCCGCATGGTCGCCCACTTCGGGCTGGATGTGGTGCGCGCCTACATGGGCCACGTGCAGGACAACGCGGAAGAAGCGGTGCGGCGCGTGATCTCGGCCCTGAAGGACGGCCACTTCGTGAATGAACTCGACAACGGGGCGCGCATCGAGGTCGCGATCCGGGTCGACCAGGCCGGCCGCAGCGCGGAGATCGATTTCACCGGGACCTCGGACCAGCTGCCGAACAACTTCAACGCACCCTCGGCGGTGTGCATGGCGGCGGTGCTGTACGTGTTCCGCACCCTGGTGGACGACGAGATTCCGCTGAACGCCGGCTGCCTGAAGCCCCTGAAGGTGATCATCCCGCCCGGCTCGATGCTGAACCCGCATTACCCGGCCTCGGTCGTCTCGGGCAATGTCGAGACCTCGACCTGCATCACCAACGCCCTGTACGGGGCGCTGGGGGTGATGGCGGCGGCGCAGGGGACGATGAACAACTTCACCTTCGGGAATGCGCGCTACCAGTACTACGAGACCATCTCGGGCGGCTCGGGCGCGGGCGAGGGCTTCGACGGCACCGACGTGGTCCAGACCAACATGACCAATTCGCGCCTGACCGATCCCGAGATCCTGGAGTTCCGTTTCCCGGTGCGGCTGGAGAGCTACGAGATCCGCCACGGATCGGGTGGGGCGGGGCGCTGGCGCGGCGGCAATGGCGGCGTGCGCAAGCTGCGCTTCCTGGAACCGATGACGGCGGCGATCCTGTCGAACAACCGGATCTTCGCGCCCTTCGGCATGGCCGGCGGCGAACCGGGCAAGCGTGGGCGCAATACCGTGCTGCGGGCGGATGGCAGGGTCGAGACCCTGGGGCATATCGGCAAGACCGATATGGCGGCGGGCGACGTGTTCGTGATCGAGACCCCTGGCGGCGGCGGCTACGGACGGCCCGAGGCTTGACGGGAGGGCAAGGGTTCGAGGGTCCAGGATGAATCGGGATAGCGGCTGGCCGGGCATGCACTTGCGCGGGCATGGGCCGTCGCGGCCTGTTGTAATTATCCAAAAACGCCACGAAATTGTGTAAAAAACAAACTATGCTGGTAGGATAAGTTACCGAGAGTAGTTAGCCATGTTTCGATTAGGACGTGGACAATGTCTGTTGCCGACACGTCTCTAAAATTGAAAAATTTTTCCAGAAGAAGTTTCTTCAGGTTTTTGGTCGTTGGCGTCGTTTCTACCACTACGCATTATTCGATCATGGCGTTCCTGTACGTCATGCTCGACCTGTCAGCTGCATTGTCTTCGACGACAGGATTCCTTTTTAGCGCCATATCCAACTATTTGCTGAATCGAAGTTTTACTTTCGGTAGCACGCAAACGCACAAGACCGGGGCCCCGCGTTTCATTGTTACGGCCCTGTGTGGATTAGCACTGAACTATTTGATCCTGTCCGTGCTCATGGCATTTGATGTTGGAGTCCTTCCAGCACAAATCTTCTCGACTATCGGAGTCATCACATGGAACTATTGCATCCACGGCATCTGGACATTCAACATGGCCAGAACATGAGGGCACGCCCGATAGTGAGCCTCGTTCTGCCATGCTATAACGAGCAAGAGGTTCTCCCGGAAACGACAAAGCGCCTCGTGGCGCTGCTGGACGACATGGAAGCACAGGGGCAATGCGCTCCCGGGAGTGCGATCTATTATGTCGACGATGGAAGTCATGATGCGACATGGAAGATGATCCAGGAGTATTCCGTCGCTGAATTGCGTGTATGCGGTGTGAAACTCAGTCGTAACCGGGGCCATCAGAATGCCTTGCTATGCGGCCTGATGACCGTACCCGGGGAGATTCTTGTCAGCCTGGACGCGGACCTGCAAGACGATCTCGGCGTGATTCCAAAAATGCTGGCCTCCTATGGAGAAGGTTGTGAAATCGTTTACGCTGCGCGTAGCAAGCGAAGTGCTGATTCCTTCTTTAAACGGTTTACCGCCGAGAGTTATTACAAGGTCCTCGAATTCCTCGGGGTTCAGGTTGTCTACAATCACGCGGATTTCCGCCTGATGAGTCGACGCGCGATAGAAGCGCTGCGGGAATACGAAGAAACCCATCTTTTCCTGCGCGGCATGATTCCGCAGTTGGGCTATCGCACTGCCACCGTCGAATTCGAACGGGCGCCGCGCCTTGCCGGCGAGTCCAAGTATCCGCTTTCCAAGATGCTGTCGCTTGCATGGCAGGGCGTCACTTCCTTCACGGCCTATCCACTCCGTCTCATCACCGGGCTTGGCGCCCTGGTATCAGTGGGCAGCCTGGCCCTGGCCTTATGGGCCCTGGCCGTGCGCCTGTTCGGGGACACGGCCCTGCCAGGTTGGGCTTCGATTGTGATTCCGACGTATTTTTTAGGCGGCATCCAGCTCCTTAGCCTGGGAATCATCGGCGAGTATCTCGCCAAAGTATATGAGGCAATAAAAAAACGCCCACGCTTCCACGTGGAAGCCGTCTGCGGAAGAGAATTCTGCCATGCGCCGATCCTATGAAAAATTCGTCGGAAGAGAACGTCGCCAGCGTGGCGGACATCCTTGCGGCCGATAAGGATGGGGCCGCGGCGCCACCACTGCTGGCTAAAATGCCAACCTGCCTGTTCATCGCTTCCGCCATGTCTTATTTCCTGTTGAGCGAAGGAATAGGGAATTATCTCTCGTTCCTCCGGCATACCGTTGTCCAGGTTATCGGGCAGGTCAAATGAGCGCGCTGGCCGGCGTCCTGTATCTGCTTTCATGCGCTTTCGTCGCGATGCGCTTGCTCGCGGCGATTGTCAGCCCTCGCGAAACAAGGACGGGCGTGAAGATCCAGATCTTCACCACCTTGTTTTTCATATTCTTCTATACGAACTTCCTTTTGCTGGGCTATATCTCCTTGTTTACCGGGCAGGGCGTTGTTGCAGTTGAATATGCGCTGTTGATCGCGATGCCGGTTGCGATCGCCGTGGCGATCTACCTTCCGGTATCGCAAAGAGCGCTGCTGCACGAAGTGTCGGTCGGTGCAGGCGCGCTGGCTTCATCAAGGATCGTCGCCGGAACCGCGGTCATATTTGCGTCGGCCGGCGTCCTGTCGATGTTCGGCTACCCGCGGGGTTTCGAGGTTTCCGCCTACCATCTGCCCGGAGCGGTGGAGATTCTACGTACCGCGACACTGAAACCATGGGATGGAAATTTCCCACACACATTCCCTGCGAATGCGAGCCTCTACACTGCATTCTTGTTCAGTTTTTTGCCGGAGAAAATCGTCTCGTCGGCCAATCTGGTATTTTTGTTTCCGCTGGTCGTAGGCACGTATACGCTTGGCCGGCTTGCCGGGGCCGACCGGAACGCATCGCTACTGGCGTCATGCGGACTGCTGTCGGTACCGATGATCGCATTTTCATCCGTCGAGCTCAGCGCCGATATCGGCGGCATCGCATTCATCGTACTCGCCATGTCGTTCGCGCTGATGCAGGGTATGGATCGCCGGATTGCACTTGCCCTGGCAGGCGCCTGCGCCGGCCTGGCACTCGGCTTCAAGAGCATGCACCTCATCAGCATCGGCTTCATTGGCCTGCTCATCCTCTGTGCATATCCCGCACCGGAGCGCGCAAGCACGCCCGGATGGCGGGAAAAAATCCTGGGCGCGTGCATATTCGCCGGCGTGACGATATTCACATGTGGTTTTTGGCTGGTGCGGAATTATCTCGCATTCGACAATCCTTTTTATCCGGTCAACCTGCCTCTGGCCGGCGATCTGTTGGGCTGGGCAAGGGCGGCGGACATCGATTTTTCACAACGTCACGCGACGCAGTTCGAATGGGTACGCACTCCTGCCGAGTGGCTTGCCTACCCATGGATCGAATGGCACATGCTGGGCCAGAACTTCAAGCACAGTTCCGGCCTGGGAGCCTTTTTCGCGACGACCGTCCCGGTGTCGCTTGCCGTCGTAACGGCAAGCCTGTTCATGCGCGGAAGACCGAGGAATGCAGTACGCGGCATTCTGCTGCTGACGATCGCATTCGTTATCGGCACATGGTGGCTACTCGATGATCATCAACCGCGCTATGCTCTGGCGGCGATTGCCTACTGCATGCCACTGGTTGCCTGGGTAATTAGCCAGGCGCATCCGCGCTGGCGGCCGGTGCTCGACGCTTTCCTGACCGTTTGCATAGCGGTGATGCTGTCCATTTTCTTTTCGAAAGAGCTCATTTCATTCGCGGACAGGATCTTGTTATCCGGGCATACGACACGTTCGCTTTACTACGAATATCCTGAAAAGATCGATCACCTGCCTGATGGCGCAAGGATCTTGAACCTTGCCGGCCGCTCCTGGCATTATCCGCTGGCTGGTGCCGGCTTCAGGAATCAGGTCATCAGCATGCCCGAAGGACGACGCATCCTGGGTCTGCCTCCCAGCCTCGAGCCACCGGGTTCCGTGACGCTGGATTCCAGGGTATTGAGAGAACAGCGGATTTCACATGTTTTCCTGGCTGGCGCAAAGTTCACTGTCGATGCCTGCATCACCCTCGAAGAAAAAGGCAGATGGGATAGGAACCCGAAGAACGGCGTCATGCTCACATCTCCGCGCATCGTCTATGCGCTCATCTACGAAACAGCGAATGGTTGTCTCAGCGCGGACAAGGACAGGGACGTGCAGGCTGCTATCCACTAGCAGGGATCGGGAACAAGGCGCCAGTGTTCGGGGGAATCCTAACGGCGGTGCTTGCCGAAGAACTGCCAGATCACCTCGTTCGCATCGATGTCGCGGGTGGTCTTCCCGATCGGCAGCCCGACATTGAACGGGTCGGCGCCGGGCCAGGTATGACCGCCGTCCCTGATCGTCACCAGCGCCACGCTCTGCTGGCCGTTCCCCTGCTCGACCAGGGCCACGTCCGTGCCGTCGCCGGCGTCGCCGTCGATGACGCGCCGGCTTTTCCCATCGAGGCCGATACCGTTCTGCTTCAGCCAGTAGCCGTAGGTGTCTTCGGCGGACAGATAGCCGCCTGGCTTGCCGCCATAGGCCACCACCTGGTCCGCCGTGCCGTGCATCAGGAGCACGCCGACCCTGGAGGCCTTCGCATGGTGCCGTACCACGGGCTCGGGCATCGGTCCGCCGACCGAGGCCACGGCCGCGAACAGGTGCGGCAATTCGGCCGCGATGCGCAGCGCGAAGAAGCCGCCGCGCGACAGGCCGGTGGCATACACGCGCTGGCCGTCGACCCGGTAATCCTGCCTGAGCTTGGCAAGAAGCGCTTCGGTGAAGCCAATGTCGTCGCTGCCTTCGAGGTAGGACATGCCGAAGCCGACGTTCCAGTCCTGCTTGATCCCCAGGGGGTAGACGACGATGAACTGGTGGCGCTCAGCGGCGCGGTTCATTTGCGTGTAGAGCATCTGTTCGGCCATGCTCATGCCGCTGCCATGGAAGTTCAGCACGAGCGGATAGGCCTTCTGCGGCTGGCTGGCATAGGAGGCCGGGGTGTAGACGAGGTAGCGGCGCTTTTCCTCCTTGTGGAGGAGGGAGGTGACCTGCGCCAGCGCCGGCAAGGAGGCGCAGGCGAGGAGGAGGAGGAGGCTGATCAGGATTTTCATTGTGCGTACCCGGAAAAAGTGGATGAGTACGCAGGATAGGAAGACGGTGGTGAAACCGCGGTGAAATCCGGCGGATTTCGGCGCGGCTCAGGGGAGGCGCAGTGGGACGATGTCGACCCGGTAGGCCGTTGCGCCGGCGTGGAAGCTCAGTTCCCAGCGCATGGCGCCGGCGATGCGCCGGAGCAGATTCTGGCCGTGCAGGAAGCCCTGCATCGTGCCTGCCCGGCCAGGCGCGACCGTGTTTTCAAGGCTGAGCACCCCATTCGCAAACGACAGCCGCAGCCGGGAATCCGGCCCTCCATGGAACAGGGCATTGCCCAGGCAATTATTGATGAGCAGCCTGGACAAATGGCGGTTGCCCAGGACCTCCAGCCGGTCGGGCAGATCGAGCGCCAGGCGTTCGTCGTCCCAGTCGCCGCTGTCCAGCAGGCGCAGCAGGCCTTCCTCGATACAGCCGCGCAGGTCGAGCGGTTCGTGCGCGATGTGCTCGGCGCGCGCCAGGGCGAACAGCACGTCGATGGTATTCCCGATTTCATCGATGCCCGCCCGGAGCTGCGCCACTTCCTGCCTGCCCAGTGGGCGCGATGCCGCCTGGACGACGCTGTTCTTCATGACCGTGAGCGGTGTCCGCAGTTCATGGCTGACATCGCGCGTGAAGGCGTGCTCGCGCGCCAGCGCCGCGTGCAGTTCCGCAATCGTGGCGCCCAGCTTCTCCGCCAGGTAGCCGATCTCGTCGCGCCGCCGCCGCGCGCTGAGCGCGACGGCGCCGTCCGGGGTCAGGCTGCGCACCTCGTGCGCCAGTACCTGGAGCGGCAGCACCAGGCGCCTGGAGATCAGGTAGGCCAGCAACAGCGCGAGACCGGTCAGTCCCAGCGCGACGAAGATCAGCACCCCGCCGACGTCCTGGATGAGTTTCGACACCACCAGCAGCGGGGCGACGTCGGCCAGCAGGTAGAGGCGCGGCTGCGGACCGGCGGGGAGGTCGAGCGTGCGCAGGTGATAGTGCTGGCCCGAGTCGGTGAATATCTCGGCAGTCCGGCGGCCCGCGACGACCTGTTCGCGCACGAGGGCCGGCAGCGCTTCCAGGCTGGCGTAGGCGCGGATCAGGTCGTTGGCCGGCGGCCCGACCTCGCCATGCAGGCGGAAATGCGCCGTCATGGCAGCCGCCTCGCGCTCCAGGAGCCGCTCGACCACCATGTCCTCGGTCACGTAGGAAATCACCAGCGCGAGCGCGGTATAGCAGATGCAGATCAGGACCGTGAAGCCGGCCAGCGCTGCGAACAGGCCATGGCGGATCGAGCTAAACATGGTCCGCCGCGCCCAGCGCCAGCCGGTAGCCGAGGTGGGGAATGGTCGCGATCATCTTCTGCCCGCTGGCCAGTTCCAGTTGCTTGCGCAGGGCATAGATATGCGATTTGAGGGCGTCGCTGTCCGGCGGATTGGCGCCCCACAGCGCGTGCACCAGCGCGGAGCGCGCCACGGCATGCGGGCAGGCGTCGCACAGCATGAACAGGATCCGGAAACCCGCCTGCGTCAGCGGCACCGGGACGCCGTCGTACAGGGCGCGCTTTTCCCGGGGCAGGAGGGTGAGGGGGCCGATGCGCAGCTCCTGGCTGACGTGCAGCTGTCCGCGCCGCGCCAGCGCCTCGCAACGCAGGGCGACTTCGCGCAGGTCGAACGGCTTGGTCAGGTAATCGTCCGCGCCGCCCCTGAAGCCGCGCGCCTTGTCCTCGAAGGCGTCGCGGGCGGTCAGCATCAGCACCGGCACGTTGCGCGGCGCCCGCGCCTTGATCGCCTGGCACACCTCCAGCCCGTCCAGGTCGGGAAGATTCAGGTCGAGCAGGACCACATCGTAGGCTTCGCGCGTCGCGAGCTCGATGGCGAGCCCGCCGGTGGCGGCATGGTCGGTCTGCCACTTCAGGCCGTCCAGGAACTCGACGATCTGGCGCGCGATCGTCGGGTGATCTTCCACCACCAGGATGCTCAGGGAGCCGCGCTGCATGAACGGCGGCTCAGGTCGAGATGCCGTACTTGCGCTTGGCCGCCGCGAACTCCTCGGCCAGCGCTCCCAGGCGCGGGTGCCGGGGATCGTAGGCGTGGATCTTGTGCAGCTGCTCGGCGAAGACTTCGCCGAGCTGGTGGTCCCATCCCAGCTCGTTCACCTGGCGCAGGATGCCTCCCGCCACCGCCACGATCACCTGCAGGTTGTTCGGCGCCATGTGCAGCGCTTCGAGCAGGGTCTGGACCGCGCCGCGCACATCGCCCATGTTGCGCTTCTCGTCCGCCACGCCCAGCAGGATCTGGGCCTGGGCCTTGAGCTGCTGGCCCATGCCGTCGGCCAGGTCCGGACGGCCGGCCTTGACGAACACGCCGATCGCCTGGTCCACCGACACGCCGCTGCCGACATCGTTCATCACGGTCAGCATCACGTCGGACGCCTGTTCGTCGAGCCGGTGCGCAAGGCAGGCGCGCGCCAGGCCGAGCTTCAGGTTCGAGGACAGCCCGCTGCTGCCGCGCACCGCGCCGACCGCCGCCATCAGGTCGCCGACGGCCGCCGCGGGATTCCCGGCCTTGTCGTTGAGCAGGGCGCTCGAATACGCCTTGCAGGCATCGGCATTCGGATTGCCGCGCAGCGCACGCTCGAGGTCGCGGATCACATTCCCCGCCTGCAGCACGTCGCCGCGATGCACCAGGGCCTTGACCAGGTTGACGTGGTCTTCGGGGTTGCGGAATTCGGAATAGCGCGCCTTGGTGACGACCTGGCGGAAGTTCTTTTCCGCCGCATCGAGGTCGCCCGCCTCGAGCGCGACCTCGCCCAGCTTGCGCAGGCGGCGCACCACGTAGGGCGAGACCGCGACCGCGCCCTCCAGCACCTTCTGGGCTGCGGCCAGCTCGCCGCCGGCCTCGAAGCAGCGCGCCAGCAGGTCGTAGGCCGCCATCAGGCGCGGATTGCCCTCGATCAGCTGTTCGAGCGTGGCGCGCGCCTCGTCCATCCGGCCCTGCGCGACCATGGTGCGCGCCAGGCCCAGGCCGGCCCAGCCGAGCGGACGCTCGGACAGCACTTCGCGGTAGACCGAGGCGGCTTCGCCATGTTCGTTGAGCGCGGTATGCAGGTCGGCGCGCAGGCGGGCGAAGTCGAGGGCGAGGCGCGGATGGGATTTCTCGCCCTGCCCGCAGCTGCGGATGGCGTCGCGCAGCCGCCCCTGGGCCGCCTGCTGCCAGGCCGGGAGCAGGGCGACGCGGCGCTCCAGCGCACGCTTGATGCGGCCGCCGAGCATGTCGGCGGTGAAGGGCTTCAGGATGTAGTCGGTCGGGGCCAGCTCGGCGGCGCTGACCACCTTGCCGTACACGCCCTCCGAGGTGAGCATGATGAAGATCGTCGAGGCCGAGATCAGCTTGTGGTGGCGCAGGTCTTCCAGCAGTTCCTGGCCGTCCTGGCCTTCGCCCGATCCGCTGGCCAGGTCGTATTCGCACAGGATGATGTCGTAGGCGCGGCGGCCCAGCTGCCGGATCGCCGTGTTGGCATTGATCGCGTACTCGACCTTCGGGATTCCGGCCTGGTTGAGCATGTTCTGCAGGCTGGTGCGCATGCCCGGATTGGGATCGACCACCAGGACCGCCAGGTTCGCATTGTCTTGCATCTTCACCTTCCACCCGTGCGCGCGACAGGCGCGCTTCTCGTTATTGTCTGACGTAAAGATACCGGTAAGCATCGCCCGGATCAAGGAATCTGCATTGTCCATGGGGCCTGGGCGCCGGCCTCGGCTGATCGAGGGCCCGGCCCATAGGGCAAGGCTGTATAATAGCGGGCTATCTTCCACCCTAGCAGCCACGCTGCATCAACCGACTGTCCAGCCATGTTGATTCTGCCGGGTTCCAACGCCCTTTCCGCCTTCCGTAACCAACGCCTCCTGAGCCAGTTGCAAGCTGTCGCTTCGTCGATTGCCGCAGTGCAGGCACGGTTCTATCATTTCATCGACGCCAGCGCGCCGCTGACGACCGACGACACAGCCCGGCTGTCGGCCATGCTCACCTATGGCGAGCCGGTCGCAGAGACGCTGTACGAAGGCGTGACCGAGGAGTTCTTCGTCATTCCGCGCCTGGGCACGATCTCGCCCTGGGCCTCGAAGGCGACCGATATCGCGCACAACTGCGGCATGTCGCATGTGCACCGCGTCGAGCGCGGCGTCGGCTATACCGTCGTCCTCAAGAGCGGCATCCTCGGCAGCAGCATCGGCGCGCCGAAGAAGCTGTCCGAGCAGGAGCTCGCGGCGGTGTCCGCACTGCTGCACGACCGCATGACCGAGACCGTGCTGCGCAAGGCCGATGAAGCCCAGCAACTGTTCAGCGAGCTGGAAGGCAAGCCGCTGGAAGCCATCGACGTGCTGGGCCTGGGCCGCGACGCCCTGGTGCGCGCCAACACCGAGCTCGGCCTGGCGATGTCGGAAGACGAGGTCGACTACCTGCACGAGGCCTTCACCCGCGCGCAGCGCAACCCGACCGACGTCGAGCTGATGATGTTCGCCCAGGCGAACAGCGAGCACTGCCGCCACAAGATCTTCAATGCGGACTGGATCATCGACGGCGTCAAGCAGGACAAGTCGCTGTTCCAGATGATCAAGAACACGCACCAGCTGAACCCGCGCGGCACCGTGGTCGCCTACAGCGACAACTCGTCGATCATCGAAGGCGCGAGCGTGACCCGCTTCTACCCGCGCGAAGGGCAGGAATACGCCCCGACGACCGAGCTGGTGCACACCCTGATGAAGGTCGAGACCCACAACCACCCGACCGCGATCTCCCCGTTCCCGGGCGCCTCGACCGGCGCCGGCGGCGAGATCCGCGACGAGGGCGCGACCGGCCGCGGCGCCAAGCCGAAGGCCGGCCTGACCGGCTTCACCGTCTCCAACCTGGCGCTGCCGGACGCCCAGCGTCCGTGGGAAAACGCGAGCGACGTCACCAAGGGCGCAGCCGGCCGCGATGAGGCGGTGTACGGCAAGCCGGAGCGCATCGCTTCGCCGCTGCAGATCATGATCGACGGCCCGATCGGCGGCGCCGCGTTCAGCAACGAATTCGGCCGTCCGGTGCTGGGCGGCTACTTCCGCACCTATGAGCAGAACGTCGGCGCTGCCAATGCGGTCTACGGCTACCACAAGCCGATCATGATCGCGGGCGGCATCGGCAACATCTCGGCCGCGCACACCCACAAGGACGAGATTCCGGTCGGCAGCCTGCTGATCCAGCTGGGCGGCCCGGGCATGCGCATCGGCATGGGCGGCAGCGCCGCCTCCTCGATGGCGACCGGCACCAACACCGCCGACCTGGACTTCGATTCGGTCCAGCGCGGCAACCCGGAGATGGAACGCCGCGCCCAGGAAGTCATCAACGGCTGCTGGCAGCTGGGCGCGAAGAACCCGATCATCTCGATCCACGACGTGGGCGCGGGCGGCCTCTCGAATGCCTTCCCGGAGATCGTCAACGACGCCAAGCGCGGCGCAATTTTTGACTTGCGCAGGGTGCCGCTGGAAGAGAGCGGCCTGGCCCCGAAGGAGATCTGGTCGAACGAATCGCAGGAGCGCTATGTGCTGGCGATCGCCCCTGGCGACCTGCCGCTCTTCGCTGCGCTGTGCGGGCGCGAGCGCTGCCCGTACGCCGTGGTCGGCACCGCGACCGAGGAGCGCCAGCTGCGCCTGATCGACGAGGAGAGCGGCAATGCGCCGGTCGACATGCCGATGGACGTCCTGCTCGGCAAACCGCCGAAGATGACACGTGACGTCGAGCACGCGACGCACAGCTTCCCGCCGGTCGACCTGACCGGCATCGAGCTGGAAGAGGCGGGCCGCCGCGTGCTGCTGCTGCCGACCGTGGCCGACAAATCCTTCCTGATCACCATCGGCGACCGTACCGTGGGCGGCATGACCGTGCGCGACCAGATGGTCGGCCCATGGCAGGTGCCGGTGGCCGACTGCGCCGTGACCGCCATGTCCTACGAGGGCTTCGTGGGCGAAGCGATGGCGATGGGCGAGCGCACTCCGCTGGCCGTGATCGACGCCGCCGCCTCGGGCCGCATGGCCGTGGGCGAGGCGATCACCAACATCGCCGCCGCCGCGATCGAGGACATCTCCGACATCAAGCTGTCGGCCAACTGGATGGCGGCCTGCGGCCAGCCGGGCCAGGACGCCGCGCTGTTCGACACGGTCAAGGCCGTGGGCATGGAACTGTGCCCGGCGCTGGGCGTGTCCATCCCGGTCGGCAAGGATTCGCTGTCGATGCGCACCACCTGGAACGACGAGGGCCGCAGCAAGGCGGTGATCTCGCCGGTGTCCCTGATCGTGTCGGCGTTCGCGCCGGTGTCGGATGTACGTCGCTCGCTGACCCCACAGCTGCGCACTGACCTGGGCGACACCTCGCTGATCCTGGTCGACCTGGGCCGCGGCAAGAACCGCATGGGCGCCTCGGCGCTGGCGCAGGTGACCCAGCAGCTGGGCGACAGCGCGCCGGACGTCGATTCGCCGGACGACCTGAAAGCCTTCTTCAAGGGCATCCAGCAGCTGAACAAGGAAGGCAAGCTGCTGGCCTACCACGACCGTTCGGACGGCGGCCTGTACGCGACCCTGTGCGAGATGGCCTTCGCCGGCCGCGCCGGCGTGACCGTCAACCTCGACATCCTGACGATGGAAGCCGAGCACGCCGCCGACTGGGGCGACGCCAAGAACTGGACCGGCCAGGTGGCCGAGCGCCGCAACGAACTGACCCTGCGCGCGCTGTTCAACGAGGAACTGGGCGCCGTGGTGCAGGTGCGCACCGAGGACAGGTCGGCCGTGATGAATGTCCTGCGCGAGCTGGGCCTGGGCGCCTGCAGCCACATCATCGGCAAGCTGAACGACCGTGGCGCGATCGAGTTCACCCGTGACGCCAAGATCATCTACAACCAGTCGCGCAGCAGCCTGCACCGCCTGTGGAGCGACACCAGCTGGCGCATCGCGCGCCTGCGCGACAATCCGGCCTGCGCCGACGCCGAGTACGAGCGCCTGCTGGACGAAGCCGATCCGGGCATGACGCCGAAGCTGACCTTCGACCTGGCCGACGACGTCGCCGCGCCGTTCATCGCGACTGGCGTGCGTCCGCGCGTGGCGATCCTGCGCGAGCAGGGCGTGAACTCGCACATCGAGACGGCCTGGGTGGTGCACCAGGCCGGCTTCACCGCCATCGACGTGCACATGAGCGACCTGATCGCGGGCCGCGCCAAGCTGGATGACTTCCACGGCATCATCGCCGTCGGCGGCTTCTCCTACGGCGACGTGCTGGGCGCGGGCGAGGGCTGGGCCAAGACCATCCTGTTCAACCCGCAGCTGTCGGAGCAGTTCGCGCGCTTCTTCCAGCGCCAGGACACCTTCGGCCTGGGCGTGTGCAACGGCTGCCAGATGCTGAGCAACCTGAAGCCGCTGATCCCGGGCGCGCATGCCTGGCCGAAGTTCACCCGCAACAAGTCGGAGCAGTTCGAAGCGCGCTTCGGCATGGTGGAAGTGCTGGATTCGCCGTCGATCTTCTTCCAGGGCATGGCCGGCACCCAGGCGCCGATCGCGATCGCGCACGGCGAAGGCTTTGCCGACTTCTCGCTGACCGGCGACATCCATGAAACCGTGAAGGCGCTGCGCTACGTCGACAACCGTGGCCAGGCGACCGAGACCTATCCGTTCAACCCGAACGGCTCGCCGGGCGGCCTGACCGCCGTCACGACCCTGGACGGCCGCTTCACCGCGATGATGCCGCACGCCGAGCGCGTGTTCCGCACCGTGGTCCACTCGTGGGCGCCGGATTCGTGGGGTGACGAGTCGCCGTGGATGCGCATGTTCCGCAATGCGCGGAAATGGGTTGGCTGATCGGTTGACGTCAACACGGAAGCGCCTCTGCGGAGGCGCTTTTTTTATGTCCTGTTTCGACGGTCCATGCCCGTCATGGCGTGCGGGCGCTGCCGGCGTCCTGCAGCAGCATGCCGGCATGCGTTGCCAGCCAGTCCAGGTCGCGCTCCCTGCCGAGCAGGATCATCCGTGTGTGCAAGTCGTCACGGATGCGGGCGTCGATCTCGCTGCCCAGGCAGCGCAAGGACTTGTCGCGCAGTTCGACATACAGGAGCTGGTAGCGCCGGGCCAGGGAATGCCAGAGAGCGTGGGCGCCGCGCGACTGGCGCGCTCCGCTGATCAGGCAGGCGCCGGTATCGAGCCACCAGCGGTAGACGGCAGTCGCGATGCCGCGACCCTGATACGGCACGGCGTACTTCGAGTGCGGCGCGCGCAGGTGGCGGTCGGCGCGGCGGCTGACTTCCACCAGCCGGTTCAGGACGGTGTAGCCCGCCAGGCAGCGGCGCGCGGCGTCCACCGCGTAGACATAGTGTTCGCCATCGGCTTCCCGATAGCGGAACACCAGTCCCGGAAAATCGATGCCGATGACCGCAAGCCCATGCAGCGCATCGCCGCGCCGGTGCATGCGCGCGCAAAGCTCGTCGAGCTCACGCTGCAGCTCGTCCGGTCGCTGGCTGACCTCGATGCGCAGCTCGGCCGGCCGGCCGAACCACGGCATGCCCGCGAACGGGGCGAACAAAGTATGCAAGGGAAGGTCCTTTCTGCGGGATCACGCGTTGAGCTGTCCTGTCGCCGCGATCGCATGCGCGCTGGGCCGGGTCAGCTGCCACTCCACCATCCGCTCAGCAGACGGGCCGGCTTCGAGCTGGCGCGCACCGATGCGCTGGCTTCCCACGCATCGACGTGGACCATCAGGCCGGCATACACGCCATAGCCGGCGCCGGCCTGGATCTCGTCCTCCGCCTGCAGGCTTTCGCCCGCCCTGATCGCGCCGTGGGCGACGATCGCCCGGCCGGCCTTGATGCCCCAGCCCGCCTCGAGATGCCGATGGCAGAGTATGGAGGCCCCTGACTCGATCCCGTGGCCGGCGCGGATGGATTCCAGGCCGGTGATCGATCCGCCGGCGCGCAGGCTCTTGCCGCAGTCGACGGCGCCGCCGGCGCCGATATCCTGGCCGGAGAAGCAGTTCCCGCCCGCCGCCAGGGCGCCGCCGCAGACAAGCTCCCATTCGGCGCGCACGTCGCCTGCGGCACGCAGCTTGCCCCGTGTTTCGATGCCCCAGCGTGCCCCGATGCTGCCGCCGGCATCGAGCGTGCCGCCGGAATGGATGCTGCCACCCGCCTTGATGTCCTCGCCGCTGGCGATCGACTGGCCGGCCCGGATGCCGCCGCCGGCCCGGATCGCGCGTCCGGCGCGCAGCACCGTTCCGACCGCGACGTTGCCGCGCACTTCCAGGGTCCCGGCGAACACCAGCGCATCGGCCTCGATGGCGTCCACGGCGAGGACCGCGTCGGTTGGCCCGAACTGCGCCAGCAGCCAGCAGGCGTCATCCACCCGCCCGCCGGCCACCAGCGCATCGAGCAAGGGCTGGTAGTCGCACCCGTTCCGGTGATGCTGCAGGAACCAGCGAAAGCCGTCCATGCAGGGACGCTTCGCCTTGACAAAGTTTTTAGTAAGATCCATTTTTTCTCTGAACGCCAACAGCGCGACTGCGCCACCCAACGGTCGGGGAGTATCCGCAATTGCGGACGGTTTGACCATTCGGGTCCGCCCCTAAGGGCTTCCCGTACAGGCGGCCGGAGACGGGTCATGGAAAAATCGAATCAGGGTCAGGTCTGTCATTCGGACACCGATCGAGCACCTTTGATATATCTCAAAATGCTGATTTGTTTATTCCGAACCCGTCAATGCTCGCCTCGCATTTGTCATCGACATCCGCGCATGACGGACCATGCCGGAAAGAGGAAAAATGTTTCAGCTTATCTAAAAGGCGCTTTGGGATTTCGCAAGAATTGTGCGTCCACGTCCGAATGACAGACCTGACCCTGAATGCCAGATCGCTTTTCGCTTTTCGCTTGTCCGTGAAAAGCCCATAAAAAAAGCGCCTGCGAAGAGGCGCTTTTTTGAGGAGCAATCCAGTAATTACTGGATCTTGGCCTTCTTGACCAGGCTCTCGCGGTAGGTGGCCAGCTGGCGCTGCTGCAGCTGCTCTGCGACCTGCTGCTTGACTTCTTCCAGTGCCGGGATCTTGGCTGCACGGGTGTCTTCCAGCTTGATCACGTGGAAGCCGTACTGGGTCTTCACCGGGGTCTCGGTGATGGCGCCTTTTTGCAGCGAGGTCATGGCCTTCGAGAACTCAGGCACGTAGGCTGCCGGGCTTGCCCAGTCCAGGTCGCCGCCGTTGGCAGCCGAGCCGTCCTTCGACTGCTTGGCCAGCTCTTCGAACTTGGCGCCGCCCTTCAGCTTGGTGATGATGGCCTTGGCTTCGTCTTCGGTACCCACCAGGATGTGGCGAGCGTGGTATTCCTTGTCGCCCACCGTGGACTTGTACTTGTCGTACTCGGCCTTGATGTCGGCATCCTTGACCGGGTTCTTCTTGACGTAGTCCGCCAGCATCGCGTTGATGATGATGCTCTGGCGGGCGTTGTCGATGGCTGCCTTCACGTCGGCGCGGGCGCCGATGTTCTGCTTGTCGGCTTCCTGGATCAACACTTCGCGGCCGATCAGGTCACGCTTGATGGCATCACGCAGTTGCGGCGTGTCGGTGGCGCGGCCCTGGGCGACGACTTGCTTGACCAGCTGGTCTACCTTGGCCGCCGGGATCGGCTTGCCATTGACGGTCGCAACGTTTTGCGCGAGTGCTGGCAAGGCAACCATTGCGGTCATGGCTAACAACAGGCGGGCTGGCTTCAAAATCATTGTTGACATCCTATATAAACTCGAAAAGTATCGCCGCGGGCGACGAAATCCGGCACCGGTTCAGCGCCGGCGACGGCACATATTACTGCACCTTTGCCTTTTTGACCATTTGCTCCTGGTAGGCCTGCAATTTCTGCTGGGCCAGGGCATCCTGGATCTGCGGCTTGACTTCCTCCATCGACGGCAGCTTGGCGGCGCGGGTGTCGTCGAGCTTGATCACGTGGAAACCGTTAGCGGTCTTGACCGGGGTCTCGGTGACGCCGCCTTTTTGCAGCTTGGTGAAGCCAGCAGCGAACTCAGGCGGGAACGAGGCCGGGGTGGCCCAGTCCAGGTCGCCGCCATTGTTGGCGGTGCCCGTGTCCTTCGACTGCTTGGCCAGTTCCTCGAACTTGGCGCCGCCCTTCAGCTTGGCGATGATCGCCTTGGCGTCGGCTTCGCTGTCGACCAGGATGTGGCGCAGATGGTATTCCTTGTCCCCGGTCTGGGCCTTGAACTTGTCGTACTCGGCCTTGATCTCCGCGTCGGTCACCGGGTTCTTGGTGATGTAGTCACGGGCCAGCTGGTTGACGACGATGGCCTGGCGCGCCTGGTCGAGCGCCTGCCTGACTTCCGGCTTCTTGTCGTAACCCTGCTTGATGGCTTCCTGCATCAGCACTTCACGGGCGATCAGGTCTTTCTTGATCACTTCGCGCAGTTGCGGCGAATCCTGGCCCTGGCCTTGTGCCACGACCTGCTTGACGACCGCGTCGGCGCGCGACGAGGGGATCGGCTTGCCGTTCACCACAGCGAGGTTCTGCGCGAAGGCGGGGGCCGCGGCAACGGCGATCAGGGCTAACAGCAGGCGTGCTGGCTTAAAAGTCATGTGTGTTCCTGTGACGGGAGAGTTGCTTGGACGAGATTAGATTAGTTCTTGTAACTAGCAGTTCGATCAATTGTCGGAGAGTTTACTTAAATCAGCCTGAAGCCGACCCCTCAGGACTGCTCGGAAGGTGCGAGCGCCGTGATGGCGAGCGCATGGATTTCCGACTTGTTAATCATTTCGTGCACGGCATCATACACAAGACGATGGCGCATGACTAGATTGAGCCCCTGGAAGCGCTCCGAGACGATTTTCAGGCTGTAATGGCTGCCGCCCGAGGCCGCCCCCGCATGCCCCGCATGCAGGTGCGAGTCGTCGGTAATTTCCAGTACGGAAGGGGCCAGTGCGGCCTGCAGCTGGGCGCGGACGCGCTCGGTGCGATTTTCGGTGTTCATGCATCCTCCTGAATATATTTTGAAAGCATCAAAGTCTGGATCACGACAAAGGCGAAGAAGATACCGGTAAAGCCGAACAGCTTGAAGCTGACCCAGGCGCTGGTATCGGTACGGAACACCACGAAGGCCATCAGCAGGTTCAGCAGGCCCATGGCGATAAAGAACAGCATCCAGGCATAGCCGACCCGGGCCCAGACCGGATCGGGCAGCTTGACGGTGGCTTCCATGACGGTGCGCATCAGGTTCTTGCGGTAGAACACCTGGGCCACCAGCAGGGCCGCGGCGAAGGCCCAGTACAGGATGGTCGGCTTCCACTTGATAAAGGTTTCGTCATGGAAGTAGATGGTGGCGCCGCCGGCGACCACGATCACGCCCAGCGACAGCCACAGCATGCCGTCCACCTTGCGTCCGCGCACCAGCAGGTAGCCGATCTGGAAGATGGTCGCGACGATCGCGACGGCGGTGGCCAGCAGGATCGCCGACTGCTCGGCCGGCACCGCGCCCCCGGCGATCAGGGAACCGAGGTACTGGGTGGCCAGCCCGTGGGCCCAGTCCTGGTTGTTTTCGCCGTATTTGTATACGCCGAAGAAGAGAAGGACCGGGAACAGGTCGAACAGGAATTTCATCGTAAACAGTTCCTCAGATCGGTTCGAAACGCAGCGAGGCGGAATTGATGCAGTAGCGCAGGCCGGTCGGCGGCGGGCCATCCGGGAACACGTGGCCCAGGTGGGCGTCGCAGACCGCGCAGATGATCTCGGTGCGCACCATGCCGTGGCTGCGGTCGTCCTTTTCGATCACGTTGGCGGGGTCGAGGGCGCGGAAATAGCTGGGCCAGCCGCAGCCCGAATCGAACTTGGCGTCCGACTCGAACAGCGGCGTATTGCAGCAGACACAGTGGTAGATGCCATGCTCATGGTGGTCCCAGTACTTGCCGGTGAAGGCGCGCTCGGTCGCCGCATGGCGCGTCACCTGGTATTCGATCGGGTCCAGCTGCGAACGCCATTCGACGTCGGTCTTGCTTACTTTGTCGGTCATGATCTTCTTTCTCTTCGGTCAGGAGGAGCAGCTCACTTCGAGGTGGGCTGCCCAGTCGGGCGGTAGCGCCGCATAGGATTCGTTCTCGGGCTGCTCGTCGAATGGCCGCTCGAGCACGGCGAGCAGCCGGTGGACGGCCGAATAATCGCCATTCTGCGCCTTTTCGATGGCGACCTGTGCCAGGTAGTTACGCAGCACATACTTCGGATTGGCGGCGTGCATCGCGCTGCGGCGGCGCGCATCGACGCTGTGTTCGGCGCGCAGGCGTTCGCGGTAGCGCACGGCCCAGGCGTCGAAGGCCTCGCGGTCGATGAACAGGTCGCGCAGCGGCGCGTCCAGCCCGGGTTCGTCGACGCGCAGCTCGCCCAGGCGGCGGAAGAACAGCGTGAAGTCGGCATGGTTCGCCTGCAGCAGCTGGAACATGTCGTCGAACAGGGCGCCATCCTCGTCGCGCGCCTCGACCAGGCCCAGCTTGGCGTGCAGCAGCTCGTCGAGCTTGCGCCCGAACTCCGGCCGGTACAGGTCGAGCGCCGCCTCGGCCTCTTCGGGCGTGCCGATCAGGGGCAGCAGGGCGTTCGCCAGCGCATAGCAGTTCCAGTGGCCCACCGGCACCTGGTTGGCATAGGAATAGCGGCCGCCCTGGTCCGTATGGTTGCAGATGTGGTTGGCGTCGAAGGCTTCCATGAAGCCGAACGGGCCGTAGTCCAGGGTCAGGCCCAGGATCGACATGTTGTCGGTGTTCATGACGCCGTGCATGAAGCCCACCGCCTGCCAGTGCGCGATCATGCGCGCGGTGCGGCGCGTGACTTCGGCCAGCAATTCCTGGTAGGGATTGGCGGCGCCGGCGAACTCGGGATAGAAGGTGTGGATGACGTAGTCGGCCAGGGTGCGCAGTTCGTCCTGCTTGCCGCGCGAGCGCCAGTGCTCGAAGGAGCCGAAGCGCACGAAGGAGGGCGCCATGCGGGTGACGACCGCGGCGGTCTCGACGGTCTCGCGCACGACCGACTGGGGCGAGCCGGTCACCATCAGGGCGCGGGTGGTCGGGATGCCGAGCGCGGCCATCGCCTCGGAGCACAGGAATTCGCGGAGCGAGGAGCGCAGCACGGCGCGGCCGTCGCCCATGCGGGAATACGGCGTCAGCCCGGCGCCCTTGAGCTGCAGCTCCATCGGGCCATGCGGCGTGGCGATGTCGCCCAGCACGATGGCGCGGCCGTCGCCCAGCTGCCCGGCCCAGACGCCGAACTGGTGGCCCGAATAGACCGCGGACAGCGGCTGCGAGCGCACGGCGACCTTGTTGCCGGTGAAGACGGCAACGAAGTCTTCGTTCTCGAGCGCGCGCGCGTCCAGCCCGATGAGGGCGGCCGCCGGGCCGCTGGCCGCGATGAAATAGGGCGCGGGCAGCGGCGTCGGCATCAGGCGCGTGTAGAACGATGGCGGCAACTCGGCGAACGAATTGTTCAGTGGAAGTTCGTCAGCAGTAATGGCGGCTCCAGTACAGGTGGTCAAAGAGATAGCGGAATTCTACCGTACCGTGCGGATTCTATCGGCGCACGGGTGCGCCTGCGCATCGTGCTTACATCCGGTTACCCGACTGCATGAAGTGGTGCGCTGCATCATGGAAAGGCGTTGACGCGCCGGCGGCGCGCGGATCACACTCCCTTATGTTGCCAAACCGTCCACGGGAGAGCCAATGACCGAGTATCCGATGAGTCCGCTGATGGGCCAGATGATGGACCAGCCACTGCTCATTTCCAGCATTTTCGCGTTCGCCGCGCGCCACTATGGCGATACCGAAATCGTCTCGCGCCGCGTCGAAGGGGATATCCACCGCTATACCTACCGCGATTGCGAGCGGCGCGCGCGCAAGCTGGCGCATGCGCTGGCCGGGCTCGGCGTGAAGACGGGCGAGCGGGTGGCGACCCTGGCCTGGAACGGCTACCGCCACATGGAACTGTACTATGGCGTGTCCGGCTCGGGCGCGGTGCTGCACACGATCAATCCGCGCCTGCATCCGGAGCAGATCGCCTATATCGTCGACCATGCCGAAGACCAGTTCCTGTTCTTCGACCTGACTTTCCTGCCGGCCATCGAGCTCATGGCCCGCCAGTGCAAGACGGTGAAGGGCTATGTCGCGCTGTGCGGGCGCGAGCACATGCCGGCCAACACCGGGATCCCGATGCTGATGTGCTACGAGGAACTGGTCGACGCCGCTCCCCCCGACTTCGCCTGGCCGCAGTTCGACGAGCGCTCGGCCGCTTCGCTGTGCTACACCTCCGGCACCACCGGCAATCCGAAGGGCGCCCTGTACTCGCACCGCTCGACGGTGCTGCATGCCTACGCCTCGGCGATGCCGAACGCGCTGAACGTCTCGTCGTCCGACGTGGTGCTGCCGGTGGTGCCGATGTTCCATGTGAACGCCTGGGGCCTGCCGTACTCGGTGCCGCTGTCCGGCGCCAAGATGGTCTATCCGGGCGCGGCGCTGGACGGCAAGTCGCTGTACGAGCTGTTCGAGGCCGAGGGCGTGAGCTTCTCGGCCGGCGTGCCGACGGTCTGGCTGGGCCTGGTCAACCACGTGCTGCAGAACGACCTGCGCTTCTCGACCTTCCGCCGCACCGTGATCGGCGGCTCGGCCTGTCCGCCGGCCTTGATGGATACCCTGATCGACCGGCTGCGGGTCCAGGTCGTGCATGCATGGGGCATGACCGAGATGTCCCCGCTGGGCACGGCCTGCACCCTGGGCTACCGGCACGCCGCGCTGCCCGCCGAGGAACAGCGCGCGGTGCTGCGCAAGCAGGGCCATGCGATCTACGGGGTCGACATGAAGATCGTCGACGACGACGGCGGCGAACTGCCCTGGGACGGGACGACCTATGGCCACCTGCTGGTCAAGGGACCGTGGGTGGTGTCGGGCTATTACCGCAGCGACGAGGGCGATGTGCTGCAGGACGGCTGGTTCCCGACCGGCGACGTGGCGACCATCGACGGCGACGGCTACCTGCATATCACCGACCGCAGCAAGGACGTGATCAAGTCCGGCGGCGAGTGGATCGGCTCGATCGACCTGGAGAATATCGCGATGGCCCATCCGGCCGTGCTGCAGGCGGCCTGCATCGGCGTACCGCACCCCAGATGGAGCGAACGGCCGCTGCTGGTGGTGGTGCGGCGCCCGGGCATGGAACTGGCGCGCGAGGACTTGCTGGCCTTCTACGAGGGCAAGGTGGCCAAGTGGTGGGTGCCGGACGATGTCGTGTTCGCCGACAGCCTGCCGGTGGGCGGTACCGGCAAGATCCAGAAGAACCGGCTGCGCGATCTCTACCACGAGCACCGCCTGCCGACGGCGTGAAAAGGGCTGCCGCGTGACCGGTGTAGCGCCGCGGGGCCGCCAATCGCGGTATGCTCTGCGATAACCGGTCACGAGAGGATAGTGCATGCACCCGTCGAATATCGTCTTGCTGGAATTCCACCCCGAACGCGACAATCTCACCAAGGACAAGGAATTGCGCGACGGCCTGTCGGTGGCCCTGCGCATGGGCAATACCTTATGGCTGGCCAACGACGAGTCGCTGAGCGTCGAGCGCCTCACCCTGGCGGCCGAGGACAGCACCGGCAAGAGCAGCTTCACGCGCGACCACAGGCAGTTCGCGCTGCATGACTTCTTGCCGCTTCCGCTGCCGCCCAGCGGCGAGAGCGCCGAAGAGATCAACGAGGCCGACATCGAAGGCCTGGCCTGCGACAACAAATACATGTGGCTGACCGGCTCGCACAGCCTGCGCCGCAAGCAGCCCAGGGCGGACGACGGCGCGAAGAAGGCGCAGAAGCGGCTGGCCTCGGTGAGTTCGGACGGCAACCGCTACCTGCTGGCGCGCATTCCGATCGTCGAGGAAGAGGGCGGCTACACCCTGGTCAAGGAGACCGGACAGAAAGGCAAGCAGCGCACCGCCGCCATGCTGCGCGGCGACCAGCACGGCAACGAACTGACGGCGCTGCTCAAGGAAGACGAGCATTTCGGCCCCTTCCTGGCCATCCCCGGCAAGGACAATGGCTTCGACATCGAGGGACTGGCGATCGCCGGCAGGCACCTGCTGCTGGGGCTGCGCGGGCCGGTGCTGCGCGGCTGGGCCGCGATCGTCGAGGTGGCCCTCGTGGACGAGGGGCCCGGCCTGCTGCGCCTGGCGCCGCTCGATGGCGACGAGCGGATGTACCGCAAGCATTTCCTCGACCTCGGCGGGCTCGGCATTCGCGACCTGTGCGTGCAGGGCAAGGACCTCCTGATCCTGGCCGGGCCCACCATGGACCTGGACGGGCCGGTGCATGTCTACCGCTGGCCCGGCGGCGCCCAGCCCGACAAGGAAACCGTGGTGCCGGCGGACAAGCTGGAACGGGTGCTGGCCTTGCCCTACGGCGAGGGCGTCGACCATCCGGAAGGCATGACCCTGTTTGAATCGCGCGGCGGCGCCGAGGAGGCGCTGATGGTGGTCCATGACGCGGCCTCGGCCAGCCGCCAGATCGGCGAAAGCATCCTGGTGGCCGATGTGTTCCCGCTGCCCAGGCGCAAGAAGGGAAAGGGCTGACGGGCGCCCGCGGCGCTACCTGCGCTGCTCGACATCGACGTTCATGCCTACCCACTTGCGGATGCTGCCGTCGGCGTTGAACAGGGGCGCCGCACGGACCCAGGTCCGGCGCCAGCCGCCTTGCGGGCCTTGCAGCCGGAATTCGGCGTTCACCGGACGGCGCGCCGCCAGGGCGTCGCGCCACTGCTGCAGGACGTAGCCGCGGTCGTCCGGATGGATCGCATCGGTCCAGCCGTCGCCCAGCCATTGCTGCGGGGTCTGCCCGGTATAGGCGCGCCAGCTGGGCGAATCGGACACGATCCTGCCCTCGGCGTCGGCTTCCCACACGGCCTGCGCCAGCCCCTCGAGCAGGCCGCGCAGGCGGGCGTCGTTGTCGAGCACGGCCGCGTCGGCGCGCTTCAGCGCGTCGATGTCGGTAACGACCACGACCGCCTGGCCGGTGAGGCGTCCCTGGTGGTCGCGGACCGGGGCGGCCGCCACCTGGGTCCAGATTTCCCGGCCGTCATCGCGGGCGTACAGCATGTCGATGCCCGGCACCACCAGCTCGCCGCGCAGCGCCCGTGCGTCGGGAAAGTCCCGGCCCCTGACCATGCTGCCGTCGGGATGGTGGGAGCGCCAGCGCCAGAGGCGGTCGTCGTCGCGGGAAGGGATGATCCCGGTCGGCAGGTAGCGGCGCATCTGCTGGTTCGACAGCAGCAGCACGCCGTCGGCCTCCGACACCCCGACCCCGACCGGCAGGCTGTCGAACACCGCCGAGAGCCGCGACTCGCTCTCGCGCAGGGCTTCCTCGGCCGCACGGCGGCTGCTGATGTCGAACAGGGTCATGACCGCGCCCTCGATCCGGTCCGCCGTGGTCCGGTAGGGGTGCACGCGCACGATGTAGTCGTGCCCATCGCCGGTGTGCACCTCGCGCTCCATCGATTGCAGGGTCTCGAACACCTCGGCCGCCTCGGCCGCCAGCTGCGGATAATCGAGCTTGTTGGTGATGTCCGGCAGCGGGCGTCCGATATCCGACGGGATCACGTTGAAGAAGTCGGCGATCCGCGGGGTATAGCGCAGGATCCGCATGTCCCGGTCGAGGAAGATCGTCGCCACGCCGGACGACGCGATCAGGTTGCCCAGGTCGTCATGGGCCTTGGTGGCCTCCTCGGCTTTCAGCCGAAGCTGGCGGTTGTCGGCCATCAGTTCCTGGAGGCTCGAACGCAGCTCGCGGTTGCTGCGCTCCATCTCATCGGCCTTGGCGCGCAGCTCGTCGATCGAGGTCTGCATTTCCTCGGCATAGACCCGCATCTCGCTGCCGTGGCTCTCCGCCTGCTCGATGGTCTCCTGCAGCTTCCTGCGGGTGAGCCGCAATTCTTCGTCGAGCTGGTGTGCCAGGCCGCTCTCCTGCGGCGAAGGCGCCGCAAGCGGCTGCGCCGGCGCCTCCGGCGCGTCCAGGAACTCGACCAGCATCAGCGCGCCGTCGGCATGCTCGTCCTGGAAGGGCAGGACCCGCATGTCGACCACGCGGGCCTCGCCATGCCGCTCGTAGCGCACCGGCCCCGAGCTGGCCGGGCTTGCGCCCTTCTGCGCCTGGAACAGGGCCACCCGCAAGGCCAGCCGCAATTCCGGCAGCACCAGGGCCACGAGTTCGCGCGTGGGCTGGCCGCCGGGCTGGTGCAGGAAGCGCGCGGCGTGCTCCGACACATGGACGATGTCGCCGGCCGTATCGAGCAGGATGCTGGGCGGGGCCAGCGCGGCCACCTTGTGCAGATGGATCTCCCCAAACGAAAACAGCCGTCCGCGCCGCCTGCCCGGGAGCATGGAAGCAGGTTTCGGGGCGCCCGCCGGGCGGGCCACGCCGGCGGGCATTGCAGGCAGGCCGGGCGGGTCGCGCGACACCGGCCTGGCCTGGTAGATCCGGTTGGCGGCATCCACCGGCGCGAACAGGTCCGCCGCCGCGTCGACCGACTCCGCGCTGCCCAGCATCAGGTAGCCGCCGGGATTGAGCGCGAAGTGGAACTGCTGCAGGAGCTGGCGGTGCATCTCGCGGTTCAGGTAGATCAGGAAGTTGCGGCAGCTGATCAGGTCGAGGCGCGAGAAGGCGGGGTCCTGCAGCAGGTTGTGGCGGGCGAACAGGACCTGGTCGCGCAGCGCCTTGCGTACCTTGTACTGGTTGGCTTCGAGGGTGAAATAGCGTTCCAGCTGCCCGGGAGGCACATGTTCGGCGATCGACGCCGGATACAGGCCGAGGCGTGCGGCATGGATCGCCTGCTCGTCGATGTCGGAAGCAAACACCTGGAACGGGCGCTGGACGTCCTTGCCCGTGTTCCGGTCGGCCAGCATCATCGCCAGGGTGTAGGCTTCCTCGCCGGTGGAACAGGCCGCCACCCAGGCCCGCACCGTCTGGTCGGGATGGACGGAGCGGTAGATCTCGGGAAGCACGATGCGTTGCAGCGCGTCGAAGGCCTCGCGGTCGCGGTAGAAGCCGGTGACCCCGATCAGGAGGTCTTTCAGCAAGGCGCGCGCTTCGCTGGAATCCTTCTGCAGGACCGCGTGGTAGGCCACCAGGTCGGGCGCTCCCCGCACCTGCAGCCGCCGCTCCAGCCGGCGCAGCAGGGTCTGGCGCTTGTAGTGCGTGAAATCGTGCCCGGTGCGGGCGTGCAGCAGGGCGAGCACGTCGCGCAGGGCCGCCTCGGGCTGGGGGCCCATGTCGAACGGCGCCGGCTCGTCGAGCCCGGGCCGGTGGCCCTCCCGGACCTTCTGCCGGATGGCGTTCGAGATGTCGCGCAATTCCACCAGCTTGCGCGGGATCTCGGCTGCGCCCAGGACGAAATCGGCCATCCCGGAGTCGATGGCCGAGCGCGGCATGCTGCCTTGTTCCGCGTCGGTCGGCAACTGGGCGATGGTCACGCCGCCCATTTCCTTGATAGCGGCGAGCCCGGCCGTGCCGTCCGAGCCCATCCCGGACAGCACGATGCCGATGGCATGCTGGGCGTGGACCTCGGCCAGGCTGCGCAGGAAGATGTCGATCGTCACGGGGCGCGGCGAACTGCGGTCCAGCTCTTCGAGCAGCAGCCAGCCGTCGCGCATCTTGAGGGCGCGTCCCGGCGGGATCACATACACCTGTTCGGGCAGGATGGGCATGGCATGGTTGACCTGCACCACGGGCATGCCGGTCGCGCCCTGCAGCACCTTGTCCGCCGCGCTCGGCTGGTCCGTCGCCAGGTGCAGGATCACCACCAGCGACATGCCCGGAGCGGGCGGCATGTTTTCCAGCAGCGTGGTCAGCGCCTGCAGGCCGCCGGCGGAGGCGCCGATGCCCACGATCGGGAAGGGAAGCGGCGGCGGCGGGGTGGATGGCGGGGCCTGATCTGGCTGGTGGATTTCCATGACGGGGCCGCCCTGTTCGATACGGGATCACGAAAAATTATAGTGCAAGAAAGGGGGCGCCCGCCGTTCGACAGTGGGCAAGCCTTGTTCCCGGGCCGAGGGGCGGCGGAAAATAAGACGGCCGTTCTTTTAATTCGGGTATAGTTGTCGGATAGTCAGTTCAACCCAACAAGGAGAAAAGAGACATGAGCGCCGACTACCAGGTCCACGGCGATGTGGCCGTCATCACGCTGAACAACCCGCCGGTGAACGGCCTCGGGCTCGCGACCCGCAGCGCCGCCGTCGACGGTGTGCACAGGGCCGAAGCCGACCACGCCGTCAGGGCCATCGTGATCACCGGCGCGGGCAAGGCGTTTTCCGGCGGAGCGGACATCCGCGAATTCAATTCGCCGAAGGCGCTGACCGAACCGACCCTGCATTCCCTGATCCGGGTGGTCGAAAACGCGTCGAAGCCGGTGGTCGCCGCGATCCACAGCGTCGCCATGGGCGGCGGGCTGGAGCTGGCGCTGGGCTGCCACTACCGGGTGGCGCTGCCGGGCGCGCAGATCGCGCTCCCCGAAGTCAAGCTGGGCCTGCTGCCGGGCGCCGGCGGCACCCAGCGCCTGCCGCGCCTGCTGGGACTGGACACGACGCTGGACATGGTCGTCTCGGGCGCGCCGGTGCTGTCCGACAAGCTGGCGGGAACGGCGCTGTTCGACGAGATGTTCGCCGCCGGCGCCGACCTGGTCGGCGCGGCGGTCGGGTTCGCGCGGAAAGTCGCCGATGTGCGGCCCCTGCCGAAGGTACGCGACCGCAAGGTCGAGCATCCCGATCCGGCGGCCTTCCTGCAGTCCTCGCGCGCGACCGTGAAGGCGATGGCCGGCCCGTTCCCGGCGCCGCTGGCATGCGTCGAGGCGGTGGCCGCGTCGGTGACGATGGAGGATTTCGAGGAAGGCCTGAAGTTCGAGCGCGAGCGTTTCCTGCACCTGATGCAGACCCCGGAATCGAAGGCGCTGCGCCACGCGTTCATGGCCGAACGCGCCGCCGGCAAGGTCCCGGACGTGCCCTCGGAGACGCCGGTGCGCAGCATCGCGAGCGCGGCCGTGGTCGGCGCCGGCACCATGGGCGGCGGCATCGCGATGAACTTCGCGAATGCCGGCATCCCGGTCACGATCCTGGAAACGCAGCAGGAAGCGCTCGACAAGGGCCTGGCCACGATCCGCAAGAACTACGAGAACACCGTCCGGAAGGGCAAGCTGGCGCCGGAAAAGCTGGAACAGCGCCTGGGCCTGATCCGCGGCACCCTGTCGTATGCGGAGATCGCCGCAGCCGACATCGTGATCGAGGCCGTGTTCGAGGACATGGGCGTGAAGGAAGCCGTGTTCCGGGAGCTGGACCGGGTCATGAAGCCGGGCGCCATCCTGGCCTCGAACACCTCGACCCTGGACCTGGACCGGATCGCCGGCTTCACCGGCCGTCCACAGGACGTGATCGGCCTGCATTTCTTCAGCCCGGCCAATGTGATGAAGCTGCTGGAAATCGTGCGCGGCCGGCGGACCGGCAAGGACGTGCTGGCCACCGCGCTGGCGCTGTCGAAGAAGATCAGGAAGACCGGCGTGGTCGCGGGCGTATGCGACGGCTTCATCGGCAACCGCATGCTGGAACAATACCTGCGCCAGGCCTACTTCCTGCTGGATGAAGGGGCGCTGCCGCAGCAGGTGGACCACGCGATCGAGCGCTTCGGCTTCGCGATGGGGCCGTTCCGCATGAGCGACCTGGCCGGCAACGACATCGGCTGGTATATCCGCAAGCGCCGCGCAATCGAGTCGCCGGCGATTGCCTATTCGAAGACCGCGGACCTGCTGTGCGAACAGGGGCGCTTCGGGCAGAAGACCGGCGCCGGCTGGTACGACTACCAGGCGGGCGAGCGCAAGGCCCGGCCCTCGCCGGTGGTCGACGACATGATCGTCCAGCACTCGGCCGACATCGGCCTGGCGCGGCGCGAGATCTCCGACCAGGAGATCGTCGAGCGGCTGGTGTTCGCCCTGGTGAACGAGGGCGCGAAGATCCTGGAGGAAGGCATCGCGCTGCGGGCGTCGGATATCGACATGGTCTACCTGACCGGCTACGGCTTCCCGCTGCACCGGGGCGGACCGATGTTTTATGCCGATACCGTGGGACTGCCCAAGGTCCTGGCCGCGATGGAACAGTATGCGCGCGGGCGCCATGGCGAGGCGTGGAAGCCGGCGCCGCTGCTGGCGCGCCTGGCGGCCGAGGGCAAGGGCTTCAACGGCTGATCTGGTGATCCTCATCCGTCGCCCGCATCCCGTGGCGGCGGATGGCGCCGGCTATCGCTTCAGGCGCAGCACGCGCGCGCCGAGCAGCCGGATGCCGTGGAACAGCACGTAGGCTCCCAGCGCGAAGATCGCGGCGGCGACGATCGGCAGCACGGGCCCGAAGGTATGGGTCATCCCGAGCACGAAGCCCAGCACGCATTCGGCGCGGTAGACCGGGTACAGCAGGGCGATCAGGGGCAGGCCCTGGACCAGGTACTCGCACATGTCGCCCCGGCCCATGGCGAAGAAGAAGGCGAGCAGGGCGCCGAACAGCAGGGCGCAGGTGAATCCTCCCGCAGGCGACGGATCGGCGTCCTCTTGCCGGCGTTCGATCCGGCCCAGCGCCAGCCACGCCAGTAGCGGCAAGCTGACCAGTCCCCACCAGTTCGATATCGATGGCAAGTCCGCGCGGGCAAGCAGGTGGTGCGCCGGGACGCCGCCATTGAAATGTTGCCACGCCAGCAATAGCGCGTAGGCAACGGCGATGGTGACGGTGAGCTTGGTGCGCATACATCCTCCTGGATAACATATAGTCAACAACGGACTGTCGATTTTCGCATGTCGACGTAAATACTCAATTTACCCTGCATAGATTGAACTGCGCCAAAAAAAATGCGCTGTCACCGTTGCATATGGAAGAGTCCGATCGCGGCCCGGAGAAATTGCTCTGCTGAACTGATGCGCCCGCCGTCCAGCACCCATTGCCAGCCGAGATAGTTGGGCAGGTAGCGCGACGCGACCCCGTGGAAGCGCGCCAGCCATTCGCGAAAGCGCCGTGGTAGGCGTTGACGTTCTGCACGTGGATGGCGCCACGCAGCCGCTCGCCGGCGCGCAGGTTGACGGCGTGATGCGCGATGCCGGCTTCCCGGGCAAAGGCGCGGTAGGCGGCGTGCGGGTCGGTCACGAGCAGGACCTCGGGATCGAGCACCGGCCGCAAATGCTGGTGCAGCTGGCGGGTGGTGACCGGTCCGCGTCCCGTGACATAGTCGACGGTCTGCCCCGTGCGATCGCGTGCCACCAGGATGCAGTCGAGTTCCCGCGAGATGCCGCGCCGCCTGGCCACGCCGCCCCGCTTGCGCGCAGGACGATCGAGCGTGCGCGATCCCTTTTGCGATTCGAGCAGGAACATTTCGTCGGCCTCGGCAATGCCTTTTAAACTGCTTGGCCGGTCGAGTTTGGCCAGGTGCAGGACGCGGTGGCGCCAGCGAAAACTGGTGTTCCGATGCACATTCACCGCCTTGGCCGCCGCCCGGACCGACTTCGAGTCGAGCATCGTGTCGAGGTAGTCGGGCCATTTCGCACGGTGCCGCAGCCGCGCCAGCGGCGTGCCGGTGAGATCGTTGAAGGTGCGCCCGCACTGGCGGCAGCGGTAGCGCTGCAAGCCATCGGCATGGCCGTGCCGGTGGCAACGCTTGCTTGCGCAGGCGGGGCAGCAGCGCCGGGCCGCCCTGGCCTGCGCGATCGCTTCGACGACCCGGTCCAGGCCGACGGCCGGACGCAGGGCTTGCAGCACCTGTGCCCGCTGGGGCCGGGTCAGCCCGGGCAACCGTTTCAGCCACCTCTTGAAACTCGCCGCCTTCATCCTGCCTCCGCCCTCGATGCGATAGGCGTTGGACCAGGCAAAAGCTCAACAGTTCATGGCGGACCAACAGGCAATGGTGACAGCGCCAAAAAAAATGCCGCTGTTCCCAGCGGCATTTTTCGTTGCAGGGACGGCTTTAGTCCTGCGCGTAGATATTGTTGTCCTTGGTCTCCCGCACGAACAGCGCACCGATCACGAAGGTGATCAGGGCGACGACGATCGGATACCACAGGCCATAGTAGATGTCGCCCTTGAAGGCCACCAGCGCGAAGGCCGTGGTCGGCAGCAGGCCGCCGAACCAGCCGTTACCGATGTGGTAAGGCAGGGACATCGAGCTGTAGCGGATGCGGGTCGGGAACATCTCGACCAGCATGGCCGCGATCGGGCCGTACACCATGGTCACGTAGATCACCAGGATGAATAGCAGCAGCACCAGCATCGGCTTGTTGATGGCTGCCGGATCGGCTTTTTCCGGATAGCCGGCGGTCTTCAGCGCCCCGCTCACTTCCTTCTTGAGCGCGGCTTCGCGGGCCTTGCTGGCGGCGTCGAAGTTCAGGTTATCCGGCGTCATGACGGCGTTGAAGGATGTAAATTCCTTGTCGCCGACCTTGATGGCGGCCACGGTGCCCGCCGGGGCGTCGATGCGGTTGTAGCTCACCGAGGCGGCGGTCAGCATGCGGGTGGCGATGTCGCAGGAGGACGGGAACTTCTTGGTGCCGGTGGCGTCAACCTGGAAGCTGCAGGTGTTCGGATCGGCCACGACCACCACCGGCGAGGTCTGGATCGCGGTTTCGAGGGCCGGGTTGCCGTAGTGGGTGATGGCCTTGAAGATCGGGAAGTAGGTCGCCGCGGCGATCAGGCAGCCGCCCAGGATGATCCACTTGCGGCCGATCCTGTCCGACAGCGAGCCGAAGAAGATGAAGAACGGGGTCGCCAGCAGCAGCGAGATCGCGATCAGGATGTTGGCGGTGGCGCCGTCGATCTTCAGGGTCTGGGTCAGGAAGAACAGCGCGTAGAACTGGCCGGTGTACCAGACCACCGCCTGGCCCATGGTCAGGCCGACCAGCGCCAGGATCACGATCTTGGCATTCTTCGGCTTCAGGAAGGCTTCGGTCAGCGGCGCCTTCGAGGTCTTGCCTTCGGCTTTCATCTTGGCGAAGGCCGGCGACTCGTTCATCGACAGGCGGATCCACACCGAGATACCCAGC
Organism: Massilia niastensis DSM 21313; assembly: GCF_000382345.1. Classification (GTDB taxonomy): domain Bacteria; phylum Pseudomonadota; class Gammaproteobacteria; order Burkholderiales; family Burkholderiaceae_D; genus Telluria; species Telluria niastensis. The sequence goes on from NZ_KB908081.1 coordinate 88,316, forward strand.
AGGATCACCGACACCAGGAAGGGGATACGCCAGCCCCAGGCCTGGAACTCCTCTTCGCCGATCGCGGTACGCACGCCCAGGATCACCAGCAGCGACAGGAACAGGCCCATGGTCGCGGTGGTCTGGATCCAGGCGGTGAAGAAGCCGCGCTTGCCCTCCGGCGCATGTTCGGCCACATAGGTTGCCGCGCCGCCATATTCACCGCCCAGCGCCAGGCCCTGCAGGATGCGCAGGCTGACCAGGATGATCGGCGCCGCGATGCCGATCTGCGCATGGCTCGGCAGCAGGCCGACCAGGAAGGTCGACGCGCCCATGATCAGGATGGTGATCAGGAAGGTGTACTTGCGGCCGATCATGTCGCCCAGCCGGCCGAACACCAGCGCGCCGAACGGACGCACGATGAAACCGGCCGCGAAGGCCATCAGGGCGAAGATGAAGGTGGTGGTGGGGTCGCCGATGAAGAATTGCTTGGCGATAATGGCAGCGAGAGAACCGTAGAGGTAGAAGTCGTACCATTCGAATACGGTGCCGAGGGAAGAAGCGAAGATGACCTTTTTTTCTTCCTTGGTCAGTCCGGCGGAGGATGGTGCAGCTTTTCCTCCGGCGGTCATGCCGGGTGTGATAGCCATGTTGTGTCTCCGTATAGTATTTGTGTTACCGGATGGAAGTTGCCAAAATGCTGATTTAGGGTCAGCTGCGAGCGAGTGTGTTCCTCGAACCTTACGCGATTCTTGCTCCAAACTTACATGAAGCTGACAAGAGGCCTCTCGTCCACCCTGCTGCTGTGTCGGACAATGCCTCTTTCACTCGGAAGGAAGCTCCTATAAGGTGTAATATGCCTTTTGATTAATTTTTCGAACGACCGTACTTAACCGTGCTATTCTCGATCGGCCCTGGTGGCCATGACAAGATTTTTAAGGAAGAAGAATGATCAAACATATCGTGATGTGGAAACTCAAGGAACAGGCCGAGGGCGCGGACCGCGCCGCCAATGCGCGCGAGATGAAGCGCCGCCTCGACGAATGCGCCCACATCGTGCCCGGCATCCTCAAGTTCGAGGTGGTGCTGGCCCAGCCGGGCCTGGAAGCGACCTACGATGTCGTGCTGTATTCCGAGTTCGCCGACAAGGCCGCGCTCGAAGCCTACGCGAAGCACCCGACCCACCAGGCCCTGGTGCCCTTCATCGGCGCCATCCGCGAAGGGCGCCAGTGCATGGATTACGAGATCTGAACCGTCATACCAATCACCATGGAGACAGCATGCGCACTACCCAGGAACTGTTTTCCCTGAAAGGCAAGACCGCCATCGTGACCGGCGGCTCGCGCGGGCTCGGCCTGCAGATGGCCGAGGCGCTCGGCGAGCAGGGCGCCCGGATCGTGATCTCGTCGCGCAAGCAGGAAGAGCTGGACCAGGCCGTGGCCCACCTGGCGCAGCGCGGCATCGAGGCCGTGGCGATCGCGGCCGACCTGTCGGATGAAGCGCAGGTGAACGCCTTCGTCGACGAGGCGCTGCGCCGGCTCGGCCATGTCGACATCCTGGTCAACAATGCGGGCGCCACCTGGGGCGCGCCGGCCGAGGACTATCCCCTGGAAGCCTGGGACAAGGTGATGAACCTGAATGTGCGCGCGATCTTCCTCGTGACGCAGCGGGTCGGCAAGCTGTCGATGATCCCGCGCCACCATGGCCGCGTCATCACCATCTCGTCGATCGCCGGCCTGGCCGGCAACCCGCCGGGCATGATGCAGACCCTCGCGTACAACACTTCCAAGGGCGCGGTGGTAAATTTCACCAGGACCCTCGCGGGCGAATGGGGACGCCACGGCATCACGGTCAATTCGATCGCGCCGGGCTTCTTCCCGTCGAAGATGACCAAGGGCGTGCTGGCCGCCTTCGGCCAGGACAAGCTGGCCAGCGAAGCGCCGCTGGGCCGGCTGGGCGACGACGAGGACCTGAAGGGCGCGGTGGTGCTGTTCGCCTCCGACGCCGGCAAGCACATTACCGGACAGATCCTGGCTGTCGATGGAGGCGTATCCGCGGTCTGAACGAATCCGTTCCACTTGGGGAGATGCGATGAAGGAGTTTCGCGGCAAGGTCGCGGTCATCACGGGTGCGGCTAGCGGCCTCGGCCGCGAGTTCGCCAACGAGGCCGCCGGGCTGGGCATGAAGCTGGTGCTGGCCGACGTCCAGGCGAAGGCGCTGGAGCATGCGGCCGACGAGCTGCTGCACCGGGGCGTCGAGGTGCTGGCCATGGTGTGCGACGTGCGCAAGGGCGCGCATGTACAGGAACTGGCCGATTCGGCGATCGCGCGCTTCGGCGCCGTGCACCTGGTGTTCAACAATGCGGGCGTCGGGGTGGGCGGGCTGGTCTGGGAAAATTCGGAGCAGGACTGGGAATGGGTGCTGGGCGTGAACCTGTGGGGCGTGATCCATGGGGTGCGCGTGTTCACCCGCGTGATGCTCGAGTGCGCCGCGGCCGATCGGGGTTACCAGGGGCATATCGTGAATACGGCCTCGATGGCCGGGCTGCTGAACGCGCCGGCGCTGGGGGTCTACAACGTGTCCAAGCATGCGGTGGTGGCGCTGAGCGAGACCCTGCACCACGATTTGCAGCTGGTCGACGCGCCGATCGGGGCGTCGGTGCTGTGTCCGTATTTCGTGCCGACCGGGATCGCCCACTCGCACCGGCACCGGCCCGAGGAACTGCTGAGCGAGGAAAGCATCACCGCCAGCCAGCAGGCGGCGCAGGCGCTGACCGAGAAGGCGGTCGGATCGGGCAAGCTGTCGGCGGAGGATGTGGCGCGGCTGACCTTCGACGCGATCCGGCAGGGGCAGTTCTATATCTATTCCCATCCGCACGCGCTGGGGGCGGTGGAAGAGCGCTTCGACGCCATCGTGCATGCGCGGTCGCCGGCGGATCCGTACGCGGCGACGCCGCAGATCAGGGAGTTGCTCAAGGCCGGGATCAAGAGGCGGCGATAGCGAGTCGCTTCGCCGCCGCCCGCTTCGGCGCCTCGCTCAGGCCACCGCTTCCGCCTGCGGCTGCACGATACGCTCATGCAGCTCGGGTTCCGCATCCCGGTACAGCTTGACGACCGTCGAGGTGCGGGTCCCATACCCCGGCGACTCGATGCACACCGGCGACAGCATGCGCTCGACCTCGATCGGCACCCCGGTCTCCGGCAGGCGCAGGTCGGGCGCACGCGTGGTATCGGCCAGCATCTCGAAATAGGCGTCTTCCGGCGCCCCCTGGCACAGCAGGCTCGCGAACTGGGCCTTGGTGCGCAGGACCTTGGGCCAGGACGCATCCAGCAAGCCGTTCGAGATCCCGTAGATGCGCCCGGGTTCCAGCGGCCGGCCGTTGCGCGGATCGCCGCCGCCGCGGTTCGAGTACCAGTACAGGGTGTCGCGGTCGCCCAGCACCAGGTTGTAGCCGTTGTACAGGTCGGGCTCGGCCGCCAGCTTCGCCACGTACGCGGCGGCGTCGAGGTCGGCCTTGAGGAAATCGGCCACCAGCGCGCCGCGCGACGGGGCGTCGAGGCGCCGCTCGCCCGGGGCGCGGATATTGGTCAGCGCGGCGAAGCGCGGGCCGTTGGCGCCGGTGAGCGACACGCCCATCCAGCTGCCGCCGCCCTGCAGGTCGCGGCCGGCGATGACATGCGGATGGTCGGGCCAGCTGGCTGCCGGCGCAGCCGGCCGGTCGTAGAATTCGTCGCGGTTGGCCACGGCGATCACGGGAACGCCGGGAACCACCTGCCATGCAAAGACGATCAGGCACATGGGATCAGATCCGTAAAGACTTCGGCCCGGCGCGGGCCTTCGATGTAGGGGAGCAGGCCGGCGGCGGCCTGTTCCAGGATAGGCGCGAAGCCGTCGCCGACCGCCGGATAGACTTCCATCCAGGTCTGCAGGCCGTCCTTCGCCCCGGGCCGGCGCTTGAGCTCCGCCCGCACGCCTTCGCCATCGGCGAGGCGCTGCTGCATCTCCCGCACCAGCGGGGCGAGGCGCGCGGCGTCGCCGTCACGCACCTTGTAGTAAACGTAGAGATCGACCATCGCCTAGATGTCGAGCGGATCGAGATCGTAGGGCATGGGCTGGAAGCGCAGCAGCGGTCCGGTGGCCGAGCCGAGATGCACTTCCTCGTCGAGCGCGGCCAGCTTCATCTCGACCAGCGCGTCGGCGCCGCCGGCGCCGTTCGGCGCGGCGTTGACGACCATGCCGCAGGGCTGGCTCGGATCGGCCGCCGAGTATACTTCGTCGCCCGGACGGGCCGCCGCATCGTCCACGCTGGCCAGGGCGGTACGGCGCTTGAGCTTGCCAAGATACTGGCTGCGTGCGACGATCTCCTGGCCCGGGTAGCAACCCTTCTTGAAGTTCACGCCACCCAGCAGTTCGAGATTGACCATCTGCGGCACGAACTGCTCCTGGGTCGCCAGGGTCACCTGCGGCACGCCGGCATGGATCGACGAGAGCCGCCAGGCCTGGTTGCCGCCGAGCGCGAGTTCGGCGCCCAGCGCGGGCAGGGCGGCGCCCGCCGTGTCGACCGAGGTCAGCCACATGTAGCGGGGCGCGCCGAAGGCGTCGGCCAGGCGCAGCACGGTGCCGAAGGTGCCGTCGGTCTTGCCGTAGGGTGCGTCGGGCAGGGTGTCGACATGGCGGCGCAGCAGCGCTTCGGCCCTGGCGCCGCCCAGGCCGAGCACGGCCTGGAAGGGCGCTTCGCCGGTGGCGTCGCGCAGCTTGGCCCTGGAGCGCAGCACGAACATCGAGAGACGCTTCTGCAGCGGCGCCTGGATGGCGCGCGGCAGCTGGAGGTACACTGCATCGGCATCGCGCCACATCAGGAAGCTTGCCTGCAGGCGGCCTTTCGGGGTGCAATAGCCGGCCAGGCGGGCTTCCGCCAGCCCGAGGTGCTCGACATCGTTGGTCAGCTGGTTATGCAGGAAACCGGCGGCATCGTCGCCGGCGACGGCAATGAGGCCGAGGTCGGTGACCGGGGCGACGAAGCCGGCGGCGAGATCGCCGGGTGTCAGCACGCGGCCGAAATCCTCGACCTGGGTGGCTTCATCGACATGGAAACGGGCGCCAAGGGCGGAAAGGTGGTCTGTCCAGTTGCTCATAAGTCCAAAATGGCTTCTATAAACGGCTTCTATTTTTGCAATTAGGCTTTATTATTACGGCCTCATTATAGAGTTGTCAGGAAAAACGCGCCGGACACGGCGCATTCCACGCAAAACCACATGGCACTAATTAAAAAACTCGTTGTCGCCGGCGTCGTTGTCTCGATCGTCGCGGTCGGCAGTTTCTCGTGGTGGGCCAAGCATCCCTTGACCACCGCCGAACCCGCGATCGAATTCACCGTCAACCCGGGCAGCGGGGCGGGCGCCGCCGCGCAGCAGATGGCCAGCGCCGGGGTGCCGGTCAACCGCTACCTGTTCGCGCTGCTGGCGCGCCTCACCGGCCAGGCTTCGCGCATCAAGGCCGGCAGCTACGAGCTCAAGCCGAACACGAGCCCGCGCCAGCTGCTGACCCAGCTGGTGCGCGGCGAGTTCGCCCAGGAAGCGATCACGATCATCGAAGGCTGGACCTTCCGCCAGATGCGCCAGGCGGTGGCGGCGCACCTGCGCCTCAAGCACGACACCATCAAGCTCAGCGACAAGGAACTGATGGAGAAGATCTCGGCCGACTACAAGGACCCGGAAGGCCTGTTCTTCCCGGACACCTACCTGTTCGCCAAAGGCACGTCCGAGCTCGATATCTACCGCAAGGCCCACCAGGCCATGCTGGACCACCTGAAGCGGGCCTGGGAGGCGCGCGACACGTCCCTGCCGTACAAGAATCCCTACGAGGCCCTGATCATGGCCTCGATCGTGGAGAAGGAAACCGGCCAGAAGAGCGAGCGCAACATGATCGCCGGCGTGTTCGTGAACCGCCTGCGCACCGGCATGCTGCTGCAGACCGACCCGACCGTGATCTACGGCATGGGCGAGCGCTTCGACGGCCAGATCCGCAAGAAGGACCTGGAAACCGACACCCCGTACAACACCTATACGCGCGGCGGCCTGCCGCCCACGCCGATCTCGCTGCCGGGCCTGCAGTCGCTGCGCGCGGCCCTGGAGCCGGCTAAGACCCCGGCGCTGTACTTCGTCGCGCGCGGCGACGGCACCAGCCAGTTCTCGGACAACCTGAACGACCACAACCGGGCCGTCAACCAGTACCAGCGGCGGATGACCCAATGACCGTGCGCGGCAAATTCATCACCCTCGAAGGCATCGACGGCGCCGGCAAGTCGACCCACATCGGCTTCGTCACCGACTTCCTGGCGGCGCGCGGCAAGACCGTGGTGTCGTCGCGCGAACCCGGCGGCACCCCGCTCGGCGAAAAGCTGCGCGAGCTGCTGCTGCACGAGAAGATGCACCTGGAAACCGAGGCGCTCCTGATGTTCGCGGCCCGGCGCGAGCACATCGCCCAGCTGATCGCGCCGCAGATGGCGCTCGGTAACTGGGTGCTGTCGGACCGCTTCACCGACGCCAGCTTCGCCTACCAGAGCGGCGGGCGCGGCCTGGCGCGCGCTAAAATGGAAGCGCTGGAGCAGTGGGTCCATCCGGGCCTGCAGCCCGACCTGACCCTGCTGTTCGACGTGCCGCTCGAGGTGGCGCGCGAGCGCCTGGACGCCACCCGCACCCTCGACAAGTTCGAGCGCGAGCAGGCCGACTTCTTCGAACGCTGCCGCAACGAATACCTGCGCCGCGCGGCCGAGGATCCGGACCGCATGGCCGTCATCGATTCGACCCGGTCGATCGAGGCCACCCGCGCCCGACTCGCCGAAGTACTGGAGAAATTGTTGTGACGATGTATCCGTGGCAGCAGGCCGCGTGGACCCAACTGCAGCAGATGCGCGAACGCCTGCCGCACGCCATCCTGTTCCATGGCCCGGCCGGGACCGGCAAGGCCGATTTCCTCGAAACCTTTGCGCAGTCCCTGTTGTGCGAGAACGTGCGCCCCGATGGCCATGCCTGCGGGGAATGCGCTTCCTGCGGCTGGTTCGTCCAGCACAACCATCCCGACTACCGCCGGGTGCGCCCGGAAGCGCTCGAGGACGAGCCAGCGCCGGATGGCGAGGAGGGCGGCGAGGGCAAGGCCAGGTCGACCAAGGCGCCGTCGAAGGACATCAAGATCGAGCAGATCCGCGCGCTGGCCGACTTCATGAACATCTCGACCCACCGCCAGGGCTTGCGCGTGGTGGTGCTGTACCCGGCCGAGGCGCTCAACATGCCGGCCTCGAACGCGCTGCTCAAGACCCTCGAGGAGCCGCCGCCCGGCACCGTGTTCCTGCTGGCCTCCAACAGCCTGGACCGGCTGCTGCCGACGATCCTGTCGCGCTGCCGCAAGTTCGCGCTGCCCATGCCCGCGCATGGCGAGGCCCTGGCCTGGCTCAAGGAGCAGGGCGTGGCGGACGCCGACAGCTGGCTGCGCGAGCAGGGCGGCGCCCCGCTGGCGGCGCTGGCCGAAGCGGAGGGCGGCAGCCGCGAAGAGATGGAAGCGCTGCTGCATTTCCTGGCCCGCCCGAGCACGGATGGGGCGCTGCGCACCGCCGAAAAGCTCGCCAAGGCCGAGCTGCCGGCCCTGGTCGCGTGGACCCAGCGCTGGCTCTACGATGTGTTTTCGTACAAGTTGTCGGGGAATATCCGCTATTTCCCGCGCTACCAGAAGGAGCTGGCGGCCCTGGCCGGCAGGGTGCACACCGCCAGCCTGATGCGGGCCATCAAGGGAACGAGCGAGCGGCGCGCGGTGGCCGACCATCCGCTCTCGGCAAAATTATTTGTCGAAGACATGTTGCTTGAGTACACTTCTTGCTGCACATGAAAGGATGCCGATGAGCGCCAATACACTAGACCCGAACGCACCGCAGGCTCCGCGGCCGTCCGTCCTGTCGCTGGCGATCAAGGAAAAGGCCGCGCTGTATGCGGCCTACATGCCCTTCCTGAAGAATGGCGGCATGTTCGTGCCGACCAACAAGCCGTACAAGATCGGCGACGAGATCTACCTGATCCTGTCGCTGATGGAAGACACGAACAAGTACCCGATCGCCGGCAAGGTCGCCTGGATCACCCCGGCCGGCGCGAACAACAACAAGGCGCAGGGCATCGGCGTGCATTTCCCGGCGGACGAAGCCGGGCAGCGCGCCAGGCTGCGCATCGAAGAGATCCTCGGCGCGGCGCTGCGTTCGTCGCGCGCCACCCATACCCTGTAATTACCCCTTATCTGCTTTATGCCGTCCTACGTCCACCGCCTGGCCCGACGCGACGACCTGCCGGTCATCGTCGACATCTACAACTCCACCATCGCCTCGCGCGAAGTCACCGCCGACACCGAACCCATCACCGTGCAGTCGCGCGAAGCCTGGTTCGCCGAGCATACGCCCGAGCGCCGTCCGCTGTGGGTGATCCACGACGCCGGCGACAGCAGCGGGCATCCGGAAGTGCTGGGCTGGCTGTCCTACTCGAACTTCTATGGCCGCCCCGCGTATTCGGGCACGGCCGAGGTGTCGATCTATATCGCCGAGAAGGCGCGCGGCAAGGGCCTGGGGCGCTACTGCCTGGAGCTGGCGATCGCCTTCGCGCCGCAGGTCGAGGTGCATACGCTGCTGGGCTTCATCTTCGGCCACAATGCGCCCAGCCTGGCGCTGTTCGGCAAGTACGGCTTCGACACCTGGGCCCACTTGCCGCGCGTGGCCAATCTCGACGGCATCGAGCGCGACCTGATCATCCTGGGCAAGCGCGTGGCCTGACGCGCCGCCGGGCGGCGGGCGCCTCCCGCCTCCGGTACAATGCCGGGATGTTCATCGATTCCCATTGCCATATCAATTTCCCGGAACTGGCGACCCGGATGCCCGAGATCCTGGCCAAGATGGCCGAGAACAAGGTGACGCACGCCCTGTGCGTCTCGGTCGACCTGCCGGACTTTCCCCAGGTGCTCGCGCTGGCCGAGCAATACCCGCACATCTTCGCGTCGGTCGGGGTCCATCCCGACTACGAGGACACGCCGGAGCCGACCGTGCAGCAGCTGGTCGACCTGGCCGACCATCCGAAGATCGTCGCGATCGGCGAGACCGGCCTCGATTACTACCGCCTGGAGGGCGACCTCGAGTGGCAGCGCGAACGCTTCCGCACCCATATCCGCGCCTCGCGCGAGACCCGCAAGCCGCTGATCATCCACACCCGCGCCGCCAGCGCCGACACCATCCGCATCATGCGGGAAGAGGGCGCAGGCACGGACGCGGGCGGGGTGGCGGGCGTGATGCACTGCTTCACCGAGTCGCTCGAGGTGGCCCAGGCCGCGATGGCCCAGGGCTTCTATATCTCGTTCTCGGGGATCGTCACCTTCAAGAGCGCCAGGGAGCTGCAGGCGGTCGCGCTGGCGGTGCCCCTGGAGCGCATGCTGATCGAGACCGATTCGCCCTACCTGGCGCCGGTGCCCTTCCGCGGCAGGATGAACGAGCCGGGCTATGTCGCCCATGTGGCCGAATTCATCGCCACCCTCAAGGGCGTCTCGCTGCGCGACGTGGCGCAGCAGACCAGCGATAACTTCTTCAACCTGTTCCAGGCCGCCAGGAGCTGAGCCATGTCCACGCCTTTTTCCGTTCGCCGCCGTCTGCTCGCCGCCGGGCTGCTGGCGGGCTGCGCCGCCTTCGCCCACGCGGAGGCGCCGACCGAGTCCGAAGTGGCCTCCTTCTTCCGCGCCGTGCAGATCGACGACGCGAAGAGGGTGCAGGCCATGGTCGGAACCGAGGTCAACGCCAACGAGATCAATCCGGTGGGCGGCGAGCCGGCCCTGGTGCTGGCCGTGCGCGAAGGGTCGATGCGGGTGCTGGACGTCCTGCTCAGGCATCCGGGCACGGACGTGGACGCGAAGGCGGTGAACGGCAATACGGCGCTGATGATGGCCGCCTTCAAGCGCAACATGCCGGCGGTCCAGGCCTTGCTGGCGAAGGGCGCCGCCGTCAACCGCGCCGGCTGGACGCCGCTGCACTACGCCGCCGCCGGCGGCGACGCCGAGATCGCGAAGCTCCTGCTGGCGCGCGGCGCGAAGCTGGAAGCGGTGTCGCCGCCGGCCAGCGGCGCCTATACGCCCCTGATGATGGCGGCGCGCGAAGGCCAGGAATCGACCGCGCTGCTGCTGCTGGCGCGCGGCGCGCAGCCGGGGCTGAAGAACAGCGAGGGCTTGACCGCGGTCCAGATCGCGGAAAGGGCCGGCCAGGAAGCGGTCGCGAAGGCGATCTCGGGCTTCAAGCGCTGATTGCCGCGGCACCGCCGGGAACTGGACGGCAAACACCCGCCAGCTCCACGCTTCGACCCGATGCAAGCTTGTCCATAATGCTCGTACGCTACAAACACGTACGACAAGGACAAACATGCTGAACGAACGCGAAATCGAAAGCTGCTACCTGGGGCAGTTCATTCCCGTGCACTACCATCACAACATGCTGATGGACCAGAACCGGATGCACAGCTTCAAGTCCGCCATCCATTATGCGGTCCGCCCGGGCGCCCGGGTGCTGGAGCTGGGTGGCGGCACCGGGGTGCTGTCGTTCTTCGCGGCGCAGCAGGCCTCCAGGGTGTACTGCGTCGAATACAACCCGGACATGGTGCGCGAGGCGCGCCGCTTCCTGGCGATCAATCCGAACGGCCACCGGGTCGAGGTGATCCACGCCGACGCCTTCGACTACCTGCCGCCGGAGCCGGTGGACGTGGTGATCTGCGAGATGATCCACGTCGGCATGCTGCGCGAGAAGCAGGTCGAGGTGATGGAATCCTTCAAGCGCCGCTACCTGGCGCGTTTCGGCGGCCCGCTGCCGGTGTTCCTGCCCGAGGCGGCGATCATGGCGGCCCAGCCCCTGGAGCAGGAGTACGACTTCGAAGGCTTCCACGCGCCGATCGTGCAGTTCCAGGAGACCGGGGTCGTGTATCCGGGCACCGTCGAACTGGCCCAGCCGGCGGTGTACAGCATCATGGACTTCAGCCAGCCGGTCGACATGCAGATCGCCTGGGAAGGCTCGATGCTGATCGAGAAGGCGGGCACCCTGAACGCCATGCGCTTCATCACCAAGAACGTGCTGGCCGTGGTGCAGGAGCAGTCGGCCACGATCGACTGGCTGAACCACTACATGACGCTGCCGCTGGCCAATCCGGTGCGGGTGCAGGCGGGCGACCTGCTGCGGGTGGCCTTCCACTACCGGGCGGGCGGTTCGATTCCGTCGCTGCAGGCGTCGATCCGGGCGGAACTGGTGAACCAGCATCAGCAGATGGCGGCGTTTGCCTGATCGCCGCCGCCTGGCGGCCCTGCCTGCGGCGCCGTCCGCAGGGCGCCGCCCCGGCGCGGCGGCACGGCCCCGCCGGCGTCCCCGCCCAGGCGCGGTTTTCAACCACTCACCCCGCCTTTTCCGCCATCCATCGCAAGCGGTTTGAGCCCAGCAGCCAGCGCGCCTACATTACTCCTGCCGACGTTTTTTTCGACATGGAGCCTACGATGCTGAGTTTTTTGGTATGGTTGCTATTGCTGTTCCTGTGCTGGCCCATCGCGCTGCTGGCCCTGGTGCTGTACCCGCTCGTCTGGCTGATCCTGTTGCCGCTGCGCCTGCTGGGCATCGGCGTCGAAGCCGTGTTCGAACTGCTGCGCGCCATCGTCCTGCTGCCGGCCCGGGTGCTGGGCTATTCGCCCGGGCGCTAGGCTGCGCTCGGTTGAGTGTGGGCCAATTAACAGACGGCAGCACCTTGATCTTCTACCGTAGACCTGCCTCTTCCCATCCTGGGAAAAGGTTTTGACTAGAGGAAAAGACTATGCGACTGGACATTTACCGCAGAGCAGAAAGCGATGGCAAGTTTTCGTACCTGGCAGTGCCCGAAGCCAGGAACATTCCTGAAGAGGCCACGAATACGGATTGGGAAATCGAGGCGCGCGCCTTCGAGGTCGAGGACGACGCCAGCCATCTGCCGGACTTCGACATCAACAACCTGAATGGCCAGATCGCCGAAAAAGGGTATGCAATGACCTCCGTGATGCACTGAGCGTCTCTTCCGCCTGGCGTCCTGCCGGGCTGCAAGGCGCCGGAAGAGTCGTTTTCGGCGCCAATGCCGTCTTGTCAAACCGACCCCAGCCTCCACGGCCAGGTGGCCGTTGTGGTATTCTGCGTCCTTGATCAAGCATACGAGCCGGTATTCCGGCTGTGACGGAGGACGTGATGAAGTGGGCAGTCGTGGGTTTCTATCTTCTCTCCATCCTGCACATCCATTTCCGCGGACGGGTCCGCCTTCCGTTCCGTCGCCAGCTGTTCGACCACTCGTCGTTCATGGCGCCGATCAATATTTTCATGCATAAGTTCTCGAAGGTTCCGAGCACGCCCTATATTCCCCTGAGCGAATTCCCGGACCTGGCCCGCCTGCAGGACAACTGGGAAGTGATCCGCGCCGAAGGCCTGGGCATGCTGGAACTGAAGAAGATCAAGGCGGCCGAGCAGAACGACGACGCCGGCTTCAATTCCTTCTTCAAGAGCGGCTGGAAGCGCTTCTACCTGAAGTGGTATGACGCCAGCCATCCCTCGGCCGAGCGCCTGTGCCCGCAGACCTATGCGCTGCTGCAATCGATCCCGTCGGTGAAGGCCGCCATGTTCGCCGAACTGCCGCCGGGCGCCAAGCTGAACCCGCACCGCGATCCGTTCGCCGGGTCGATGCGCTACCACCTGGGCCTGGCGACGCCGAACGACGACCGCTGCTTCATCGAGGTCGACGGCGAGCGCTACAGCTGGCGCGACGGGCAGGGCGTCGTCTTCGACGAAACCTATATCCACTGGGCCATCAACGGCAGCGACAGCGATCGCCTGATCCTGTTCTGCGACGTCGAGCGTCCGATGCGCTACCGCTGGATGCAGGCGGTCAACCGCTGGCTCGGCCGCACCATGATGACCGCCGCCGCCTCGCCGAACGAAACCGGCGACCAGGTCGGCACGGTCAGCAAGATGTTCCGCATCTCCTTCTACATGGGCCAGTACCGCCGCCGCTACAAGGCCTGGAACAAGACCGCCTACAACGCGACCAGGGTGGCCCTGATCGTCGGCCTGGGTGCGCTGATCTACTGGATCTGACACGAGACGGCGCGCCCCTCCTGCGCGCCTGGGGACCGCCTGGACCTCCTTGTCCGGCGGCGCTCCGCGATCACTTCACGCGGCCCGGCTCCGGGCGCCTTCCACGCTCCTGCCGCGCCATCCTCGATCCACGGTGACTGCTGCCTGCGGTCGATGTCGGCTTTTCTTACACCAATAAAATTGCCCGGTTCCCAAGCTTTCTGTCTTGTCGAACAGTAATTTGTTGTATAGCCACCTGCTTCTACCCGTCAACAATATGTTTGGTCCCCGACCATGGCAGATTTCGTGTCGGAAATCTTTACATTAGTCAATTTCACATACGTATTTACTCGCCGACGGTTCTACGCAATAGACAAAAACATGCATGAATTCAATGACTTGGCGCGAGCGCAGGGTTTGCTGGCACGCCGATTGCTATAGGTAAGGCACAACAACACTTTCCTAGACTGGGAGAAATCATGAAGAAGGTCCTCGCCCTCGCATTCGGCGCCGCCATGAGTACCGGCGCGCTTGCCGTCCCTGCCTCGCTCCTGCCGCCAGGCCCGGTGTACCTGAAGTATTCCGGCCAGGAGCAGATCGCCATCAACGGCGCCACCACCTACGCCGGTTCGAAGGAGATCAACTGGGGTGTGTTCGTCATGTCGACGATGGAAAAGGGCAGCGTCGCCAAGCCGAACGACAGCATCGATCCGAACGGCGACTTCTTCTACGGAAACGGTTTCAGCGGCGGCCAGGTGACCGGCATGTTCTACGGCATCGAGCGCGGCGAAGCGTCGGCGACCAATCCGTTCCCTGCCACCAAGGGCTTCATGGATCTCTACTGGCGCGACACCGACATCTACAAGAAGTCCACGATCAACATCAAGGACGATGGGGTGCGCTGCGGCTGGAACTGCGCCAAAGGCTTCACCGAAGGCACCTTCCTGGCCCGCCTGTACTTCGACACCGGCATGGATCTCGGCAGCAAGACCAACACCATCGTCGGCACCACCGTTCCGGTGAGCGGCAACTTCAGCGGCTTCGCCGATTCGTATGCCTCGATCGACAAGAGCGCCGGCGGCCTGTGGGCCAACCAGCTGGATTCGAACTACTTCCACACCCTGCTGGGCAACCGCGACCTGCGCTTCAAGAACAGCTACCACTACAACCAGAACTGGAACGGCGGCACCAACATCGTTGGCGCACGTGTCGACGATCCGGGCCAGGCCTATGTCCTGCCGGAACCGGGCGCCCTGTCCCTGATGGGCCTGGCAATGTTCGGCATGGGCGTCACCCTGCGCCGCCGCCGGAAGAACTGATACTCCCTGCCAGCCTGGTCCTGGCGCGACGACACCCTGCAAGCCCGTGCCTGCAGGGTGTTGTCTTTTGGGGGAGGCGGCACGGGTGGACGCATTGTCGGGATTGGCTCTATGCTGTCGGTGCAACAACTGTGATCACCCACCGAATGGAGGCAGGACAATGGCAAAGGTATTGGTGCTGTATTACTCGACCTATGGACACGTTGAAACGATGGCCAATGCGGTCGCCGAGGGCGCGCGCTCGACCGGGGCGACGGTCGACCTGAAGCGGGTGCCGGAGACGGTCCCCGAAGAAATCGCGAGGAAGAACCACTTCAAGTATGACCAGGACGCGCCGGTCGCGACGCCGAACGAACTGGCCGACTACGACGCGATCATCATCGGCACCCCGACGCGCTACGGCCGGATCGCGGGGCCGATGGCATCCTTCCTGGACCAGACCGGCGGCCTGTGGGCGCGCGGCGCGCTGAACGGCAAGGTCGGCGGCGCCTTCACGTCCACCGCCACCCAGCACGGCGGACAGGAAACGACGCTGTTCTCGATCATCACCAACCTCCTGCACTTCGGCATGACCGTGGTGGGCCTGCCCTACAGTTACCAGCCGCAGATGACGCTGGACGAGATCGTGGGCGGCAGCCCCTACGGCTCGTCCACCATCGCCGGCGGCCAGGGCCAGCGCCAGCCGACCGAGCTCGAACTGGGCGGCGCGCGCCACCAGGGCAAACTGATCGCGCGCACGGCCAACAAGCTGTTCGGCTGAGCGCGGCTGCGGCGGGTGGGTAACAGCGGGGCGGTGCGGCAAATCTTGCCGGACTTTGTTATTGTTGCAGGCACCCCGGCCGCGGGCCGGGCCGCCCCTGTTCCGCGCGACAGGGCGCAACTTCCCCGCCAACTTTCCAGCCACGACCATGACCGACCTGTCCGCGTTTCCCATCACCAAGAAATGGCCCGCCCGGCATCCCGACCGGCTCCAGCTGTATTCGCTGCCGACGCCTAATGGCGTCAAGGTAGCGATCATGCTCGAGGAAACGGGGCTCCCCTATGAGGCGCACAAGGTCGACTTCGCGACCCACGACCAGACCTCGCCGGCCTTCCTGTCGCTGAATCCGAACAACAAGATCCCGGCCATCATCGATCCCGATGGGCCCGGCGGCAAGCCGCTCCCCCTGTTCGAGTCCGGCGCGATCCTGGTCTACCTGGCCGAGAAGACCGGCCAGTTCCTGCCCGCGGACCCGGCCGCCCGCTACCAGGCGATCCAGTGGCTGATGTTCCAGATGGGCGGCGTCGGACCGATGTTCGGCCAGGTCGGCTTCTTCCACAAGTTCGCGGGCAGGGAATACGAGGACAAGCGGCCGCGCGACCGTTATGCCCACGAGTCGCGCCGCCTGCTGGGCGTGCTCGAGCAGCAGCTGGCCCGGCAGCGCTGGATCGCCGGCGACGACTACACGATCGCCGACATCGCGACCTTCCCATGGGTGAACAACCTGGTCGGCTTCTACGATGCCGGCGAGCTGGTCGGCATCCAGGATTTCAGCCACGTCCAGGCGGCGCTGGAGCGCTTCCGCGAGCGTCCGGCGGTCGCCAGGGGCCTGAAGATTCCGGCCTGAGCGCCCTGAAGGCCAGGGCGCCGTTGGCCTGCGCGGAGGGTCCTCAGGCGCGCGGGCGCTGGCGGTGGAAGACCAGCGGGCTGTAGGGCACGGCCGAGGGCGGCGGCGAGTTGAGGATGCCCGGCTTCATCGCGCCGACCACGTGCATCTCGCACGGCTTGCAGTCGAAGCGCAGGGTGTAGCGCTCGTCGCCGCTGACCAGGGTCATGGGTTCGGCGCGGACCTGGCCCTGCACGCCCTGGACGCCCTTGGCCTGCTTCGGGCACAGGTTGAACGAGAAGCGCAGGCAGTGCTTGGTGATCATCAGCGACACCTCGCCCGGCTCCTCGTGCGACTCGTAGGCGGCATCGATCAGCTGCACGCCATGCTTCCGGTAGAAGGCGCGCGCCTTCTCGTTGTAGACGTTGGCGAGATAACTGAGCTGGGTTTCCGGATAGCTGGCGCGCGGCTCCGCCGGCGCCTTGCGCGGCGGGCGCTCCCAGGCCGCCAGGCGCGCCGCCTCGTGGGCCGCGATGGCGTCGCGGCGCAGGGCGTTGATGCTTGCCGCCGGCACGAACCACGGCTGGTCGAGCGCGAGCTCGACCCGGCCGGCCTCGAACATCGTGTTGCCGAGCTTGGCCAGGCTGGCGCGCAGCGCGGCCTCGGCCTGGGCGGCCTGCTGGGCCGGCTGGAGGGCGATGTCGGCGCTGGTGTCGCTGGCGATGCCGTCTTCGTCGACGATCGACAGGCGCAGGCCGGTCGGATGCCCGGCCAGCAGCAGGTCGAGGCGCACCTTGCGCTCCGAGGACTTCTTGTTCAGGGCCGCTTCCCACTGGTGGTCGCGGTTGCGGTGGATGACCGTGCCGGCCTTGAATCCCGGCAGGGTGGCCAGCGCCTCGTTCGGGAACACGCGCCAGCGCTGGCCTTCCTCGTCCTCGCCCAGCTTCTCGGCGCGGTTGGCCTGGATGCCGACCGTGGCGCGCTTGTGCATGTAGTTCAGGCCATCGCCGTTGGCCATCGGGGCGGTGGTCAGCAGGTCGAAGTGGTCGCCGCCCAGCCTGGTGACCGTGCCCAGCTCCACGCCCACGTACTTGGGCGTATCGAAGGCGCCGATGTCCTGCTGGCGGCCCTGGGCGAAGTAGTCGGTGTGGCCGCGGTGGAAGTTCTTGTCGACGTCGGGGGTGAACTGCACGCGGGTCTCGCCGCTCGAGGCGCGCGTGAACCCGGGGCGGCGTTCGAGCAGCTCGTCCAGCAGCAGGCGGTAGTGGGCGGTGATGTTCTTCACGTAGCCCATGTCCTTGTAGCGGCCCTCGATCTTGAAGGAACGGATGCCGGCGTCGACCAGCGCTTCCAGGTTGCTGCTCTGGTCGTTGTCCTTCATCGACAGCAGATGCTTCTCGTAGGCCACCACGCGGCCCTGGCCGTCGCTGAGCGTGTAGGGCAGGCGGCAGGCCTGCGAGCAGTCGCCGCGGTTGGCGCTGCGGCCGGTGTCGGCGTGCGAGATGTAGCATTGGCCAGAGAAGGCCACGCACAGCGCGCCGTGGATGAAGTATTCG
This sequence comes from Massilia niastensis DSM 21313, assembly GCF_000382345.1. Taxonomy (GTDB): domain Bacteria; phylum Pseudomonadota; class Gammaproteobacteria; order Burkholderiales; family Burkholderiaceae_D; genus Telluria; species Telluria niastensis. The sequence continues at coordinate 105,891 of NZ_KB908081.1, forward strand.
AGCGGGGTGTCGACCTCGGCGCGGATCTTGCGGATCTGCTCGACGGTCAGTTCGCGCGCCAGCACCAGCTGCGAGAAGCCGACGGCGCCCAGGAATTTCGCCTTCTCGACGGTGCGGATGTCGCACTGGGTCGAGGCATGCAGCTGGATCGGCGGCAGGTCCATCTCGAGCAGGCCCATGTCCTGGACGATGAGGGCGTCCACGCCGGCGTCGTACAGCTGCCGGATCTGGCGGCGCGCGAGCTCGAGCTCGGAGTCGTGCATGATCGTGTTCATGGTGACGAAGATGCGCGCGCGGTAGCGGTGCGCGAACTCGACCAGGCTGGCGATGTCCTCGAGCGGATTGCTGGCGTTGTGGCGGGCGCCGAAGGCCGGGCCGCCGATGTAGATCGCGTCGGCGCCATGGAGGATGGCTTCGCGGGCGATCTCGGCGGTCTTGGCGGGCGCGAGCAGTTCGAGCTGGTGGTCGAGAAGGGACATGGGAGCATTCCTTTGGATCGAAGCCCGGAATTATAGCCAGAACAAGCCTGCAAGTCAGCCCGCGCGCCGCCTGCCGTGGCGTTCCCGCCGCTGCTTCAGCGCGCCCCGGCCGCCGGCGCCGCGTCCGGGATGTGTTCCAGCAAGGACACCGCCTCGCGCTGGTCGAGGCTGGGGCGTCCCGCCGGGAAGCGCTTGAGGACGGCGGCAAGCTGGTCCATGCTTTCGGCAGCCCTCGGCGTGGCGTACCACCAGTGGGCGCGCGTGATCGCGGTGCGCAACAGCCAGGCCAGCGCTCCTTGCGCCTCGGCAATTGCCGCGGCCTCGTCGAGCACCTCTTCCGCTTGCCGCAGCGACTTGCCGTTGGCCAGCATCCAGATCGCCTTCTGGCGGGTCAGCTCGGCGGCGCACCAGCCGGACACCCCACGGCCGACACGGGCGAAGTCAAGCGGCCCCGCCACCTGCGGCGCCAGCGTGAAGAAGGTCTCCGCCTGCGGGCCGGGCGAGAGCGACGCCATTTCGCCGGCGCGCATGCCGCCCTGCAGGGCCTTGTACAGCCGGGCCCAGGACTGCCACTGCTTCAGGCCGTTCCTGTGCGAGCGCTCGTACAGCAGGTCGGCGTAGAGCGCGGCGGCGGGCTGCTCGCCATTCCAGAACGCGACCGGGCAGGCGCAGATCGACAGGGCCAGGCACAGGGAGATCGGGTGGTCGATCTCGAGTGCGCGGTCGACGCTTTCCGCCCCGAACGCCGCCGCTTCCTCGCTGTAGCCGGACAGCCAGCGGATGCGCGACTGCAGGGCGGCCGCGGCCACCTGCTGGTCGTACTGCACGCCGCTGTAGCGGGTGTTCTGGTGCGGTGCGCGCGGCTGGCGGTACAGGCGCTCGGCATGGAAGCGCGCACGCTGCTGTTCGCCGTGGAAGTGCAGGGTCAGCGCCATGGTGCGGTCATACAGGATGTCGGCGACGCGCGAGCGGTTTCGGGTGCGGTAGGGCGCGTACACGTGGCTGAGCGCCAGCGCCTGCGCATAGTTGCCCTGCATGACGTAACTCACGCAGATGCCGCTATAGGTGCGCGCCTGTTCGATCCCGTTGCCGAGCGCGCGCGCCAGTTCATAGGCGCGCGCGAAGGCGGCGACGACGTCCTCGTAGGGACAGTTCAGGTGGAACAGGGCATTGCCCAGGCTCGACTGCAGCGCCATCTCGGTGGCCGCGTCGGCGGCGAAGGGCAGGGCGCGCTGCACCAGCACGCGCTGCTCCTCGAGCAGGGACAGCTCGCTCCACAACAGCGCGGAGGCGCTGGCCAGGCGCACGCCGAGCTCGTGATCGCCGTCCTCGCCGAAACTCCAGTTCAGCGCCAGCCGCACATCCGCCACCCGCTTGGCGTAGCGCGCCTGCCAGCGCTTGGCGTCGAGCAGCTCCCAGTCGGCGTGCGCCTCGGCCGCCAGGTCGAGGCTGCGCAGCGCATGGGCGTGGCGGACGCAGGCGACTTCGCCGGCCTGCGCCAGGCGCTCGGCGGCATAGCTGCGGGTGGTCTCGAGCATCCGGTAATCGACGTCGCGGCCATCGCTTTCGCAGACCAGCAGGGACTTGGCGGCAAGGTTGAACAGCAGCGCGGGATCGAAATCGGCGGCGCCGGCCGGGTTGGCGCCGCTGACGGCGCGCGCGCAGTCCACGGTGAAGCTGCCGGCATACACCGACAGGTAGCGCAGCATGCGCTGCTCGGCGGGTTCGAGCAGCGCGTAGCTCCAGTCGAGCACCGCGCGCAGCGTCTGGTGGCGCGGGTCGCCGAAGCGGCGGCTGCCCGACAGCAGGGCCAGGCAATCGTCCAGGCCGGAAGCGACGCCTTGCAGGCCCAGCACCTGGACGCGCGCGGCCGCCAGTTCGATCGCGAGCGGGAGGCCGTCCAGCCGGCGGCAGATGTTCGCCATCAGGAGCACCTCGTCCGAGCGCACCAGTCCGGCGCCGAGCGCGCCGGCGGCGCATTCGGCGAACAGGCCGAGCGCACTGAACTCCGACAGCGCCCAGGCGCCGAGCGGCGTGTCCGGCTCCGGCACGGTGAGCGGCGCCAGGCGATGCACCCGCTCCCCCGGCAGGCCGAGGGCTTCGCGGCTGGTCGCGAACACCTTGAGGCCGCGCGTCACGCACAGCAGGTCGGCCAGCAGGTGGGCCACCGGCGCGGCCAGGTGCTCGCAGCTGTCGACGATCAGCAGCAGGCGGCGCGAACGCAGGTGTGCGCAGATGCTGGCCAGCGGATCGTCCGACAGCACCTTCAGTTGCAGCGCCGAGGCCAGGGTGCTGGTGATCAGGGCCGGATCGGTGACGGCCCCCAGGTCGAGCAGGCAGACGCCATCGGGGAAGCTGGCGGCGGCCTGCCGGGCCGCCAGCAGCGCCACCGTGGTCTTGCCGATCCCGCCGGGGCCGACGATCGTCACCAGCCGGCTGTCGCCGAGTTCGCCAGCCAGCGCGGCCAGCGCGCCCGCGCGGCCGATGACGCGCGGCGCCAGGCGTCGGTCGGAGGGGAATAGCGGGGCCGGCGCGGGCCGGAAGGCGGCGGCGTCGCCGTGGGTCACCGGCGCCACGAAGCTGTAGCCGCGGCCGGCGATGTTCTCGATGTGGCGGCCGCCGGCATCGTCGTCCAGCGCCTTGCGCAGCGCGCTGACGTGCACCCGCAGGTTCGATTCCTCGACACAGCTGCGCGGCCAGGCGCGCGCGATCAGCTCGTCCTTGCCGACCACTTCCCCGGCGCGTTCGAGCAGGATGGTCAGGATGTCGAAGGCGCGGCTTCCGAGCGGAACCGGATGGCCGTCCTTGAGCAGTACCCGCCGCACGGGAAGCAGCTCGAAGGGGCCGAACGTGAAAGTCGAAATATCGTGATCCATGCAATAAGCGCCAAAGCGGGTGCGACCGGGAGGCGCATTGATGGCCTGGGCGCTCCGGTTGCCTTTGTAAACAGCAATAGTTTAGCGTAAGTACACGCTTCATCGGGGGAAGTTCACAACGTTTAACAGCCGCGTACCCAAACTGCATGGATGGCCGGGGTGCTATCGATGTCATCGGGCCGCGGGGAACGGCGTGTTAGCGCAAACGCCTGTCCCGGGAAATCGATTTCGCCCGCATTTCCGGAGAGCGCCAGGCGCGGCCGGCGTGCTGCTTTCATTCCTGTAACTGTGCTAACATAGTTCAAACAATCAGCGTCGACAGGAAAGCGCGAAACATGACGAAACCCAAATACGAGGCCATCCGCGAGGAAGCAGAGCGCGGCAAGCCGACCATGGTCGACGTCGCCAAGCTGGCCGGGGTCTCCGCGATGACGGTGTCGCGTGTCATGAACGGCAAGGGGCTGGTGCGCGAGAGCACCCGGCGCAAGGTCGCCGAGGCGGTCGCGGCCCTGAACTACACCCCCAACCAGGAGGCGCGCAATCTTGCCGGCTCCAAGCCGATCCGCGTCGGTTTCCTGTACAGCAACCCGAGCGCCGCCTACCTGAGCGAATTCCTGGTCGGCCTGCTGACCCAGTCCGGTCTCAACAATGTCCAGCTGTTCGTCGAAAAATGCGAGGCCGGCGAACAGGAAGCCGAACAGGCGCTGCGCCTGATCGAGAACGGCCTGGACGGCATCATCCTGCCGCCGCCGCTGTGCGACAGCGAGGCGGTGCTCAGCTGCATCAACGAGGCCGAGATCCCGGCCGTGGTGGTGGCCTGCGGCCTGCCCGACGCGCGCGTGGGTGCGGTCAGCATCGACGACTACGACGCCGCCTACCGCATGACGCGGCACCTGATCGCCCTGGGCCACCAGCGCATCGGCTTCGTGGTCGGCCATCCGAACCAGACCGCCAGCGCGCGCCGCCTGGCGGGCTATCGCGCCGCCATTGCGGAGAAGGGCGCCGACGCGTCCGAGGAACTGGTGGTGCAGGGCATGTTCACCTACCGTTCCGGCCTCGACGCCGCCGAACTCCTGCTGTCGCTCGGCGAGCGTCCGACCGCGATCTTCTGCAGCAACGACGACATGGCCGCCGCCACGGTGGCGGTCGCGCACCGGCTGGGCCTGGACGTGCCCGGCGACCTGACCGTCACCGGCTTCGACGACACGGCCCTGGCCACCACCATCTGGCCCGAGCTGACCACGGTGCGCCAGCCGATCGCCGGCATGGCGCGCGAAGCGGTGCAATCGCTGGTGCGGCGCGTGCGCGCCATGCGCGAAGGCGAAGCGGCCGAGCCGGAACAGATCCGCATGGATTCCGAACTGGTGCGGCGCCAGTCCGACGCCGCGCCGCGCAACCGGCCGCCCGCACGGCTGCCGGCCACGCCCGCCAGGCGCTCCCACGCCTGACCGGCCGCGCGGCCCGCGCCCGCCGTCTTCTTTCCTCCTGCGCTGTGACGTCCGCAACACACTTGCGGCCGTGCCTGCCGTCTTTGTTTCCCCATCTGCCGCAGCGCCCAATATTCCATTGACAATGCTCGGTGGCCCCGTTTAGACTGAAATGGTTGCGATAACATTTCTGTTATCAGAATGTTTGGGGGGGCGGACAGGGCAAGGATGCCGGCGTCCGGCCCGCGCCACGATGTGGCGCGTCGACGCTGGCATATTCACAACGTTTTGCAGGCCAGGGGCCCCGATCCGGGCGATGGCGATACCGAGAGAGACAACATGACCGCATTCCAAGCCGAGATGCTGCCCGAGGACCTCGGGCAGGCACTGATGGTGGGCCGCGTCTGGCGCGCCGCGCCGGTCGATGGCCCGGCCGTGGTCGCCGTACGCGGCGGCCGCCTGGTGGACATCACCCGCCACGCCGCCACCGTGGCCGACCTGTTCGAACACGAGCGCGACCAGCTGCTGGCGATCGTGCGCGAGGCCGAGGGCGAGGACCTGGGTCCGGCCGCCGCCCTGGTCGAAGCGGCCGCCGCCGGCCAGGCGGGCGCCTTGCGCCTGCTCGCGCCCTGCGACCTGCAGGCGATCAAGGCCTGCGGCGTGACCTTCGCCGTCAGCCTGCTGGAGCGCGTGATCGAGGAGCAGGCCAAGGGCGATCCGGCGCGCGCCAGCGCGCTGCGCCAGCAGCTGCAGGCCTCGATCGGCGGCAACCTGTCCGAGATCGCGCCGGGTTCGGAGGCCGCGCTGCGCCTCAAGGCCGAGCTGCAGGAACGCGGCCTGTGGTCGCAGTACATGGAAGTGGGCATCGGCCCGGACGCCGAGGTGTTCACCAAGTCGCAGCCGATGTCGGCCGTCGGCCATGGCGCTGATGTCGGCCTGCATCCATCCTCGCACTGGAACAATCCGGAGCCGGAGATCGTCCTGGCCGTGAACAGCCGCGCCGAAGTCGTGGGCGCCACCCTGGGCAACGACGTCAACCTGCGCGACATCGAGGGCCGCAGCGCGCTCCTGCTGGGCAAGGCCAAGGACAACAACGGTTCCTGCGCGATCGGCCCCTTCATCCGCCTGTTCGACGCCGGATTCGGCATCGACACGCTGCGCCAGCTCGAACTGCGCATGCTGATCGAAGGCGCGGACGACGGCTTCGCGCTCGAAGGCAGCAGCCGCATGCGCGAGATCAGCCGCGATCCGCTCGACCTGGTGGCCCAGACCTGCGGCGCCCACCACCAGTATCCGGACGGCTTCATGCTCTTCCTCGGCACCATGTTCTCGCCGATCAAGGACCGCGACGCGGCGGGCGGCGGCTTCACCCATCACGCGGGCGACCGCGTCAGTATTTCCACCCCTTCGCTGGGCACCCTGGTCAACCGCGTCCAGCGCAGCGACCGGATCGCGCCGTGGACCTTCGGGGTGCGCGCCCTGTACCGCAACCTGGCCCGGCGCGGCCTGGCGGCGGCCGCGGACGTTCGCAGCGCGTGAACCGCACACCATCAAACCACCTGAGAATCCCATGTCCGACACTTCCCAACAAGACCTGATCTACGCGGTCTATCCCGACCTCGCCGGCAAGCGCGTCGTCGTCACCGGCGGCGGCAGCGGCATCGGCGCCGAGCTGGTCGCCGCCTTCGCCGGGCAGGGCGCCCGCGTCTGGTTCCTCGACATCGCCGAGGAGGCCGGGCGCGCCCTGGCCGCCTCCCTGGCTGAATCGGTCGACGGTCCGCGCCACGCCCCGCGCTTCATCAAGTGCGACCTGACCGACCTGGCGGCGCTCAAGGCGGCCTTCGAGGACATCGAGGGGGAAGCCGGCGGCGTCGACATCCTGCTGAACAATGCGGCCAACGACGACCGCCACGACATCGAGGAGGTGACCCCGGCCTATTGGGAAAACCGGATGAACGTCAACCTGCGCCACCAGTTCTTCTGCTCCCAGGCCGTGATCCCGGGCATGAAGAAGCAGGGCGATGGCGTGATCCTGAACTTCGGCTCGATCTCCTGGCACCTGCCGCACACCGAGCTGTCGCTGTACATGACCGCCAAGGCCGCAATCGAAGGCATGACGCGCGGGATGGCGCGCGACCTCGGCAAGTACGGCATCCGCGCCAGCACCGTGGTCCCGGGCGCCGTGCGCACCCCGCGCCAGCAGGCCCTGTGGCACACGCCGGAAGAGGAAGCGCGCATCCTGGCGGGCCAGTGCCTCCCGGCGCGGGTCGAGATGCAGGACGTGGCCGCGCTGTCGCTGTTCCTGGCCTCGAGCAATGGACGCCGCTGCAGCGGCCGCGAATACTTCGTCGACGCGGGCTGGTACGGCGCATGAACACGACTGCACCGGACTGCCTGTGGGAAATCAAGGCGACGCTGGGCGAGGGCGTGCTGTGGCATGCCGCCACGCGCCAGGTCTGGTTCGTCGACATCAAGGAGCGGCGCATCCACTGCTGCGAGGCCGATGGCCGCAACCGCCGCAGCTGGCATGCGCCGGGACAGGTGAGTTTCATCGTGCCCGCGGCCGACGGCGGCTTCGTCTGCGCACTGGAAGATGGCCTGTACCGCTTCATCGAGACGCGTGGCGAATTCGTCCCGCTGGCGAAGATCGAGGCCGAGGAGCACGGCAACCGCTTCAATGACGGCCATGTCGACGCCGCGGGCCGCCTGTGGTTCGGCTCGATGGACGACAGCGAAGAACAGGCGCGCGGCGCCCTGTACCGCTTCGACGGCCGCCTCGTGCGCCGCATGGACGAGGATTATGTGATCACCAACGGTCCCGCCGTCAGCCCGGACGGCCGCACCCTTTATCATACCGACACGCTGGCGCGGCGCATCTACGCCTTCGACCTGCTGCCGGACGGCGGCCTGGCGCACAAGCGCGTGTTGGTCGAGCTGGAAGGCGGCGGCTACCCGGACGGAATGGCGGTCGACGCCGAAGGGCACCTGTGGGTCGCGACCTTCGGGGGCTGGCGCATCGACCGCTTCGACACCCAGGGACGCAAGCTGGGGGAGGTACGCTTCCCCTGCGCGAATATCACCAAGCTGGCTTTCGGCGGCGACGACCTGCGCACGGTGTACGTGAGCAGCGCGCGCAAGGGCTTGTCCGCCGCGCAGCTGGCCACGCAGCCGCTCGCGGGCGGGCTGTTCACGTTCCGCGCCGATGTGCCGGGACTGCCGCAGCACGCGCTGCGGCTGCAGGAGTAAAAAGGATGAACGACACCACCAAGCGCCGCTTCCGGTCCCAGGACTGGTTCGACAACCCCGAGCGCATCGACATGACCGCGCTCTACCTCGAGCGCTTCATGAATTACGGGATCACCCCGGAAGAACTGCGTTCGGGCAAGCCGATCATCGGCATCGCCCAGAGCGGCAGCGATCTCTCGCCGTGCAACCGCATCCACCTGGAGCTCAGCAAGCGGGTGCGCGACGGCATCCGCGACGCCGGCGGCATTCCGATGGAATTCCCGCTGCACCCGATTTTTGAAAACTGCCGCCGCCCGACCGCGGCGCTGGACCGCAACCTGGCCTATCTCGGCCTGGTCGAGATCCTGCACGGCTATCCGATCGACGCCGTCGTGCTGACCACCGGCTGCGACAAGACCACCCCGGCCCAGCTGATGGCGGCAAGCACCGTCGACATCCCGGCGATCGTGCTGTCGGGCGGGCCGATGCTGGACGGCTGGTTCGAGGGCGAACTGGTGGGCTCGGGCGCGGCGATCTGGAAAGCACGCCGGCGCCTGGCGGCGGGCGAGATCGATGAAGACAAGTTCCTCCAGATCGCGACCGCGTCCGCTCCCTCGGCCGGGCACTGCAACACCATGGGCACGGCATCGACCATGAACGCCGTGGCCGAGGCGCTCGGCATGTCGCTCACCGGCTGTTCGGCGATCCCGGCGCCTTACCGCGAACGCGGCCAGATGGCCTACGAGACCGGCCGCCGCATCGTCGCGATGGCGCACGAGGACCTGCGTCCGTCGCGCATCCTGACGCGCGACGCCTTCCTCGACGCCATCGTGGTCAATGCCGCGATCGGCGGCTCCAGCAACGCCCAGCCGCACATCGTGGCGATGGCGCGCCATGCCGGGGTCGAGATCACGCCCGAGGACTGGATGGAAGTCGGCTACGACGTGCCCCTGCTGCTCAACATGCAGCCCGCCGGCAAATACCTGGGCGAGCGCTTCCACCGCGCCGGCGGCACGCCGGCCATCATGTGGGAGCTGGAACAGGCGGGCAAGCTGCGCTCGCGCCGCCCGAGCGTGACCGGCCGCAGCATGGCCGAGAACCTGGCGGGGCGCGAAAGCGGCGACCGCGAGATGATCCGTCCGTTCGCCGATCCGCTCAAGCCGAGCGCCGGTTTCATGGTCCTGAAGGGCAACCTATTCGACTTCGCGATCATGAAGACCAGCGTGATCTCGGAAGCCTTCCGCGCCCGCTACCTGTCCACGCCCGGCTCGGAAAACCGCTTCGACTGCCGCGTGGTCGTGTTCGACGGTTCGGACGACTACCACCACCGCATCAACGACCCGGCGCTGGAGATCGACGAGCGCACCATGCTGGTGATCCGCGGCTCCGGGCCGGTCGGCTGGCCCGGTTCGGCCGAAGTGGTCAACATGCAGCCGCCCGACGCCCTGATCAAGCGCGGCATCACGGCGCTGCCGACCCTGGGCGACGGCCGCCAGTCCGGCACCTCGGACAGCCCGTCGATCCTGAATGCCTCGCCCGAGAGCGCCGCCGGCGGCAACCTGGCGCTGTTGCGCACCGGTGACGTGGTGCGCGTGGACCTGAACCTGGGCCGCTGCGACGTACTGCTGGCCGACGGCGAACTGGAAGCGCGCCGCAGGGACGCGCCGCCCGCCATCCCGGCCAGCCAGACCCCCTGGCAGGAGATCTACAGGGCCACCGTGGGCCAGCTGCACACCGGCGCCTGCATGGAAATGGCCTTGCCCTACCGGGGCGTGGGACAGGACATGCCGCGCCATAATCATTGAAGTCGGGGATGGAGGGTGGCGCGGCCACGGTTTTTTCAGCAGAATAGCAAGACCCGCGGCAGGAAACGACTGCGCTGGTGATAATGAAGATAAATAGGAGACGTAAATGAAAAAGATGATCAAGGCCGTCAGCCTGGCCTGCGCAATGCTGTTTTCCGCGGGAGCGGCGCATGCGGATGCCCAGAATCCGAAGATCGGCTTCTCGATCGACGACCTGCGGCTGGAACGCTGGACGCGCGACCGCGACTACTTCACCCAGGCCGCCGAAAAGCTCGGCGCCAAGGTGTATGTCCAGTCCGCCGACGCCAGCGAGCAGCGCCAGATCGCCCAGATCGAGAACCTGATCGCGCGCGGCGTCGACGTGCTGGTGATCGTCCCCTACAACGCCACGGTGCTCAACAACGCGATCCGCGAAGCCAGGAAGGCGAAAATCAAGGTGGTTTCCTACGACCGCCTTATCCTGAATGCCGATATCGACGCCTACATCTCGTTCGACAACAAGGCCGTGGGCGAACTGCAGGCGCAGTCGCTGGTCCAGCTCAAGCCGAAGGGCAACTACTACCTGCTGGGCGGCGCCCCGACCGACAACAACGCCAAGATGCTGCGCGAAGGCCAGCTCAAGGTGCTGCAGCCGCTGATCGACAAGGGCGACATCAAGGTGGTGGGCAAGCAGTGGGTCAAGGACTGGAGCGCGTCCGAAGCCCTGTCCATCGTCGAGAACGCGCTGACCGCCAACGGCAACAGGATCGACGCCGTGGTGGCCTCGAACGACGCCACCGCCGGCGGCGCGATCCAGGCCCTGGCCGGGCAGAAGCTGGCCGGCAAGGTCGCCGTCTCGGGCCAGGATTCCGACCTGGCGGCGGTGCGGCGCGTGATCGCGGGCACCCAGTCGATGACCGTCTACAAGCCGCTCAAGGAGATCGCGGCGAACGCCGCCAGGCTGTCCATCCAGCTGGTGCGCAACGAGAAACCCGCCTACAACGCCCAGCTCAATAACGGCGCCAAGCAGGTCAACACCATCCTGCTCAAGCCCATCCTGCTGAACAAGTCGAACATCGACCTGCTGGTCAAGGACGGCTTCTATACCCAGGCCCAGCTGGCCGGCAAGTGATCCGCAACTGATCTGGAACCGGGCCGCGTCCGCCGCGAGGCGGACCGGAGGCGGGTTCGGGAACCGGGAGCGTCGTCGACGCTTCCGGCTGGCCGCGGCACGCCCGGTTCTTTCGACGCAACCCATTGAACTGAGACTTGTATGTCCGGCTACCTGCTTGAAATGAAGGGAATCGCGAAGCGATTCGACGGCGTGCCCGCCCTCGACGGCATCGACCTGGCGATCCGGCCGGGCGAATGCATCGGCCTGTGCGGCGAGAACGGCGCCGGCAAGTCCACCCTGATGAAGGTGCTGTCGGCGGTCTACCCGCACGGCACCTGGGACGGCGAGATCCTGCTCGACGGCCAGCCGCTGCGGGCGCGCTCGGTGCGCGAGACCGAGGAAGCCGGCATCATCATCATCCACCAGGAACTGATGCTGGTGCCCGAACTGACGGTCGCCGAGAACATCTTCCTCGGGAACGAACCGACCCTGCCCGGCGGGCGCCTGAATTATCCGGCCATGAACCATCGCGCCGAGGAAATCCTGCGCGAACTGAAGCTGCCGGACGTGAACGTGGTGCTGCCGGTGAAGAACTACGGGGGCGGCCACCAGCAGCTGATCGAGATCGGCAAGGCGCTCAACAAGAACGCGCGCCTGCTGATCCTGGACGAACCCTCGGCCTCGCTGACGGCGGCCGAGATCGAGGTCCTGCTCGAGATCATCCGCGACCTGAAGGCGAAGGGCGTGGCCTGCGTCTACATCTCGCACAAGCTGGAAGAGGTGGCGGCCATCTGCGACACCATCGTCGTGATCCGCGACGGCAGGCACATCGCCACCACCCCGATGGCCGCGATGAGCGTGGACCGCATCATCGCCCAGATGTGCGGGCGCGAGCTGAACCAGCTCTACCCTTCGCTGCCGCACGAAGTGGGCGAGGTGGTGATGGAAGCGCGCCATGTCACCTGCTACGACCCCGACCAGCCGCTGCGCAAGAAGGTCGACGACGTCTCGTTCCAGCTGCGGCGCGGGGAAATCCTCGGCATCGCCGGCCTGGTCGGCGCCGGCCGCACCGAGCTGGTGACCGCGATCTTCGGTTCCTATCCCGGCAAGTACGAGGCCGAGGTCTGGCTCGACGGCCGGCGGGTCGACACCTCGGAACCCCTGGAGGCGATCCGGGCCGGTTTCGCCCTGGTGCCGGAAGACCGCAAGCAGCACGGCATCGTGCGCGACCTGTCGGTGGGCGAGAACATCACGCTCTCGGTGCTGGGGCGCTATGCGCGCCTGACGCGCATCGACGACATGCTGGAAGCGCGCGCGATCGACGAGCAGATCCGCCGCCTGGCGCTGAAGGCCGCCAGCCCGGCGCTGCCGATCACGGCGCTCTCGGGCGGCAACCAGCAGAAGGCGGTGCTGGCCAAGATGCTGCTGACCGGGCCCAGGGTGCTGATCCTCGACGAGCCGACGCGCGGCGTGGACGTCGGCGCCAAGTTCGAAATCTACAAGCTGATGCTGGAACTGGCCGCGCAGGGCATCTCGATCATCATGGTCTCGTCCGAGCTGGCCGAGGTGCTGGGCGTCTCGGACCGGGTGCTGGTGATGGGCGAAGGACAGCTGCGCGGAGAATTCGTCAACAAGGACCTGACCCAGGAAATGGTGCTGGCCGCCGCCATCGGCCAGCCGGCCAGCCGCGCGGCCGAAGGCGCGCCCGTTTAACCCAACCCATCGAACGATCATGAAAATAGATAACATCCAGGCGCGCCCGATCGAGACGCCCCGCCAGGCGCCCAAGCAAACGATCGGCTTCAAGCAGATCTTCACCCAGTACAAGATCCTGGCGCTGCTGGTGGCGATCGCCCTGATCTGGGCCTTCTTCAGCTGGAAGACCGATGGTGGCTTCACCTCGGCGCGCAACCTGTCGAACCTGATGCGCCAGATGTCGGTCACCGGCATCATGGCCTGCGGCATGGTATTCATCATCATCGCCGGCGAGATCGACCTCTCGATCGGCTCGCTCCTCGGCCTGCTGGGCGGGATGGCGGCCGTGCTCGACGTCACCCACGGGATGCCGCTGCCGCTGTCGGTCGCGGTCGTGCTGGGGGCCGGCCTGCTACTGGGCTGCCTGAACGGCTTCCTGACCGCCTATGCCGGGATACCGTCCTTCATCGTCGGACTCGGGGGCATGCTGGCCTATCGCGGCGTGGTGCTCGGGCTCACCGACGGCGCGACCATCGCGCCGGTCTCGCCGGAGATGGAGCAGCTGGGCCAGGCCTACCTGCCGCCGGCGCTGGGCGTGGCGCTGGGCCTGGGCCTGTTCGCGCTGGCCTGCGTGCTGGCCTGGCGCCAGCGCGTCAACCAGGCCAGGCACAAGCTGCAGGTGGTCGCGCTGTGGCGCTCGGTGTTCCGGGTGCTGGTCGTGGGCGTGGTGCTGGCCGGACTGATCTCGACCTTCAACAGCTATGAAGGCATTCCGATGCCGGTGCTGATCCTCCTTGCGCTGCTGGGCATCTTCAGCTACATCGCGAAGCAGACCGTGTTCGGCCGCCGCATCTACGCGGTCGGCAGCAACATGGAGGCGACCCGCCTGTCCGGCATCGACGTGAAGGCCGTCAAGCTCTGGATCTTCGGCCTGATGGGCCTGATGTGCGCACTGGCTGGCCTGATCAACACCGCCCGCATGGCGTCCGGGTCGCCGTCGGCCGGCACCTCCGCCGAACTGGACGTGATCGCAGCCTGCTTCATCGGCGGCACCTCGATGCGCGGCGGTATCGGCACCGTCCACGGCGCCCTGGTCGGCGCGCTGGTGATGGCCAGCCTGGACAACGGCATGTCGATGCTCGACGTCGACGCCTACTGGCAGATGATCGTGAAAGGACTGATCCTGACGCTGGCGGTCTGGCTCGACGTGGCGACGCGCACCGGCCGCCGCTGATCGCCCGTCCAGCGGCAAGAAGAAAAGGCCAACCTCACGGTTGGCCTTTTTCATTCGAGCCAGGTGTCGACTACGCGGTCTTCAGCTGCCCGTCCACGATGCGGGCCAGGCCCAGCGGATTCTCATCCTTCAATGCCTCCGGCAGCAGGCCGGCCGGGACGTCCTGGTAGCACACCGGACGCAGGAAGCGCTCGATCGCGGTCGCGCCGACCGAGGTGCTGCGGCTGTCCGAGGTGGACGGGAAGGGCCCGCCGTGGACCATCGCGTGCGAGACCTCGACGCCGGTCGGGAAGCCGTTGAACAGGATGCGGCCGACCTTGCGCTCGAGCAGGGGGAGCAGGGCGCCCGCCAGCGGATGGTCGCCGGCCTCGGCATGCACGGTCGCCGTCAGCTGGCCCTCGAGGTGGCGCGCCACCGCCAGCATCTCGGCTTCGTCGCGGCAGGCGATCAGCACCGAGGTCGGTCCGAAGATCTCTTCTTCCAGCGCCGGCGTGGCCAGGTAGGTGGCGGCGTCGCAGCGGTACAGCGCGGCCTGGGCGGCGCAGCCCTTGCCTTCGGCGCTGCCGCGCGCGAGCAGCTGCACGCCGTCCAGGCCCGAGCGGCGCTCGACGGCGCCGGTGTAGGCCTGGTGGATGCCGGCGCTGAGCATGGTGCCGGCGGCCTTCAGCTGCAGCGCCTCGGCGGCGGCGGCGCCGAAGGCGTCGAAGTCCGGCCCGGCCAGCCCGATGACCAGGCCCGGGTTGGTGCAGAACTGGCCGACGCCCAGGGTCAGCGAATCCACGAAGGCCCCGGCCAGCTTCGCGCCGCCGGCCGCCAGCGCGCCCGGCAGCAGGAACACCGGATTAATGCTGCTCATCTCCGCGAACACGGGAATCGGCACCGCGCGCGCATTCGCGATGCGCACCAGCGCCAGGCCGCCATGGCGCGAGCCGGTGAAGCCCACCGCCTGGATGGCCGGATGGCTGACCAGGTCCTGGCCGATCTGGTTGCCTTCGCCGATCACCATCGAGAACACGCCTTCCGGCATGCCGCAGTCGAGGGCGGCGCGGTACACCGCCTTGGCCACCAGTTCCGAGGTGCCGAGGTGGGCGTTGTGGGCCTTGACCACCACCGGGCAGCCGGCGGCCAGCGCCGACGCGGTGTCGCCGCCGGCGACCGAGAACGCCAGCGGGAAGTTACTCGCCCCGAAGACGGCGACAGGGCCCAGCGGGATCTTGCGCATGCGCAGGTCCGGACGCGGCGGCGTGCGCTCCGGCAGCGCCGAGTCGAGCGTCGCTTCGAGGAAGTAGCCGTCGCGGACCACCTTGGCGAACAGGCGCAGCTGGTTGACGGTGCGGCCGCGCTCACCTTCGAGGCGGGCTTGCGGCAGGCCGCTCTCCTGGCCGGCGCGCGCGATCAGGGCCGGGCCGAGCGCCATGATCCGGTCGGCGATGGCCTCGAGGAAGCGCGCGCGCTGTTCCAGGCCGGTGGCGCGGTAGGCGTCGAAAGCCTGTTCGGCCAGTGCGCAGGCGGTGGCCAGGTCCTCGGCGGTGGCGGTGCCGAACGACGGCTCCAGCGCGGCGTGGCGCGCCGGGTCGTAGGCCTGGATGGCGCCGGCGCTGCCGCGCACGATGCGCTGGCCGATGATCATGTCTCCGTTGATGTGCATGAATGCTCCTTGGTTGAAAGCGGTAGGTGGCGGTGAAGCTGTTGTTGCGGTTTCATTGTTGGGCGCTATCATAACAAACTGTCCTGGCCTGCGCTCGTCGTCGGATGGGTGTTCCGTTCACAATTTCGGGGCTGGCGTCGCGCCCGTGGGGCTTTTCGCATGGCCTCGATATAACAAATCCAGGCGATCCACGCGCTTGCGATCAGAATTGGTGGTAGCGCAAACATTTTTCTTGCAAGCTCGTCAGGTGTTGGTTTAGCATGGTTTCAGAACGCACATGATACGTACAAAACAGGAGACCCATGCGCACCTCGATCACCCGCCTTGCAGGCGCCGCTGCACTGGTATTGCTGTCCGGGACCGCCCCGGCCGTGCAAGCCCCCGAGCGCATCGAGTACGTGTGGGACAGCCTCGCCATCGGCGGCGGCGGCTTCGTGACCGCCGTGCTGCCCAGCCGCAGCGAGCCGGGACTGGCCTATGCGCGCACCGATGTCGGCGGCGCCTATCGCTGGGATCCGCGCGAGGCCCGCTGGATCGCGCTGCTCGACTGGGTCGCGGAAGACCAGACCGGCTTCCTCGGCATCGACGCGCTGGCCATCGATCCGCGCAATGGCGCCAACGTCTACCTGCTGGCGGGGAT
The DNA here is from genome assembly GCF_000382345.1 of Massilia niastensis DSM 21313. Taxonomy (GTDB): domain Bacteria; phylum Pseudomonadota; class Gammaproteobacteria; order Burkholderiales; family Burkholderiaceae_D; genus Telluria; species Telluria niastensis. The sequence goes on from NZ_KB908081.1 coordinate 122,013, forward strand.
CGCCTACCTGAACGGGGGACGCACCGCCATCCTGCGCTCGACCGACCATGGCAAGACCTTCTCGATCGTCGACGTCAGCAGCCAGTTCAAGACCCACGGCAATGGTTTCGGGCGCCAGAACGGCGAGCGGCTGGCGGTCGATCCGGGCAACGGCAAGCTGCTGTACCTCGGTTCGCGGCGCGACGGCCTGTTCTTCAGCAGCGACGCCGGCCAGACCTGGAGCAGGATGGACAGCCTGCCGGTGACGACCACGCCGAACGATGTCGGGATCAACATCCTGGTGCCGGACCCGGGCAGCGTGGCCGGCGGCCGTGCGCGCCGCCTGTTCGCCGGCGTGTCGCGCTTCGGCACGGCCGGTCCCAACCTGTACCGCAGCGACGACGGCGGCGCGACCTTCGCGTCCGTCGCCGGCTCCCCCGCCGGCCTGATGCCGCAGCGCGCGGTGCTCGACGGCGCGGGCAACCTGCTGGTGACCTATGCCGACGGCGCGGGACCGCACCCGAACCGCAGCGGCAGCGAGCCGATGGACCGCGGCCAGGTCTGGAAGTACCACATCGCCAGCGGCGCCTGGACCAATGTGACGCCGGCCGGCTGGACCCGCCCGTTCGCCGGCATCAGCATCGACCCGGCCAACCCGCGCCGGATCGTGGTCTCGACCATCAACACCTTCCTGCCGCAAGGCGGCGGCAAGGGCGACCGCATCTTCCTGAGCCAGGACGGCGGCGCCACCTGGACCGATGTCATCGGGCGCGGCTTCGAGGTCGACGCCGCCGGCGTGCCCTGGCTGAAGGGCCACGGGATCCACTGGACCGGCTCGGTCGAGTTCGACCCGGCCGACTCGCGCGCGGTCTGGGTCACCTCCGGCAACGGCGTGTTCCGGACCGCGAACATCGACGCCGCGCCGGCCAAATGGACCTTCACCGTGAAGGGCATGGAAGAGACGGTGCCGCTGGGCTTTGCCAGCGTCCCGGGCGGGCCGCTGGTGTCCGCGATCGGCGACATCGACGGCTACCTGCACGACGACCCGGCGCGCCACGGCCGCATCCACGATCCGCAGATCGGCACCACCACCGGCCTGGATGTCGCCGCCGCCAGGCCCGCCATCATGGCGCGGGTCGGCAAGAACCTGCAGCTGACCCGCGACGGCGGCGCCACCTGGAAGCAGGCGCCGGCGCTGATGGGAATCAAGGGCCAGCTTGCCTTGTCGGCCGACGGCGCGACCATCCTGCACAATCCGGAGCGCTCGGAAACGACCTACCGCTCGATCGATGCGGGCGCGAGCTGGAACCCGGTCAAGGGACTGGCGAAGGCCAATGTGCGTCCGGTGGCCGATCCGGTGCGCGGCGATGTGTTCTATGCCTACGACGACAGCGCGCTGCTGGCCAGCGTGGATGGCGGCGCCAGCTTCGCGCCGCGCGCCAGCCTGCCGTCCGGCGGCTCGCGCCTGCTGCGCCCGGCGCCTGGGCGCGAGGGCGACCTGTGGGTCGCATTGAAGGATGGCGGCCTGCAGCGCTCGCGCGACGGCGGCGTCACGTTCAGCAAGTTCGCGGGCGTGGGCTACTGCGGCGCGGTCGGCTTCGGCAAGGCGGCGCCGGGCAAGGACTTCCCGGCCGTCTATATATGGGGCAGCGTCGGCGGCGTGCGCGGCATCCACCGCTCGCTGGACGCCGGCGCGACCTGGGCCCGCATCAACGACGACGCCCACCAGTACGGCGGCCCGGGCGACGGCCACTTCATCGTGGGCGACATGAACCGCTTCGGCTATGTCTACATGAGCACCGCCGGCCGCGGCATCGTCTATGGAAAGCCGGCCGCCCGATGATTTCCCGCTTCAAGCCACGCATGCGGATCTTCCTGGCCGCCGGTCTGCTCCTGTCCCTGGCGGCGCACGCCGCGCCGGAGATGGTCCTGCGCTACGACCGTGCCGCGCCCGATAACGACCAGGGCTGGGAACGCGAGGCGCTCCCGATCGGCAACGGGCGCATCGGCGCCATGGTCTTCGGCCAGCTGGCGCGCGAGCACCTGCAGTTCAACGACATCACGCTGTGGACCGGCGACGACCGCGTCATGGGGGCTTTCCAGCCCTTCGGCGACCTGTACGTCGACCTGCCCGGGCACGAAGAGGGCGCCGGCGACTACCGGCGCACGCTCGACATGGTGCGCGGCGTGCACACGGTCAGCTATACCCGCAAGGGCGTGCGCTTCCTGCGCGAAGCCTGGGCCAGTCATCCGGCCCAGGTGATCGTGCTGCGCCTGAGCGCCGACCGTCCGGGTCAGTACACGGGCGCGATCGAACTCACCGACCGCCACGGCGCCCAGCTCGCGGCCGCGGACAAGCGCCTGTATGCGACCGGCACCCTGGCCGGCTACGCCCAGCCGGGAAGTGCGCCGTCGAGCAACGCGCTGTCCTATGCAAGCCAGGCCCAGCCCGTGTGCGAGGGCGGCAGGCTGGCGGTGGAGGGACGCCGGATCACTTTCAAGGACTGCGACACGCTGACCATCGTGCTGGGCGCCGGCACCAGCTACGCGATCGACGCCGCGCGCCGCTTCCAGGGCGAGCATCCGCTGTCCCGGGTGACCGGGCAGGTGTCGCAGGCGGCCGCGCGTCCCGTGGACGAGCTGCGCGCCGAGCATGAAGCCGACTTCGCCCGCCTGCAGCAGCGGGTCGCCATCGACCTCGGGACCACGCCGGCGGCGCGGCGCAAGCTGCCGACCGACGCCCGCATCCTGGCGTATACGAAGGAGGGCGGCGACCCGGAGCTGGAAGCCCAGTTCTTCCAGTACGGGCGCTACCTGCTGGCCTCGAGCTCGCGCGGCTCGCTCCCGGCCAACCTGCAGGGCCTGTGGAACAACAGCCTGACGCCGCCCTGGAATGCGGACTACCACACCAACATCAACATCCAGATGAACTATTGGCCGGCCGAGGTCACGAACCTGAGCGAGCTGCACGAGCCCTTGTTCGCCTTCGTGAACGGCATGGCGCCGGTCTACCGCCGCGATACCGCGCTGGAATTCAAGGGGAAGGACGGCAGGCCGGTGCGCGGCTGGACCGTGCGCACCGAGTCGAATCCGTTCGGCGCCACCGGCTACCTGTGGAACAAGACCGCCAACGCCTGGTACGCCCAGCATTTCTGGGAACACTACGCCTTCACCCGCGATGCGCGCTACCTGCGCGAGCTCGCCTATCCGATGATGAAGGAGGCCAGCGCCTTCTGGCAGGACTACCTGAAGGAGCTGCCCGACGGCCGCCTGGTGGCGCCCCAGGGCTGGTCGCCCGAGCACGGACCGGTCGAGGATGGCGTGGCCTACGACCAGCAGATCGTCTGGGACCTGTTCAACAACACGGTCGAGGCGGCGGACACGCTCGGCGTCGATCGCGAGTTGCGCGACCGGCTGGCCGGCATGCGCGACCGCCTGGCCGGGCCGCGGATCGGCAGCTGGGGCCAGCTGCTGGAATGGCTGGAGGAGAAGAAGGATCCGGTCCTCGATACCCCGCGCGACACCCATCGCCATGTCTCGCACCTGTTCGCCCTGTATCCCGGCCGCCAGATCAGCCCCACCGGCGCGCCCGAGCTGGCGCAGGCCGCCCGGCGCACGCTCGATGCGCGGGGCGATGCCGGCACCGGCTGGTCGATGGCCTGGAAGATGGCCTTCCGGGCCCGCTTGCACGAAGGCGAGCGCGCCTACCGCATGCTGCGCGGGCTGCTGGCGGCGCCCGGATCGCGCGCCGCCGAGCAGGCCGGACCCGGCTCGGAACACAACAATGCCGGCGGCATCTACCCGAACATGCTGGACGCCCACCCGCCGTTCCAGATCGACGGCAATTTCGGCGGCACGGCGGCGATCGCTGAAATGCTGCTGCAATCGCATGCCGGCGAGATCCACCTGCTGCCGGCGCTGCCCGCGGCGTGGCGCGACGGGTCGGTGAAAGGCTTGCGCGCCCGCGGCGGCTACGAGGTCGACATCGCCTGGAAGCATGGCCGGCTGCACAGTGCAAGCATCCGCTCGCATGCCGGTGCGGGGCCCGTGAAGCTGCGCCATGGCGGCCGCGTGCTCGGGCTGGACCTGAAGCCCGGAGAGGCGCGCAGCCTGAGCGGGGCGCAGTTCGGACCGGCGCGCTGACGAAGAACGACAACAAGAAGGAGACATTGCATGCAGCTGAACAGGATTTTCCGGCGCCTGGCGCCCTTGTGCCTCGCACTGGTCGCGGCCGGCGTGGTATCGGCGACGGCCGGCGCGGCCAACGAACTGCCGCGCATCGTCGAGCGCGACGGACGGCACGCCCTGATAGTCGACGGCAAGCCCTTCCTGATGCTGGCCGGCCAGGCCCATAACTCGAGCAATTATCCGGCCGCGCTGCCCAAGGTCTGGGCGGCCCTGAAGGACGCCCGGGCCAATACGCTCGAGATGCCCATCGCATGGGAGCAGATCGAGCCCAGCGAAGGGAAATTCGACTTCAGCTTCATCGACACCCTGGTCGCCGAGGCGCGCCAGAACGATATCCGCCTGGTGATCGTCTGGTTCGGCACCTGGAAGAACACCGGCCCCGGCTACCTGCCGGAGTGGGTCAAGTTCGACAACAAGCGCTTTCCGCGCATGATCGACAAGGATGGCAAGACCGTGTACTCGCATTCGCCCTTCGGCGAGGCGACCCTGGCGGCCGACAGGAAGGCCTTTGTCGCCATGATGGAGCACATCAAGCGGATCGACGCGAAACAACGCACCGTCATCATGGTGCAGGTCGAGAACGAGGTCGGCACCTACGGTGTGGCGCGCGACTACGCGCCCCGGGCGCAGGCCGTGTTCGAGCAGCCGGTACCACAGGCGGTGCTGGCGCGCCAGAAGGCGCCGAGGCCGGGCGCGGCCAGCGGCAACTGGCGCCAGGTCTACGGCGACTATGCCGACCAGTACTTCCACAGCTGGGCGATCGCCAGCTACATCGAGGACATCGCCAGGGCCGGGCGCGCCGTGTACGACCTGCCGATGTTCGTCAACAACGCGCTGCGCGATCCGCTGCCGAACCCTCCCGCGCCATGGAAATCGGACTTCGCCAGCGGCGGCCCGACCTGGGACGTGATCGACATCTACAAGGCCGCCGCGCCGCACATCGACTTCGCCGGCCCGGACATCTACATGCCGGAATCGAACAAGGTCAGCGCCATCCTCGGCCAGTTCAAGCGCAAGGACAATCCCTTGATGATCCCGGAAATGGGCAACGCGGCCAGCTACGCGCGCTATGTCTACCAGGCGCTGGGCATGGGCGCGCTGGGCGTCGCCCCGTTCGGCCTGGACTACGCCGACTACAGCAATTACCCGCTCGGTTCCAAGTTCACCGACCGCCGCATGGTCGAACCCTTTGCGAAAGTGTTCGGCGTCTTCGCTCCGATGCAGCGCCAGTGGGCGCAGTGGGCCTTCGAAGGCCGCACCTACGGCGTGGCCGAGGGCGACGACCGGGTGCCGCAGACGGTCGCCATGAAAGGCTGGAACGCGACGGTGTCCTTCCGCGAGTTCCAGTTCGGCGAGCGCCAGTACCTGCGCGACAAGAACGAGTACCAGTCCGGCACCGAGTCGCCGAACGGCGGGGTGGCCTTCGCCCAGGTCGGCGACGACGAATTCGTGATCGTCGGCCAGCAGGTGCGCGTCAAGCTGGCGGGCGCCGGTCCGAATGCCGGCAAGCCCTCGCTGTGGGCGCGGGTCGAGGAAGGGCGCTTCGACGCCGACGGCAAATGGATCATGGAGCGCAACTGGAATGGCGACCAGACCGACTACGGCCTGAATCTTCCCGCGACCCCGGTCGTGCTGAAGGTCAGGATGGGAACGTACCAATAATCCACCAATAACAGCATACTAGGAGATCGACGATGCGAATGACTCAGGTCGCAGCCGCAGCACTGGTCCTTGCCGCGGGCAACGGAGCCTTTGCCGGCACCTTCCAACAAACCGGGACCGGCATCGAAGTCCGTCCCGACACCGGCGCCGCCAGGCTCGTGCAGCTTAAGCTCATGAGCGACAACATCATCCAGGTGGTCAAGCTCGACCAGCCCGGCAAGGCGCTCACGCCGTCGCTGATGACGGTCGCCAAGCCGTGCAGCTGCAGCTTCACCGTCGACAGGACGGGCTCGGGCAAGGGCGAGGCGGTGCGGCTGAAGGCGGGGAAGATCTCGGCCACCGTGTCGCTGGCGGACGGCCAGGTCGCGTTCTTCGACGCCGCCGGCAAGCGCATCCTGGCCCAGGCCTCGGAGGCCATGACCCCGGTCACCGTCGGCGGCAAGTCCTTCCTGGCGATCAAACAGGGCTTCAACCACGGCACCCGCGACGCCTATTATGGCCTGGGCCAGCACCAGAACGCCCAGATGAACTACAACGGCGAGGACGTGGTCCTGCAGCAGCACAACATGATCGCCGCCGTGCCCTTCGTGGTCTCGGACAAGAACTACGGCCTGCTGTGGGATAACAACTCGATCTCGCGCTTCGGCGACACCACGCCCTACGCCTGGCTGTCGCGCGACCTGGCGCTGGCGGATGCCGACGGCAAGCCGGGCGGCCTCACCGCGCGCTACTACATCGATGGCAAGCTGGCGCTGACCCGCCAGGAAAAGGACATCGCCTACCAGTACCTGAAGGACCTGGACCAGAACTGGCCGAAGGAGCTCCCGCCGATCAAGGAGCTGAAGGACGTGCGGGTGGTCTGGGAAGGCACGATGACGAGCGACAAGCCGGGCGTGCACAAGATGCAGCTGTACTCGTCGGACTACGCGACCCTCACCGTGGACGGCAAGCAGGTCATGGACGTGTGGCGCCAGGGCTGGAACCCGTGGTACCACAACTTCGAGCAGAAGTTCGAGAAGAACAAGCCGGTCAAGCTGCACCTGGAGTGGAAGCCGTCGGGCGGCATGATCGCCATGACCCACAATAATCCGCTCCCCAAGGCCGAGCGCCATTCGCTGACCATGTCGTCCGAGATCGCGGAAAGCATCAACTACTACGTGATCAGCGCCGAGAACATGGACAAGGTCATCGCCGGCTACCGCCACCTGACCGGCCAGCAGCCGATGATGCCGAAATGGGCCTACGGCTTCTGGCAGTCGCGCCAGCGCTACGAGACCCAGCAGCAGCTGCTCGATACCGTCAGCGAGTACCGCACCCGCGGCTGGCCGCTGGATAACATCGTCCAGGACTGGTTCTATTGGCCGCAGGACGGCTGGGGCTCGCACGACTTCGACAAGGAGCGCTTCCCGGATCCGAAGGGCATGGTCGACGCCGTCCACAAGCAGAACGCCCGCATCATGATTTCCATCTGGGGCAAGTTCTACGCCGATACCGACAACTACAAGGAGCTGGCGTCCAAGGGCCACATGTGGACCAGGAACGTCGAGAACGGCGCGCTGGACTGGGTCGGCCCGGGCTACAAGAACAGCCACTACGATCCCTACACCAGGGAAGCGCGCGACATCTACTACCGCCAGATGAAGGACAAGCTGGTGGGCCTGGGCTTCGACGCCTGGTGGATGGACAACACCGAACCCGACGTGCTGTCGAACTCGCGCCTGGAAGACTTCAAGAAGCTGATCGGCCCGACCGTCTACGGCGACGGCGAGGTGACCTTCAATCCGTACAGCCTGGTGCACGCCGGCGGCATGGTCGAAGGCCTGCGCCGCGACCAGCCGAACACGCGCCAGTTCATCCTGTCGCGTTCGGGCTTCGCCGGCATCCAGCGCCACTCGGTGGCGGTGTGGAGCGGCGACACGGTCGGCCGCTGGAACAACCTGTACGACCAGATCGCCTCGGGCGTGAACATGTCGATGTCGGGTGTCCCGAACTGGACCCACGACATCGGCGGCTATGCCCAGGAAGTGCGCTTCCAGACCGGCGACGTCGGCTCGGCGCAGGAAAACCGCGCCACCAGTTCGGCCAAGGCGAATCCGGAAGACCTGAAGGAATGGCAGGAGATGAACCACCGCTGGTTCCAGTTCGGCGCCTTCTCGCCGCTGTTCCGTTCGCACGGCGAGGTGGTCAAGCGCGAGATCTACAACATCTCGGCCGGCGACGACGCGATGCGCGACAACATGGTCTGGTTCCTGAAGCTGCGCTACCGCCTGATGCCCTATATTTACACGATGGCGGCCGACACCCATTACTCGTCCGGCACCATGATGCGCGGCCTGGTGATGGACTTCCCGCACGACGAGAAGGCGAAGAACGTCAAGGACCAGTACATGTTCGGCCCGTCCATCCTGGTGGCGCCGGTGTATGCCTACAAGGCGCGCGACCGCAAGGTCTACCTGCCGGCCGGCGCGCAGTGGTACGACTTCTATACCGGCGAGCGCCACAAGGGCGGCGCGACCCTGACCGTCAAGGCGCCGCGCGACCGGATGCCGCTGTTCGTGAAGGCCGGTTCGGTCGTGACCACCGGCCCGGTGACCCAGTACGTGGACGAGAAGCCGGATGCGCCGGTCCTGCTGCAGGTGTATGCGGGCGCCAACGGCAGCACCAGCCTGTACGAGGACGACGGCGTGTCGAATGGCTACCAGCGCGGCGAAGCCAGCCGGATCCCGATCAGCTACGACGACAAGGCCGGCACCGTGACCATCGGCGCGCGCGCCGGCCAGTACAAGGGCATGGTCGAGAAGCGCGAATTCAAGGTGCGCCTGGTCCGCCCGGGCATCTCGACCGCCGCCGACATGGACAGCGCCGACAAGAGCGTGGTCTACGACGGCAAGCCGGTCACCATCAAACTGTAAGTCTCCTTTTGCCGGGTGCGTTCGCGCACCCGGTTTTTTTTCGTCCCGACCCATTCCCTGATGCCGGCTCCGACATTCAGGGTCAGGTCTGTCATTCGGACACCGAGCGAGCACCTTTGCTCTATCTCAAAATGCTGGTTTGTTTATCCCAAACTCGTCAATGCTCGGCTCACATTCGTCACCGAGATCCGCGCATCACGGACCATGTCGGAAAGAGGAGAAATTTCAGCATACATAAACCCGTTCTGAGATTTCGCAAGGGTTGTGCCTCTATGTCCGAATGACAGACCTGACCCCGAATGCTAGATCTCTTCCTGCTCATTCGTGAAGAAGCAATTTTTTTCGTTCTTACCATGAAACCACTGACAAGCTCGCTGATGCTGGTCCTGGCAGGGCTGGCGCACGCCGGCCTGGCCGGCGCCGCGACGCAGATCGCGCCCGACCACCGCCAGCTCCGATACACCGGCCGCGTCGACTTTTCCAACCCGGCCGCGCCGGTGCTGACCTGGCCCGGCAGCGAAATCGGCGGCGCCTTCACCGGCACCTCGCTGGCCGTGAAGCTCGACGACCAGCACGGCAGGAACTTCTTCAACGTCTTTATCGACGGCGACACCAAGCGGCCGCTCATCATCCAGGCCGACAAAGGGAGAAAGACCTACCTCGTGGCCAACGGGCTGGCTCCCGGCCGGCACCGCTTCCTGGTCACCAAGCGCACCGAAGGGGAGGAGGGCGCGACGGTATTCCTGGGGCTGGAACTGGACGATCGCGCCGGCCTGGCGGAGCCGCCGCCGCGCCCGAAGCGCCGGATCGAGTTCTTCGGGGATTCGATCACCAGCGGCATGGGCAACGAGTCGCCGGACGACGGCCCGGACCACCTGGGCAAGGACAAGAACAACTACCGGTCCTATGCGGCGATCACGGCGCGCAGCCTGGAGGCGGAAGCGCACTTCACGTCGCAGAGCGGGATTGGCGTGATGGTGAGCTGGTTCCCGTTCACGATGCCCGAGTTCTACGACCAGCTGAACGCGGTCGGCAACAATGAGTCGAGCTGGGACTTCAGCCGCTGGACACCGGATGTCGTGGTCGTGAACCTGATGCAGAACGATAAATGGCTGATCGACCGTGAACGGCGCCTGCAGCCTGCGCCTACCGAGGGACAGCGCATCGATGCCTACCAGGCGTTCGTGAAACGGGTTCGCAGCCTGTATCCGCAGGCTTACATCGTCTGCGCGTTGGGGAGCATGGACGCGACTGCCCCGGATTCACGCTGGCCCGGCTATGTGAAGGCGGCGGTGGAGCGCATGCGCAAGGAAGGCGACGCGCGGATCGACCACGTGTTTTTCGATTACACGAGTTACGGCCCGCATCCGCGCGTCAAGCATCACGAAGCGAATGCGGCCAGGCTGACCGCATTCATCAGGAAGAAGATGGCCTGGTAGGATCAGCGTGCGCCGGCCGCGAACTCGCGCGCCGGCAGACGCACGGTGGTTTCCAGCACCGGTGCATCGGCCGCCGTCGCCAGGATCACGCGGTATTCCCCGGCCGCGATCTTCCAGCTGTTGCTGGCGCCGTCGAACACCGCCAGCGTGCGCGGATCCACGGTCACCGTGCTGGCGCGGGTCTCGCCCGGTTTCAAGGCCAGCTTGTCCCAGCCGCCCAGGCGCTTCGGCGCTTCCCAGCCGCCGCCGACCCTGGCGACATACACCTGCGGCACCGCCTTGCCCGCACGGGCGCCGCTGTTGGCCACGCTGAAGTCGACCCGGATGCTGCCGGCGACCGGCTCCGCCTTCAGGCTGGTGAGCGCGAAGCTGGTGTAGGACAGCCCATGGCCGAAGGCGAACAGCGGCTTGTGGCCCTTCAGGTCGAACCACTTGTAGCCGACCGCGGCGCCCTCGATGTTGTAGTCGACGTCGAAACGCGACTCCTTCGGCAGCTCGACACCGTCGAGTTTCGGACGCGGCAGCTGGTTTTCCGAGGCCGGGAAGGTCTGCGGCAGGCGGCCCGAGGCATCCACTTCCCCGCTCAGCACGCGCGCGATCGCCTCGCCGCCATTCGTGCCCGGATACCAGGCCTGCACCACGCCCGCCACGCTGTCGATCCACGGCATCGTCACCGGGGTGCCGGTCTGCAGCACCACCACCGTGCGCGGATTGGCCCTGGCCACCGCCGCGATCAGGGCGTCCTGGCTGTTCGGCAGTGACAGGGACGGCGCATCCTGGCCCTCGGCGGTCCACTGGGTGGCGAACACCAGCACCACGTCGGCGCCGCTTGCCGCCTTCGCCGCGGCGGCGGCATCCTTGCCGTCGTGGTAAGTCAGCTGCGCCTTGCTGCGCGCCGCCAGCGCCTTCATCGGCGAACCCGGGAGGTAGGCCATCGGTCCCGGCCATTGCTTCGGTCCCTCGTTCGGCACCGCCAGGCCGCCGCGCGGATACACCTGGGCCGAACCGCCGCCCGACAGCACGCCCTTGTTGGCGTGGCCGCCGATCAGGACGATGCGCTTCAGCTTGCCCGCCAGCGGCAGGACCTGGTTCTCGTTCTTCAGCAGGACGATGCCTTCTTCGGCGTCGAGCTGCGAGATCCTGCCATGGGCGGCGTAGTCGATCCGGTTCGGCTCGTCCCGGACCGGCTTGTCCAGCACCCCGTTGGCGGCCATCGCCCACAGGATGCGCTTGACCATGTCGTTCAGGCGCGCTTCCGGCACATGGCCGTTCTGCACGGCTTCCTTGAGGGCGCCGTCGAAGTAGGGCGATTTGTCGAAGGGATAGCCGGACTGCTGGTCGAGCCCGTGCAGGGCGGCCGGGATGGTCGAGTGGGTGGCGCCCCAGTCGGACATCACATAGCCCTTGAAGCCCCAGTCGCCCTTCAGCACCTTGTTCAGCAGGTGCGCGTGCTCGCAGGCGTAGGGACCGTTGACGCGGTTGTAGGAGCACATCACCGACCCAGGGTTGCCGCGCTCGATGGCGATCTGGAAGGCCAGCAGGTCCGACATGCGGCCGGCCACGTCCTCGATCTTCACGTTGACGTGGTTGCGGCCGGTTTCCTGGTCGTTGTAGGCGAAGTGCTTGATGGTCGAGACCACGCTGTTCGACTGCACGCCGCGAATCTGCTCGCCCGCCATGATCCCGGCCAGCAGCGGGTCCTCGCCCGTGTATTCGAAGTTGCGGCCGTTGCGCGGTTCGCGCGCCAGGTTGACGCTCCCGCCCAGCATGACGTTGAAGCCCGACAGGCGCGCTTCCTTGCCGATCATGGCGCCGCCCTGGAAGGCCAGCGCGGGATTCCAGGTCGCCGCGGTGGCGATCCCGGACGGCAGGCTGGTACGCTCGCGCACCTGCTTGCCCGGCTGCGAGGCGACGCCGATGCCGGCGTCGGTCAGCCATTGCGGCGTGATCTTCAGGCGCTCGATGCCCTTCAGGTAGCCGGCCGACTGCGCCAGGGCGTCGGTTGGCGGCTTCTTGCCCTGGAACTCGGTGCCGAAGTAGCCGAACACCATGCCGATCTTCTCGTCCAGGGTCATCTGGCTGACGAGCTGCGCGGCGCGCTGCTGGGCGGCGTCGGGCGCCGGCGCCTGCGCGAAGGCGCCGGACGAGAACTGGACCGCGAAGGCGGCGCCAAGGGTCAATGCCCAGCGGGACGGCTGCAGGGGCTTGCTCATGAATCGATCTCCTAGTTTGTCTGTTTGTGAAACGTCTTACCACCAGATGGCGTAGATCGCCAGCAGGCCGAGGCAGATGAGGGCCGCGCCCAGCGCGAAGCCCGGGTCGACCCGGAACATGCGGGTATCGACCTCGATCTTCTCTTCCTGTTCATGCCGCTGGTTCGGGAACAGCTTGCTGATGATGACCATGCCGGCGAGGACCACCATGAACACGATGCCCATCCGGTCCAGGAAGGGAATTTCGTGGACGCCGCTGCCGTTCGCCTTGGCGAAGCCGGTCGAGGCCAGGAAGCCCAGGTCCATCACCTCCGGCAGGAACTTCAGGACGATGGAGAGAACGAAGCCGCCCAGCGTGGCGAACATCGCCGCCGCCGCCGTGGTCGGACGCCAGAAGAAGCCCATCAGGAACATCGCCAGGATGCCGGGCGAGACGAAGCCGGTGTATTCCTGGATGTACTGGAAGCCGCCTTTCTTGTCGATGCCCATATACGGCGCCAGGCAGACCGCCAGCAGCATCGACACCACCACGGTGACGCGGCCGATCCATACCATGCGCGTCTCGGACGCTTCCTTGTTGAAGGCCTTCTTGTGGATGTCGAGGGTGTAGATGGTGGCGATGCTGTTCGCCTTGCCGGCCAGCGAAGCGACCACCGCGGCGGTCAGGGCGGCGAAGGCGACACCCTTCAGGCCCGAGGGCAGGAGGGTCAGCAGCACCGGATAGGCGCGGTCCGGATTGACGTCGGCGCCGGCGCCCATGGTGGCGCCGAGCGCGCCCTGCTGGTGCAGCACGAAGGCGGCGATCCCCGGCAGCACCACGATCACCGGCATCAGCATCTTGAGGAAGGCGGCGAACAGGATGCCCTTGCGCGCCGTATGCAGGTCGGCGCCCAGCGCGCGCTGGATGATGTACTGGTTGCAGCCCCAGTAGTTCAGGTTCACGATCAGCATGCCGCCGATCAGGATGCTCAGGCCCGGCAGGTCCATGTAGTTCGGGTTGTCGCGGTCCAGCACCATGTCGAAATGGTTCGGGGCCTGGTCCAGCAGCAGCTGGAAGCCGGCGCCGACGCCCTGCATGCCGCGCTGGGCCGCCACCAGGTCGAGGGCCAGCCAGGCCGTCACCAGGCCGCCGGCCACCAGGCAGAACACCTGGATCACGTCGGTGTAGCCGATCACCTTCATCCCGCCCAGGGTGATGATCACCGCGAACACCGCCAGGAACACCATGCAGCCCCAGACGCTGATGCCGGCGATCGCGCTGATCGCGAGCGCGCCCAGGTAAAGGATCGAGGTCAGGTTCACGATCACGTAGAGCGACAGCCAGAACACCGCCATGATGGTGGCCACGCCCTTGCTGTAGCGCTGCTCGAGGAACTGCGGCATGGTGTAGATGCGGTTCCTGCGGTAGACCGGCATGAAGAACACCGCCACCAGGATCAGGGTGAGGGCGGCCATCAGTTCGTAGACGGCGATCGCCATGCCCATCTTGAAGCCGGAGCCGCTCATGCCGATGAACTGCTCGGCCGAGATGTTGGAGGCGATCATCGAGGCGCCGATCGCCCACCAGGTCAGCGAGCCCTCGGCCAGGAAGTAGTCGTGCGAGGCCGATCCGGTACGCTGCTTGCGCCGGTAGACCCACAGGCCATAGCCGGCGACGATCAGGAAGTAGATGAAGAAGACGGTCGTGTCGAGCGAAGAGAAAGTCGCGTTCTGCATGATGTTCGATCCCTGGCGCCCGCCGCGCGTACACGCGGACGGGCGCGTTGCGGCCAGGTCAGCGGCCGATCACCTTGACCAGTTTGTGGGCGTTGGCGGCGAAGTCGCGCTCGCCGCCGCTGGCGGTGAGCCTGCCTTCCGCCTGGTTCCAGCGCAGGCGGCTGGTCACCGTGTTGCGGCCCTTTTCGTAGTCGTACGAACGGCCGTCGTCGTCATACAGCGTGAACTCGCCATCCTGGCCCGGGTAGACCAGGATCTGGGCGATCGGCTGCCTGCTCGCGGTCGACTGCACGGGGCCGCCGAGCGGCACGATCGAGCCGGCCTTGACGAACAGCGGGATCCGGTCGATCGGCGCGGCCGCCCTGATCCAGCGTCCGCCGGCGTGCTTCTCGTTGGTCCAGAAGTCGTACCAGTCGCTGCCGGCCGGCAGGTAGACATCCTTCTCGGTCTGCCCCTGCTCGGTGACCGGGGCCACCAGGAAGGCCGGGCCGAACATGTACTGGGTGCCGATGTCGGCCACCTTCGGGTCGTGCGCGAAGTCCATCCACAGCGGACGCATGAAGGGCGCGCCGGTATCCCAGGTCATCTTCGCCTGGCTGTACATGTAGGGGATCAGCTGGTAGCGCAGGGTATTGAACTTCGCCATGACCGCCTCGGCTTGTTTGCCGAAGGACCACATCTCGCTCTGCTTGCGGTCGCCGTGCAGGCGCAGGGTCGGGGTGAAGACGCCGTACTGGAACCAGCGCGTGAACAGTTCCGGGTAGTCGTGGTTGTTGCCGACCACCTCGCGCGCATCCGAAGGATCGAGCAGCGGGGCCTTGGTCGCATGGGTGGTCTGCGGCAGGCGTTGCCAGCCGCCGATGTCGCTGCTCCAGTAGGCGATGCCGGAAGCCGTCATGTTCAGGCCGGTCGGCACCTGGCGCGCCAGCGCTTCCCAGGTCGGCTGGATGTCCGAGGACCAGAACAGGGCGCCGGTGCGCTGCGCGCCGAGGTAGGCGGCGCGCGACAGGATCATCACGCGGCGGTCCGGCTTCCAGGCGCGCATGCCCTCGGCGAAGCCCTCGACGTGCACCAGCGGGAACAGGTTGCGGTAGCGGTCGCCCGAGCCGATCGCATAGAACAGGCCGTCCGGCACCAGGTCGGGCTCGGTCTCGTCCAGCCACGGATAGTCGAAGCCGCGCGCCAGGATGTTGTCGCGCGCCTTCTCGAAGAACCACTTGCGCGCCGCGGGATTGGTGCTGTCGATCAGGCCGCCGGTGCGGTCGGAGCGGAAGGGCAGGCCATCCTGGGTCTTGCCGTCCTTGTCCTTCAACAGGTAGCCCTTGGCATCGAGCTCGTTGAAGTAGCGGCCGGAGGTCTCGAAGCGCGGCCAGATCGAGATGATCGACTGCATGCCCATGTCGTGCAGCTGCCTGTTCATGCCTTCCGGATCGGGGAACTGGGCGGGGTCGATGTCGAGCTGGCCCATGCGGGTCCAGTAGAACCAGTCGACCACCATGATGTCGAGCGGGTAGCCCTTCTGGCGGTAGGTGTTCGCCACGCGCAGCACTTCCTGCTGGCTCTCGTAGCGCGCCTTCGACTGGATCAGGCCGAACACCGACTTGGGCGGGATCGGCGTCCTGCCGGTCACGCGCGCATAGCCGGAATACAGGTCCTGGACCTTGTCGCCGGTGATGATGAAGAAGCTGACCCGCTCGCCGACATTCGACTGGAAGCGCGTGCTGCCGTTGACGCCCGCCACGAAGCGGGTCGCCGAGGGATTGTCCCAGACGATGCCATAGCCTTTCGAGGACACCATGAAGGGCACGCACACCGATTCGCCGGCCGGGGCGTCGTACCAGTGCTTGCAGTCGAGCACACGGCCGCGCAGCGACAGCGACGACATCGATTCCTGGTTCTGGCCCATGCCGTAGTAATGCTCGTCGGCCGGCGCGAAGAAGGAAGCGCCGACCTGCCAGGTCTTTTCGCCGTTGACCGTCTGCGGCGACATCTCCCAGCCGGTCATGTCGAGGATCTGTTCGCCCTTGGCGTTCTTCACCTGCAGGCCGACCGGCGCCAGCGAGGGGGCGAAGTATTTCTGGCCCTGGGTCGGCACGCTCGGCGCCGGCGCCGGATTGATGCTGAGGGTCATGCCGGAGGAGGCGAAGGTATCGCCCTTCTCGCCGGGCGTGTGCCAGAACCCGCCGTTGTCGGCGTTCTTCGGCAGGATGCCGTGGCCCGGGCCCTTCAGGACTTGGTCCTTGTCGGCGGCGATGGTGACGTGCACGATGTTGGGACCGTAGGCCTCGACCGAGACGAATGCGCCGTTGCGGTCCAGGGTCGCGAGCGGCGCCGCCAGGGCCGCGGGCGCCAGGGTCGAGGCGACCGCGAGGCACAGGATGCGCAGCGCGGCGCCGTGGGCGCGGGTGGTGAAGGGAAGCGCCGGGCGCAGCCGGGCCATCGGGTGTGTCATGCGTCGTCTCCTGATGATGTGTTTCAAGCCGCCCGGGGCGCACGGCCGCGGGCAGCTTCTGGTGCCATGCTCGATGAACTGGTGGGCGAAGCCGGCCGCGCGCCGCGGGCGGCTTCGCCGGACGGCTTAGAACGACATGCCGAGACGTACGCTGTAGCGCGGACCGGTGACGAACCAGGCGCGGCCCTTGTCGCCGACATGCTGGGTCATGATCTGCTTGTACTTGGCGTCGGTCAGGTTCTGGGCCTGGAAGTCGAGGCGCAGGTGCTCGTTGAACTTGTAGCTCACGCCGCCGTCCAGCTGGCCGTAGTCGTCCGCCCAGATCGGCAGGCCCCAGGCGATGTTGCGCTGGCCGAAGGTCGGGCTGGCCGGATTGGTGTCGGTGCCGTCGCCACCCTTGGTGCCGTTGTTGTTGGTGCCCAGCAGGTTCTTCGAACGCCAGCTCCAGGCCAGGCGGGCCGACCATGGACCCTTGTCGTACAGGACCGCGAAGTTGTACGAGTTGCGCGACATGTATTCCAGCGGCAGGTCGCCGAAGGTGCGGCCGTCGACGTCGCAGCCGTTCAGGTTCAGGTTCAGGTTGGCCGCGTTGTCGCCGCCCGAGCAGTACTGCGAGTACACGGGGCTGTACAGCTTGCGCTTGCTGTCCACGAAGGTGTAGTTGGCCTGGACGCCGAAGCCCGACAGCCAGCCCGGCAGCTTGTCGAAGTACTGCTGGTAGGCCAGCTCCACGCCGCGCGCATAGCCGCGGGCGCCGTTCACCGGCGCGGTGACGTTGAAGTCGATCACGCGGCCGGCGCTGTCGGTCAGCTGGTAGGTCGACAGCTGCTTGACGATGATGTCCTTCAGGCGCTTGTCGAACAGGGCGACGGTGAAGGAACCGGCCGGCGCGAAGTACCACTCGGCCGTCAGGTCGATGTTGCGCGAGGTGATAGGGCGCAGGTTCGGGTTGCCGGTGGCTTCGCCGGTGTGGGTCACGCTGGTGACGTTGGTCACGCCGTTGTTGGTGGTCGACGAGACGTTCTGGCTCAGCGTGGTGTAGGCCTGGAGCTGGGTGAAGTCCGGACGCGACATGCCCTTGCCGAGGGCGAAGCGGAACTGCAGCTTGTCGCTCGCCTTCAGGCGCAGGTTCAGGCTGGGCAGCCAGTTGTGGTACGCGTTCTCGTAGTCGCGGCGGCCGGCGAACGGAGCGATGATGGGGACCGGGACGCCCGCGGGGGTGCCGCCCGGATTGAAGGTCGGGTTGTAGACCGTGTAGCCGAACGAGGTCGCATCGGTCTTCACGTAGCGGATGCCGATGTTGCCGTCGACCGGGAAGCGCAGGTCGTCGAACGCGAAGCGCAGCTGGGTGTAGGCGGCCTTGGTTTTTTCCGACTGGTCGTTGGTGCCGGCCGGGTTGTCGCCGCCGAAGGTGGCCGGCTTCCATGGGTCGCAGGTGCCCCAGCCCTGGGCCGCCACCTGCTCCTGGCACAGGATCTGGTGGAACTGGTGCAGCTGGGCGTAGGTGCCCGGATAGCCGGTGGCCAGCGACACCGCCGGGAACACCACCGCCGGCACGCTGACGTCGCCGCCGAAGAAGTTCTTGAAGCTGTGCAGGCTGGTCGGCGCCTGGAAGCGCGGGTCGCTCAGGTAGGCCAGGCCGCTGATGTTCCAGCCTTCCTGCCACGGCTGGGTGACGGCCGCCCAGTTGTAGCTCGGGTTGGAGTTGGTGGTGTTGGCGTCGCGGTCGGTCAGGCGCACGCCGAAACGCACGTCGCGCAGCACCGGGTGGTCGAAGTCGTACTTGGCGTCGCCTTTCCACGCCTTTTCCTCGGCGCGGCTGCGGTCCATGTGCTCCATCGTGAACGCCCAGTAGTAATTCTTCGGATCGGCCAGGTAGGCCAGGTCGCTCGGGTCGAAGTTCAGGCGCGGCATGCTGCCGCTCAGGTCGATGTTCTGCTTCGGCAGTTTCAGGCCGGTGGCGACGGTGGAGTCGAAGCCGTCGGTATGGGCCTTGACGCGCTGGAGGTCGGAACTAAAGGTCCAGCGGTCGTTCGGGCGCCATTCGATGTTCCACGCGATGTCGGTGGTGTCCGACTTGCGGTTCGAGGTGCGCACGTCGTCGCCGAAGTTGATGCCGCCGTTGGCCGGGTTGGTCAGGGTGCCGCTCAGGAGGGCGCCGTTGGCGTCGTAGACGCCATTCGCCACCTGGATGCCGTAGGGCGAGCCTTCCTGCGAGAAGATCGCCTGCTCGTCCCACTGCATCCTGTACTTCGACTTGAAGTAGGTGACATGGCTCTTCAGGGTGTTATCCAGTTTCCACTGCAGCGCGCCATAGGCGCCCTGGCGCTTGCGCGCGAATTCCAGGGTGCGCCACTGGGCGCCCTTCGGCACCCAGACCGTGCGGCCCGGAACCAGGTCGGTGCGCGGGTAGTAGGGCTCGACCTGGAGGGCGTCGGTGCGGGTGCCGCTTTCCGACGAGGCAAAGTCGAACAGGGCGCCGAATTCGCCGGCGCCGGTCTTCCAGCGGTTCGAATACAGGATCGAGCCGGACGGATCGGCCTTGCCTTTCTTGAGTTCGGAATAGGTGCCCTCGACGGTGGCCGAGATGCGCTGGCCCTTGATGTCGAAGGGCAGCGCGGTGCGCAGGTTGACCAGGCCCGAGATCCCGCCTTCGATCTGCTCGGCGGACGGATTCTTGTAGACGTCGACGCCGGCCATCAGCTCGGGCGGCACGTCTTCGAAGTTCAGCGAGCGTCCGCCGTTGGCGGAGAAGGAGTCGCGACCGTTCAGTTCCGAGCGCACCCAGGTCAGGCCGCGCACCGACACGCCCGAGCCCTCGACCGAGAAGTGCTCGGGGTCGGAGCGCGACATGGTGCGGTCGATGGTGACGCCCGGGACGCGCTGCAGCACTTCGGTGACGGAGCGGTCGGGCAGCTTGCCGATGTCTTCGGCGACGATCGAATCGACGACTTCGTCGGAGTTCTTCTTGAGTTGCTGGGCGCTGTTCAGCGCGGCGCGCTGGCCGGTGATCGTGACGACCTGGGGATCCTTGGCTTCGCCGGCCTGCTGGGCGAACGCGGCGGACATCCAGCACACGTGCGCGACGCCCACGGCGATTGCCGTCCTGTTGAATTGCCTCATGTTGTTGTCTCCATCCGTTGTTGTTCAGCCCGTCTGTGGGGCTCTTTCATGTAGCGCTACCATGCTCATGTTTTCGGGATCGGTGGCGCGACCTGTTAGGGAATATAACACCAAATGTTAGGCGCAACCATTAATTCTCTTGTGCTGTGCATGAATGCGATTTCCCAGTGAAAGCGCCCGATGTAATCGATTTCAAGCTGTGGCGATCCGCAGGTCCGGCGCAGGTTCTGTAAGTACCGGATTTTTCAGGAAAAAAGTTCCAGGGTGGATTGCTGCGCCGGTTGGGCAGCGGCAGGCGGCGCTGCCCTGCCGAGTGTGAGCGCGACCATCCTTGCCGGTCCTGCAGTGTTGTATTTTGAGCACGCGCGCGAACGCAAGGCCGGCGTCGCGCGCCGGCGGGGAGTGCAGGCGGCGTTGTTGTCACATGCATATCGATTTTCGATGGCCTGGCAGGGCGCCCGCGACTAGAATCGCGCTGTTATCCGTCAGCCCATGGGGAACCGCATGCGTCCGATCCACCTTGCACCACTTCTTGCCGCGGCCCTGGCCGCGCTCTTGCCCGCCTTTCCGGCCCTGGCCCAGACCCTGCCGTCGATCAGCGTGCCGCCCGGGATCGACCGCGTCCTGCGCGACTATGAAAAGGCGTGGGCGGCCAACGACGCGACAGCGCTCGCCAGCCTGTTCACCGAGGACGGGATGGCCCTGCCGAGCGGCCAGCAGCCGGCCAGGGGCAAGGACAGCATCGCCAGGGCCTATGCGGGCGGCGGCGCGATGCCGACCTACCTGCGCGTGCTTGACTACCGCGCTTCCGGCGACATGGCGTATGTGGTGGGGGGATATGGACCGGCCGGCCAGCCGGACGACGTCGGCAAGTTCGTGCTGGTGCTGCGCCAGGTGGATGGCCGCTGGCTGATCGCAGCGGATATCGAGAATGCGAACAGGCGAATGGGGCCGCCGCCGCGACCCGCGGCGAAGCCGGCTGGCTGAACGCCGCCCGGCTTTGCGCGCCGGCCGCGCCCTGGTACAACAGGCGCGGCCGGCGGGGAACGGAGCACCGGGCAGGCGAGCCGCCCGGGTCCGTCACGTCAGGGGATGGACTCCCGCGACGCTTACAGCGACTTCAGGAAGGCAAGCAGCTTGTCGCGTTCAGGCTTCGACAGGTTCTCGAAGCGCTCGCGCGAACGTTCCGCTTCGCCGCCGTGCCACAGGATGGCTTCGGTCAGGGTGCGTGCGCGGCCGTCGTGCAGGTAGCCTGCGCCGCCTTTCTTGCCCGAGACCTTCTCGGTGTAGCCGATACCCCACAGCGGCGCGGTACGCCACATGTTGCCCTTGGCCTGGCCTTCGACGAAGCTGTCCGCCAGACCTTCGCCCATGTCGTGCAGCAGCAGGTCGGTGTACGGACGGATCGTCTGGTCGCGCAGCTCCGCGAACAGGTGGTTCGAACCGGTCTTCATCTCCGCAGTATGGCAGGCCACGCAGCGCAGGTCGGCGAACAGCTTGGAGCCGTCGATCACCTGCTGCGGGTTGACGACCAGGTCTTCCAGCGGGGCCACTTCCTTCGCCCACTCGGTCGCCACGCTACGCTGGGCCGGAACCGCGACCAGCGCCAGGTACTGCGCGATCGAGGTCAGTTCGGCTTCGGTCACGCCTCGCTCGACGCCGTTCTGCTTGCAGTTCGCAGGGTCGGTGTGGCAGGAGCGGTTCGGATACACCGGCGAGGTCACGGCCATGTCCTGCAGCAGGGCGGCCGCGGACTGGTGGCGCAGCGAGGCCTTGGAGGCCTTCCAGCCGAAGCGGCCCAGGCGCACCGCACCCGACTCCGGATCGAACACGAAGTTCGCCACGCCCTTCACGCCGTCGGCGTCAGGAGCGGTACGCACGCGCGCCAGGATGTCCGCTTCCGGCACCGCTTCCAGCAGGCCGGTGCCGATCATCGGCTGCGCAGCACGCAGCGAGATGATTTCCGGCCTCGGACCTTCGAAGGCGAGCTTCGGCTTGCGCAGCTCGATCGGCGCTTCGCCCGGCAGGGTGACGGTGCGGGTCTCGAAGGAGGCGACACGCACGTTGTTGCCCCAGTCCTGAGGCGCGCCGGTGCTCGAATACGCGTTCATCTGGACCGCAGTGCCATAACGCGGGTGCGGCACCTGCTCGCCGCTGTCGTTGGTCACCGCGGTGCGCACCGTCATGGCGTCCAGGCGCTGGTTCAGCGCCAGCGCCGGGCTGCGGCCGTTGTTCACGTGGCAGCCGATACAGGCGGACTGGTTGAAGCGCTGTCCTTGCAGGTTGACCCCAGGCAGGTACTTGTCGTTGCCCGGCTCGTTGTGCATGCCAGTGGTGAAGTTGGTGTGGATCAGGCGACGGCCTTCGACGAAGCGCTGCATGTTCTGCATACCGATGTTGTTGAACGGTTGCTGGAACATCCACTCTCCGTTGTCGGCATAGTCGTAGCCGACCGAGCCGATGCCGCCCGACAGCGTGTGCGCCGGCAGCGGCACCGAGTACAGGCGCGGCTTGACGCCATACCACGGCTTCAGGCCTTCGCCGACCACGTACAGCATTTCTTGCGAGTAGTAGCGGAAGTCGCCATTGTCGCCCACGGCGTCCATGCCTGCACGGGTGCCGAACATCGACGGGCCGAGTTCGACATAGTCGCCAACGCGCAGTGCCCGCGCCGCGACATTGGTGCCGTTATTGTAGCCGTCGACGTTCAGCCCGCGGTGACCCGGATACTCCTTGATGCGCTGGGTACAGCCGCTGTTGATGCCTTGCGGGGAAGCCAACTGGCCGGCGGCCGGGTAGGGCATCGGTGCGCACAGCGCGATCTTGTCGTCGACCAGCTCACCCGGGACCATCCAGCCGAAGCCGGTCACGCCGACGTCGTCGAAGGCGCGGAAGAACTTCACCTGGCCCGGCAGGAAGTCGACCCTGTGGTACTGGTTGTAGATCAGGGTCGGCTTCGTGACGCCCGCGACACGGCTGTTATCGATGATCTCGATACCCCAGGTGCGGTTCTTGAAGTACTGCGGGATGAAGGTCAGGTAGTTGCCCGGACCCTTGTCCACCGGCAGGCCGGTGGCGAGGTCGTAGGTTTCGTTGGCGCCGTAGCCTGGTTCGTTCCAGTCCTCCCCGCGCTCGCGGGCGTGGCGGCCTTGGGCACGGGTGCCGTAGCGGGTAACCAGGGTGCCGTCAGGCAGCGAGAACTGCAGGGTTTCGATCGGCTGGGCGGAGCCGGGCAACGGAACCATGCCGCTGCCGCTGGCCGGGAACTGGAGTGCGCTGGTGGGCGATTCCGGCTGGGTGTTGTCGCTGCCAGGGCTCTTGAACTCGACTTCGAACAGCGAGTAGCCGTAGGCCGTGGCGCGCTGGACACCCTGCAGGCGGATGTAGCGGCCATAGGCGTTGAGGTTGAAGAATTCCTCGATGCCGCCCTTGCTGCTCGACTGGGTACGCAGCTCCTTCCATTCCTTGCCGTCGTCCGAAACTTGCAGGATGAAATGCTTGCCATACGCATTTTCCCACTGCAGCTTCATGTAGCCGATCGCGGTCTTGGCGCCGAAGTCGAACTGGATCCAGGCATTGTTCTCCGGGATACTAGCCCAACGCGTGCTGGTCTTGCCGTCGATCGCATTCAGCGCCGACAGGCCGGCGTTTTCGACGGCCGAGGAGCTTGCGGTGACCGGCTTGACGACGACGCCAGGCTTGGTCGGGTCGTACGGTGGCGGCGGATTCGGATCCGGATCCGGATCTTCACCCGGTTCCTCGTCCGGCGGCGTGGTCGGCGAGCCGGTAAAGGCCTGGATCTCGAAGATCGAGTAGCCGTAAGCGCCCGAACGCTTGATGCCCTGCATGCGCAGGTAGCGGCCCTGGACGGAGATGCCGGTGATGTCCTCGGTGCCACCCGCGCTGTTCCTGACCTGCTTGGCGGTTTTCCACTCGATGCCGTCTTCCGAATACTGGAGGTCGTAGTCGGTCGCGTGGGCGTTTTCCCACTGGATCTGGACGCGGGTGATCAGCTCGGATTTGCCGAAGTCGAGGGTCAGGTGCTCGTTCTCGGTGAACTGGCTGCTCCAGCGGCTGCCCTGGTCGCCGTCGATCGCCTTGGCGGCGCCGAGGTCGTCGCGCTCGGCCGAACTGGCCACCGCGCTGACCGGGGTGAGCGCGGTCTCGGCGGCGAAGACGTCCGCCAGGCCGCGCATCATGCTCCGGGCGGTGCTTTCGACCGCGCTCATCGTGCTGTCGGCGTTACCGCCGCCGCAGCCGGCGATCAGCAGGGCGAGGGCGAGAGGTAACCCTTGCTTTGAATACCTGCGTAATCGTCCATTTGTCACTGTATGCCCTTGCGGCATGAGTTTCATGCTACCTCCCTTGATAATGGTTGATTGCCCAGCCTTGGCCTGGACGACCGGTGGCCGTCCAGGATCCGGCATGGGTTCAGCTCTTTTTTTCCGCAAACCCCAGTACGACGGAGAGCAAATTCGTCGTCCTGGACCGCTACCTTGCTGGACAGCCGGGGGGCAACAGCAAAGTGGTGAGCGCAGGGAGGGTTCGTGTGGCGTGGGCCTGCCAGTGAGGTGGTGGCACTACCTAAAATATTGCTCTACGGCAACGGTAGCGACACGATAAATGCAGCGTCAATACGCGTCAAGCGTGCGTTCCTTGTCCCAGTCGGAATGTGCGCACATGGATCACTGTGACAATGTGGCATGTCGGATGGGCGTGCTGGGGCGCCTGCGGGCAGGCCGAGGCATCCCCGCTGCGCGGGCGCCCGGGATCGGCGCCGGCGCCTAGCGCTCGCCTGCCGCCTGGGGCGCCGCGTCCGTGCGCCGGCCCAGCCAGACGCGCAGCTGGGCCAGCAGCTGCGCCGTGTCCACCGGCTTGGTCGCATAGTCGGAGGCCCCCGCGGCCAGGCATTTGGAACGGTCTTCCAGCATCGCCTTGGCGGTCAGCGCGATCACCGGGAGCGCGCCGAAGCGCGGATCGGCGCGGATCCTGCGCGTGGCCTCGTAGCCGTCGATGTCCGGCATCATGATATCCATCAGCACGATGTCGATCCCGGGGTGGGCGTCGAGGCGCCGCAGCGCCTGCTCTCCCGAGTCGACCGCTTGCACCACCATCCCATGGCTTTCCAGCAGGCCGGTCAGGGCGAACAGGTTGCGGGCGTCGTCGTCGACGATCAGGACGGTCTTGCCGTTCAATAGCGCGTCCGGGGCGGCGGCTTCGGGAAGGACGGGTGGCGCGGAAGGGACCGGGGACGGCGCGGCCGGCGCCGCCGGCATGGCGCCCTTGACGCGCTGCAGGAAGGACGCCACCGCGGCCGTGCCGCCATCGAGCGGATGGGCCTGGTCGCCGACCACGGCCGCGTCGAGGCGGGCCATCCGTTCCAGCTCCTCGCGGTCGAGCGTACGCTCCGTATACAGCACCGCCGGGATCGGGGGCAGAACGGGATCGCTGCGGATCCGCTCGAGCAGGGCCATGCCGTTCAGGTCCGGCAGGTCGAGCTCGATCACGATCCCCTGGTAGCGCCCCCGCTGCAGGGCCGCCAGCGCTTCCGCCGCGGTCGAGACCGAATCGAAGCTGCGATCCGGGCCGGCCAGCGCCGCGATGATGGCGTCGCGCTTGTCCTGGTCGTTCTCGATCAGCAGCAGCACGCGCAGCGGCGGCCCGATATCGGCGGTGAGCGCGGCGAAGACCTCGGCCAGGGTCGCCAGGTCGGCGGGCTTGGTGGTATAGCTGGACACACCGTGGCGGGCGGCGCGCAGCGGCCGGTCGCGGATCGAGATCACGTGCACCGGGATCGTGCCGGTGGCGGGGTCCGCGCGCAGGCGGTCGGCGATCTCCCAGCCATCGACGTCGGGCAGGCCGAGGTCGAGGGTGATCGCCGCGGGCCGGTGGCGCCTGGCCAGCTGCAAGCCTTCCTCGCCGGTGGCGGCGTGCAGGGTGGCGAAGCCGCGTTCGAGGGCCATTTCCTGGAGCGTGCGCGCGAACACCGGATCGTCCTCGATGATCAGGAGCTGCGGATGGTCGGCGCGCGCCGCGGGCGCAGGATCGGCCGCGGGCGCGGCGGCGATGGCGGCGCGCGGCCGCGCCGCGCCGGGGATGGCGGCGCTCGCCTGCGGACGCGGTTGCGGGAGATAGAAGGTGAAGGTGCTGCCCAGGCCTTCCTCGCTCTCGACCTCGAGTTCGCCGTCGAGCAGGCGGGCGATCTCGCGGCTGATGGCCAGTCCCAGGCCGGTGCCGCCATAGCGGCGCGAGGTGCTGGCGTCGGCCTGCTGGAAGGCTTCGAAGATCAGCTTGCGCTTGTCGGGCGCGATGCCGATCCCGGTGTCGCGCACGCGGAAGGCGAGCACCAGCGGGGCGCGCGCCAGGGCCGGGTGGTCGGGGCTCCAGCCGGAACGCGCGATGCCGGCCGACAGCCGGATGCTGCCCCTGCTGGTGAACTTCAGGGCATTCGACAGCAGGTTGGTCAGCAGCTGCTTGATGCGCAGGCCGTCGGTGCGCAGGAGCGCCGGCAGCCCGGGGGCGAAGTCGATCGACCAGGCCAGCCCCTTGGCCTCGACCTGGTAGCGGAAACTCTTGTCGAGTTCGCTGGCCAGGGTGGCGGTCGGCACGTCGCCGATCTCGACGTTGGCCCCGCCGGCCTCGATCTTCGACAGGTCGAGGATGTCGTTGATCAGGTGCAGCAGGTCGCGCCCGGAAGCGTCCATCACCTTGACCATCTCGAGCTGGCGCTCGCTGAGGTTGCGCTCGCGGTTCTGGGCCAGCTGCTCGGCCAGCAGGAGCAGGCTGTTGAGGGGCGATCTCAGCTCGTGGGACATATTGGCCAGGAACTCCGACTTGTACTTGGAGGTGAGGGCGAGCTGCTCCGCCTTTTCCTGCAGGCTGACGCGGGCGTCCTCGATCTCGCGGTTCTTGCGCTCGACCTCGGCGTTCTGCTCGAGCAGCTGGCGCGCCTTGCGCTCCAGCTCCGCATTCGTTTCCTGCAGCTCGGCCTGCTGCTGCTTGAACTCGCCCTCCAGCTTCTCGGCCTGCTGGCGCAGCAGGGTCTCGGAGCCGGACGCCGTTTCGATCGAATTGAACACGATCCCCAGGCCCTCGGCCAGCTGGTCGAGGAAGTTCAGGTGGATCGCCTGGAAGGGCTCGAAGGCGGCCAGTTCGATCACGGCCTTGACCTGGCCCTTGAACAGGATCGGCAGCACCACGATGTTGCGCGGCGTCGCCTGGCCCAGGCCCGAGACGATCTGCACGTAGTCGTCCGGCACGCTGCCGATCAGGATGCGTTCCTTCTCCAGCGCGGCCTGGCCGACCACGCCTTCGCCCACGTGCCACTCGCGCGACAGGTTCTTGCGTTCCTGGTAGCCGTAGCTGGCCATCAGGCACAGGCGCGCGGCGCTGGCCGGCTGCCCTTCCTCCGGCGCCAGCATCTGGTAGATCACGGCATGCTGCGAGCGCACCAGCGGCGCCATCTCGGACAGCAGCATGCGCGCCACGGTCTGCAGGTCGCGCTGTCCCTGCAGCAGGCGGTTCAGGCGCGCCAGGTTGGTCTTCAGCCAGTCCTGTTCGGTGTTGCGCTGGGTGGTTTCCTTGAGATTCAGGATCATCTGGTTGACGTTGTCCTTCAGGTCGGCCACCTCGCCGCGCGCGGCGACCTGGATCGAGCGTTCGAGGTCGCCCCGGGTCACGGCGATCGCCACTTCGCCGATCGCGCGCACCTGGGTGGTCAGGTTGGCGGCCAGTTCGTTGACGTTGTCGACCGCGTCCTTCCAGCTGCCGGCGGCGCCCGGCACCAGCGCCTGGCCGCCCAGGCGGCCTTCGACGCCCACTTCGCAGGCGACCCGCGTGACCTGGGTGCAGAAGGTGGCCAGGTTGTCGACCATGTCGTTGATGGTGTCGGCCAGGGCCGCGACCTCGCCCTTGGCCGGGACCATCATCTTCTGGTTGATCTTGCCGACCGCGACGCCGTTCACGACCTTGGCCATGCCGCGCACCTGGTCGGTCAGGTTGGCGGCCATCAGGTTGACGTTGTCGGTCAGGTCCTTCCAGACCCCGGCCACGCCCTTGACCTCGGCCTGGCCGCCGAGCTTGCCCTCGGTGCCGACTTCGCGCGCGACCCGGGTGACTTCGCCCGCGAAGCTGTTGAGCTGGTCGACCATCAGGTTGATGGTGTCCTTCAGGCGCAGGATCTCGCCGCGGGCGTCGGCGCTGATCTTGCGCGACAGGTCGCCGCGCGCCACGGCGGTCGTGACCTCGGCGATATTGCGCACCTGGTCGGTGAGGTTGCTGGCCATCAGGTTGACGCTCTCGGTCAGGTCTTTCCAGACCCCGGACACGCCCATGACCTCGGCCTGGCCGCCGAGCTTGCCTTCGGTGCCGACCTCGCGCGCCACCCGGGTAACTTCCCCGGCAAAGCTGTTGAGCTGGTCGACCATCAGGTTGATCGTGTCCTTGACGCGGCCGATCTCTCCCTTCACGTCGACCGTGATCTTGTGCGACAGGTCGCCGCGGGCCACCGCGGTCGTCACTTCGGCGATGTTGCGGACCTGGCCGGTGAGGTTGCTGGCCATGAGATTCACGTTGTCGGTCAGGTCGCGCCAGGCGCCCGACAGGCCGTCGATGCGCGCCTGGCCGCCCAGCTTGCCTTCGGTCCCGACTTCGCGCGCCACCCGCGTCACCTCGGTCGAGAAGCTGTCGAGCTGGTCGAGCATGGTGTTGATGGCCTGCGCGTTCTTCAGGAACTCGCCCTGCAGCGGACGGCCCTCGAATTCGAGCAGCATGCGCTCGCGCAGCACGCCGTGGGCCACGGCGCCGATCACCCGACCGGTCTCGCGCACCGGCTGCGCCAGCTTGTCGACCATCGAATTGATGGCCGCCACTTGTTCGCCCCAGGCGCCGTCGTTCTTGTCGACCGCCAGGCGTTGCCCGAGACGGCCTTCGTCGCCGACCGCGACCGAGACCCGCCCGATGGCGCGCGCCAGGCGGGCGTGGGCGCCCACGATATCGTTCAGGGCGTCGGCGATCTTGCCGTCGATGCCGGTCCAGTCGCAGGGCAGGCGGACCTCGAAATCGCCCGCGCGCACCGCCAGCAACGCCTCCAGCAGCATGGCCCTGGCGGCCTGGCCGGCGCGCGTCGGCGGCAGGAAGCGCGGCGCGTCGGCTGCGTGGTCGCGCGCGCGGCGCGCGGCGACACGGCGCACGTGGGCCCGGCGTTCCGGTACTACCTGTTCCTGGTTCATGGCGACCTCGGCGAAGGCTGGGTGACTCGGAAGGGCCCGCGCCGGATCAGGCCGAGCGCGTCCTGGTTGGAGACGGCACCGCTGAAATAATTGCCTTGCAACTCTTCACAGCCGTGCTCGACCAGGAAGGCCATCTGGTCCGCCGTTTCCACGCCCTCGGCGATGACGGTCATGTTCAGCACGTGGGCCAGGCCGATGATGGCCAGCACGATCGCGGCGCCATTCGGATCGGTCGCGATGTCGCGCACGAACGAGGCGTCGATCTTCAGCTTGTCGATCGGGAACCGCTTGAGGTAGGCCAGGGACGAGTAGCCGGTGCCGAAATCGTCGATCGCGATCGACATCCCGAGCGAATGGATCTCGTGCAAGGTGGCGATCGCCTGCACCGGATTGTTCATCACGCCCGATTCCGTGAGTTCGACTTCCATCAGCGACGGCGGCACGCCCGCCGCCTCGACCGCCGCCGCCAGGCTGCGCGCCACGTCGTCGCGCCGGAACTGCAGGGCCGAGACGTTGACCGAGATCGGCACATCCTCGATGCCGAGCTCGCGCCAGCGCTTCAGCTCGGCCGCTACCTGGCCGATCGCCCAGGCGCCGATCGGCTCGATGCGTCCGGTCTGCTCGGCGATCGGGATGAACAGGCTGGGCGAGATCGAGCTGCCGTCGGCCTGGGGCCAGCGGATCAGGGCCTCGAAGCCGCAGATGGTGCCGGTGGCGGCGTTCACCTTGGGCTGGTAGTGCATGACGAATTCGTCGGCGCGGATGGCGCGCTGCAGCGCCGTCCCGAGCGCCAGGCGGCGGCTCGCCGCCTCCTGCATCGGCGGCGCGAAGAAGGAGTAGCGCCCGCCGCCGTCGCGCTTGGCGTGGAACATCGCGATATCGGCATTGCGCAGCAGGGTGTCGGGGTCTTCGCCGTCGTCCGGGAAGATCGCCAGGCCGATGCTGGGGGTGACATGCAGTTCGCTGCCTTCGATCTGGCAGCCGGCCGACACCGTCGCGATGATCTTGTCCGCCACCAGCGCCGCATCGGCCAGTTCGCGCAGCTCGACCAGCATCACGACGAATTCGTCGCCGCCGATGCGCGCCACCGTATCGCCCTCGCGCACGCAGGCGGAGAGCCGCTCGGCCACGTCCTGCAGCAGGCGGTCGCCGGCCGCGTGGCCGAGCGCGTCGTTGACTTCCTTGAAATGGTCGAGGTCCATGAACAGCACCGCCAGCGGCGCCCCGCCGCGTCCCCGGTGCGTCGTGGCCTGGGTCAGCCGGTCGAGCAGCAGCATGCGGTTGGGCAGGGCGGTCAGGCTGTCGTGGCAGGACTGGTGCAGGACATAGGCCTCCATTTCCTTGCGCTCGGTGATGTCGCGCGACACCAGGACCAGCTGTTCCACGGCGCCGGTCGGACCGCGCACCAGGCTGGCGTCCGACTCCAGGTAGCGCTCGGAGGCCCCGACGATGCGGTACTGCAGGCGCCAGTGGCACTCGCGCTCCGGCGCTTCGAGGAAGGCGGCGCCGACGCGCTCGCGGTCGTCGGGATGGACGATCCCGAGATAGCTGGCGCCGGGTTCGATCCGGGCGCCGAATTCGTTGCGGTAGCTGGGACTCGCATACAGCCAGGCGCCGTCGAAGGACAGCAGCGCGATGAAGTCGCCCGCGTGCTCGAGGATCAGGCGCTCGGCGGCCGGGTTGTCGGCGACCGCACCCAGCGCGCTGAAACCCGGAGCTTCGGGCTCCAGGGGCGCTTCCAGGATCGGGCCCGGGCCGGGCTCGCGCGCCTGGCCGGCGTGCGCGGGCGCGCAGGGCGCGTCGTGCAGCCGCTGCAGGCGCTCGCGGTGCGCCCGGTCGGTGAAAGCCTGCACCTTGGCGCGCAGGACTTCGGGCGGCACCGGCATGAACAGGTAGTCGGCGGCGCCCAGCTCGAAGCCCCGGCTGCGGTCGAGGTCGGTGGCGCGGTGCGAGGTCAGGAAGATGATCGGGGTGTCGCGGCTGCGCGGCCGGGTGCGGATCAGGCGCGCCGTCTCGAAGCCGTCCATGCCGGCCATCTTCACATCCATCAGGATCACGCAGAAGTCCTGCTGCAGGAGCCGGAGCAGGGCCTGTTCACCCGATGCGGCGGGCACGACGGCGGCGTCGAGGTCGGCGAGGACGGTGCGCAGCGCGAACAGCGCGCCCGGATCGTCGTTGACCAGCAGGATCGCGACCTCGTCCTGGGACGGCGCCGGCGCTGCGGCGATGCGCTCGACGCGGTTCATGGCGCGTTGCGCCGCTGCGATACGGCGGCGTGGCCATGCCGGGCGCCGGTGCGCGGCGCCTGCCGGGGCGCGGGGCCGGCCGGGTCCGGGACGAATGCGCGGCGTGCGCCACCCCATACCGGCGGCGATTCCGGCGCGACACGGCGGAGCGCAAGGTAGGCTGGCATCTGGACCCTGTGCCGGCGCGTGGTTGAAACGTCTGCGATTGCTGTCGAGCTGCGCCGGGTTGGACGCAGCTGCGTTGGGCGATCCGGAACGACAAATGGCCGGCAGGAAGATTCTATACTCGTTCCAGCTTTGAGGCATCTGGTGCGGGCTGGCGCGCGCCGCCTGGCCCTCAGGCAGCCTCGAACTGGTCCATCGGGCACCGGCTGCATTGCCCATGGTCGCAGAAGCGGCATACCGTCATGGCCGCGTTCGCATCGCAGGGCAGGCTGACCAGCATCTTCTCGACCAGACGCTCCAGCAGCGGGAGCTCCTCCGGCGCCAGCTCGCCCAGGATCGTGCTCAGGGCGAGCTGGCGGCTGTCGAGCATGGCCGCGCGCTCGGCTTCGCCGGCCGGGGTGAGGTGCAGCGCCAGGGCGCGGCGATCGGTGACCGCTGTCCGGCGTTCGGCCAGGCCGGCCGCGACCAGGCGGTCCACCACGCGCACGGTGCCCGGATGGCTGAGGCGCAATATCTTGCCCAGCCGGTCGACCGAGAGCCCGGCCGTATGCCCGATCACGGTGAGCGCGGCCGCCGCTTCGCCGCCAAGGGCGGTCTTGTCTGCGACCGCCAGCCTGATACGGTCGGCAATGCCCATCGACAGGGCGCCTAGCAAGTTGGCTACGCGAACGGTTTTTTCACACATTGTGCTTGCTCCGGATTGGGGAAGTCCCTATTATATGCGTGCTGCATACATATTTCAACCATGCTATGCGGATAACTTGTCGACGCATCACGAACGGAAGCGAGGCCAGGCGGCAGCCGGCCTGACACTTTTACTTTTACATTGAGGGAATCCCATGAAATCCACTACCACTACCGTCCTGACCAACGACCACGCCAGCACCTTCATCCAGGATCCGACCGCCTTGCTGCGCTGGTCGCTCGTCATCGTGTTCCTGTGGTTCGGCGGCATGAAGTTCACCGGCTACGAGGCGCAAGGCATTGCTCCGTTCATCGCCAATAGCCCATTCATGAGCTGGCTGCACAGCGGCTTCGGCATCAACGGGGCGAGTGCGGTGATCGGGATGCTCGAACTGTCGACCGCGGCTGCGCTGGCGGCCGGCGCCTTCCATCGCGGGGCCGCGGTGCTGGGCGCGCTGATGTCCTGCGGCACCTATGCGATCACCCTGAGCTTCTTCGCCACCACGCCTGGCGTCGCCGAGCCGACCGCCGGCGGCTTCCCGGCCATCTCCGCGCCGATCGGCCAGTTCCTGCTGAAGGACCTGGTCCTGCTGGCCGCTTCCGGCGTGCTGCTGCAGGGCGCGCTGGTGCGCTGGAACGCAGCGCGCCGTTGATGCTCCGAGGCCGCCGCCGCGGCGCCGTTTGCCTGTCGCAGGACCGCCGTCGCTAGCGCGGCGACAGTTCCTGCAGCACCGAGCGCACCCGGTCCAGCGCCGGATCGATATCGAGGGTATCGATCCCGCCGAGGCCGAAGAAGAGCGCCGGCGTCGGCGTGCTGCAGGCGTAGAAATTGTCGTTCGAGTACAGGCCGACCTCGACGCGGCGCGCCAGCCGCAGCAGCAGCGACAGGTCGAGCTCGCGCTTCAGGTAGGCGGTCAGGTGGAAACCGGCAGCGATCGGCACCGGCGCGAGCCAGGGCGACAGGTCGCCGTTCAGGCGCTGCAGCAGCTTGTCGCGCCGCTGTCCATAGACCTCGCGGCAGCGGCGTACATGTTTCTGCAGGTGGCCCGCCTCGATGAAGTTGGCCAGGGCCTGCTCCAGCAGCGTGGAACTGTGCCAGTTGGACAGGTGCTTGGCGGTCAGCACGGCGTCGAGGATGGCCGGCGGCGCGACCACGTAGCCGATCCGTATCTCCGGCAGCATCACCTTGGAGAAAGTGCCGACATAGGCGACGACGCCATGCTCGTCCATGCTTTGCAGGGAATCCTCGGGCCGGCCTTCATAACGGAACGCGCTGTCGTAATCGTCCTCCACGATGATGGCCCCCACGGCCAGCGCCCGCGCCAGCAGGGCCCGGCGGCGCGGCACGCTCATCGGCATCCCGAGCGGGAACTGGTGCGAGGGCGTGACGTAGACCAGGCGGCAGTCGTCCGGAATCGCCTCCACCACGATCCCCTCCGTATCGACCGGAACCCCCACCACCCGCGCGCCCTGGCTGGCAAACAGCTGCCTTGCCGGCGGATAGCCGGGCTCCTCCACCGCGACCGTCGCCCCCGGCTCGATGAGTACCCGCGAGACCAGGTCGAGCGCCTGCTGGGCGCCGTTGGTGATCACCAGGTCGTGCTCGCGGCAGCGCACGCCGCGTGAGAAACCGATGTAGCTGGCGACCGCCTGGCGCAGCGCGAGCAGGCCCTCGGTCTCCGCATAGCGCCCGCGCATGCCTTCGCCCTGGCGCAGCGCGCTTTTCACGCAGCGGTGCCAGGCCTCGGTAGGGAAGGGCGAGCGGTTGACGAACCCGCCGATGAATTCGAAGCGCGACTGCCCCTCGGGCAGCCGATGCCGCAAGGGCGTCGCCATCTCGCTCCAGCGCTTTACCACGGCCGAGCCCGCCAAGTCATTCCCGGTCTGCGGGCGGATCCTGGCCGGCTGCGCGGCCCGCACGAAGGTCCCGATGCCGACCTGGCCGACCAGCAGGTTGTCCAGCGTGAGCTTGGCATACACCTCGGCAACGGTCTTGCGGGAGACCCGGAGCTGCTCGGACAGGAGGCGCGACGGCGGCATCTGTTCGCCTCCGGCCAGGCGGCCGGTCAGGATCGCCTCGCGCAGCTGCCGGTAGATCTGGCCACTCAGGTCCTTGTGGCCCTCGATGTTGATATGAAGTTCCATGATTGTCCTCTTGCCGATTGTAAACAAAGCAATCGGGCGGCGGAAGGCGCGCGCTGGTGGACTCCTCGATTTAGCCGGAATTGGCTTCGCGATGCCGTAGGGACGACACCTATGATGAGCCATCTTCATTGTGAACCCGGAGTCCGGCATGGACAAGCGTATCGACTACTACTCAGCCTCCAAGGAAGCCATGGAGACCCTGATCAGCCTGGAGAGTTCCGTGTTGCGTCTTGGACTGGAGCCGCGACTGGTCAGCCTGGTCAAGCTGCGGGCGTCCCAGATCAATGCCTGTTCGTTCTGCGTCGACCTGCACACCAGCGAGGCGCGCCGGGCCGGCGAATCGGAACGCCGCCTGTACGCGGTATCGGCCTGGCGCGAAACCCCGTTCTTCAGCGCCCGCGAGCGGGCGGCGCTGGCCTGGACCGAGGCGATCACCCTGATCGCGCAAACCCAGGCGCCCGATGCCGACTACAAGCAACTGGCCGCCCACTTCAATGAAAAAGAGATGACCGATCTCACCCTGGCGATTGCCACCATCAACGTGTGGAACCGGCTCGCAATCGGTTTCCGCAAAATGCCAACCCTCTGAAAGGATAGCGATGCTTACCAAACGATTCGTGAACATGTGCGCGGCGGCAGCCGTAACAGGCGCAAGCATGCTGGTCGCGGTTTCCGCGCAGGCCCATGGTCCTGCCGATGCGCCTGCCGGCGGGGAAAAGATCAAGCTGGTGCAGCAACAGGTGCTGAAGGAAGCGCCAGGCAAGGAAATCCAGGTGATCACCGTCGATTACCTCCCCGGTCAGGTGTCGACCCCGCACGTGCACCCGGGTACCGTGATTGCCTACGTGCTGGAGGGGGCGGTGGTCTCGCAGCTGGAAGGCGGCAAGGAAGTCACCTACCGCGCCGGCGAGGCATGGTACGAACCGCCCGAGGTGCCGCACCTGGTGTCGCGCAACGCCAGCCGCACCAAGCCGGCGAAACTGCTGGTCTACCTGGTGACGGGCGAGGGCGAGCCGGTCCTGCGGCCCCTGTCCAGAAAGTAAAGACACGCGCTCGACCATTCATGCTACACTTTGTTTACTCCGACTGACACAGTCGGAGTTGCTTGAATCCAGAAATTGAAGGAAGTAACGATTATGAAAAAGATCCTTGTCATCGGCAGCGGCTTCGCCGGCCTGTGGGGCGCCCTGGGCGCAGCGCGCGTTCTCGAGAATGAAGGCAAATCGGGTGAAGTGGAGATCTCGCTGATCTCGCCGGAACCGGTCCTGCACATGCGCCCGCGCCTGCATGAACACGAGCCGGAAATCATGGCGACGCCGATTGCCGAGCACCTGGCCGCGGCCGGCGTGCGCTACATCCAGGGCAGCGTGGTGAGCATCGATCGCCGCGACCACAGCGTCGAGGCGGTCAGCCCGAGCGGCGAGCGCTTCAAGCTCGGCTACGACCGCCTGCTGCTCACGACCGGCAGCAAGATGCACCGTCCGCCGGTGCCGGGCATCCACGAGCATGCCTTCAGCGTCGACCAGTACGACGAGGCGGTGGAGCTCGACCAGCACCTGGCGGCGCTGGCCGCGCAACCGCAGTCGGCAGCCCGCGACACGGTGGTGGTGGTCGGTGGCGGCTTTACCGGCATCGAAGTCGCCGCCGAGTTGCCGGCCCGCCTGCGCGCCGCCCTCGGCGCCGACAAGGCGTACCGCGTCGTGCTGATCGAGCGTGCGGAGCAGATCGGCCCCGAGCTCGGCCCGGGCCCGCGTCCCGTGATCGAAGAAGCGATGTACAGGCTGAACGTCGAGTGCCTGCTCGGGACCTCGGTCGTGTCGCTCGATGAAAACGGCGTGACCACCGCCGACGGCGGCCGGGTCGAGGCCAGGACCGTGATCTGGACCGGCGGCATGCGCGCCAGCGCGCTGACCGAACAGGTCTCCGAACTGCGCGACCTGTCCGGCCGCCTGCATGTCACCCCCGACCTGCGCGTGCCGAGCGCGCCCGGCATCTTCGCCGCCGGCGACGTGGCGCTCGCCGCCACCGACGACCAGGGCAACCACGCCATGATGGCATGCCAGCACGCGATCAACATGGGCCGCCATGCGGGCCACAACATCGCCGCCGACCTGCTCGGCCTGGAGACGGTCGCCTACCGCCAGCCGTTCTACGTCACCTGCCTCGACCTCGGCGGCTGGGGCGCGGTGTACACCGAGGGCTGGGAACGCTCGATCAAGATGATCGGCGCCAAGGCCAAGGCGCTGAAGACCCAGATCAACACCGAGTGGATCTATCCGCCTGTCCCGGAACGCGCGGCGCTGCTCGACGCCGCCGACTGGCGCAACACGGTCGTCGCCTGATACCCGGCGCCTGACACTGCATGCGGGACGCCCCCGGCGTCCGCTCGACTCACAGCCTGGCGCCCGGCGGCGCCAGGTGCCCGCGGACGCCAGCCGGCGTCCGCCCGCAGCACCCTCCGGCGGAGGGTTCCCCGATCGAGGAAGGGAGCACGCCGCCGCCCATTTCACTCCCTCCCGCTCCACCCGCTTCATTCCATGCGGTTCCCGGCAAGCGTCCATCGAGCCGCCACATCAGGAGAAAGTCATGTCGCATCCCATCCCAACCCAGCCCAGTCGCCGTCACGTCGGAAACGACGAGGATCCGGTGGAAACCGATGAATGGCTGGACGCACTGGAAGGCACCATCGCAGCCAGCGGACTGAGTCGCGCGCGCTTCCTCATCGAGCGGCTGGTGGGACATGTGAGGACGCTGGGCGAACAGCACACGTTCTCGATCAGCACGCCCTACGTCAACACGATCCGGCGCGACCAGGAAGCCCCCATGCCGGGCAACCGCGAGACCGAACACCGGATCCGCGCCTACACCCAATGGAACGCCATGGCGATGGTGCTGCGCGCCGCGAAACACAGCAATGTGGGCGGCCACATCGCGTCCTTCGCCTCCGCGGCCACGCTCTACGATGTCGGCTTCAACCACTTCTGGCGCGCGCCGTCCGGCGAGCATGGCGGCGACCTGCTGTTCATCCAGGGGCATTGCTCGCCCGGGATCTATGCGCGCGCCTTCCTCCTCGGGCGCCTGAGCGAGGACCACCTCGACCACTTCCGCCAGGAGGTGGAGGGCCGCGGCGTGTCGTCCTATCCCCATCCCTGGCTGATGCCGGACTTCTGGCAGTTCCCGACCGTCTCGATGGGGCTGGGGCCGCTGATGGCGATCTACCAGGCCAGGTTCATGAAATACCTGCATTCGCGCGGCATCGTACGGACCGAGGGCCGCAAGACCTGGGTGTTCCTGGGCGATGGCGAGATGGACGAGCCCGAGTCGACCGGCGCGATCGGCATGGCGGCGCGCGAGCGGCTGGAAGACCTGATCTTCGTGGTCAACTGCAACCTGCAGCGCCTCGACGGCCCGGTGCGCGGGAACGGCAAGGTGATGCAGGAACTCGAGACGCTGTTCAAGGGCGCCGGCTGGCGCGTCATCAAGCTGGTCTGGGGCGGCAAATGGGACGCGCTGCTCGAACGCGACCACTCCGGCGCCCTGGTGCAAAGGATGATGGAGGTGGTCGATGGCGAGTACCAGACCTACCGCTCCCAGTCGGGCGCCTACATCCGCGAGCATTTCTTCAACACGCCGGAGCTCCGGGCGATGGTCGCGGACTGGAGCGACGAGCAGATCTGGGACCTGAACCGCGGCGGCCACGATCCGCACAAAGTGTATGCCGCCTTCCGGGAGGCGGTGCGGCCCGCGGGCCAGCCGACGATCATCCTGGCCAAGACCGTCAAGGGCTACGACATGGGGCCGACGGCGCAGGCGGCGAACGTGAATCACCAGCAGAAGAAGATGCTGGGCTCCGACCTGCTGGCCTTCCGCGACAAGTACGCGCTGCCGATCCGCGACGAGGACATCGAGGACATTCCCTACCTGAGATTCGCGGAGAACGCGCCGGAACTGCAGTACATGCGCGAGCGCCGGATGTCGCTCGGCGGCTACCTGCCGGCGCGCCGCAGCCATGCCAGCCCGCTGCCGGCGCCCGCCCTGTCCGCGTTCGAGTCGCTGCTGAAGGGCACGCCCGAGGGGCGCGGCATGTCGACCACGATGGCCTTCGTCAGGCTGCTGAACATCCTGCTCAAGGATCCGGCGCTGTCGCAGCGGATCGTCCCGATCGTGCCGGACGAGTCGCGCACCTTCGGCATGGAAGGCCTGTTCCGCCAGGTCGGGATCTGGAACCAGCGCGGCCAGCAATACACGCCGCAGGACGCCAGGCAGCTGCTGTACTACCGCGAATCGGAGTCGGGCCAGGTCCTGCAGGAGGGGATCAACGAGGCCGGGGGGCTGAGCGACTGGATCGCCGCCGCCACTTCGTATTCCACCCACGGCGAGCAGATGGTCCCGTTTTATATCTTCTACTCGATGTTCGGCTTCCAGCGGGTCGGCGACCTGATCTGGGCGGCGGCCGACATGCGCGCGCGCGGCTTCCTGCTCGGCGGGATCGCGGGCCGCACGACCATCAATGGTGAGGGCCTGCAGCACGAAGACGGGCATTCGCTCGTGCACGCCGCGGCGATTCCCAACTGCGTCAGCTACGATCCGGCCTTCGGCTACGAGCTCGCGGTCATCGTCCAGGATGGCATGCGGCGCATGTTCCAGGAGCAGGAGGATGTCTTCTACTATCTCACCGTGATGAACGAGAACTATGCCCATCCGGCCATGCCGGAGGGCGACGGGGTGGCGGACGACATCGTCAAGGGCATGTACTCCGTGCGCAGGAGCACGAGCGGCCGCCGGCACGTGGTGCAGCTGATGGGCGCCGGGACGATCCTGAACGAGGTCATCGCAGCCGCCGGGCTGCTCGAGCAGGACTGGGGCATCGGCGCCGACATCTGGAGCGCGCCGAGCTTCACCGAACTGGCGCGCGACGGCCAGGCGGTGCAGCGGCATAACATGCTGCACCCGCAGGAGGCGCCGCGCGAAGCGCACGTCACCCGCCTGCTGGGATCGCGCCGCGGCCCGGTGATCGCCGCCACCGACTATGTGCGCGCCCTGGCCGAGCAGATCCGCGCCTTCGTCCCGGGGCGTTACGTGGTCCTCGGCACCGACGGCTTCGGCCGCTCGGACACCCGGGCCGCGCTGCGCCACTTCTTCGAAGTCGACCGCTTCTGGATCTGCCTCGCCGCCTTGCATGCGCTGGCCGAAGACCAGGTCCTGCCGCAACAGACGGTGGCCGACGCGATCGCCAAGTATGGCCTCGATCCCGCGAAGCCGAATCCCGTCGCCGTCTGATCGCCAGACCGACACGCAAAAAGGAGCCCCGCCCGGAAAACCGGGCGGGGCTTTTTTGGTTCTTTATGGATGACAGAAAACGACACCAGTGCCATCAACCAATCAAAATGCAAGCCAACACCGAACAATTGCGCTTGAGAAAATTAGGGTCAGAGTCTAATGCGGTTAAGTTAAGCCGCCTTTGATCATTTGGCTGTTGTAAACGTGTAGCGGCTCTGTTAACCTGCGGTTCCGATGCTAGCCGATACCCTCCCACTTGTAACCGCAGATCTTCCCGCTCCTGATTGGCAACGGCTGGGTGAGCATCTGCCAGTTGAGTGGATCGAGCAGGCGCTCAGCCATACAGGTAAGGCGAGCATTCGACGAAGACGTTTGCCAGCACAGCAGGTAGTGTGGTT
>NZ_KB908082.1 GCF_000382345.1 Massilia niastensis DSM 21313
GCCATGGGCGCCTCGCGCGCAGCGGTCGACGCGGGCTTCGTGCCGAACGACTGGCAGGTGGGCCAGACCGGCAAGATCGTCGCCCCGACCCTGTACATCGCGGTCGGCATCTCGGGCGCGATCCAGCATTTGGCCGGCATGAAGGATTCGAAGACCATCGTCGCCATCAACAAGGATCCGGAAGCGCCGATCTTCTCGGTGGCGGACTACGGCCTGGTGGGCGACCTGTTCGAGGTCGTGCCGCAACTGGTCAAGGAACTGGGTTAATCGGCGCCATGGGCAATGCGTTACTGCGTTGCCCGTTGCCAGACCAGTCAAACACGTCGTTCCAGCGCACGCCGGAACGACGTTTTGCATGACGCGTACAGATTTACAATCAGGAGACAAAGGTGAGCTACAAAGCCCCGCTGAAAGACATGCAGTTCGTGCTGAACGAACTGGCCAACCTGGCCCAGATCAACCAGTTGCCCGGCTGTGAGGACGCGACCGCCGACACCGTCGAGGCGGTCCTCGAAGAGAACGCGAAGTTCTGCGGCGAAGTCATCGCCCCGCTGAACCATGCCGGCGACAAGGAGCCGAGCTTCTGGAAGGATGGCAGCGTCACCACCTCGAAGGGCTTCCGCGAAGCCTTCCGCGCCTTCGGCGAGGCGGGCTGGCAGGGCGTCCAGCATCCGCAGGAATTCGGCGGCCAGGGCCTGCCGAAGCTGGTGGCCACCCCCTGCATGGAAATGCTGCACGCCGCCAACCTGTCGTTCGCGCTGGCGCCGCTGCTGACCGACGGCGCCATCGAGGCGCTGCTGACCGCGGGTTCCGACGAGCAGAAGGCGTTGTTCCTCGAGCCGCTCATCTCGGGCAAGTGGACCGGCACCATGAACCTGACCGAGCCGCAGGCCGGCTCCGACCTGGCCGCCGTGCGCACCCGCGCCGTGCCGCAGGGCGACGGCACCTTCAAGGTCTACGGCACCAAGATCTTCATCACCTACGGCGAGCACGACATGGCGGAGAACATCATCCACCTGGTGCTGGCGCGTACGCCTGACGCGCCGCCGGGCGTGAAGGGCATCTCGCTGTTCATCGTGCCGAAGTTCCTGGTCAATGCGGACGGCTCGCTGGGCGCGCGCAACGATGCGCACTGC
This sequence comes from Massilia niastensis DSM 21313, assembly GCF_000382345.1. Classification (GTDB taxonomy): domain Bacteria; phylum Pseudomonadota; class Gammaproteobacteria; order Burkholderiales; family Burkholderiaceae_D; genus Telluria; species Telluria niastensis. The sequence goes on from NZ_KB908082.1 coordinate 1,137, forward strand.
GTCTCGATCGAACACAAGCTGGGCATCAAGGCCAGCCCGACCGCGGTGCTGCAGTTCGGCGACCACGGCGGCGCGATCGGCACCCTGGTGGGCGAGGAGAACCGCGGCCTGGAATACATGTTCATCATGATGAACGCGGCCCGCTTCGGCGTCGGCATGCAGGGCGTCGGCCTGGCCGAGCGCGCCTACCAGCAGGCGGCCGCCTTCGCGAAAGAGCGTATCCAGTCGCGCGAAGTGGCCGGCTCGCCGGGCCCGGTGGCGATCATCCACCACCCGGACGTGCGCCGCATGCTGATGTCGATGCGCTCCCAGACCGAGGCGGCGCGCGCGCTGGCCTACGTGGGCGCGGGCATCTCCGACATCGCGCACAGCCACGCCGACGAAGCGACCCGCAAGGCCAATCTCGCGGTGTACGAATACCTGGTCCCGGTCATCAAGGGCTGGTCGACCGAGATGTCCGAGAACGTCGCGCGCGACGGCGTGCAGGTACACGGCGGCATGGGCTTCATCGAGGAGACCGGCGCGGCCCAGCACTACCGCGACGCCAAGATCCTGACCATCTACGAAGGCACGACCGCGATCCAGGCCAATGACCTGGTCGGCCGCAAGACCGTGCGCGACGGCGGCGCCGTGGCGAAGTCGCTGATCGCCCAGGTGCGCGCGACCGAAGCCCAGCTGCGCGAAGTGCAGGGCGCCGACTTTGCGGCGCTGGCGGACCGCCTGGCGGCCGGCAGCGCGGCGCTGGAGCAGGTGGTGGACTTCGTGGTGGCGAACGCCAGATCGGATGTGCGCGCGGTGTTCGCGGGCAGCGTGCCCTACCTGAAGCTGGCCGGCATCGTGCTGGGCGGCTGGCAGATGGCGCGCGCGGCGCTGGTGGCCAGTCGGAAGCTGGGTGCGGGGGAGGGCGATGCCGCCTTCCTGCGCGCGAAGATCGCGACGGCGCGCTTCTTCGGCGATCATGTGCTGTCGCAGGCGGATGGGCTGCGCATCGCGATCGTGGAAGACGCGGCGGGTGTGCTGGCGCTGGACGTCGAGCAGTTCTGAGGCGTTCCGATGTGGTAAATGAAAGAGCAACCTGCGGGCTGCTCTTTTTATGGTATCAGCCGTACGCCCCGCCCGTGTACAGCAGATCGAACAGGCGCGCAATCGTCCCGATCAGCACCACCGCCCCCACCATCACGGTCAGCACCAGCGTCAGCGCCAGCACCCAGTTCGAGCGCGACTGCCGCCCGCTGCCCGCGTTATGCTGCGCATCCCACTTCTCATCCGGCGTCAGCCCGATCACCAGCGCCTCGATGAACCCGGCAACGTAGGACACCAGCAGGGGCAGCAGCACATAGAAGGGATGCGGCTTCACCGCCCCCACCAGGATCCCGGTGACCGGCACGCTGCACAGGTGCAGCAGTCCCAGGCGGTCGGTGCCGCCCTTCAGGTAGAAGCGGTGCACCCCGAACCCGCCCAGCAGCAGGGCGAGCAGGGTGGCGACGGTCTTGTTCTTGTGCTTGACGGCCATGAATGTTGCCAATTGTTCAGGAAAGCCAAGAGTATCACCCAAAATGATGCAAATGGCAGGTTTTTGCCCGAAGCTGGCCGGCGGAGCGGGATCGCGGTGGCGGTGTGGCGAAAAATAGGCCATAATGTTTGATTCGGCGGGACTGCGCGCCCTGTTGTCATTAACGCTTGCTGCTGTGCGGTGTCGCGCGCTATAATCGTCGACTTTCTTCGTCCAGCACAACTTTTTCGGAATTATTATGGTCGTTATTCGTTTGGCTCGTGGTGGCGCTAAAAAGCGCCCGTTCTTCAATATCGTTGCAACCGATTCGCGCAACCGTCGCGATGGTCGTTTCATCGAGCGCATCGGCTTCTACAACCCGATGGCTTCGGGCGCCGAAGTCGGCCTGCGTATCGCTGCTGACCGTCTGGCTCACTGGCAAGGCGTTGGCGCACAACTGTCGCCGACCGTTGCTCGCCTGGTCGCTGGCCAGAAGCCGGCTGCTTAATTAAAGCAGGCAAGGTAGTTCAAGTCTTGACTGATTCAGCAGCAAGCGGGGTGCAAATCCCCGACGACCTGGTTCAGGTCGGGCACGTGACCGGTGCGTATGGAATCGTGGGTGGCATCCGTGTCTCCCCTTATTCGGACGACGCGGACGCGCTGCTGAACATCAAGACCTGGTGGCTCGACAAGCCGACCCTGCACGCCGTCACCGTACGGAGTGCCAAGCTGCACGGCGGCGACGTCGTTGCAACCCTGGTCGGCATGCGTGACCGCAACGAGGCCGAGGCGCTCAAAGGCGCTTCCGTCCAGGTGGCGCGCAGCGAGTTCCCCGAGCTCGAGGAAGACGAGTATTACTGGTCCGACCTGATCGGCCTCGATGTGGTCAACCTGCAGGGCGAAGCGCTCGGCAAGGTGGCCGACATGATGCACAACGGCGCGCAGTCGATCCTGCGCATCACGCCGCAGGTCAACCCCGATGCGCCTGATGCGAAAGCGTCCGAGCGCCTCGTGCCGTTTGTCGACCAGTTCGTCAAGAACGTCGACCTCGAAGCAAGACTGATTACCCTGGACTGGGGCCTCGATTTTTGAGCCCATCCAACCCGGAGCGGGATCCCGATGCAGTTTGACGTCGTGAGCTTGTTCCCAGAGATGTTCGCCGCGTTGACGCAGTCGGGTGTGACCCGGCGCGCCTTCGAGCAGCAGCGCTGGGGCCTGTCGATCTGGAATCCGCGCGATTTCACGCAGGACCGCCACCGCACCGTGGACGATCGCCCCTATGGCGGCGGCCCCGGCATGGTGATGCTGGCAAAACCGCTCGAAGCCGCGATCAATGCGGCCAAGCAAAGGCAGGTCGACCTGGGCCTGCCCGCGCCGCGTGTGGTGTTCATGTCGCCGCAAGGCAAACCGCTGACCCACGAGCGCGCGATGGCACTGAAGAACGAGCCCGGCCTCGTGCTGCTGTGCGGCCGCTACGAAGCGGTGGACCAGCGCCTGCTGGACCGCTGCGTCGACGAGGAAATCTCGCTCGGCGACTTCGTGCTGTCGGGCGGCGAGTTGCCGGCGATGGCCCTGATGGATGCCGTGGTGCGCCTGCTGCCCGGTGTGCTGGGCGACGATGCCTCGGCGGTCGAGGACAGCTTCGTCAACGGCCTGCTCGATTCGCCGCACTATACGCGGCCTGAAGTCTATGACGGCGAGCCGGTTCCGCCGGTGCTGCTGGGCGGGAACCACGCCGAGATCATGAAGTGGCGCCGCCAGCGCATGCTGGAGGCGACCGCGAAGAAGCGGCCGGATTTGCTGGAGCAGGCGCGCGCCGCCGGCCAGCTCACCGCGCTCGATGAAAAGTTTTTGGCAGGCATGAACAAGCCTGCCGTGTAAGGAATGCGTTTTTCGCATGAACCGCGCGGGCATGTTGCCCATGTGGTCAACCCCATCCTCTACTGGGCGAAGGTAGCGCCAGCACGATGGTTTATGGAGTCTACAAATGGATCTGATCCAGCAACTCGAGCAAGAAGAAATTGCGCGCCTCGGCCGCAACATCCCTGATTTCGCACCGGGCGACACCGTTGTCGTCAGCGTCAACGTCGTCGAAGGCAACCGCAAGCGCGCCCAGGCATACGAAGGCGTGGTCATCTCGCGTCGTAACCGCGGCCTGAACTCGAACTTCATCGTTCGCAAGATCTCGTCGGGCGAAGGCGTCGAGCGTACGTTCCAGCTGTACTCGCCGCTGATCGCTTCGATCGAAGTGAAGCGCCGTGGTGACGTGCGTCGTGCGAAGCTGTACTACCTGCGTGAGCGTTCGGGCAAATCGGCGCGTATCAAAGAAAAGCTGCCGAACCGTCGCGCCGCGACCACGGCCGCCAAGTAATAGCGTCCGCGTCCTGAAAAAGGCATCCGCAAGGATGCCTTTTTCTTTTTCGACGCTCACAATACGAATTCGATAAGAGGGGGAAGCCATTGGTCAAACTCGTATTCGACCCCACCCAGATGCCGCTTGCCGGCCTGGCCGGCGAAGCGCCCGTCGTGCCGGAGCGCCTGACGGCGGCCGCGCTGCGCGCACGCTTTGCGCAAACCCTGGAGTGGCAACCCGAAGTGTCGGAAGAAGTGCTCATGCTGCGCGGCCAGCGCCTGCGCTGCGCCGCCGTGCTGGTGCCGCTGGTCATGCGTCCCGAAGGCCTGACGGTGCTGTTCACGCGCCGCACCGATCACCTGTCCAGCCATGCCGGCCAGATCAGCTTCCCGGGCGGACGCACCGAGGAGCTCGACTCTTCGCCGATCGAGACCGCATTGCGCGAGACCGAGGAAGAGATCGGCCTGCACCGCCGCCACGTCGAGATCATCGGCGTGCTGCCCGATCACACCACCATCAGCGCCTATCGCGTGACCCCGGTGGTCGCGCTGGTCGCGCCGCCGTTCGCGCTGCTGCCCGACCCGAACGAAGTCGCCGAAGTCTTCGAAGTGCCGCTGGCCTTCCTGATGGATGGCCTGAACCACCAGCGCCGCACGCTCGACCTGCCCACGTCCGGCCGCCGCAGCTTCTATGCGATGCCATATGAACAATACTTCATCTGGGGCGCGACCGCCGCCATGCTGCGCAACCTGTTCCATTACTTGCGCGCGTAAAACTTTCTTACAGGTCCAAATTTGATTATGGCGGCCCACTGCGCTATCTTAGCGGGCAGTTGTAATGCGATAACAAAAAAGGGTTCCTGAATGACATTCTTTTCTATCCTGTGCGCCTTGCTGATCGAGCAGCTGAAACCGCTGCGCGCGGATAACCAGGTCTACGGTGGCATCAAGGGTTTTGCCATGCGCATCGAGGGCTGGTTCAACGCGGGCGAGCGGCGCAACGGCCGCATGGGCTGGATCCTGATGATGGCGGCGCTGATGCTGCCGACCTGGCTGGTCTGGTGGGTGTTCATGCACTACAACCTGGTGTTCCTGGCCTTTGCCTGGAACGTCCTGATCGTCTACCTGACCCTCGGCTTCCGCCACTACAGCCATTACTTCACCTCGATCCAGCTGGCCCTGAATTCGGGCGACGAAGCCAGCGCCCGCAGCCTGCTGGCGGAGTGGACCCGCCTCGACACGGTCGGCATGGACGCCACCGAGATCGCACGGGTGGCGGTCGAGAAAGCCCTGATCACGACGCACCGCAACGTGTTCGGCGTGTTCTTCTGGTTCCTGATGCCGCTGGGCCCGGCGGGCGCCGTGATGTACCGCGTGTCGGAATACCTGGCGCGCGCCTGGAACGAGCCGGACCACATGCGCAACGAAGCCTTCGGCCAGTTCGCCGCGCGCGCCTTCTACTGGATCGACTGGATTCCGGTGCGCCTGACCGCGATCGCGTTTGCCGTGGTCGGCAACTTCGAGGACGCCATCTATGCCTGGCGCAATTTTGCCAACCGTTGGGCCGACGAATCGCGCGGCATCATCCTGGCCGCCGGCGGCGGCGCGATGGGCGTGCGCCTCGGCACCCCGAACGAGAACGCGCCCCAGCTGCTGCCGGCCGACGCCGCCACGGTGGACCTGAGCGACAGCGATACCGAGGTGTTGCCGGGCGAGGAGCCGAATTTGCGCGCTCTCCAAAGTACAGTGGGACTCGTGTGGCGCGCCCTGATATTATGGATGATCCTGTTGCTGCTGACGTCGAGCGTGGTCTGGCTTGGCTGAAAATGGCGCGCGGGCTCGTGCCCAAGTCTTCTATAAGATATAATACTGGGCTGAGGTTGTTCTCATCCACGCAGTACTTTCTGTTTGAGCAAGCAGCACTATGGCCGAGTTACCCCAAACCACGGATAAAGAGCTCACTGGAGAGTTTTTTATCATGGGCATCACGAACAAAGGCAGGCAATTTCGCCCGAGCGACTGGGCGGAACGCCTGTGCGGCGTCATGTCCTGCTTTTGCCCAGGCTCGAGCGGCCTGGATGCCCACCTGAAGTTCTCTCCTTACGTCCACCCGACGGTGGTCAATGGCACCAAGGCGGTGGTGGTCGACCACCGGCTGCGCACGATCGAGCCGATGGCCTACCACTTCGTCGTCAGCTTTGCCAAGGACAACGATTTGCAGGTGGTCGATGCCTGCTTCGTTCCCTTGCCGGGCGAGAAGAAACCCGGCGCAGCCTGAGAGCGTTTAACAAAACCCACAGGGCAAGGCGCATCGTCGAAGACAGTACTGTTGTACGGCGAGACGATGCAAGGTCGCCATGGGGTTTTGTTAGGCGCTCTACATCCCGGATCCCACTGGCGCTTTGATTATGTCAAAGCGCCAGTTTCGTTTTAGACTACGCCTGTCAAGACGAGGGAGGGAGTCATGAACATCGGTGAAATCTGTACCGTCCACACCGTCTGCTGTTCCCGCGACGACACCGTGCAGGACGCAGCCATCCTCATGCGCATGCACCATGTCGGCGACCTGATCGTGGTCGAGGGCAATGGCGGCGGCAAAGTTCCAATCGGTATCCTGACCGACCGCGACATCGTGGTTTCCGTCATCGCGCCCGGACTCGATCCGGGCAGCCTGCTGGCAGGCGACGTCATGAGCGAAGACCTGCTCACCGCGAGCGAGACCGACGATGTGTACGAGACCATCGAACGCATGCGCCTGCGCGGCATCCGGCGGGTGCCGGTGGTCGATGCGTCCGGCATCCTGAGCGGCATCGTCAGCTCCGACGACCTGCTCGAATTCCTGGCCGAGGAGATGGGCGAGCTGTCGCGCATCAGTTCCTGGCAACAGGCCCACGAACGGCGGGCGCGCCAGTAAGCACATACGCGGGTCGGTCGACGACGGCGCGTCCGCGAGGGCGCGCCGGCTGCCCCGCTCGTGCCCATCTGTTACCATCCCTGATTCGCGGCGGGACGGTTGGCGTCCTGCCCCCAATGACGGGATGCCATGGATTGGATGAGCTTCAAGCGCGGCGCGGCCGCGCAGGTGATGGTGGGCGCGCTGGCCTTCGTGGTGGCCGGCGCGGCCCTGGCTGTGCAGCTGCCCAAGGGCGTCAGCCTCGGGCCCTCGGTCGAGGGCATTACCGAGTACCGGCTGGCGAACGGGCTGAAGGTCTTGCTGTTCCCGGACGCCTCGCGCCCGACGGTGACCGTCAACGTCACCTACCTGGTCGGCTCGCGCCACGAGAACTACGGCGAGACCGGCATGGCGCACCTGCTCGAGCACCTGCTGTTCAAGGGCGCGAAGAACAACCGCGACATTACCGGTGAATTCTCCGGGCGCGGCATGCAGTTCAACGGCACCACCTCGCTCGACCGCACCAACTACTACGAAGTGTTCCAGGCGTCGAACGACAACCTGCGCTGGGCGCTGCAGATGGAGGCCGACCGCATGGTCAATTCCTTCATCTCCGACAAGGACCTGGCGTCCGAGATGACCGTGGTGCGCAACGAGTTCGAGAGCGGCGAGAACTCGCCGGGCGGGGTGCTGTTCAAGCGCATGCAGAGCGTGGCCTACGACTGGCATTCCTACGGCCGCGCGACGATCGGCAACCGCAGCGACATCGAGAACGTCAGGATCGCCAACCTGCGCGCCTTCTACCGCACGTATTACCAGCCGGACAATGCGGTGCTGCTGGTGGCCGGCAAGTTCGAGCCGCGGGAAACCCTGGCGACCATCAGCCGCCTGTTCGGCGCGATCCCCAAGCCGAAGCGCACGCTGCCGCAGTTCTGGACCGTCGAACCCACCCAGGACGGCGAGCGCAGCTTCACGGTGCGGCGCCAGGGCGACGTGCAGATCGTCGCGGTCGGCTACAAGGTCCCGTCCGACCTGCACCCGGATGCCGATGCGCTCGGCTTCGCCTCCGAGATCATGGGCGACGCGCCGAACGGCAGGCTGCACAAGCTGCTGGTCGAGACCGGCAAGGCGAGTCAGGTGTTCAGCTTCGGCCAGACCGGCTATGCGCCCGGCCTGCAATTCTTCGGCGCCGTGGTGAAGAAGGGCGACCCGGTCGAGCCGGTGCGCGAGGCGCTGACCCAGGCGGTCGAGGACATCGCGCGCCGTCCGCCCACGGCGGAGGAAATGGAGCGGGTGCGCCGCGCCGCCATGAACAGCATCGAGCGCAGCCTGAACGACCCGCAGGCGGTCGGGGTGGCGCTGTCGGAAGTGATCGCGCTGGGCGACTGGCGCCTGTACTTCCTTGGCCGCGAGCGCCTCAAGACGGTGACGGCGGAGCAGGTGGCCGCCAGTTCGGGGCGCTATTTCCTGCGCAGTAACCGGATCAGCGGCAGCTTCCTGCCCGAGGACGCGCCGCAGCGCGCCGTCCTGCCGCCCGCGCCGAGCGTCGAGAGCGTGCTGCAGGACTTCAAGCCGGAGGCGTCCAGCCTGGTGTCGGAAGACTTCGAGCCGACCCAGCAGAACATCATGAAGCGCACCACGCTCGCCAGCGCCGGCGGCGTCAAGCTGGCCCTGCTGCCCAAGAAGAACCGGGGCGAGACCGTGACCGTGAACCTGCGCCAGCACATCGGCGACGAGAAGAACCTGTTCGGCAAGGGCGCGGTGCCGGCCCTGACCGCGGCGATGCTGATGCGCGGGACCACCCGCTACAGCCGCGCCGAGCTGGCCGACGCCTTCGACAAGCTGAAGATCGCCGGCGGTCCGGCCCACTTCCAGACCACGCGCGCCAACCTGCCGGAGGCGCTCAGGCTGGTGGCCCACGTGCTGAAGGAGCCGGCTTTCCCGGAAGCCGAATTCGAGCAGCTGCGCCAGCAGTCGCTGGTCGGCCTGGAAGCCAGCCGCGGCGAACCGCAGAGCGTGGCGACGCGCGCGCTGGCCCGGCATTTCGAACAATACCCGCGCGGCGACATCCGCCACGAGAACACGCTGGAAGAAGACATCGCCGACATCAAGGCCGCGCGCCTGGAGGAGCTGAAGGCCTTCCACCGCGACTACCACGGCGCCCATCCGGCCGAGATGGCGATCGTGGGCGACTTCGACCCGAAGGAGGTCGTGCCCCTGGTGGACGAACTGTTCGGCGCCTGGCGCGCAAAAGAGCACGTGGAGCCGGTGCTGCGCAAGCACGCCGAGGTGGCGCCGGCCACCCGCACGCTCGACACGCCCGACAAGGAAAACGGCTTCTACACGGCGCGCATGAACCTGGACCTGAACATCGACGATCCCGACTATCCGGCCCTGATGCTGGCCAATTACATCTTCGGCGACGGCGGACTGAAGTCGCGCCTGATGGACCGCATCCGCCAGAAGGATGGCCTGTCCTACGGCGGCGGCTCGGAGCTGTCGGCGGGCGACCTGGACCGCGCAGGCAGCTTCTCGATCAGCGCCATCGCCGCGCCGCAGAACATGGGGCGGCTGGACGCCGCCATACGCGCCGAGCTGGCGCGTGCGGTGAAGGAGGGCTTCACGGCCAGCGAACTGGCCGGCGCCAAGTCCGGACTGATGCAGCAGCGCCAGCAGACCCGGGCCGAGGATGGCGCCCTGGCGGCCGGCTGGACCTCCTACCTGTACCGGGGGCGCACCTTCGAATGGTCGCTGGCTTTCGAGCGCAAGCTGATGGCGGTCAGCTTGCCCCAGCTGAACGCGGCCTTCCGCAAGGCGATCGACCCGGCCCGGCTGTCGGTGGTCATGGCGGCCGACCAGGGCAAGGCGGGGCCGGGATAATTCTTACATGTACATACAAATCAATACCAAATACCTATCCCCACACTGTGACACGGTCGTGACCATGCGTTAAAATGTTTCCTTTCGGAAGTATTTTGCAGTGGCGGGAGTATCATGAAGGGCAATACCAAGCAGCAGCCGGAGGTGGGCAAGCCATTCGCCGGCAAGGTCGTCCTGGTCACCGGTGCGGCCAGCGGGATCGGACGTGCGATCGCCCTGGCCTTCGGCCGTTCCGGGGCCAGCGTCGTCGTCGCCGACACCTCGATCGAAGGCGGCCATGCGACCGCGGCGATGATCGTCGAGTCGGGCGGCAAGGCACTCTTTGTACAGAGCAACGTCACCCGCGCGGCGGACGTCGAGGCGCTGGTGGAAAAGACCGTCAATTACTACGGCCGGCTCGACTATGCGGTCAACAATGCCGCGGTCGAGGAAGAGGGCCAGCCGCTGGCCGACGCCGAGGACGACCAGTTCGACCGCATCATGGGCGTCAACGTCAAGGGTGTCTGGCTGTGCATGAAGTACCAGCTGCGCCAGATGCTCAAGCAGGGCAGCGGGGCGATCGTCAACATGGCGTCGGTGTCGGGCCTGGTGGCCGCGCCGAACCGCGCGATCTACGGCGCCAGCAAGCATGCGGTGGTCGGCCTGACCAAGAGCGCGGCCGCCGAGTACGCGCGCGACGGCATCCGCGTCAACGCGCTGTGCCCGTCCGCGGTGCGCACGCCGATGCTGGCGCGCATGGTCGAGCGCGATCCGGGCACCGAGAAGCGGCTCGAGTCGGCGCAGCCGATGGGGCGTGTGGCGGAACCGGTGGAGATCGCGAATGCGGCGCTGTGGCTGTGTTCGGACCAGGCCTCGTATGTCAACGGCCACGAGCTGGTGGTGGACGGCGGATTCACGGCTGTCTGACCGCTCACGCCGAGGCGGCCTGGCATGCCAGCCGCCTCAAGCCGCGTTCAGCTCCGCCACGAAGTCATACATATCGCCCCGGAACCACGAGCGGCAGAATTCCACCGCGCGCCCGTCGCGCAGGAAGCCCAGGCGTTCCACGCACAGTCCCGCATCGCCCTGGCTGGCTTCCAGCAGGCGCGCCTGCTCGGCATTGAGCAGCAGCGCCGTCAGGCGCTGCAAGGCCCGCACCGGCCGGTTCCCCGCCGCCTCCAGCGCCTCGTACATCGAATTGTCGACCGCCTCCAGCGAGGGCAGGGCGAAGGCCGCAATGGTGGCGTATTCGAGGCACATCGGCACCTCGTCCGCATAGCGGATCCGGTGGAAGCGGTACACCCCGGTGCCCGGCGACAGCCGCAGGCGCAGCGCCTCCTCGGGCGTGACCAGTCCCTCCGAGCGCTTGATCCAGACGCTGCGCGGCACCCGCCCGCGCGCCCGCATGTCCTCCGAAAACGAGCTCAGCTTGGCGAAGTTCTTTTCGATCCGGGTGTTGATGAAGTTGCCCGAGCCGGGCCGGCGCACCAGCAGGCCTTCCTCCACCAGCCCATCGATGGCCTTGCGCACGGTGATGCGCGAGATGCCCAGTTCGGCCGCCAGCTGGCGCTCGGCGGGGAGGGCGGCGGCAGGTCCGAGCGCGCCCTCGTCGATCGCCTGGCGCAGCGCGCGCTGCAGCTGCTGGTAGAGCGGCAGCTTGGCGGTGCCGGCGATGTTGTACATCAGTTGGGCGAGCGGGGTCATGCGGCCTGTCAGGGGTGTGCGAATGGGCGCATGATACCAAGGCCGGGCCCTTATTTGGGGCGCGGATCCCTCAGGGCGTGGGTGTTGACGGCCACGCGGCCGGCGCGCACCTCGCGCACCGCCTCCGCCACCGCGCGCGCGACATTGCGCACCTCTTCCTGCAGCGCGGTATCGCGGTCGAAGGTGGCGTGGCTGTCGGCATAGGATTCGTAATAGCCGACGTAACGGTCGAGCTGGCCGAAGCTGCCCGAGTCGACCAGGCCCATCCAGTTCAGCCAGTCCGACAGCGAGCGCCGCGTGCCTTCGATGCCGGCCACGTCGCCGTGCACCACCAGCCCGAAGGCGCGTCCGGCCAGGTGCTTCGGATAGTCCCATCCGGCGCGCTCGATCTCCTTGGCCAGTTCCGGCTTCTTGCCCTGGGTCGAGGTCGGATCGGGATTGCCGCCGTCGGCGCACACCAGGCGGTCGATCATCAGCTTGAGCACCGAGGGCGCCTGGTACCAGTACACCGGGGTGACGATGATGACGCCGTGGGCCAGCACCCAGCGCTCGTAGATCTCGTTCATCCAGTCGGCGGTCTGGCGTTCGGCGTTGTTCGGGTAGCAGCTGCAGGGCCAGTGGCACAGCGGCATGGCGGTCGAGACGCAGCCCTTGCAGGGATGGATGTGGCGGTCGTAGTCGGAGGTGAGCAGGCTCAGGTCGAGCAGGTCGGCCTCGAAGCCCTGTTCCGCCAGGACCTCGCACGCCAGCCTGGTCATGCGCCAGCTCTTCGAGGCTTCGCCCGGACAGCTGCCGTCGTTGCGCGCCGAGCCGTTGATGAGCAGGATGCGGTTGCGCGAGGCCGGGTCCTTCTGCTGCTGCTCCGCGCCCAGCAGGCGCTCGTGCGCCTCCTTCCACTCGACCGACAGGTCGTAGCCGGGGTCGGCGAAGCCGGGACCGGCCTTGACCGTGCGCGGGGCCTTGCGGCCGTCCGTGTAGGCGCTCCAGGCGACTTCCTCGATCTCGGCCAGCTGTGCTTCCAGCGGGTCGTAGGCGGGATCGTAGAATGCGCGCCGGAAGCGCAGGTGGAATTCTTCGCGTCCCAGCTTGGCGGGAGCCTGGCCTTTTCGTACGGTCGTCATGACGCCTCCGAGGTGATTGGCGGGATTATCCGCCGCGCTCGGCAGGGGGAATGTTCGGGCGCGCACATTCCCGGGTTAAAAAGCGAGAGGAAATCAGCCTGCCTGGCGGCGGAGCGCCTCGGCCCTGCCGAACACCTTCCTGGCCTGCCCGCGCACCTGCACGAACTCCAGTTGCTCGCCTTCCGGGCCCTTCGCATACATCAATGTCCAGCCGTCGGACTTGCCGCTGGTGATGCGGTTGGTCATGGAATTCAATGGCGCCGACAGGCGCTCCTTCTCGCTGGCCGACGAGATGATGCGGTTTGCCTTGACATTCGCCATGCCGCGTTTCGCCGCTTCCGCTTCCAGGTCGCGCACAAACTGGTTGAAGTCGACATCGTCGCGGATGTAGAAGCAGACGTGCATCGATGTCGGGAAGGCGGGACTGGTGTTCGCGTGCGGCGGCGCGAAGCTGGCGCCACTTCCCTGTGGCTGGCTGCTATCGCGGTACTGCAGCAATTCGATGACCACGTTGTCGAACTGGATGAAGCGCACGTCGAGGCGCTGGGCCCCGCCGCGCAGGTCCGGAATGCCGAGCGTGCGCGGGTTGACCTGGCGCTCCCTGGCCTTCAGCTCCTCCGTCAGCAGCAGCGTGTTGTGAATGACTTCGCCCTGGAAATCACCATCGCGCATGATTTCCGTGCCGCCCAAGACCTGCGTATAGAACTCGAAGGCGCGATCCATGTTCTGCACGGTGATGCCGACATGCTGCACGCCCTGCAGGCGGGCGCCCAGCACGCCGCGTCCGTCGGCGGGAGCGGCTTGCGCCATCGACGGCAGTCCCGCCGACAGTCCGGCAAGTCCCGCCACCGTCGCCATTCCCGCAGCGCGCATCAGTTCACGGCGCTGCGGATCATGCGACCCGCCTGTTAGCTCATGTTTGGATTCCATTTACGTTTCCTCAAAAATAGTTAGCGCAATAAACCGCCATCTTCCCAATGGCATGGAGCAAGGCTACCTGAGACGGAGGATCGCAATGGTTAAAGCTCGGATAATTATGGTAAACGTCCCGGCGAAAATTTAACCGCGATTAACTTCGTTTTGGCACGGTGCCTGACTACGCTACCAGCCTTTCAGTACTTTTTCAGGAGACCAGAAAATGCGTCAATTCCTTTTGGCGGTGGCGTCGTCGCTCGCGCTCGCCGCTTGCGCCAACCAGGCCCAGGTCAAGCCAGCCGTCGGCCAGGTAGAGATCGTGGCGGAGCTCGATATCACGCCTGGCAATGTCACGGCCAGCAAAGACGGCCGCATCTTCGCCAGCATCCACGGCATGCGCCGGGGCCCCGTACAACTGATCGAGGTGACCGGCAAGAACACGTACAAGCCATTCCCGGACGCAGCCTGGAATGGCACACCGGGTTCCGGCCCGAATGTCCTGAACACCCCGCACGGCGTGCTCATCGACAGCAAGGATCGTCTCTGGGTCATCGATCACGGCAACTGGCTGGACCAGCCGCAGCCACCGAAACTGGTCGCGTTCGACATTGCTACCGGCAAGCTGGCATACCGCTTCGACTTCGACAAAGCCGCCGCCCCGCGCACCCAGATCCTGCAGGACCTGGCCGTCGATGGCGAGCGTGGCTTCGTCTACATCGCCGACTGCGGCGACGATCCGGCCATCGTGGTCGTGGACATCAACAAGAACACGGCGCGCCGCTTCCGCGGGCATCCTTCGCTGGCCGCGGAGAATGTCGACCTGGTGGTGGAAGGGGAGTCCTTGCTGTTCCCGGATGCGAACGGCAAGATGGGCCCGGCCCGTGTCGGCATCAATCCGATCACCCTGTCGGCCGATGGCGAAACGCTGTATTACGGTCCGATGAATGGCACCCGCTGGTATTCGCTGCCGACACGCCTGTTCCGCGAAGGCGCATCGGACGCCGGCATCGCCGCCGCCATCGCCAATGCCGGTCCCAAGCCGGTATCGGACGGTGCAGCCACTGATGCGGAGGGCAATCACTTCTTCACCAATCTGCCGGACAACGGCATCGACATGCTGACCAAGGATGGCAGGCTGCACCCGCTGGTGCGCGATCCACGCTTCCTCTGGCCGGACAACGCCCACTTCGGTCAGGACTCCTGGCTGTATGTGGCGGTCAATCAGCTCCACCGCAATCCCATCTTCTCCGGCGCCGGAGACAAGGGCAAGCCGCCTTACCTGATTGCGCGTGTCTGGACGGGGACGCGTGGCCAGCCAGGCCGTTGATCAGTCGAGCCAGCAGCCACGGCATTCAGGGTCAGATCTGTCATTCGGACACCGATCGAGCACCTTTGCGCTATCTCACAATGCTGGCTTGTTTATCCCAAACCCGTCAATGCTCGGCTCCCATTTGTCACCGCAAGCGGCGCATCATGGACCATGTCGGAAAGTGGGAAAAAATCTCAGCCTACTTAAACCGTTCTGAGATTTCGCAAGGGTTGTGCGTCCATGTCCGAATGACAGACCTGACCCCGAATGCGAAGCAACAAACCATACAGGCGAAAAAAAGCCGGGCACCAGCCCGGCTCTTTTAGCGCAGCGAGAATTACATCGCCGCAGTCTGCTTGCCGCCCTGTTTCTGGTTCAGCAGCAGGATCCAGTACTTGGCCAGGTCGCCCGCGCCGGCGCCGCCCTTGACCGACTCGAAGGTCTTGATCGCCTCGGCAGTCTTGCCGCCGCGCGCCTGCGCCATGCCCAGGCGCAGCTTGGCTTCTTCCGCGTTCTTCAGGCTGCCCTTGGCGATGCCCTGCTGGATGAACTGGATGCCCTTGTCGTGCTGGTCCATGGTGGCGTAGGCCCAGCCCAGGTTGACCAGGCCGGCGCCGGTCTTGGCCTTGGCGGCCGAGGCTTCGCCGCTGGCGATGTTCTTGGCGTCGTCGGCCGCGCCCTTGTTCGCCTTGTCGCGCAGCGCGGCGTGGGTCTTGGCGTTGGAGCCCTTGCCCAGCACGCCCGCGGCATAGCCGGCTTCGATCACTTTCTTGGCTTCGGTCGGGAAGCCGTCGCGCAGCGACAGTTCGGCCAGGTCGACGTATTCCTCGGGCGCCATCTGCTTGACCGCAGCGAACTCGAGACGGTACACGTTGATCATGTTGACCTGTGCGTCGAAGCCCGACTTGCGCGCCACGCCGCGGTTCAGGACGTCGGTCCAGAAGTCGTCGTTCGGGTAGTAGGACACCAGCTTCTCGAGCGCGGTCAGGTAGCCCGCGTCATCCTTGACCTTGTTGGAAGCCGAGGCCAGCAGGCGCAGGTCTTCCTCGGTCGGGGTCTTGCCGGCCTTTTCCATCTCGGCGATCATCGGCAGCAGTTCGCTCTTCGCGGTCGCGAAGTCGCCGCTCAGGTAGTAGGCGCGCACCAGCGACGGACGGATCTTCTCCGGCGTCGGGCTGTCCTTCTGGTAGCGCTTGAACCACTCGATCGCTTTCGGGTAGTCCTTGGCGTTGTAGTGCATGTTCGCCAGGGCCTGGATGAAGTCGGCCTGCTCGGCGCCCTGCAGGCGGCCCGAGTTGATCACGGCTTCCAGCGCCGGCATGGCGATGGCGTTGTTGTTGGTGGCCGAGCCCAGCGACAGCTTCATGCGGTTCAGCACGTAGTCTTCGTACGGGGTGCGGTTCGGGAAGGCTTCCGCCTGGGTGATGCGGTTCTGCACCTCGCCATAGTTCTTGGCATCCATCAGCGGCTTGATCGCGGCGGGATCGAGCAGCTTGAACAGCTCGGGACGAACGGTGTCCTTCGCCGCCGCGGCGGCGGCCGGCGCATCGGTCTTTTGCTGGGCGTGGGCGCTGGTGACCAGGGCCGGGGCGGTGACGCCGATCGCGGCGAGCATCAGGCAGAGGCGGGCAAGACGGAATTGGGACATGAATTATCCTTCAATCAAGACAAAAAATGAGCGGGGTGCGTTTTCGTTAATATAGCGAAAATGCCAACTCGGACAAAGCGTGCATTGTCCCATAAAAACGCCATTTTCAGGCGTCGGCAATTGTGCCGCAGAGCGTCATTTCACGCCCCGACGGTTACATTGCGTTACCTTGGTGTCATCTTCCGATGACGGGACCTTCCTGTAACGCTCGACAAGCCGAAATGGTTGAATCGAACAGCCTGAGCCGTGTCGATTTTGTGCATGAACAATGCATGGGAGAAGGGGCGCCGTGGCGCTCCCGTGCTTCAGCCGTCGAACCCGGGCACCGGGCAACGGCCCGTCGCGTCGAGATCGCCCGCCAGCCAGCCGACCACGGCGTCCAGCGCCGGCGCCGCGAAGCCATAGGTCATCAGCGCCGGGGCATCGAAGTCGAGCGCCTGGTACGGATTCCAGAGGGCAATGTGAAGGTCGGGCCGCCAGGTCGCGCGGGCATGCGGACCGTAGCGCCGGCGCGAGGTCGAGGCCAGCATCGTGAGGCGGCCGTCCTGCGGCAGCGCGCTCCAGTCGAAGGTCTCGGCGTCGGCGAAGGTCGCCAGTTCCACGTCGTACAGGCGACCGAGCGCGGCGGCGATCGCCGCCGCCGGCACGCCGGCTTCCGACACGCCGTCGCTGACCACGTCCTGGCGCGCCACCAGGCGCACCTTGCTGCCTTTCGGCGGGCGGACCGGCTGGCGCAGTGCGGTCAGGCCGGCGCGCCAGGCGCGCGCCATCAGGACGCGGTCGGCGCTGTCGGTATCTGCGGCGTAGGCCGCTCCGCCCGCCGGGTGCGACCGGGCCAGCGCGGACAGCCGCGCCAGGCGCGCCTCGACTTCGGGCAGCGGCAGCACCCCGCTTTCGATCGCGGCGGCGATCGCGTGCAGGGTCTCGACCTGCGTCTCGCGCGCACCGATCGCCATCACCATGTCGGCGCCCGCCACCAGGGCGTTGACGGCCGCCTGGCCGGCGCCGTAGCGGTGCGCGATCGCGTGCATGTCCATGCCGTCGGTGATGATCACGCCCTGGTAGCCGAACTGCTCGCGCAGGATGCCGGTCAGGATCGCGCGCGACATCGTGGCCGGATTGTCCGGGTCGAGGGCAGGGTAGACGATGTGGGCGGTCATCACCGCCGGCGCGCTCGGCGCGGCGATGCGGAAGGGCGCGAACTCGAAGCGTTCCAGCTCGGCCAGCGGCTTGTCCACGGTCGGCAGGTCGCGGTGCGAGTCGACGTGGGTATCGCCATGGCCGGGGAAGTGCTTGACGCAGCAGGCCACGCCTTCCGATTCGCTGCCTTCCATCCAGGCCAGCGCGATGCGCGTGGCGGTTTCCGGATCGGCGCCGAAGGAGCGCTCGGCGATGACGGGGTTGTGCGGATTGTTGTTCAGGTCCAGCACCGGCGCGAAGTTCCAGTTGAAGCCCAGCGCACGCACGGCGCGCGCCACCGCCGCGCCGATCGCGCGCGCCAATTCAACATCGTCGGCCGCGCCCAGCGCCATCGCGCTCGGCGGCGCCGGCACCCAGGTCGAGCGCACCACGGCGCCGCCTTCCTGGTCGAGGGCGACCAGGGCCTCGGGCCCCATGGCGTCGCGCAGCGCCCCCGTGAAGCGGGTCAGCTGCGCGGCGTCCGTCATGTTCTGGCGGAACAGGCAGGCGCCGCGCACCTTGTGGGCGCGCAGGAAGGCGTCGGTGTCCGCATCCAGCTCGGTGCCGAACAGGCGCACCATCATCAGCTGGCCGGCCAGGCTCAGGTAGTCGGTCATGGCGCCCGCCCTCAGTTGGTTTTGGTGACCTTGCTCAGGTGGCGCGGACGGTCCGGATCGAGGCCGCGCGCCTTCGACAGCTTGGCCGCCATCACGTAGAAGGCCTGGATCGCCGCGATCGGGTCGAGGTCGGGAATCGCCGCCGTCGGCAGGGTCAGGTCGCGGCTCGCGATGTCGGCGGGCGCCGCCAGCAGCACGCGCGCGCCGCGCCCGCGCATCTCGTCGGCCAGCGCCACCAGGCCGGCCTGGGCCGGGCCGCGGGTCGCGAAGATCAGCAGCGGATAGCCGTCCTCGATCAGGGCCATCGGGCCGTGCTTGATCTCGGCGCCGGAGAAGGCTTCGGCCTGCAGGGCCGAGGTTTCCTTGAACTTGAGCGCCGATTCGAGGGCGACCGGGAAGCTGATGCCGCGGCCGACCACCATGATGTTGCGGGCCGGGGCCAGCACCTCGATCGCGGCCGACCAGTCGGCCTGGCAGGCTGCGCCCAGGGCGTCCGGCAGGGCGGCGATGCCGTCCTTCAGCTCGGCGTCGTTCTGCCATTCGGCGACCAGGCGCGCGCCGGCGACCAGGCTGGTGATGAAGCTCTTGGTCGCGGCCACGCTCTGTTCCTTGCCGGCGTGCAGGGGCATCGCCCATTCGGCGGTCTGGGCCAGCGGCGAGGTGACATCGTTGACCAGGGCCACCGTGGTGGCGCCGCCGTCGCGGAAGTAGCGGATCGGCTCGACCACGTCCGGGCTCTGGCCCGACTGCGAGATCGACACGGCCAGGGTGTCGCGCGTGGTCAGGGGCGACTTGTACAGCGTGATCAGCGACATCGGCAGCGAGGTCACCAGGCGGCCCATGCGCGCCATGATCAGGTAGGCCAGGTAGCTCGACGCGTGGTCCGAGCTGCCGCGGGCGACCGTCACCGCGCTGTGGAAGTTGGTGGACCGCAGCTTGCGGCCCAGTTCCGCATAGCGCTCGGTGTCGTTCGACAGTTGCAGGGCGACACACTCGGCGGCGGACAGCGCTTCCTGTAGCATCAGTGAGGTCACAGAACTTCTCCTTCGATATAAACGGCTTTGATATTCAGTTCGCGGTCGAGCACCACGAAATCGGCATGGCAGCCCGGCGCGAGGCGGCCGCGCTGGGTTTCGCCGAGGTAGTCGGCGGCATTGGTGGAGACGCGGCGGCTGGCTTCCTCGAGCGGCAGGCCGATCTTGACCAGGTTGCGCAGCGCCTGGTCCATGGTCAGGGTGGAGCCGGCCAGGGTGCCGTCGGCCAGGCGCACGCCGCCCATGCACTTGTGGACCACCTGGCGGCCCAGCATGTACTCGCCGTCCGGCATGCCGGCGGCGGCGGTCGAATCGGTCACGCAGAACAGCTTCGGGATGCAGCGCAGCGCGGTCTTGATCGCGCCCGGGTGCACGTGCAGCAGGTCGGGGATGATCTCGGCGTATTCGGCGTGCGCGAGCGCGGCGCCGACCATGCCGGGATCGCGGTGGTGCAGGCCGGGCATGGCGTTGAACAGGTGGGTGAAGCCGGCCGCGCCGTGCTCCAGGGCCGCCACGCCGACCTCGTAGTCGCCGTTGGTGTGGCCGATCTGCACGCGGATGCCGGCATCCGCGAGCGCCCGCACCAGCTCCATGTGGCCGTCGATCTCGGGCGCCACGGTGATCAGCTTCATCGGCGCCTGGGCGTCGAAGCGCTTCACTTCGTCCAGGCGGGCTTCGCGTGCGAACGGCGGCTGGGCGCCCAGCTTGCGCGAATTGATGTACGGGCCTTCCAGGTGCACGCCCAGGATGCGCGCCTCGCCCTTGCCGCGCTCGCGGCAGGCGACGCCGATGGCGGCGAGGGCGCGCTCGATGTCCTCGACCGGCGCGGTCATGGTGGTGGCCAGCAGGCTGGTGGTGCCGTGCCTGGCGTGCAGGGCGGCGATCACGTGGGCGGCGTCGCCGCCTTCCATCATGTCGCGCCCGCCGCCGCCGTGCACGTGCACGTCGATGAAGCCGGGCAGGATGTAGTCGTCGCCATTGGCGCCTGGATCGACCGGGACGCCGTCGATGGCGTCGATCCGGGCGCCGAAGCGCAGCGCGCCGTGGACCCAGCCGCCGGGCGTCAGGATGTTGCCATTCATTGTTGAGTGTCCTTCAAGTGCAATGCGATCATGCGCAGCGCGCCGGCGGCGGAGTCGCCGTGCGGGGGGCTGCAGTGCGCCAGCGTGGCGGCCGGCAAATAGGTGCGCAGCGGTTCGCCCAGGCCGCCGCACAGCGACAGCGGCAGGGCGCCGGACGGGTCGAGGGCGCGCGCGATGCTGGCCACCTCGCGGCCGGCATGCTCGAGGATGGCGAGCGCCACCGGATCGCTCGGGCCGTGCGCCACGACGTGGCGCGCCAGGCTGGCGTAGTCGGTCTGGGTGGCCTTGCCGAGCCAGACCTGGACCGCGTCGCGGGTGCCGCCGCAGGCTTCGATCACCTCGCGTGCGAAGTCGCCGCCCTGGACGCGGCCGTCGATGACCTGTTCGATGTGGTTCAGCGCGCGCAGGCCCATCCAGGCGCCGCTGGCTTCATCCCCGGCCGGGAAGCCCCAGCCGCCCACTTCGCGCCGGGTGCCGTCGGGCAGCAGCGCGTCGCCCACGCTGCCGGTGCCGATCGCGACGATCGCGCCCGGACGGCCCTGGTGCGCGCCCATCAGGGTCGAGTAGCCGTCGGTCTCGAGCACCAGGGCCGCATAGCCGGGATTGGCGGCGCGAAAATTCGCGGCCCAGTCCTTGTTGTGCACCCCCGCCAGGCCGAGGCCGATGGCGCAGGATGGCAGGGGAATGCCGTCGATGCCGATCGCCGCGAAGGCCTGGGCGACCGCGGCGTTCACCGCGTTCCAGGCGTTGGCGATGCCGTGGCGCAGGCCCGAGGGGCCGCTGGCGCCCTGGGCCAGTTCGCTGCCGTCGGCGCGGGCCAGGCGCACGCGCGTGCCGGTGCCGCCGCCATCGACGCCGATGAGATAGTCGATCATGGTAAATATGAAGAGCCGGGGAGTCAGCGCACTATAGGCAGGGCCCCCATGCTTGTCAACAGGTATTTAAGTGGTATGCAAAATTCCCGCACCGGCATACCTCGATAGCCCTTGGTTATGGGGTCAAGTGCTTGATTTGGAAGGAAAAATAATTGGTATTGTCGTTGGTATTGCCAGGGCGGGGAGCCCCATTACCCGGGAGCTCAGCGCCAGCCAGGGGCGGGTCCCGGAAAATGGGTTCGCCATGACACAGCCCGAGGGAGGACAGCATGGAACACGCACCAACGATCGCCCGCCAATAGCCATGATCGCGGGGGCGCAGCACACTTTCCGGGCGCCGCTTGGAACTGGCCGACACGCCGGATGGGCACAACGATGTGCCGCGCTTTTCCTGGACCCTGCCCGGGCCGGGCGGGGCGGTGGCGGCGCGGGGCGCCGATGCCGCGGTGCTGGACGGTGACGGCCGCCCGGCCAGCGTCACGGGATTCCTCGACGGCGCTGCCTGAGGCGGCAGGGCGCGGGAACCCGGATCCAGGCCCGGGCGGCGATGCGGGACGGGTGATCCCGCGGCCGGTTACTGGGCCGAGTGGCGGCTGCCGCTGCGGTCGACCACCAGCAGCTGGGCCTCGCCCTGGCCGTGGCGGCGCTCGCGGCCGGCGACGTGGACCGCCGCGGTGCCCGGGCCGCGCACCGCGATGTCGGCGCGGCCGGCCGTCAGCCGGCGGCCTTCCAGGCTGCCCGAACCGCTCATCTGGGCCCGCACCAGGTCGACCCTGCCGTCGATATGGGCGCCGCCCGGACCGCTCATCTTCAGCAGCAGGCGCTTGCCCGCCATGCTCGCCTTCAGGTCGCCCGAGCCATGCAGGTCGGCGTCGAGCGTGTCGGAGACCTGGGCCAGCTCCACCGTGCCCGGCCCGCGGTTCTTGATGGTGGCCTTGCGCACCGCGAGTTCATCGCCATCGAGGTCGCCGGAGCCGCTCAGCTCCGCATTCAGCTCGGCCACCGTGCCGGCCAGCGTCGCATTGCCCGGGCCGCCGAGGCGCAGCACGGCGCTCCTGGCCTGCAGGCCGCTGGCATCGAGTTCGCCCGAGCCGCTGATCTCGGCGTCGAGCTTGCGGATCGAGCCGGCCACGCAGGCATTGCCCGGGCCGCGCTGGACGGTGCTGACGCTTTCCGCCGCCAGCGAGCAGGCGATCAGGTCGCCCGAGCCGCTGATCTCGGCGCGCAGTTCGCGGCTGGTTCCGCTCAGCCGCATGCTGCCGGGACCGCTCATGCGCGCCTGCAGGCGCGCCAGGCGCAGGTCGTCCGCTTCCAGGTCGCCCGAGCCGCTGACCGTGGCCAGCAGTTCGTTGCCGACGCCGGACAGGCGCACGTCGCCCGGACCCGACATGGTCAGCTCGACGTTGGCCGCCTTCACGCGGTGCAGGTCGGCGTCGCCGCTGCCGCTGACACGCAGCGCCAGTTCGCGCACCGCGCCCGACGCCTGCAGGTCGCCCGGACCGTCGACGCTGACGCTGAGGCGGTCGCCGCCAACGTGGTCGAGCTCGACGTCGCCGCTGCCCGACATCTTCAGGCTGCGCAGCTGCTGGGCGGTGATGCTGATGGTGACGGTGTCGCGGCGCTTGCCGAAGCCGAAATGGAAACCGTTGCGCTCGACCGGCCGCACCACCAGCGTATCGCCCCGCACCACGGTCTCGATCTCGTCGAGCTGCTGGCGCTCGCCGGACAGCTCGATCCCCGGGCGGCCCTGCGCGCGCACGACGACGCGGTAGGGGCCGGACAGCTCGATGGCGCTGAACGCCCCGATGCTGCGCTGCTCGGCGACGACGACGGCGGATGCCGGTTCGGCCTGGCTGGCCTGGGCCGCGAGGAGGCCGGCGCCGATGGCGGCGGCCAGGAGGGTGTGCTTGATGACGGTCTTCATGTGGTTCTGGTCGTTGGGAGCGATCGGAGACTGGACGATAGGGCAAAACGCGGCGCTGCGTGGACGAGAGGCGACGGAACCGCGATTTCGTGGTGCGAAATGCACAACAGGGCGATGGACGGCGCGGCTCCCGGCCCGCTGCTTCGGCCCGTCCATATTAGCAGGGAGCGCCAGTCGATTCAGTCGTGCAATTGTCACGAGAGGGCAAAGGTGTGGCGCTGGCGTCATGTTGTTTTTTGAACTAGTCTGTGGATTCATCCAGACGGACTGGTTTGCCGATGGCCGATCCCCGCACCACCTTTGCCAGCGCCGGCATCGACGACGTGCTGATCACGGACCAGCTTGCCGTCAGGCCGGCACGGACGCCGGACTATCGCGCCGAGAGCGAGGCGATGGCGGCGCTCGCGCGCGCGCTGGCGGTGAATCCGCGCGGCGTCATGGACAGGCTGGTCGAGCTGGTGCTGCCCCTGTGCCGGGCCGACTCGGCCGGCATCAGCCTGTTCGAGCCCGGCGGCGAGCATGGCCTGTTCCGCTGGCACGCCATCGCCGGCGCCTTTGCCCATCACCTCGGCGGCACCATGCCGGGCGAAGCCAGTCCCTGCAGCACCGTGTTGTTGCGCAACGAGGTGCTGCTGTTCAGCGAGCCCGAGCGCCATTTTCCCGCCTTGCGCGGTCTCAGCCCGCATACCCACGAAGCCCTGCTGGTCCCCTGGGTCGTCGATGGCGTCCCGGTCGGCACCGTGTGGGCGCTCGCCCATGGCCTCGAGCGCCGCTTCGACGCCGAGGATGCGCGGCTGCTGCGCAGCCTGGCCGACTTCGCCGCCGCCAGCCACCGCACGGTCATGGCGTTCGAGGCCGCGGAAACGGCGCGCCGGCACGTGGAGCTCGAGGTGGCGCAGCGCACCCGCGAACTGGCCGGCGCCAACGAGCAGCTGCGCCGGATGGTCGAGACGCGCGCGCGGTCCGAGGCCGCCCTGCGCGAATCGAACAGCTTCCTGCGCAGCGCGATGTCGATCGAGACGGTGGGCGTGCTGTTCTTCGACCTCGACGGCAACGTGGTCGACTGCAATGCGGCCTTCGAGCGCATGTGCGGGTATTGCCTGGCCGAGCTGCGCGCGCTGCCGCACTGGGAGCAGCTGACGGCGCCCGGCTTCCATGAAGTGACCGGACGGGCGGCCGGCGAACTGGCCGATTCCGGCAAGACCCGGCCCTACATGAAGGAATTCGTGTGCAAGGACGGCAGCACCCGCTGGGCGCTGTGCGCGCCGAGCCGGCTCTCCGGCAGCGGCGAGGCCTCGCGCTGCATCGAGTTCATCCTCGACATCAGCGAGTACAAGCGCCAGGAGGAGGCGCTGCGCGAGCGCGAGGAGCGCTTCCGCATCCTGATCGAAGGAGTGGCCCAGGCCCAGTGGGAAACCAATCCCGGCGGGCTGGTGGTGGCCGATTCGCCGAGCTGGCGCGCCTTCACCGGCCAGAGCGTCGACGAGTGGATGGGCTATGGCTGGGTCAACGCGATCCATCCCGACGACCGCGAGGCGGCCCTGCAGCAGTGGACCGAGGCGGTGGCGGCGCGGCGCGTGCTGAACACCGAGTTCCGCCTGCGCAGGCCGAACGGGAGCTGGTGCTGGACCAATGCCCGGGCGGCGCCCCAGGTCGGGCCGGATGGCAGGATCCAGCGCTGGATCGGGCTGAACATCGACATCGACGAACGCCGGCGCACCCAGGAAGAGCTGCGCGAAAGCGAAATGCGCTTCCGCACCCTGGCCGACGCCGCGCCCGCCCTGATCTACGAGTTCGACGCCGATTCCGGGATGGTGTACGCCAACCGCAAGTGCCAGGAAGTGTTCGGCCGGACGGGCGAGCCGATCGCCAGGAGCGTCTGGCGCGAGCGGCTCCATCCCGACGACGCGCCCGGCTACCTGGAGATCGTGGACCTGGCGATCGAGGGCCATACGACCTTCCAGGCGCGCGTGCGGGTGCAGGACGCGCATGGCCGCTGGCGCTGGTTCGAGAGCCATGGCGCGCCGCGCTTCCACGCCAGCGGCGTCTATCGCAGCCATGTCGGCATCTCGCTCGACATCACCGACGCCGTGCGCATCGAGGAAGAACTGAAGGATGCCGACCGCCGCAAGGACGAATTCCTGGCGACCCTGGCGCACGAGCTGCGCAATCCGCTGGCGCCGATCAGCAACGCGGTGCACCTGCTGCGCCGTCCGGACGGCCGCCGCGCCGCCGACCGGCTGGTCGAGATGGTCGGGCGCCAGGTGCGCCAGATCGTGCGCCTGGT
This sequence comes from Massilia niastensis DSM 21313, assembly GCF_000382345.1. Lineage (GTDB taxonomy): Bacteria > Pseudomonadota > Gammaproteobacteria > Burkholderiales > Burkholderiaceae_D > Telluria > Telluria niastensis. The sequence goes on from NZ_KB908082.1 coordinate 26,428, forward strand.
CGACGACCTGCTGGAAGTGTCGCGCATCACGCGCGGCAAGCTGGTCCTGAGCATGGAGACGGTGGCGCTGGCCGATATCGTCGCCACGGCGGTCGAGACCAGCACCCCGGTGATCGAGCAGGGCCAGCACCGGCTCGAGGTCACGCTGCCCGATCCGCCCGTCATGCTGGAGGCCGACAGGGTGCGCCTGACCCAGGTGCTCTCCAACCTCCTCAACAACGCGGCCAAGTACACCGACCGCGGCGGCTGCATCCGGCTCAGCGCCTGGCGCGAGGGCGACGAGGTGGCGCTGTCGGTGCGCGACAACGGCATCGGCATCCCGGCCGAGAGCCTGCCGCACGTATTCGAGATGTTCGCCCAGGTGCACCGCGACAGCTGGCGCGGCCAGGGCGGCCTGGGCATCGGCCTGACCATGGTGCGCAGCCTGGCCGAGATGCACGGCGGCCGGGTCGAGGCGCGCAGCGCGGGGGTGCAGCAGGGCAGCGAATTCATCGTCCACCTGCCGCTGTCCGGCGCCGGCGAGGGGGACGGGCAGGCGCAGGGAACGGGCGCCCGGTCCGACGCGCCGCTGCGCGGCCAGCGCATCCTGGTGGTCGACGACAACCGGGATGCCGCCGATTCGCTGGCCATGCTGCTGCACGGCGATGGCGCCGAGGTGCGCGCCGTCTATGGCGGGGAAGCGGCGCTGGCCGCCGTCGCGGAATTCCATCCTTCCACCGTCCTGCTCGACCTCGGCATGCCGGGCATGGACGGCTTCGAGACCGCGCGCCGCCTGCGCGCCCTGGAGGGCGGGCGCGCGCTGGGCCTGGTCGCGCTGACCGGGTGGGGACAGGAGGCCGACCGGCGCCGGACCCAGGAAGCGGGTTTCGACCGCCACCTGACCAAGCCGGTCGACATCCGGGCGCTCGAAGCCTATTTATTGCAGGCCAGGCCGGCGCCGGGGCCGGGCGCATGAGGTTGTTGCCACAGGGAAGGTGGCCCGGGCGCGTGGGCGATGTCATAATGGGGGATTGTCGAAGGAGAAGCTTGTGATCCGCCACCAGGAAGCGCGCACGCGCGCGGCCCGACGCCCAGCAGTCACCCTGAGCTTGCCTTGGGCCCTTGCGGCCGGCCTGGCGCTGGCCTGCGCCCAGGGCCGGGCGGCGCCGTCCACCTTCGGTCCCGTCATCGGCAGCGCGCTGCTGTGCCGCAGCGGGCTCGACAACGCGTATTTCCACGAATACCTGAGCAAGTCCTTCGGCCCCCCGTACAAGCGCGAAGGCGGGGCCTGGTGGTTCCGCGTCGACGCCACCCTGTGGGGCGCGCAGGTACGGGAAGTGATGGTCAGCGACGACAGCAGCGACCTGGTGTTCGTGGCGGCCCTCACCGACAGCACGCCCGAGGAGCTGGAAAAATCGGTGCGCGAAGCTGCCGGCACCGCCTTCAAGGCGGTCGACGCCTCGCCCCATCCGCTGCGCAGGTCGAATCCCGGCAGTACGATTGCGTACGCCAATGACAAAAGCAAAATATACTGCGCAAAGTTCAAATCGCAGCCGGCAGGACGCTAGCCACGCATGTACAAGCATTTCTTCCATCTGAAACAGGCGCCGTTCTCGATCGCGCCGGATCCGCGCTACCTCTTCATGAGCGAGCGTCACCGCGAGGCGCTGGCCCACCTGCTGTACGGGATCGGCAGCGGCGGCGGCTTCGTGCTCCTGACCGGCGAGATCGGCGCCGGCAAGACCACGGTGTGCCGCTGCTTCATCGAGCAGATCCCGGAGAACTGCCGGCTGGCCTATATCTTCAATCCCAAGCTGACGGTCGAGGAACTGCTGCTGACGGTGTGCGACGAGCTGCATATCGCGCTGCCGCCGGCCAGCGCCGGGCCGCTCGGGGTCAAGGGCTATGTGGATGCGATCAACCGCTACCTGCTCGACGCCCACGCCCAGGGCCTGAACAACGTGCTGGTGATCGACGAGGCGCAGAACCTGTCGCCGGAAGTGCTGGAGCAGCTGCGCCTGCTGACCAACCTCGAGACCAGCGAACGCAAGCTGCTGCAGATCATCCTGATCGGCCAGCCGGAGCTGCGCGCCATGCTGGCGCGTCCGGAGCTGGAGCAACTGGCCCAGCGCGTGATCGCGCGCTACCACCTGGGACCGCTGGGCGAGGCGGAGACCGGCGCCTACATCGGGCACCGCATGGCGGTCGCCGGGGCCGCCGGCACGCCGTTCGGGGCGGCCCTGACCCCGCTGATCCACCGCCTGACCCAGGGGGTGCCGCGCCGCATCAACCTGCTGTGCGACCGCGCGCTGCTCGGCGCCTATGTCGAGAACAGCCCGCAGGTCACCCGCACCATCCTGCAGAAGGCAGCGGCCGAAGTGTTCGCCGGCGAGGGTCCGGCCAACCGCGCCACCGGCCGCGCGGCCGCGCGCTGGCCCATGCTGGCCGGCGGCGTGCTGGCCGGCGCGGCGCTCAGCGCGGCGGCGGCCTGGCAGATCATGCCGCACCCCGCGCAGGAACCGGCGCCGGCGGCCAGGCTCGTGGCCAAGGGCACGCCGGCAGCGGCGCCGGCGGCCGCGGCGCCGCGTCCCGCCGCGATTCCTGTGCAATCGGGCGAGAGCGATGCGCTGCGCGCCCTGGCGGCCTTGTGGGGCCAGCCGCTGGCGGATGGCAACCCATGCGCCGCCGCGCTGCGCCTGAACCTGCGCTGCCACCAGGGCAGGGGAGGCCTGTACGAACTGCGCCTGCTCGACCGCCCGGCCGTGGTCACCCTGCACGACGGACCGCGCACCGGCTATGCGGTGCTGGCCGCGATGGACGAGCACAGCGTGACCCTGAGCGCGGACGGACGGCGCGAGCGCATCGGGATTCCCGCCTTCGTCGCGCGTTTCGGCGGCGAGTTCACCACCTTCTGGCGCATGCCGCGCGGTTTCCGCGACGAGGTGCGCGAAGGCGACCAGGGGCCGGACGTCGACTGGCTCGGCGCGCGCCTCGCGCAGCTGAACAAGGCCACGCAGCCGGCCCTGGACCGGCCCTTCGATGCGCGCACCAGGGAATGGCTGCGCGCCTTCCAGGCGGCGCAGAGCCTGAAGGCGGACGGCGTCGCCGGGCCGCGCACCTACATGCGTCTCAACCAGCTGTCCGGCGTGCCGGAACCGCGCCTGCTCGCGGCCTCAGGGACGGGGAAATAATATGTCCTACATTCTCGAAGCACTCAAGAAAGCCCAGGCCGAGCGCCAGCTGGGCAACGCCCCGACCATCCATGCGCCCGCGCCGACCTACACGCCGCAGGCCGCTGCCGCGCCCGGGCGCCGCCAGCTCCTGATCGGCCTCGGCGCCGGCGCGCTGGTGGCCGCCGCCGCCGTCTTCCTGTGGCCGCGCCCGGCCGCCGTGCCGCCGGTGCAGGTGGCCGCCGCGCCGGCCGCCGTCCAGCCGGCCCCGGCCCCGGCCCCGGTCCCGGTCCCACAGGCGCCGGTTCCTGCGGCAGCGCCGACGCCGGCGCCGGAACCCGCGCGCGCGGAACCGAAACCCGCGAAGGCCGAGAAGCCCGAGCAGCCCGAGAAGCCCGCCAAGCCTGCTGCAGTCAGGGCAGAACGCGAGACCGAACCTGCGCAGCCGGCGCCGAAGAAGGCCGAGCCGGCGCCGGTGGCGGCCGCCGAGCCGGCGCGCGTGGCGACGCCCGCTCCCGCTCCTGCTCCCACTTCCGCGCCCCCGTCCCAGGCGGCGGGCGAGGAGGGCGTGCGCAGCCTGCAGGAGCTGCCGGAAGCCATCCAGCGCGAGATCCCGAAGGTGGCCCTCGGCGGCTACATCTATTCGCCGAATCCGGCCGAGCGCCTGCTGCTGGTGGATAAGATGCTGCGCCGCGAAGGCGAGGAAGTGGCGCCCGGGCTGGTGCTGGAGCGCCTGCTGCCGAAAGCGGCCGTGATGAACTACCGTGGTTATCGCTACCGTGTCGCCTACTGAGGCCCGGCCCGCGGGACGGGTGCTGGCGGTGGTGGGCTGGTCCGGCAGCGGCAAGACCACGCTGCTGGAAGGCCTGGTGGCGCGCCTGGCGGCGGACGGCTTGCGCGTGAACGTCATCAAGCACAGCCACCACGACATCGAGCTGGAGCCGCCGCGCAAGGACAGCGCGCGCCTGCGCATGGCCGGCGCGGCCGAGGTCATGATCGCCTCGCCCTACCGGATCGCCATCATGCGCGAGCTGCGCGGCGCGCCCGAACCGCCGCTGGCCGAGCAGGTGGCGCGCCTCAACCCGGCCGACCTGACCCTGGTGGAAGGCTACAAGTGGGAGCCGCTGCCCAAGCTCGAGGTGTTCCGGCCGGCGCTGGGCAAGCCGCCGCTGTATCCCGAAGACGCCGCCATCCAGGCCGTGGTCTCGGATGTGCCGCGCCCGCTGGACGCCGCCGCCGGCGTCGCCTGGCTGGACCTGAACGACCTCGAGGCGGTCCTCGGGTGGTTGCACAATTGGATACAATTCAGTCCTAAAGTTTCTTTGCAGAACGTCGTTACAGGCTGAACGCCTTATCAGGAGAAACGAGATGGACGTCAATCAAATTGCAGGCCTGGCAACGAGCATGGCCGAAACCGGCACCCGGCACGAAGTCGGCATGACCATGCTGAAGCGCGCACAGGATATCGCGAAGGATCACTCGACCCAGCTGATCGAGTCGGTGAAGGCCTCCAGCCCGCCGAACCTGCCGCCCCACCTCGGCAACCGTATCAACACCACGGCCTGAACGGCCGTTGCGGCATCGCAAGCGGTCGGCGCGGCCCGGCGCTTGAGTTTTTTGCGCCGCCGGGCGACACTGGCGGCCATGTCTACCATTCACCGGAGTTCCCGATGACGCACCGCCACGCCCTGATCGCCGCCGCCCTTGCCGGTGTTTGCGCCGCCCCTGTTGTCGCCAGCGAGCAGATGGGCAGCCCGAAGGCGGACCAGGAAACCTGCTACGGCGTGGCGAAGGCGGGCCAGAACGACTGCGGCACCGCCACCCATGGCTGCGCCGGCATGGCCGCGGCCGACAACGACCCGGCCGAATGGAAGTTCGTCGCCAAGGGCACCTGCACCAGGCTGGGCGGCTCGCTCAAGCCGGCCAAGGCGGACCAGGCCGGCAAGGCGGACGCCGGCAAGGTGGACACCAGTAAATAAGCCGTGCCGGCGCTGGAGCATGCCGGCGTCGGCGTCGGGCTGCGCACCCCGCATGTCCGCGCCTTCCTCGACCGGCGCCAGCCGGTCGGCTGGATCGAAGTCCATTCCGAAAACTACCTGAACCAGTCGGGCTGGGACTGGCACGTGCTGGGCCGGCTGCGGCGCGATTATCCGCTCGGCCTGCACGGCGTCGGCCTGGGACTGGGCTCGGTGCACGGCTTCTCCGATGCGCACCTCGCGCGGGTGCGGGCGCTGGTCGACGCCGTCGATCCCTTCCTCGTTTCCGAACACCTGAGCTGGGGCGCGCTGGCCGGGCGCCAGCTCAACGACCTGCTGCCGCTGCCGCTCGACGCGGCCGCGCTGGCGCTGCTGTGCGCGCGGGTCGGGCGGGTGCAGGATGCGCTGGGGCGGCGCATCCTGGTCGAGAACGTGTCCGCCTACGTGCGCTTCCGCGGCGACGCCATGAGCGAGGCCCAGTTCCTGGCCGAGCTGGCGCAGCGCAGCGGCTGCGGCATCCTGCTCGACGTGAACAACCTGTACGTGAACCAGCGCAACCACGGCGAGGACGCCCTCGCCGCCATCGCCGCGCTGCCGCCGGGCAGCGTGGGCGAAATCCACCTGGGCGGGCACCTCGAGACGCCGGAGGCGCTGGTCGACCACCACGGCGCCGCCATCGCGCCGCCGGTGTGGGCGCTGTACCGGGCCGCGCTGGCGCGCTTCGGGCGCGTCCCTTCGCTGGTCGAGTGGGATACCGAGGTCCCGGCGCTCGAGGTCCTGCTGGACGAGGCGGACAAGGCGCGTGCGATCGCGCTCGCCTTCGATCCTCGCCCTGATCCGCCACGATCCGCGCCACTCCCGGCTGCCGCGCCGCAGGCGCAGGTGCAGGTGCAGACGCAGGCGCTGGCCGGCCTGCAGGAAGCCTTCGGACGCGCCCTGGCCGATCCCGGCCACGACGGGACGCTGGCAGCGCATCTGGCGGGGCATGCACGGCTCGGGATCTACCGCGGCAACCTGGCCGCCGGCTGGCGCCGCGCGCTGGGGAATGCCTATCCCGTCATCGAACAGCTGGTCGGCGGGGAATGCTTCGGCGGGCTGGCGCGCGCCTATGGCCGCGCCCACCCGTCGCAGGATCCGGACCTGAACCGCTTCGGCGCGGACTTCGCCGCCTTCCTCGAAGGATTCGCACCGGCGGCGCAGTTGCCTTATCTGGCGGACATGGCGCGCCTCGAATGGGCGGTGCACCTGGCCGCCCTGGCGCCGGACGCCAGGGCGCTCGATGCGGCGGCGCTGTCGGGACTGGACCCGGCGCGGCTGGCGGCGGCGCGCTTCACCCTGCATCCGTGCTGCGTCCTGCAGCGCAGCGCCTGGGCGGTGGCGCCGCTGTGGCGCGCGCACCGGCAGGAGGGAAGGGCTTTTCCCGCGGCCATGGACGTGCCGGGTGCGCTGCTGGTGCTGCGCGCGGCCTGGCGTGTCGAGGTGGTGGAGCTGGGCGCTTTCGAGTACGCCGCGCTGGCGCGGCTGGCGGCGGGGGAGGCGCTGGCGGACGCGCTCGATACGGCGTGCGCCGGGGTGGAAGCCGAGGGCGGGGATGTGCCGGACATGGGCGCGATGCTGCGCCGCTGGTTCGACCTGGGCGTCGTGGCCGCGATTGCGGCGGACGGCGCCCGCCAAGGCGTGTGTTCGGCGGGGACGGGCGACTAGTGGAAGGCGCGCAGGATGCGCTCTTCGCCGGTCCGGTCGCGGTAACGCTCGTTGGCGGCGCGGGTGGCGGCCATCATGCGTTCCAGCTGGGCGTCCTCGAAGCGCGCCAGTTCCTCATTCGCCGCTTCCAGCGCCAGGGTGAGCTTGGCGCGCGCGTTCTGGTAGATCGTGCTGGTGCAATGATCGGTATTCTTGAGCAGTTCTTCCGCGTTTTCGATCACGAGGCGCAGGTCGCCGATCAGCTGTTCCTGGGACTGCGCGCGGGATTCCGGGGTTTCCATCGTCTTCACCTTTGAGCTGCATTGATGACGTCTTAAAATATAAACAAGGAAGCCCCGCTCTGTTTGTTAGCGCGCAAACATAAGCCGCCACTTGGCGGCACCGGTTTACTGGACGCTGATCCGCACGTCGCCGATCGTGACGGTCTGTCCGCTGCGGATTTTCGCGGTCTTGCGCAGCTCCTGTTTACCATCGACCGACACCACGCCGCTGGCCACCAGGTTCTTGCCGGCGCCGCCGCTGTCGACCAGGCCGACCAGCTTCAGGAGCTGGTTAACCTCGACAAATTCTGATGTCAAATCGAAAACTATTTTTTGCATTCTATCCTCGGGATGGTGGGAGCGGCGTACGATTCACGAGGCCGCCTGAAGGCGACCCTGGCGCCGCCGGAAGGCGGTCGCCAACGTTCCTTCTGTAATGAATTACGCTGGATCGGGGCGGGTCATCTCGATCGGGACGATCCACTGGTCGAACTGCTGTTCGTCCACGAACCCCGTCTGCAGCGCGGCCTGGCGCAAGGTCAGGCCTTCCTGCGACGCCTTCTTGGCGATCTGCGCGGCGCGATCATACCCGATATGCGGCGCCAGCGCGGTCACCAGCATCAGCGATTTTTCCATCAGCTCGCCGATCCGCTCGCGGTTCGGTTCGATGCCCTGGGCGCAGTGCTCGTCGAAGGAGCGCATGCCGTCGGCCAGCAGGCGCGCGCTCTGCAGGAAGTTATGGGCGATCATCGGCTTGAACACGTTCAGCTCGAAGTTGCCCTGGGAGCCGCCGACCGTGATCGCCACGTCGTTGCCGAACACCTGGCAGCACAGCATGGTCAGCGCCTCGCACTGGGTCGGGTTGACCTTGCCCGGCATGATCGAGCTGCCCGGCTCGTTCTCGGGGATGGTGATCTCGCCCAGGCCCGAGCGCGGGCCGGAGGCCATCCAGCGCACGTCGTTGGCGATCTTCATCAGGGCGGTGGCGAGGGTCTTGAAGGCGCCGTGCGCGGCCACCATGGCGTCGTGGCCCGCCAGGGCCATGAACTTGTTGGCCGCGCTCTTGAACGACAGGCCGGTGCGCGAGCCCAGTTCGGCCGCGATGCGCGGCGCGAATTCGGGGTGGGCGTTCAGGCCGGTGCCGACCGCGGTGCCGCCGGCGGCCAGCGCCAGCAGGCCGGGCAGGGAAGCGCGGATCGCCGCCTCGGAGAATTCGAGCTGGGCGACGTAGCCGGAGAATTCCTGGCCCAGAGTCAGCGGGGTGGCGTCCTGCAGGTGGGTGCGGCCGATCTTGACGATCGGGGCGAACTCGCGCGCCTTGCGTTCCAGGGTGCCGCGCAGCTGCGCCAGCGCCGGCAGCACGTCCTTGGCCACGGCGATGGCGGCCGCCACGTGCATCGCGGTCGGGAAGATGTCGTTCGACGACTGGCCCATGTTGACGTGGTCGTTCGGGTGCAGCAGGCGGCTTTCGCCGCGTTCGCCGCCCATCAGCTCGGAGCCGCGGTTGGCCAGCACCTCGTTCATGTTCATGTTGCTCTGGGTGCCGGAGCCGGTCTGCCAGACCGCCAGCGGGAACTCGCCTGGGTGGCGGCCGTCGAGCACCTCGTCGGCGGCCTTCATGATGGCGTCGGCCTTGTCGGCGGGCAGCTTGCCGAGCGAGCGGTTGACCGCCGCCGCCGCGCGCTTGACCTGGGCCAGCGCCGCGACCAGTTCCGGCGCCATGCGCTCGCTCGAAATATGGAAGTGGTGGAGCGAGCGCTGCGTTTGCGCGCCCCAGAGCTGGTTGGCCGGCACCTCGATCGGGCCGAAGCTGTCCTTCTCGATCCTGTTTTCCATGACATTTCCTGTTTTGCAAGCTGGGATTAAAGAGTTTACCGCAATGTCCGTTATTTACGTTCGGGCTTACTGGATTCTCTTCCCTATGGCATGCCGCCTTCCTTTGTTACTGATTTCCGCGCTGCTTGCCGGCGCGGCCCCCGCCGCCGAACTGGGCGAACCACGCGTCGGCTCCTACATGGGCCAGCCCCTGGTGGCCGACATCGAACTGACCCTGCTGGAAGACCCGGCCACGGCGGTCCAGGTGCGCCTGGCCCATCCGAACGTCTATCGCGGCGCGAATATCGGCATGCCGCACGTGCTGTCGACATTGAGCATGTCCGTGGTGCGGCGCGACGGCCGCCAGTTCCTGCACGTGACCTCGCTGGCGCCGGTCGAATCGACCCACCTGCACCTTTACCTGGAGCTGGCGGACGGCAGCCAGCGCGGCGTGCGCCTGGCGACGCTGTGGCTGGCGCCGGATCCGCATCCGGCGCCGCCGCCCGTGCCTGTGAAGGTGTCGGATCCGGTGCCGGTCGCGCCCAGGGCGGTGCAAGCGGCGCCTGTCGCCGCGCCGGCGCCGGCAGTGCCCAAGCCGGTGGCGTCGAAACCTGCCGTGCCCAAGGCGCCGCCGGCCGCACCCAGGCTGGCCGAGGAAAAGCCGGTGCAGCCCAAGCCTGCGGCGGCGCCGAAAGCGCCGCCCGCCGAAGCGAAGTCCCTGCCTGTGCCGCTGCCGTCGCCGGCAGCAGCGCAGCCGGCGCCGGCAGCCTGTCCGGCCGTGACACAGGAAGCGTCCAGGGCCTGCGTCGTGCTCGACGTCAAGAACGCGCAGCTGCGCGAGCAGATCGGCCAGCTGGAAGACAAGGTCAAGGTCCTGCAGGTGGCGTTGGGCGCGAAACCTGCCGACGTGGCCGGTCCCAGGCCGGCGGACGCGAACAAGCCGCATCCGGTCCGGAAGAAGCGCAAGCCCGAGCCGGAGCCGGAGGAGGGCTGGCCCTGGGGCTGGATCGGCGGCGCGGCCGCGGCCGTGCTGGCGCTGGCGGGCGCGCTGGTAGCCGTGCGCCGGCGCAAGGGAGGGAAGGCGAAGGCTCCGGCGGTGCCGGCGGTGCCGCTCATGGCGCGTCTCCGCCAGCGGCTTTCTCGTAAGAAAAAGGCCGCCGCCCCGGTCGAACCGAGCCTGGACGAGTCCGAGCACGACACGTCTACACAAGTCTGATGTTTACGTTATACTGGGTTTGTGGTCGACGAGATCACAGACGGCGCAGGGTCTGGCGCAGCCACCACCGATAGCGTGGCGCGGAAAGCAGACAGTCGTTGAATAAACGCCTGTGTTCGGAAGCAGTTTGCCTGCCTGCTGTGTGCAGCAAACGCCGGGAGCAACCGGCAAGAGGCGACACCAGGAGATACCTGGTGTTCGCTCTCCGAATCTCGCGGCTGAGCCCATGGCTTGGTCGCTGACAAAAAGCGCCTGCGGGCGCTTTTTGTTTTTCTGCGCCCTTCCAGAAGCCTGATTCCCTGGCTATCCACCGCCTATGGTTCAGGGTCAGGTCTGTCATTCGGACATGGGCGCACAACCCTTGCGAAATCTCAGCACGGCTTTAAGTATGTTGTGACTTTTTTCCTCTTTCCGACATGGTCCGTAATGCACGGATTGCGGTGACCAATGGGAGCCATGCATTGACGGGTTTGGGATAAACAAGCCAGCATTTTGAGATAGAGCAAAGGTGCTCGATCGGTGTCCGAATGACAGATCTGACCCTGAATGCCTGTACTGCTGTTTGTGGCATGATGCCCTTGCTGTATGTACTTCCTGTGGGGCAGGGTGCCAAATGAAAAAGGCGCCAGCGGCGCCTTTGCAATCAATTAAGTCTGATCAGTGCGCCTGCATCGCGCGGTCCAGCTGGCCCATCCAGGGGTCGGTCACGTCGCGGATCGCGCGGTCGTTGGCCATCAGCTGCTTGAGCAGGTCGATCTTGCGCAGGCGCTTGGGGCCATCCAGCGCCGGCACGCCGGTATGTGCCGCGCGCGCTTCCACTTTCGCCTCGGCGCCGAGCTGCTCGAAACCGTTCCAGTCACCCGCCTTGGCCGCGCTCGCCATCTGGCCGGTCAGGGTGGCCAGGTTTTCGTACATCGAGAGGACGTCGTTTGCGGTCATATTAGCACCAGGGCAAGTACTCCGGCCGGATTGCCGGTTGTCTATCCTTTTACGGATACGTTTTCCGGAACTTTAGGCCTGGCTCGAAAAAAATGTGAAAATTTTTTAGAGCAAGGAAAGTTATCAAGAATGCATGGCCAAGCGCGGCGGCTTGCTGCAGAATGCGCGCGCCATTCCCCGTATCTTGCAGTTTGGCCCGGTTTTTTGCAGTCTGTCGCATTCCAGCCGCACTGGCGGGGCGGCTTGCTTACAGTGCCAGCTGAGTTGTTCCGCCACCATGGCGCTGATAAGAATGAAAGAGAGAGTTATGAGAGACACGCACGTCAGGCGCGCCGCGGCTGCTGCCGCGCTTGCCTTTTCGGCCGTGAGCGCCCAGGCCGAGGCGCCGTTTTCCTTTGCCGCCACCCCGGGCAAGCTGCCCAAGGACGTGGTGCCGCTGCAATACGCCGCGCACCTGGTCCCGGATATCGCGGGCAACAGCTTCAGCGGCTCGCAAACGGTGGATATCGACGTCGTCAAGGCCACGTCGACCATCATGCTCAACGCCGACAACCTGGAGATCGATGCGGCCAGCCTGTCCGGCAACGGCATCAGGCAGCGCAAGCTGACCCCGGTGCTCGACCGCAAGCAGCAGACCCTGCGTTTCAACCTGGAGCAGCCGCTGGCGCCGGGCCGCTACCAGCTGGCGCTGCAGTTCCGCGGCCTGATCAACCGCGAGGGGCGCGGCCTGTTCTACGTCAACTACAAGGCGGCAGGCGCCGACAAGAAACTGATCGCCACCACGATGGAGCCCTCGGATGCGCGCCGCATGCTGCCCACCTGGGACGAGCCGGCCTTCCGCGCCAGATTCAAGCTGACTGTCGACGTGCCGGCCAGCTTCAAGGCCTATTCCAACACCCCGATCGAGAAGCAGGAAACGATCGCGGGCGGCAAGCAGCGCATCTCCTTCGGCGTCACGCCGAAGATGCCGAGCTACCTGGTGGTGCTGGTGGCGGGCGAGATGGAGCGCCTGGCCGGCAAGCACGGGGGCGTCGACATCGGCATCGTCACCACCGAAGGCAAGCTCGGCTCGGCGAACTTCGCGCTGGCGGCCACGGGCGACCTGCTGCATTACTACAACAACTACTTCGGCATGCCGTATCCGCTGCCGAAGCTGGACCAGATCGCGATTCCCGGAGGCTTCAACGGCGCCATGGAAAACTGGGGCGCCATCGTCTATAACGAATCGGTGCTGCTCTACGACCCGAAGAAGAGCCCCGAGAGCGTCAAGAAGATGACCTTCGAGTTCAATGCGCACGAGGTCGCGCACCAATGGTTCGGCAACCTGGTCACCATGGCCTGGTGGGACAACCTGTGGCTGAACGAAGGCTTCGCCTCGTGGATGGCGTCCAAGGCCACCGAGCATTTCCACCCCGAGTGGCGGCCCTACCTGGACGGCATCGCCGAGCGCGAGTACGTGCTGAACCTGGACGCGCGCAAGACCACGCACCCGATCCAGATGAAGGTGGAGAACGAAGAGCAGGCGGCCAGCGCCTTCGACGCCATCACCTACGAGAAGGGGCTGGCCTTCCTGCGCATGCTCGAGGCCTACCTGGGCGAGGAGCCGTTCCGCAAGGGCATCCGCGCCTACATGGCGAAGCACCAGTATTCGAACACCACGTCGGCCGACCTCTGGCGGGCGCTCGAAAAGGCGTCCGGCAAGCCGGTCGAGAAGCTCGCTTCCGACTGGACCTTGCAGCCGGGCTACCCGCTGGTCAAGGTGGAGGCGGCCTGCGAGGACGGCAAGCGCAAGGTCACGCTGTCGCAGGAGCAGTTCCGCCTCGACGAACCGGCCCAGGAAAAGCGCCTGTGGAACGTGCCGCTGCAGGTCGGCACCGTGAACGGCAAGGCCTGGTACACGCTGCTGTCCGGCCCCAGCACCACGATCACCCAGGCCAGCTGCGAAGGCGCGCTGGTGGTCGATCCGCACAGCGTCGGCTACTTCCGCCTGCAGTACGATCCGGCCAGCTTCCAGGCGCTGGCGGCCCAGGTCCCGCGCCTGGCCGACACCACCCGCCTCAAGCTGCTCACCGATACCTGGAGCCTGGTCTCGGCCGGCCGCATGCAGCTGGACGCTTACCTGAACCTGGTCTCGAAATACGGCGACGAGCCGCGCCTGGCGGTGTGGGAATCGATCATCGCGAACCTGCGCACCCTGGACACGGTGGCGCGCGGCGAACCGGAGCAGGCCCTGGTCCGCCGCTTCCTGATCGGCTTCGCCAGGCCGAAGTTCGCGAAGCTCGGCTGGGACGAGAAGCAGGGCGAAGCGCCGGAAGACGCCCGCCTGCGCGCGCTGCTGGCGAACGCGCTGGCGCGCGCCGGCGACCAGGAGGCGATCGCCGAAGGACGCGCCCGTTTCGCGCGCTATCTCAAGGATCCGGCGTCGGTGAGCCCGTCGATGATCGACTTCGTGACGAGCGTCGCCGGCCGCCACGCCGACGCCGCCACCTACGAGGTGCTGGCCGCGCGCAGCGCGAGCGCCGCCACCGGCGAAGAGCGCGACCGCTTCGGCCGCGCGCTGGCCGGCGCCCAGGATCCGGCGCTGGCGCAGCGCACGCTGAAGATGGTGCTGTCGCCCGAGACGCCGCCGGACGTGATCGGCGACCTCGTCAACGGCGTCGCCAACGAGCATCCCGACATGGCCTGGTCCTTCGCCGTCGCCAACCGCGATGCGCTGATGAAGAACATGGACGCCATCGGCAGCAACCGCGCGTTCGCCAGCATCGTCGCGGGTTCCGCCGACCCGGCCCATGCCGACATGATGGAAGCCTACGTGGGCAAGAACTTCGGCCCGGACGCCGTGGTCGAAGCCGAGCGCGTCGGCAACGGCATCCGCATCCGCGCGGCCCAGAAGGCACGCCTGCTGCCGCAGGTGCGCGCCGCACTCAAATGAATTCATCGAGGAGAATGAAAGCCATGAACACCAGCTGGACACCGATCAAGACCGCCGTCAGCCTGGCGCTGTGCGGCGCCGCGTTTGCGTTCTCGCCGAGCTTCGCGGCGGGACAGGCTGCCGCCAACCCGGCCGCCGGGCAGGCCAAGCCGGCCGCAGAGCAGGCCAACCCGGCCAGGCCGGCCGCGGCGACCGTCCTGCCGGGCGACGACTTCTTCGCCTGGGCCAACCGCGAATGGCTGGCCAGGACCGAGATCCCGGCCGACCGCAGCGCCTGGAGCTCGATGCACGCACTGGCCGAGGATACCAACGCGCAGATCGTCAAGCTGATCGAGGAACTGGGCGCCGACAAGGCGACTTCCGGCGAAGCGCGCAAGGTGGTCGACTACTACAACGCCTACATGAACGAGGAGGCGATCGAGGCGGCCGGCCTGGCCCCGCTCAAGGCCCAGCTGGCGAAGATCACCGCGATCAAGGACCGCAAGGGGCTGGCGCGGGCGCTGGGCGAATCGCTGCGCGCCGACGTCGACCCGCTGAACGCGACCGACTTCGAGACCGAGAACCTGTTCGGCCTGTGGGTCAACCAGGGCCTGGCCGACCCGGCCCGGAACATCCCCTACCTGCTGCAGGGCGGCCTGGGCATGCCGGACCGCGCCTACTACCTCGACAACAGCCCGCGCATGGCCGACCTGCGCACCAGGTACCAGGCGCACATCGCCGCCATGCTCAAGCTGGCCGGCTACAGCAATCCCGAGCAGCGCGCCGTCAAGATCTTCGCGCTGGAGTCGGAGCTGGCCGAAAGCCACGCGTCGCGCGAAGAGTCGGCCGATATCCAGAAGGCCAACAACATCTGGACCGCGAAGGACTTCGCGGCCAAGGCGCCGGGCATGGACTGGAACGCGTTCCTGAAGGGCGCGCGCCTGTCCGGCCAACAACGCTTCCTGGTCTACCATCCGACCGCCCTGAAGGGCGCGGCGGAGCAGGTGGCAGCGACCGACCTGGCGACCTGGAAGGATTACCTGGCCTTCCACACCATGAACCAGTTCGCGAGCACCCTGCCGAAGGCGTTCTCGGACCAGCGCTTCGAGTTCTACGGCAAGACCCTGGCCGGCACGCCGCAGCAGTCGCTGCGCTGGAAGCGCGCGCTGGCCGCCACCAACGGCGCGCTGGATGACGCGCTCGGCAAGATCTACGTGCAGCGCCACTTCCCGGCCGAGAACAAGGCCAGGGTCCTGGAGATGGTCGCCAACATCAAGGATGCGTTCTCGCGCCGCATCGACAAGCTGGACTGGATGGCGCCGGCCACCCGCGCCCACGCCAAGGAAAAGGTGCGCACGATGTACGTGGGCATCGGCTATCCCGACAAGTGGAAGTCGTACGAGGGCCTGAAGGTAGCGCCGGACGATGCATTCGGCAACGTGGTGCGGGCGCAGGAATACCACTACGTCCAGCAGATCGCCAAGCTGAACCGCAAGCCCGACCGTACCGACTGGGCCATGCCGCCGCAGCTGGTCAACGCGGTCAACCTGCCGATGCAGAACGCGCTGAACTTCCCGGCCGCGATCCTGCAGCCGCCGTTCTTCGATCCGAAGGCTTCGGATGCGGCCAACTACGGCGCGATCGGCTCGGTGATCGGCCACGAGATCAGCCACAGCTTCGACGACCTGGGCGCCCAGTTCGATGCGCAGGGCCGCCTGCGCGACTGGTGGACCAAGGAAGACCTGGCGCACTTCCGCGCAGCGTCGCAGAAGCTGGTGCAGCAGTACGCCCAGTACAAGCCCTTCGACGACCTGGCGCTCAACGGCCAGCTGACCCTGAGCGAAAACCTGTCCGACCTGGCGGGGCTGGCGGCGTCCTACGACGCCTTCAAGATGTCGCCGAGCGGCAAGACCAGCGGCGTGGAAGCGGACCGCGAGTTCTTCACCGGCTTCGCCAGCAGCTGGCGCACCAAGATGCGCGAGGCAACCCTGCGCCGCATCGTGCTGACCGACGGGCATGCGCCGGGGCAGTACCGTACCTATACGGTGCGCAACCTGGATGCCTGGTACAAGGCGTTCGAGGTGCAGCCGGGGCAGGCCTTGTACCTGAAGCCGGAAGATCGGGTGCGCGTGTGGTAATTGCCTGATGTTTGCCCGCATGGCGCAGCCTGTGGCGCCATGCGGGCAATTCCGTCGAGCAGTGACAGCGCCACCTTCGACCCCGCGCTAAGATGCACCCATCACCAGCACATGCATCCAGTCACCATGACCCCCGACGACATTTCCCGCCGCACCCTCGCGCACTACAACAAGACCGCCGACAGCTTCTTCGCCGGCACCATCGACCACGACGTCAGCCAGAACATCGACGCCCTGCTGGCCGCCATCCAGGCCCCGTTTCCCTATACCATCCTCGACCTCGGCTGCGGCCCGGGCCGCGACCTGAAGACCTTCAGCACGCTCGGCCACCGCGCCATCGGCCTCGACGGCAGTGCGAAATTCGTGGAGATGGCGCGCGCCTGGAGCGGCTGCGAAGTCTGGCACCAGGACTTCCTGCACCTCGACCTGCCGGATGCGATGTTCGACGGCATCTTCGCCAACGCCGCGCTGTTCCACGTCCCCAGCGCCGCGCTGCCGGGCGTGCTGGCGAAGCTGCATGCCGCCCTGAAACCGGGCGCCGTGCTGTTCAGTTCCAACCCGCGCGGCCATAACGAAGAGGGCTGGAACGGCCCGCGCTATGGCAGCTTCTACGATTACGACACCTGGGAACACTACCTGACTGCAGCGGGTTTCCTTGCACTCCACCACTATTACCGGCCTGCAGGATTGCCGCGCGACCAGCAGCCCTGGCTCGCGAGCGTCTGGCGCAAGCCGGAATGTTAACCAGCGCACAGATCGCGCCTGATTTCGGGCCTAAGGTGGCACCCATGATTCACGAGACCGCGAGGTGCTGGATGAACGAGGATCAGATCAAAGGAAAAGCCAAGGATATTGGCGGCAAAATCCAAGAGAAAGTCGGCGAAGCCGTGGGTAGCCGCCAGCAGCAAAGGGAAGGCCTGTCGAAGCAGGCTGAAGGTAAGGTCCAGGAGAAAGCCGGCGACGTGAAGGATATCGTCAAAGGCAATCGCTGACCCGCGCCTTCCATTCAAGTAACAAGCCGCGCGCAACGCGCGGCTTTTTTATGCGCGTCGATCAGCCCGATCCACTTCGCCTGGCCGAGCGGTCGCCCAGCACATCCTCGATGTAGAGCATCCTTACCAGCACCAGCAGGGTCGCCGCCAGCGGGGTCGCCAGGGCCACGCCGGCGAACCCGAACAGGGTGCCGAAGATCAGCTGCATCACGATCACCAGCGCCGGCGGCATGTCGACGGCCTTGGCTTCGATCAGGGGCTGCAGCAGATAGCCCTCGACCAGCTGGATGCCGACGAACAGCAGCACCGTGTACAGCGCCAGTTCGGGACTGATCGACAGCGCCAGCAGCACCGCGGGCACGCCGGCCATGATCGGTCCGAGGTAGGGGATGAAGTCGAGCAGGCCGGCGATGATGCCGAGGATGAGCGCCAGCGGCACGCCCAGCAGGCTCAGGCCGATCGAGGTGGCGATGCCGACGATCAGCATCGAGGCCGATTTGCCCATCAGCCAGCTTGCCAGCGTATGGCCCAGTTCCTGCTGCACTTCGCGTGCGCGCGTACGCTTGGTTTGCGGAATCAGGCGGATGAAACCGGTCGTGTACAGCTGCGGTGTCGCCGCGAAATAAATCCCCACGAACAGGATGATGACCACGTTGCCGATGGCGCCCAGCAAGCCGCCGAAGAACAGCCCCGCATTCGGCACCAGCGAACCCATCTGCTTGACGATCTGCTCGGGCGCCGGCAGCTCGGCGGCGATGCGCTTGAGCAGCGGATGCTGTTCGACGGCGCTCTGGAGGCGCTCGACCGCGGCGGGAATTTCCTTGGCCAGCCTGGTGGATTGCTCGGAAATCTGCGGCGCCATCGCCCATCCGCCGAGGCCGACGATGGCGATCAGCAGCAGGACCACCAGGGTCAGCGCCAGCTTGCGCGACAGGTGCAGGCGGCGGTGCGCGATCTCGCTGAGCTTGTACAGCAGCACCGCGCACAGGATGCAGGCGAACACGAGGAGCAGCGCATCGGCGGCCAGCCAGACGGCGGCCAGGCCGAGGAAGAACAGCACCGCGATGCCGTTGATGAGGGTGACGCGGCGCGCCAGCCGGCGTTGCGTCTGCGGCGTCTCGGGCGGCAGCTCGGGTGGAGCGACAGGGCGTTGGTCGTTCATGGCGAAGACTCGGTAAGCGGCGGCGCCGCGTTGCCAAAAGATTAGCATTTGCAATGCGAAAACGTCGCGCGACTGTGTGCAAGGCTTGTGTGCGTGCACGAACAGATGACGTTTCCTGGCGGGCTTAAAGTGGCTTCGAAACATGGACATCCCGTCATGTGATCGAAAAGGAGAGCACCATGAACAAGGACCAAGTCGAAGGCAAGCTGAAAGACATCGGCGGCAAGATTCAGGAAGAAACCGGCAAGCTGGTGGACAGCAAGGAACAGCAGGCAAAGGGCCTGAAGAACCAGGTTGAAGGCAAGACCCAGGAGAAGCTGGGCGATGTGCGCGAAGCGCTGGATGACGCGACGCGTCCGCCTCCACGCTAAGCCGCTAACAACAGGTAGCAAGTGGCAAGCGACAGGCGTGCGTGCCCTCGGGCCGGCGCCTGTCGCCGTTTCAAGGCCTCGTCCATGGGGGCGCCAAAACAAAAACACCCTACGAGCCCGGGCCGGTAGGGTGTTTTCATTGCAGGGATCGACCTGGCAGATCGATCCCCTTGTCATGGCAAGGATTTACCTGGGCTGCGTTCCGCCCAGGTTCTTCTTGAAGAAGGCCTCGATCATCCCGTACACGTGGCGCTGGTTGACCTTGCCCGAGATGCCGTGCTTGGCGCCCGGATAGGTCATCAGGTCGAACTGCACGTTGCGCTTGACCAGTTCGTCGATCAGGCGGGTGGTGTTGGTGAACAGCACGTTATCGTCCGCCATGCCGTGGATCAGCAGCAGCGGCGACTTCAGGCCGTCCAGGTGCGCGAACACGCCGCTGCGCTTGTACGCTTCCGGATCGCCCTTCGGCGTGCCGCCCACGAACTGCTCGGTGTAGTGGGTGTCGTACAGCGACCAGTCGGTCACCGGCGCCACCGACACGCCCATGGCGATCCGGTCCGATGCGGCGGACAGCAGGCGCAGGGTCATGAAGCCGCCATAGCTCCAGCCGAACACGCCGATGCGCCTAGGATCGACGAAGCTCTGCTTGGCCAGCCAGTCGATGCCGGTCAGCTGGTCGTCGACTTCGTGCTTGCCGAGGCTGTTGTAGATCACGTCGGTGAACTGGCGCTCGCGGCGGCTCGAGCCGCGGTTATCCAGGCGGAACACCACGAAGCCCTGCTGCGCCATGTACTGGTCGAAGTAATTGCCCCAGGCGCGGGTCACGCGCTGCGAGTGCGGGCCGCCATAGGTGAACAGGAAGACCGGATAGCGCTTGCTCGCATCGAAGTTGGCCGGCTTGATGATCGAGTAGTGCAGGGTCTGGCCATCGTTCGCCTGCATGGTGCCGTACTCGGTCGGCAGGTGGTCCGGCAGGTATTTCGCGTACGGATGCTTCGCGTTCAGCTCGTTCTTTTCCAGCCACTCGACCATCGAACCGTCGGCGCGGCGGATCGACACCTGCGGCGGGGTGCGCGGATCGGAATAGGTGTCGACGAAGATCTTGCCGTTGCCGGCGAACGAAGCGTCGTGCCAGCCGTCGCCCTTGGTGATGCGCACCGGCTTGTCGGCGTTGCGGCCGTCCAGCGACAGCGCA
Source organism: Massilia niastensis DSM 21313 (assembly GCF_000382345.1). Classification (GTDB taxonomy): domain Bacteria; phylum Pseudomonadota; class Gammaproteobacteria; order Burkholderiales; family Burkholderiaceae_D; genus Telluria; species Telluria niastensis. The sequence goes on from NZ_KB908082.1 coordinate 46,256, forward strand.
TAGGTCTGCTTGTCGATGACGGCGTCGCGGTTCGAGGAGACATAGACCTTGCCGGCGCTTTCATCCACCGCCAGGACGCTGTCCACGCCCCATTCGCCGCGCGAGATCGGGTGCAGCAGCTTGCCGTCCAGGTCGTACAGGTAGAGGTGGTTGCGGCCGCTGCGCTCGGAGGCCCAGAGGAAGGCCTTGCGGCTCTTCAGGAAGCGCAGGTCGTTGTGGATGCTGACCCAGGTCTTCGAGGTTTCGCTGAACAGCGGGCGCTGGGCCAGGGTGGCGACGTCGACGGCCACCAGGTCGAGGCGCTTCTGGTCGCGCGACTGGCGCTGGTAGACCAGGGTTTTCGCATCGGCGCTGAAGTCGGCGCGCACCAGGTAGATGTCCTTCTCGGCGCCGAGGTCGACCTTGCGCTGTTCGCCGGTGGCCGGATTGACGACCATCAGGTCGATCAGCACGTTCGGATCGCCCGCGGCCGGGTAATGCTGGTCGATCACCTCGGTGCGGTCGGCGAAGATCTCGAAGCGGCGCGCGACCGGCACCGGCGCTTCGTCATAGCGGCGGTAGGCGATGGCGGAATCGTCCGGCGCCCAGTAGTAGCCGGTATGCTGGTCCATTTCCTCCTGGGCCACGAACTCGGCTTCGCCGTTGTGCACGGTGCCCTTGCCGTCCGTGGTCAGCTGGCGCTCGGCGCCGCTGGCCAGGTCGATCACCACCAGGTTCTGGTTGCGTACGAAGGACACGTAGCGGCCCTTCGGCGAGATCTTCGGATCGATCACGTTGCCCGAGGCGACCTTGCGCGCCGCTTCCGGTTTCGCGGCGTCGACCAGGTACAGGTCGCCGCCGATCGGCACCAGCAGCTGGCGGCCGTCCGGCGACCAGTAATAGTTCAGGATGCCCGACAGGCCCGCGGTGCGGGCGCGTTCGCGGCGGGCCTTTTCCTCGAGCGACAGCTCCTCGTTCGGGACCAGGCGCTTGGAGTCGACCAGGCGCTGGGTGGTCTTGTTCCTGGTGTTGTATTCCCACAGGTCGAGCTGGTACTGGTTGTCGTCGCGGCCGCGCAGGAAGGTCACGCGTTCGCCGTCGGGCGACACGCGCAGGTTGCGCACGCCGGGGCCGGCCAGGGCCGGTTCGCCGTAGATGCGGTCCAGCGTCAGGCGTTCCGCCGAAGCGGGAGCGGCCGCGAGAGCGGCCAGGAGAAGGAGGAGAGGGCGCATGTGTGTCTCTGGGATCTAGTTAATCTACTGCAACGGGCGAGACGATACCAGAGTCGGGGATTCGCTGCTGTAAATATGTATAGTCAACTGGCGCCGGTCCGTCATCGGCGCCACTGGCGGGCGCCGCGCAGCCTAGTGCGCGGCAGCGTCCCGCATCCGTTGCCGCGCCAGCTTCTCGAACGCCCAGGTCAGCAGCACCGCGGCCACCGTCAGGCCCATCACCAGCCCGATCCAGAAGCCGGTCGCCTCCATCGGCACGGCCGGCGCCCACGGGAACCATTGCGGCGCCAGGCCGAGCACGCAGCCGACCGGCAGCGACACGCCCCAGAACGCCACCAGCTGGATGATCATCGGCGGGCGGGTGACGTGGTAGCCGCGGATCGCCGAGGCGGTCGCGACCTGGGTGGCGTCGGACAGCTGGAACAGGGCGGCGAACAGCAGCAGGTGGGCGGTGGCGGCCTGCACCGCCGGATCCGAGGTATAGGCGGCCGCGATCTCCCAGCGGAACACCGCGATGCACAGGGCCGACAGGGCGCCGAAGGCGACCGACATGCCGACCCCGACCCAGCCCACGAAGCGGGCGCGCTGCGGATTGCCTTCGCCCATGGCCTGGCCGACCCGGGTCAGCATGCCGATCGCAAAGCTCAGCGGCACCATGAACACCAGCGAGGCGAAGTTCAGCGCCACCTGGTGCGAGGACACCTGGACCACGCCGAAGCGCGCCACGAGCAGGCTGATCAGGCCGAAGGCGCTGACCTCGGCGAAATAGGTGACGCCGATCGGCAGGCCCAGCTTCAGGAGGCCCTGGATGCTCCTGCCCTGCGGGCCTTCCCAGCGGTCGAAGGGGTAGGTCATGCGGTAGGCCGGGGCGATCCGGATCCACCAGACCATGGCTCCCAGCATCAGCCACATGCCGCTGGCGGTCGAGACCGCGCAGCCGACCGCCCCGAGCTGCGGAAAGCCGAGCTTGCCGAACACCAGCAGCCAGTTCATCAGCACGTTGTAGACCAGGCCGCCGACCGCGATCCACATGATCGGCATGGTCTGGTTGATGCTGGTCGTGTAGCCGTACAGCGCGCGGTAGCAGGCGAAGGCCGGCATGCCGACGCTGATCGCGTGTAGGAACAGCGCGGCGCGGTCCGCCACCGCCTGGTCGAGGCCGACATGGTCGAACAGCAGGGTGCACAGGTTGGCGAACAGGCAGGCCACCAGGCCGACCAGCACGCCCTTCCACATGGCCTGGCGCACCGAATGCGGCACCTGGTCGTGGCGCGCCGCGCCGATCTCGTGGGCGACCACGGTATTAATCGCCATCATGGTGCCCATCACGGTCACCAGCACGATGGACCACACCGAGGTGCCGAGCGACACCGCGGCCAGCTCCTCGGCGCTGACGTGGCCGGTCATGGCGACATCGGCCACGCCCATGCCGACCGTGGCCAGCTGGCCGACCAGCATCGGCCAGGACAGGCGCCACAGGGTGGCGATCTCGGCGCGGACGGGAGACTGGGCAGTGACGGGTAGCGTGGCGGACATGGCAAGGCTGTAAAACGGGAAACCCCGGATTCTACTGGCTATTTGCCGCGACCGGGCGCCGTTCCGGATGAGGAAACCGTGCGCTGCCCCGCCGCCGCGCGCGCTACGATGGACACACCATCCGATCCGGAGTCTGCCGTGGAATACAAGGACTACTACCAGACCCTCGGCGTCGAGCGCAACGCATCGGCCGACGACATCAAGAAGGCCTACCGCAAGCTGGTGCGCAAGTACCATCCCGATGTCAGCAAGCTCGCCGACGCCGACCACAAGACCAAGGAACTCAACGAGGCCTACGACGTGCTGGGCGACCCCGAGAAGCGCGCCGCCTACGACCAGCTCGGCCGCGGCCACCACGCCGGCGAGCAGTTCCGTCCGCCGCCCGACTGGAGCCAGCAGTTCGATTTCGGCGGCGGCGGCGCCGACGACCTGTTCGCCGACCTGTTCGCCCACGTGGGACGCGGCCACCGGGCGCGCCGCGGCGGCGGCTTCCAGATGCGCGGCGAGGACATCCACGCCTCCATCGGCATCGACCTGCGCGACGCCTACCATGGCGGCAGCCGCAAGGTCAGCCTGCGGATACCCCGCCACGATGCGCATGGGCGCGCCACGATGCAGGAAAAGACGCTCCACGTGACGATCCCGAAAGGGGTGACGCCCGGCCAGCAGCTGCGCCTGGCGGGGCAGGGCCAGCACGGCATCGGCGGCGGCGCGGCCGGCGACCTGTACCTGGAAATCCAGTTCAATCCCGATCCGCGCTACCGGGTCGAAGGCGTGCAGGTCTACCAGAACCTGCCGGTGGCGCCGTGGGAGGCGGCGCTGGGCGCCAGCATCTCGGTGCCGACGCCGTCCGGCGCGGTCGAAGTGTCGATTCCTCCCGGCTCGCAAGGCGGACGCAAGCTGCGCCTGAAGGGACGCGGCATTCCGGCCAAACAGCCGGGCGACCTCTACCTGGTCCTGGAGATCGTGCTGCCGCCCGCCGACAATGCCCGGGCGCGCGAGCTGTACCAGGCCATGGCGCGCGACCTGGCCTTCAACCCGCGCACTCCGTAAGGCGCAGGAGCGCTTCCCAGCGCCAGCCATCCTTTGCGCCACCGCAAGACCTGCCGCGCCGATCTGCACGATGTTAAGACAGTCAGCACGGGAGGAGCAGCAATGGAAGAGCTATTGCCCTACTACGAGCGCGAACTGGTCTACCTGAACACGGTGGGCCGCGAACTGGCCCGGCACTATCCGAAGCTGGCGGCGGAACTGGGGCTGGGCGCGGAGGGCGGCGAAGACCCGCATGTGCGGCGGCTGATCCAGGCGTGCGCGCTGCTCAACGCCCGCACCGCGAAGAAGCTCGACGACGACTATCCCGAGCTGACCGAGGCGCTGCTCGGCAGCCTGTACCCGCATTTCCTGCACGGCATCCCTTCCTGTTCGATCGCGCGCGTGGATCCCGGCGGCGACCCCGGCGCGCGCAGCCTGAAGCCGGAGCAGGTGCAGGTGGTCCCGCGCGGGACCGAGATGATGTCGCTGAACGCGAAGGGGCCGCCGTGCCGCTTCCGCACCACGAGCGCGCTGGCGCTCGCCCCGCTGGCGGTCACGCGGGCCTGCTTCGATCCGGTGGCGCATGCCCCGCCCGGCGTGCGCCTGCCGCCGCGGGCCGGCAGCCGCATCAGCGTGACCGTGGACAGCGCGATGCCGGCGCGCATGCTGCACCAGCTGGGCCTGCCGCGCCTGCGCCTGTACGTCGACGGCGACAGCCTGCTGTGCGCCGCGCTGCTCGACTGCCTGTTCCTGCAGGTGGCCGACACCTGGCTCGAGGCCGAGGCCGGGCAGCCGTGGCGGCGCCTGGACCGTCTTCCGCTGTCCCTGGGCGGGCTGGAGCCGGATGAAGCGCTGGCGCCCTGCCATCCGCACGAGCACCCGGCCTACCGCCTGCTGAGCGAGTATTTCGCGTTCCCGGACAAATTCCATTTCATCGACATCGACCTGGCCCAACTGGCCGCGGCGCTGCCGGCGGGCGCGCACCGCTTCACCCTGCATTTCATCCTCACCGGCATGCATGCCGATGCCGGCCAGGCGCGCATCCTCAAGGCGCTCTCCGGCGCCAACCTCGCGCCCGGCTGCGCGCCGGTGGTGAACCTGTTCGGGCATCCGGCCAGTCCGGTGCGCATCACGCAGCGCGCCAGCATGTACGACGTCGTTCCCGGCAAGCACGAGGAAGGCATCGAGGTCTACAGCATCGACAGCGTGCACGTGCTCAGGTCCGTCGACGGCAGGGCGTCCAGCATCGAGTACCGCCCCTATTACGGCCTGCGCCACGGGGAGGGCGGGGGACCCGGCCGGCGCTACTGGTTCGCGCGCAGGGACGAACGCGGCGACCGGCGCCACCGCATGAAGATCGCCTTCACCGACGACGAGCTGTCGCTGGCCGGCGACGAGGCCTGCGTCGCGTCGATCGGGCTGACCTGCAGCAACGGACTGCATGCCTGCGCGCTCAAGCATGGCGCACCCGGCGGCGACCTGACGACCGAGACCGCCACCAACGGCCTGCCGATCCGGCTCCTGCGCCGGCCGTCGGCGCCGCTGCGCTTTTCCCAGCGCGGCGGCGCCCACTGGCGCCTGGTGACGCAGCTGGCGCTGAACCAGCGCTCGCTGGCCGACCTCGACGCCTTCCGCGAAACCCTGGCGCTCTACGACCCGGCGCGCTCGGCCGCGTCGCAGCGCCAGATCGCCGGCGTCACCGCCCTGGCCGCCAGGCCGGCCACCGCATGGCTGCGCAACCGCTACGGCGCCAGCCTGGTGCATGGCGTGGAGCTCAGGATGACGGTGGATGAGGACGCCTTCGCCGGCAGCAGCCTGGCCGTGTTCGCGCAGGTGGTCAGCCGCTTCTTCGGCCTGTACGTGCACCTGAACAGCTTCACCCGGCTGGTGCTGGTGTCGGGCCAGGGCGACAAGGAGTTGCTGCGATGCGAGCCCCGCAACGGCAGCCTGGCGCTGGTGTGATCGCGGATCTGCTGCGCGCGCCCCAGCGCTACGAATTCTTCCAGGCCGTGCACCTGCTGGTGCGCTGGCTCGGCCGCCAGGGCGTCGCACCCGAGCGCGCCTTGGGCGGCGCCATCCGTTTCCGCAACAGCCTGGCGCTGGGCTTTCCCGCGAGCGAGCTGGCAGACATCGTGCCCATCCCGGGGACGGAAGCGGATGGGCTGGCCGGGTTCGAGGTCCAGCCATTGCTGATGGGGCTGCTCGGCGTGAGCGGCGCCTTGCCGCTGCACTACACCGAACGGATTGCCGCCTGGCTGGCCGAGACCGGGGACGAGGGGCCACGCGCCTTCCTCGACATGTTCTCGAGCCGCCAGCTGGCCCTGTTCTACCGCGCCTGGAGCAAGTACCGCGTGCGCCTGCCCGCGGAGGACGGCCAGGACCGCCTGCTGCCGCTGCTGCTGGCGATCGCCGGCGTCAGCACCGGCGACGCCGGCGCCCCCGCGCCGGCCTGCCTGGCGCGCTACGCCGCGCAGCTGGGCAGCCGCGTCGTGCCCGGGCACATGGTGGCCGGCGTGCTGGCCGCCTACTTCGGCATTCCCGTGGCCGTCGAGCAGTTCACGGGGCGCTGGGATGTGCTCGCGCCGGAACAGCGCACGCGCCTGGCGCTGGGCAATTGTGTGCTGGGCGAGGGCGCCACCGTGGGCGCGCGCCTGCTGCGGCCGGAGCTGGGCATCCGAATCCGGCTGGGCCCGCTCGGCAGCCGGGACGTCGAACGCTTCCTGCCGGGCGCGGACGGCGCGCGCGCGCTGGCGGCCCTGCTCGGCCGGTTCGCGCTCGACCTGCCCTGCCGCGAATTGCAGCTGGTGCTGCGGTGCGACGACGTCGACGGCGTCAGCCTCGACGGGACGGCGCGCCTGGGCTGGGACGGGTTTCTCTGCACCCGGGCCAACCGGCGCGACCGCGACGATGTCTGCTACCTGCTCGGCTGACCGGCCGCGCCAGGCTGGCCATGCGCGCGCCGTGCCTCAGGCGGCAGTCCTACAATCGATCTGGACAAACCAGGTCGACTCGAGGAGGTCATATGGAACAGGTCAGTGGTCGGGCATTGGAAGGCGTGCGCGTGGCGGTGCTGATGACCGATGGTGTGGAGCAAGTGGAATACACGGGGCCGCGCGGCTTCCTCGAGCAGCAGGGGGCGAAGGTGACGCTCGTGTCTCCGAAGCGGGCTGGCGAGGAAGTCCAGGGCGTCAACCACGGCACGCCGGGTGACAGGTTCAGGGTCGAGATGAACGTGAGCGATGCGCGGCCAAACGATTTCGCTGCGCTGGTGCTGCCGGGCGGCGAGACCAATCCCGCCCAGCTACGCAAGAGCAGGGAAGCGATCGAGTTCATCAAGGCATTCGGCGACGAGGACAAGCCGATCGCGGCCATCTGCCACGGACCCCTGACCCTGATCGACGCCGGCATCGCCGAGTCGAAACATATGACGAGCTGGCCGGGCGCGAAGGACGAGCTGTGCAACGCGGGTGCGGAATGGACGGATGAGGAAGTCGTCGTCGATGGCAAGCTCATCACGAGTCGCAAGCCGGACGATATTCCAGCCTTTAACAATGCACTGCTGCAGGAACTGCTGGCGATCGAGGGAGTCGGGAGCGATCCGGGACCGACGTCCTGAGATCGTCGGCGGGCAGCCCGGCATGCCGGGCCGCCCATTCTGCTCAGTGCAGGTGCTCCCACAGGGTCAGGCAGCCGACCGCGATCAGGACCAGTCCGCCGAAAATCTCGGCGCGCTTGCCGACCACCGCGCCGATGCGGCGTCCGATCAGCAGGCCCAGCGTGACCATCGACAGGGTGGCGATGCCGATCGCGACCGCGGGCGCGACGATGCTCGAATCCGCGAAGGCCAGGCCGACGCCGACCACCAGCGCATCGATGCTGGTGGCAAAGCCCGTCAGCACCAGCAGCCAGAACGGCCGCTTCGCGATTTCCTCGGTGTCGTCGGGTGCGCCGCTGCCTTCGATGATCATGCGGATGCCCAGGCCACCCAGCAGGACGAAAGCGATCCAGTGATCCCAGTCCGCCACATACGAGGCGGCCATGCTGCCGAGCGCCCAGCCGATGACCGGCGTGATGCCTTCGATCAGGCCGAACAGCAGGCCGATGCGCAGGGCTTCAGGCAGGGGAACATGGTTGCGCCGGGCGCCCATCCCGATCGCGACAGCGAACGCGTCGGTGGACATGGCGAGGGCGAGGATGATGATGGCGGTGAGAGTCATGGTGGCTTTCCGATCGGGCACGAACAAAGGCATGCCGCGCGGCCCGATCGTCGCGCAAACATGCCAATGGTCTTGCCAACCAGAAGGCTTTCGCACCATGGCGTAGAACGCCAAGTATGTTGATGCGAAAACTTCCATAACGGAAGCAGGCTACTCCCCAAGGGCGCCGTTATGTTACCTCAGCATTTCTTGCCAGGCAAGAATAGCGGCTCAACGCTGTTGCATGGAAGTGGCATTGATCGATACGGTATCGAGTCCCGGCGCGCTCGCACGCCGTTGCAGCAATGCCTGCTGCAGTGCTTCCTGGCGCTGCAGGCGTTCGACGATCGCCGCCTTCGTCACCCCGGCCGTCAGCGGCTGGGCGTCGCTGAAATCGAACCGCGGACTGGTCCAGAGCATGCCCAGTTGCCGGTTATAGCTGTAGAAGGCCTGGCCGTCCCAGAGCCCGTCGCTGCCGCTGTACCAGGCGCCGCCGAAGTGCACGGTCCGCGACTGCGCCTTCGGCGACAGCATCGACATGCCCTGGGTTTCGATACCCCGCTGTCCATGCGCATACAGGCAGTGCAGTGTCGGCGAGATATCCAGATGCGTGGTCGGGTGGGGTAGCGCATGCGTCTTCCCCAGTTGTGGATCGTGGATGATCAAGGGGACGTGGTAGGACACGCTGTTCAGCACCTGGGTCGACAGGAAGCCGGCTTCCTTGCTGGTTCGCAAGCCGTGGTCGGCGGTGACGACGATGACCGTGTCCTGGTAGACGCCGGCGCGTTTCAGCGCGTCGACGATCCTGCCCAGGTCGCTGTCGAGCTTCCCCAGCCTGGAGGCGCCCTCGCGGTACAAGTCTTGTTTCGAGGCGCCGGCCGGCAGCCAGGGACCGTGCGAAATCTGGGGCAGGATGGCGTACACGAACGGTGTCGCGGCTTGCGCGGCCTGGGCGATGTGGCCGACCAGGCTGGAGAGGACGCGCTCGTCCTTCTCGGCCGTGGTCGCGCCGCGATCGGCGCTCACGACCTTGCCGCCGAGCTGGTGCACGACCCAGTCATCGACGGGATAGCGCCTGGTGATCGGATCGAAGACCTTCAGCTCATACCCTTCGTCCACCAGCGACCTGAATGCGCTCTTGAAGGGGTAATGCGCCTGCAGCGGCAGCGTTTTCTCGAGCCGGAACGAGGGGTACAGGCCGGTGAACAGCGAGAAGCGGGCATAGCTGGTGAACGGATAGGTCGAATAGTGTCGATGAGATACGTACGCCGACTTTTCCAGTTCCTTGAAGGTCGTCAGGCCGCTTGCGTATTTCGAGGTGAACAGATCGTAAGGGATCGTCTCCATGATAAATAGCACGACATTCGGGCGCCGCGGCTTGGCCGGCCGGGCCTCCTCGCACTGGTAATTCAGCCGGCTCGACGCCTGGGCGAGTTCGGGTCCCGCGACGCCTTCCTGTTCCGGCGCCACGAGTGCGCCCAGCATCTCGAGCGTGGTGGAGGCGTGGAAGGAGGTCACCGGGGACCTGTCCAGCGCCATGCCGCAGACGGCGGCCGCGGACAGCAGGGTGCACAGGACTGTGGCCGGGAGCGCCATATGCCTGCCCATGGAGAGCAGGGGCGAATGGCGAAACCAGTAGCTGGCCCAGGCGACCAGGAGAAGGAGGGCCAGGCGTCCCAGCGAACGCGGACTGACATAGTCGAACAAGGCGCCCGGCTGTTCGCGGACCCAGGTCCACATCGGCGCGAGATCGTCGAGCGACAGGAGCTTCCCGGTCGCGCCCAGCGCCTGGAGGTTCATGAACGACACCAGGATCAAGGCCAGGGACAAGGCCATGCTGGCGCGGGCCGCCGCGACGCGCCCGCAGAGCAGCCGCAGCAGCAGCAGCGCCGCCGGCACGATGGCGGCAAGCACGAGCAGGTCGAAGGCAAAGAAATGTAGGCGGGAAAGGGTGCCGAGCGCATGCTCGTCCAGCCCCGCAAGGCGCGCCACGATCCGGTAGCCGCCGTCGGTCATGATCTTGTACTTGACCGCCAGTACGCTGGCAGCCGCGAGTGCATACATGACGATCACGGGAGTGGCGCAAGATGCTTTCTTACCGGCTACGATATTTGGTTGCGCACTGGCGAGCATGATACCCAGCTATGATGGTTATAGAACAATCAAAATATATGTTTTCAGAAATTTAATATACAGAGGCCCTACATTATTGTCATGACAGAATGATGACATTGATGAAAAAACAACAATCAATTGTTGCTGGATTGAGCCGGGGGTGTGGGCCGACACCGTGGGAAGGGCTTGGAATGAGTCAGGCGGAAATGAAAAAGCCGCTGACGAATCAGCGGCTTTTTGGAATGCGGTGGTGGAGGCGGCGGGAATCGAACCCGCGTCCGCAAGCACTCTACAGACAGTTCTACATACTTAGCACTATCAATTAATTTAACCTGGACAACGGGGATGTGCACCCTTTGGACAAGCGAGTTACCTATTATTTAACAGTCGACTAAGTAACCCAGCCTACTGCGAGCCCCTGTAAATGACTCTACTGCCTTGCGGCCACCCCAGGGGCGAGGTGTTGTAGAGCTAGCAGCAATTAAGCTGCGAGTGCGTACGAGTTATCGTTTGCAGTTATTGATTTCTGGATGTATTTACGAGGTAACCAGCCCTCGGTATGCCCTGCGCTGCTTTGCAACCCACGTCGAAACCAGGTCGCCCCCAACGAGAGAACTGTCATTGTACCCCAAGCGCAAGGGAAGTACAGCGCTTTCGCTTAGAGCAAGCTTAATCCGCAAGCCCCAAAAAAAGCCACAATACTTGGCCAAAATGCAATATTCTATTGCGATCATGACGCAACGAAAGCAACCCGATATGGCGTGTATCGTATGTGGCAACACCAAGGTCGCAGGCCTCGAAGGATGGCATGCGACCTGTCCCGTATGCAGCTATGAAAGCGCCGCGCTGACCGACGCGATCAATGCCCACACGGGACCCGAAGTCAACGAAGCCGAGCGCGAAGCCGGCCTCAAGGCGCTGCGGCTGGAGAATTTCCGCGTCATCGTCCAGTACGCCCGGAAGCATGCGCCCCCGGCAGGCCGCCGCCTGCTCGACGTTGGCAGCGCCCATGGCTGGTTCCTGGAAACGGCGCGCGAACAGTTCGAGGTGCTGGGCGTGGAGCCGGATGCCGTGGTCGGGGGACGCGCCGCCGCGCGCGGCCTGCCTGTTCGATCGGGCTATTTCCCGGACGTGCTGGCCGACGGGGAGCGCTTCGATGTCATCGTGTTCAACGACGTCATCGAGCACATCCCGGATATCCGCTCCGCCCTCGGCGCCTGCCACGAGCGTCTCGACAGCGGCGGCATCCTGATCCTCAACCTGCCGAGCAGCAGCGGTTTCTTCTACCGCCTGTCCAAGCTGGTCGCGCGGCTCGGCTGGAAGGCGCCGTTCGACCGCCTGTGGCAGAAAGACCTGCCGTCGCCGCACGTGCACTACTTCAATCCGAGCAACCTGCGCCGGCTGGTCGCGGGGCAGGGCTTCGAACTGGTCGAGGCCGCCGAACTGCCGGCCCTGCGCGCCAAGGGCCTGCTGGAGCGCCTGCGCTGCGCCGGCAATGTGCCGCTGGTCTCGCTGTACGTCCAGTACGCCGCCATCCTGTGCGCCATTCCGGTGCTGCGCATGTTCCCGAGCGACATCATCGTCGGCGTATTCAGAAAAAAAGCCGCAGGCTGAACGGCCTGCGGCTTCCGACGAGGAGGGGGCTCGTCTTAACGGTTGCGGTTGGCGATTTCGTTGCCGATGATGCCGCCGCCGATCACGCCGGCGACCGTGGCCAGCTTCTTGCCGCTGCCGCCGCCGATCTGGTTGCCGATCAGGCCGCCGATCACGGCGCCGGTGCCGATGCCGACATAGTTCGGCTGGGCCGGTGCGGGCGCCGGAGCAGGCGCCGGCTGGTAGCGCGGCTCGTCATGGCTGGCCGGCTTCGGCGCGGCGTGCACCACACGGGTCTTCTCGATCACCTTCACGACCGGCTTTTCCTTGATGATCACCGTCGGTTGCGGCTGCGGCTGCGGCTGCGCCTGCACCAGCTGCTGGGCCTGCGGCTGCGCATACGCGGCCAGGACCGGCTGGGCGGCGACCATCGCCGGCGCCATCTGCGGCGCGCCCGGCGCGGCGGCCAGCGGCATCGCCACCTGGCCCGGCGCCAGGGCGAGCTGGGCGCCGTTCGGCGCGGTCACGCCGGCCTGCACGCCGTAGGGCGAGGCGGCCGCCAGCGCGGCGGCTTGCGGCTCAGGCGCGCTCTTCGACGAGGGCAGCAGACCGGTGATCGCGGCGGCGCCGGTCAGGCTGACGATGATCACCGAGGCGGCGGCGGCTGCCATCAGCGGGTGGATGCGGTTGAGGGTCTGCGTCGTTTCCATTTTTTCTGCTCCCGTGAGACGTTGTGTTGTCGTATGGGAGTAGATTAATGGCAGGCCCGACTCAGGGATAGACGATGGCCTGTATCAATCGTAAGGATGTGTAAGCGCCGGGCTCAGGCCGCGGCCTGGCGGGCCGCCTCGCCGATCGCGCGCAGCGTTTCCAGCAGGTGGCTCGGGGTGTCGAGCAGGTAGTCCGCGCCCCAGGTCGAGGGCTCGATGGCGCCGCAATAGCCCCAGGCGCAGGCGACCGTCACCATGCCGGCCGCGCGGCCGGCTTCGATGTCGCGCAGGTCGTCGCCCACGTACCAGCAGTGCTCGGGCGCGAGCCCGAGGCGGCGCGCGCCTTCCAGCAGCGGGGCGGGGTGGGGCTTGGAAAAGCCCGTGGTGTCGCCGGACACGATGCAGCCCGCGTGCGCCAGGCCGATCTGCGGCAGCAGCGGATCGGTGAAGCGCGCCGGCTTGTTGGTGACGATGCCCCAGGCCATGCCGGCCTGTTCGATCTCCAGCAACAGTTCGGCCACGCCCTCGAACAGGGTGGTGAGGTCGGACATCGCCGACTGGTAGCGGTCGAACCACTGCAGGCGCAGTTCCTCGTAGCCTTCGTCGCCCGGCGCCAGGCCGAAGGCGGCGCCGATCATGCCGCGCGCGCCGGCGGACGCGGTCGGTCGCAGCACTTCATAGGGCGTCGGCTCCAGGCCGCGCTGGGTGCGCAGCCAGTTGACGGCGGCGGCCAGGTCGGGCGCGGTGTCGGCCAGCGTGCCGTCGAGGTCGAACAGGATGGCACGCGGTGCCGGCATCATGGTAGGGAAGGTCATGGCATTCAAAGCGGTTTGCTGCACGCCACCATGTAGTTCACATCGGTGTCGTTGTTGAGCGAGTAGATCTTGGTGAGCGGATTGTAGGTCAGGCCCTTCATCCCGTCGACCTGCAGGCCGGCCTGGCGCACGTAGTGCGACAGTTCGGCCGGGGTGATGAACTTGCCGTAGTCGTGGGTGCCGCGCGGGAGCATGCGCAGGATGTACTCGGCGCCGATCACGGCGAACAGGTAGGACTTCGGATTGCGGTTCAGGGTCGAGAAGAACACGTGGCCGCCCGGCTTGACCAGGTCGGCCGCCGCCTGGACGATCGAGGCCGGGTCGGGAACGTGCTCCAGCATCTCCATGCAGGTCACCACGTCGAACTGGCCGGCTTCCTGCACCGCCATCTCTTCGGCCGCGATCAGCTTGTAGCGCACCTCGACGCCCGATTCCAGGCTGTGCAGGTCGGCGACCTTCAGCGCCTTCTTCGACAGGTCGATGCCGGTCACCCGCGCGCCCTTGCGCGCCATGGATTCGGACAGCACGCCGCCGCCGCAGCCGATGTCGATCACGTTCTTGCCCAGCAGCGGGGCGCGCGCGTTGATCCACTCCAGGCGCAGTGGGTTGATTTCATGCAGCGGACGGAATTCCGAGGTCGGATCCCACCAGCGGTGGGCCAGTTCGCTGAATTTCTGGATTTCTAAGGGGTCTGCATTGGTCGTCATAGCTCGGAATAATAACGGAAATGATCGGACGTAAAGGGTGTACGGTAGGAAAAATGTCGTTGCCTTGTTCAAGAGAACCCGGCTGTTCCCGCCTTCGCGGGGGAAGCGGGCGGCCGCAAGGATAGGCTGCCGCTTATTCGGCGCGAACGGCGCACGAACGAAAAAAAACCCCGCCGAAGCGGGGTCGCGGGCAGGGACTGCCGCTTATTTGTTGACGGTACGGGTACCGACGACTTCGATTTCCACGCGACGGTTCTTGGCGCGGCCGGCGGCGGACTTGTTGTCCGCTTCAGGCTGCTTCTCGCCCTTGCCTTCGGTGTAGATGCGGTTTTCTTCCAGGCCCTTGCCCTTCAGGTAGGACTTGACGGCTTCGGCGCGGCGGACCGACAGCTTCTGGTTGTAGGCGTCGGTGCCGACCGAGTCGGTGTGGCCGACGGCGATGATCACTTCCAGGTTCATGTCGCCCAGCTTCGAGGCCAGCTCGTCCAGCGATGCCTTGCCCGCAGGCTTCAGCACGGCCTTGTCGAAGTCGAAGAAGGCGTCAGCCGAGTAGCTCACCTTTTCCGAGGTCGGGACCGGCGCGACCACGACCGGGGCGACGGCTTCCGGAGCCGGCGGCGGCGGAGGCGGCGGCGGTGCGACGCACTTGCCGTTCTCGAGCTTCTCGGGCGGCACGCAGAGCGGCGCATCGCAGCCCGGCGCCGCGTCGGCCGGGGTCCAGTAACCGGTACGCCAGCACAGGCCGAAAGGATTGCGAGTAGTCACGCCGCGGCTGTCCTGCACATAGGCGCCGTAGGGCTTGGCGGTCTGGATGTCGGTGGTCAGTGGGGCATAGGGCGGCGCGCTTTGTGCAGCCGCATTGCCCGCGATCGCGGCGAATGCGACGAGCATGAGGGTGGCCAGTTTATTCATATTGTTTTCCTTTCGGTTGATTCCGTGTCGAGACGGACAGGCTCTATGTAGACAGGATACTAACATGGAGGCCGCGCAGTCCGTTTCGCATTGTGAAACGAGCAATTAACTTCCTGGCCATTTTGCCATATGCACCAAAATCGCACGAAGCACGCCCAAAAAACAGCAAGCATTATTTCCTCAGCGTTGTTTTATCGCAACATTCGAACAAGGCGCATTGCCCGACATCGACAATGCTGGAATTTTGGCATCATCCGATCCCGGGAGCGCACCAGCCGGGCCCGTCTGCGGAATTGCGCTGCTGCTATGACGCGCGTGGTAGAATCGTCCGTTGGAATTCATAACCATAGCCTGAAGAGCAGTCGACCCGCCCAATGGATCAATTCGCAAAAGAAACAGTCCCCATTTCCCTCGAAGAAGAGATGCGCAAGAGCTACCTCGATTACGCCATGAGCGTGATCGTGGGCCGAGCCCTGCCGGATGTGCGTGACGGCCTGAAACCGGTGCATCGTCGCGTGCTGTACTCCATGCACGAGAGCAATTACGTACACAACCGTCCGTACGTGAAGTGTGCGCGCGTGGTCGGCGACACCATGGGTAAGTACCACCCGCACGGCGACGCGTCGATCTACGACACCCTGGTCCGCATGGCCCAGGATTTCTCGCTGCGCTACACCCTGGTGGACGGACAGGGCAACTTCGGTTCGATCGACGGCGACAGCGCCGCGGCGATGCGTTACACCGAGTGCCGCCTGGACAAGATCGCGAGCGAGATCCTGGCCGACATCGACAAGGATACGGTCGACTTCCAGCCGAACTACGACGGCAAGGAAAAAGAACCGACCGTCCTGCCGACCCGCATTCCCAACCTGCTGATCAATGGTTCGTCGGGCATCGCGGTCGGCATGGCCACCAACATCCCGCCGCACAACCTGTCCGAGATCCTGCACGGCGCGCTGCACGTGCTGCGCAACCCGGAATGCACGATCGACGAACTGATCGAGCTGATCCCGGCGCCGGACTTCCCGACCGCCGGCATCATCTACGGCGTCTCGGGCGTGCGCGACGGCTACCGCACCGGCCGCGGCCGCGTGGTGATGCGCGCCAAGACCCACTTCGAGGAATACGGCAAGGATGGCGGCCGCACCGCGATCATCGTCGACGAGCTGCCCTACCAGGTCAACAAGAAATCGCTGCTCGAGCGGATCGCCGAGAACGTGCGCGACAAGAAGCTGGAAGGCATTTCCGACATCCGCGACGAGTCCGACAAGTCGGGCATGCGCGTGGTCATCGAGCTCAAGCGCGGTGAAGTGCCGGAAGTGGTGCTGAACAACCTGTACAAGCAGACCCAGCTGCAAGACACCTTCGGCATGAACATGGTGGCGCTGGTCAACGGCCAGCCGAAGCTGCTGAACCTGAAGCAGATGCTGGAGTGCTTCCTCTCGCACCGCCGCGAGGTCGTCACCCGCCGCACCGTGTTCGAACTGCGCAAGGCGCGCGACCGCGGCCACATGCTGGAAGGCCTGGCGGTGGCGCTGGCCAACATCGACGATTTCATCGCGATCATCAAGGCCGCGCCGACTCCGCCGGTCGCGAAGACCGAGCTGATGGCGCGTTCCTGGGATTCGTCCCTGGTGCGCGAGATGCTCAGCCGCACCGAGACCGGCGCGGCGGGCGGCATCGAAGCCTTCCGTCCGGAGCACCTGCCGAAGCACTACGGCATGCAGTCGACCGGCCTGTACAAGCTGTCCGACGAGCAGGCCCAGGAAATCCTGCAGATGCGCCTGCAGCGCCTGACCGGCCTGGAGCAGGACAAGATCGTCAACGAGTACAAGGAAGTGATGGCCCACATCGCCGACCTGCTCGACATCCTGGCGCGCCCGGAGCGCGTGACCACCATCATCGTCGATGAAATGGATGCGATCCGGCTCGAGTACGTCGTGAACGGCAAGGACACCCGCCGTTCGACCATCGAGCACAACGCCAGCGACCTCGAGACCGAAGACCTGATCACCCCGCAGGACATGGTGGTGACCCTGTCGCACTCGGGCTACATGAAGGCCCAGCCGGTGTCCGAATACCGCGCCCAGAAGCGCGGCGGCCGCGGCAAGCAGGCGATGGCGACCAAGGAAGACGACTGGATCGACCAGCTGTTCATCGCCAACACCCACGACTACATCCTGTGCTTCTCGAACCGCGGCCGGATGTACTGGCTGAAGGTGTGGGAAGTGCCGCAGGGCTCGCGCAACTCGCGCGGCAAGCCGATCGTCAACATGTTCCCGCTGCAGGACAACGAGAAGATCACCGTGGTGCTGCCGCTGTCGGGCGAGAACCGCACCTTCCCCGAAGACCACTACGTCTTCATGGCGACCTCGCTGGGCACGGTCAAGAAGACCCCGCTGCGCGACTTCAGCAACCCGCGCAAGGCCGGCATCATCGCGGTCGACCTGGACGAGGGCGACGTGCTGGTGGGCGCCGCCCTGACCGACGGCAAGCACGACGTGATGCTGTTCTCCGACGGCGGCAAGGCGGTGCGCTTCGACGAGAACGACGTGCGCCCGATGGGCCGCACGGCGCGCGGCGTGCGCGGCATGAACCTGGAAGAGGGCCAGCAGGTCATCGCCCTGCTGGTGGCCGAGAACGAGCAGCAGACGGTGCTGACCGCGACCGAGAACGGCTACGGCAAGCGCACCCCGATCCTTGAATACACCCGCCATGGCCGCGGCACCAAGGGCATGATCGCGATCCAGACCACCGAGCGCAATGGCAAGGTGGTGGCCGCGACCCTGGTCGACGAGACCGACGAGATCATGCTGATCACGACCGGCGGCGTGCTGATCCGCACCCGCGTGGCCGAGATCCGCGAGATGGGCCGTGCGACCCAGGGCGTGACCCTGATCGCGGTCGAGGATGGCACCAAGCTGTCCGGCCTGCAGCGCATCGTCGAGACCGACCTCGAGGAAGTCGAGCTGGAGCCGGCGCCGGAGTAATTCCGCCGCCACGCCGCCGGCCCAGCCAGGCCGGCGGCGCTTGATGTCCCACCGGCTCATTCCACCCGCCTGGAAATATCGATGAAAAAGCTCTTCGCCGCCCTGACCGCCGCCGCCGCCTTCGCCGGCCTGCCTTCGCTGGCCGCCGCCGCGCCTGCCGATCCTCAGGCCACCGAAGCCGTCAAGGCCATGCTGGACGCCATGCAGGTGCGCCAGATGATGGCCTCGTCCTTCGTCGAGATGGAAAAGACGATGCCGGCGGTGATGCGCGCGCAGGTGGTCGGCGTGATCGAGGCCGATCCGACCCTGAGCCCCGCGAAGAAGCAGGAAGCGCTGGCCAGGGCCGAGAAGATGCTCCCCGGCGTCGCCCAGGCGGTGAGCCGGGTGTTCCGCGATCCGGCCCTGGTCGACGAGATGCTCGCCGAGATGGTGCCGCTGTACGCGAAGCATTTCACCACCGCCGAGATCCGGGAGCTGACGGCCTTCTACGGCACGCCACTGGGCCGCAAGATGATGGCGACGATGCCGAAGCTGTCGGCCGAAAGCATGGCGCTGAGCCAGAAGCTCGTCACGCCGCGGCTCGGCAAGCTGATGCAGGACGTCATGAAAGACGCACAACAACCTTAACCGCCCTCGAAAGGACCGCATGACCAAGATCTTCAATTTCTCCGCCGGTCCGGCCGTACTGCCCAGGGAAGTGCTGCAGCAGGCCGCCGACGAGATGCTCGACTGGCACGGCAGCGGCATGTCGGTCATGGAGATGAGCCACCGCGGTCCGGAATTCATCTCCATCCACAAGCAGGCGGTCGCCGACCTGCGCGAACTGCTGGCGATCCCGTCCAACTACAAGATCCTGTTCCAGCAGGGCGGGGGCCTGGGCCAGAACGCGGTGATCCCGCTGAACCTGGCCGGCCGCCGCCCCCAGCCGGCCACCATCGACTACATCCATACCGGCTCGTGGTCGGGCAAGTCGATCAAGGAAGGCGCGCGCTATGCGCGCGTCAACGTGGCCGCATCGAGCGAAGCGAACGGCTTCACTTCGGTGCCGCCGCAGGAATCCTGGAAGCTCAGCAAGGACGCGGCCTACCTCCACATCTGCACCAACGAGACCATCGACGGCGTCGAGTACGACTTCGCGCCCGCGATCGACCCGGACGTGCCGCTGGTGGCCGACATGTCCTCGCACATCCTGTCGCGCAACATCGACGTGTCGAAGTACGGCGTGATCTTCGCCGGCGCGCAGAAGAACATCGGCCCGGCCGGCCTGACCCTGGTGATCGTGCGCGACGACCTGCTCGACCACGCGCTCCCGGCCTGCCCGTCGGCCTTCCACTGGAAGACCGTGGCCGAGCACGACTCGATGTTCAATACGCCGCCGACCTACGCGATCTACATCGCGGGGCTGGTGTTCGCCTGGCTCAAGAAGCAGGGCGGGATCGCGGCGATGGAACAGCGCAATATCGAAAAAGCGCGCCTGCTGTACCAGGCGCTGGACGCCGACGATTTCTACAGCAATCGCGTGGCGCCCGCGTACCGTTCGCGCATGAACGTGCCGTTCTACCTGCGCGACGAATCCCTGAACGAGAAATTCCTGGCCGGCGCGAAGGCGCGCGGGCTGCTGCAACTGAAGGGCCACAAGTCCGTCGGCGGCATGCGGGCATCGATCTACAACGCGATGCCGATCGAGGGTGTGCAGGCACTCGTCGATTATTTGAACGAGTTCGCCGGACGTTGATCGCGTCCGTGTGACACGAACGCCGGCTGAACGCGTGGGCAGCTCGGAAATCAGTTCGCTGGACTGATTTCCCCCACGCGTCCAACGCACGCGCGAACAAATCGACCTTGATTAGCATAACGATGACAGACAAACTCAAACCCCTGCGCGAACAGATCGATGCGATCGATGCGCAAATCCTCGAACTCCTGAGCCGCCGCGGCCAGGTTGCGGAACAGGTCGGCCACGTGAAGGCCGAGACCAATGCGCCGGTGTTCCGCCCCGAACGCGAAGCCCAGGTGCTGCGCGGCGTGGCCGAGCGCAACCCGGGCCCGCTCAAGGACCGCGACGTCCAGACCATCTTCCGCGAGATCATGTCGTCCTGCCGCGCGCTGGAAAAGCGCGTCACGGTCGCCTATCTCGGGCCGTCGGGCACCTTCAGCGAGCAGGCCGTGTTCCAGCAGTTCGGCAGCGCCATCGAGACCCTGCCGTGCGTGTCGATCGACGAGGTGTTCCGCGCCACCGAGGCCGGCACCGCCGACTTCGGCGTGGTCCCGGTCGAGAACTCGTCCGAAGGCGCGATCAACCGCACCCTCGACCTGCTGCTCGCCACCACGACCAGCATCAGCGGCGAAGTGTCGATCGCGGTCCACCACAGCCTGATGACGAAAACCGGTTCGATGGACGGCGTCACCGTGGTGTGCGCCCACTCGCAGGCGCTGGCCCAGTGCCAGGCCTGGCTCAACCAGCATCACCCGAAGATCGAGCGGCGCGCCGTGGCCTCGAACGCCGAGGCGGCCGTGCTGGCCAGCCAGGACCCGACGGTCGCGGCGATCGCCAGCGAGATGGCGGGCGAGCAGTACCAGCTCGGCGTGGTGCAGGCGCACATCCAGGACGATCCGCACAACCGCACCCGCTTCGTCGTCATCGGCCACCACCAGACCGGGCCTTCGGGCCGCGACCACACCGCGCTGGTGCTGGCCGTGCCGAACAAGGCGGGCGCCGTCTACAACCTGCTGGCGCCGCTGGCCAGGCACGACGTGTCGATGACCCGCTTCGAGTCGCGCCCGGCGCGCATCGGCACCTGGGAATACTACTTCTACGTCGATATCGAGGGGCATGTGCATGACGCGGCGGTCGCGCGCGCGCTCGAGGAGCTGAAAGACAACGCCGCTTTCTTCAAGGTGCTGGGTTCCTACCCGCAAAGCCTTTAAATATAGCCACAGAGAGAATCACATGTCGAAATTCGGACCAGAATACGTTCGCGCCATCGCCCCCTACCAGGCCGGCAAGCCCATCGCCGAAGTCGCCCGCGAGTTCGGGCTCGACGAAGCGGCCATCGTCAAGCTCGCGTCCAACGAGAACCCGTTCGGCCTGCCGGAATCGAGCCGCCAGGCGATGGCGGCGGCCGCCGCCGACCTGGGCCGCTACCCCGACGCCAACGGCTTCGAGCTGAAGGCCGCGCTGGCGGCGCGCTACGACGTGCCGGCCGAATGGATCACCCTGGGCAACGGCAGCAACGACATCCTGGAGATCGCCGCCAAGGCCTTCGTCCAGAAGGGCGAGGCGGTGGTGTATTCGCAGTACTCGTTCGCGGTCTATGCGCTGGCCACCCAGGGCCTGGGCGCACGCGCGATCGTGGTGCCGGCGGTCGACCACGGCCACGACCTGGAGGCGATGGCCGCCGCCATCGACGCCGACACCCGCCTGGTGTTCATCGCCAACCCGAACAACCCGACCGGCACCTTCATCCCGGCCGCGCAGATCGAGGCCTTCCTGCAGAAAGTGCCGGAACACGTGATCGTGGTGCTGGACGAGGCCTACAACGAATACCTGGCGCCGGAACACCAGTTCGAATCGAGCCAGTGGGTGCGCAAGCACCGCAACCTGATCGTCTCGCGCACCTTCTCCAAGGCCTACGGCCTGGCCGGTCTGCGCGTCGGTTTCGCGATCGCGCAGCCGGAAGTGACCGACCTGATGAACCGCGTCCGCCAGCCCTTCAACGTCAATTCGCTGGCCCAGGCGGCCGCGATCGCCGCGCTGAACGACAAGGAATTCCTGGAAAAGGGCGCCCGCAACAACGCCGAAGGCTACCGGCAGCTGACCGCCGCCTTCGACGAACTGGGCCTGCAGTACGTGCCTTCGTTCGGCAACTTCGTGCTGGTCAGGGTCGGCGACGACGACCAGGCGGGCGCGCGCGTCAACCTGGCGCTGCTGAAGCAGGGCGTGATCGTGCGCCCGGTCGGCAACTACGGCCTGCCGCAGTGGCTGCGCATCTCGATCGGCCTGCCGGAAGAGAACGCGGCCTTCATCGCGGCGCTCAAGCGGGCGCTGGGCTGATGCTGAACAAGGTCGTCATCATCGGCGTCGGCCTGATCGGCGGCTCGTTCGCCCTGGGCCTGAAGCACGCCGGAGCCGTGCGCCAGGTGGTCGGCATCGGCCGCGATCCGCGCACCATGGCGCGGGCGCTCGAGCTGGGCATCGTCGACGCGATCGCCGCGTCCTGCCAGGAAGCCCTGCAGGGCGCCGACCTGGTGCTGCTGGCCGCGCCGGTGGCCCAGACCGGCCGCATCCTGGAAGGCCTGCTGCCCTGGCTGGAGCAGGGCACCGTCGTGACGGATGCCGGCAGCACCAAGTGCGACGTGGTGGCTGCGGCCCGCGCCGCGCTCGGAGGGAAGGTGGCCCAGTTCGTGCCGGGCCACCCGATCGCCGGCAGCGAATCGAACGGTCCGGATGCCGCCATGCCCGGCCTGTACCGCAACAAGAAGGTGGTGCTGGCGCCGCTGCCGGAAAACGCCGCGGCTGACGTGGCGCGGGTGGCGGACGCCTGGCGCGCCTGCGGGGCGCTGATCCATACCCTGAGCCCGGAAGACCACGACCGCGTGTTCGCGGCCGTCAGCCACCTGCCGCACCTGCTGGCCTACGCGCTGGTGGACGACATCGCCGCCAAGCCGCACGCCGACCTGCTGTTCCAGTACGCCGCCAGCGGTTTCCGCGACTTCACCCGGATCGCCGGCTCCTCGCCCGAGATGTGGCGCGACATCAGCCTGGCCAACCGGGCGGCGCTGCTTACCGAGCTGGATGCATATCTGGCACAATTGACTACCTTGCGCGCCAGGCTGGCCGCTGCCGACGGCGCCGGACTGGAAGCCGTCTACGCCAATGCCCAGCGCGCGCGGCGCGAGTGGATCGAGGCGATCGAAGCCGGATCCCCGCCACCGCCGCTTAACCAGGATTGCAAATGACGCAGCAAAAACATTATCCGCAGCACATCGATCTCGAGCCGGTGCTCCGCACCGAGGGGACGGTGCGCCTGCCGGGCTCCAAGAGCATCTCGAACCGCACCCTGCTGCTGGCCGCGCTGGCGGAGGGCCCGACCACGATCCACGACCTGCTGGCCTCCGACGACACCATGGTGATGCTGGGCGCGCTGCGCTCGCTGGGCATCAAGTGGGACGAAGTGGATGAGCGCACCGTGATCGTCCACGGCAACGGCGGCGTGCTGCCGGTGCACCAGGCCGACCTGTTCATGGGCAATGCCGGCACCGCGATCCGTCCGCTGACGGCCGCGCTGGCCGTGATCGGCGGCGACTACACCCTGCATGGCGTGGCGCGCATGCACGAGCGCCCGATCGGCGACCTGGTCGACGCGCTGAACGCGGTCGGCGCCCAGATCGAGTACACGGGCGAGCAGGGCTTCCCGCCGCTGCGCATCCGCCGCGGCCACATCCATGCCAGCCGCATCGCCGTGCGCGGCAACGTGTCGAGCCAGTTCCTGACCGCGCTCCTGATGGCCGCGCCGCTGATGGCCAAGGACCACGCGGTGGCGATCGACGTGGTGGGCGAGCTGATTTCCAAGCCCTACATCGAGATCACCCTGAACCTGATGCGCCGCTTCGGCGTGACGGTCGAGCAGAACGGCTGGCAGTCGTTCACCGTGCATCCGGGCCAGCACTACCGCAGCCCGGGCACCATCCACGTCGAGGGCGACGCCTCGTCGGCCTCCTACTTCCTGGCGGCGGGCGCGATCGCCGGCGGCCCGGTGCGGGTCGAAGGAGTGGGGGAGAACAGCATCCAGGGCGACGTGCGCTTCGCCGACGCGCTCGAGCGCATGGGCGCCATCATCACGCGCGGCGAGAACTGGATCGAGGCGCGCTCGAACGGCGTGCTGAAGGCCATCGACGCCGATTTCAACCATATCCCCGACGCGGCGATGACGATCGCGGTGGCCGCGCTGTACGCCGACGGCCCCAGCACCCTGCGCAACATCGCCAGCTGGCGCGTCAAGGAAACCGACCGCCTGGCCGCCATGGCGACCGAGCTGCGCAAGGTCGGCGCCGAGGTGGAAGAGGGCCCGGATTACCTGCGCATCACGCCGCCCGAGCAGCTCAAGCCGGCCACCATCGACACCTACGACGACCACCGGATGGCCATGTGCTTCTCGCTGGCCTCGCTCGACGGCGAGGCGCGGCGCGGCAACGCGATGCGCATCAACGACCCGAAATGCGTGGCGAAGACCTTCCCGGACTACTTCGAGGCCTTCGCCGGCATCGCCCGCAACGAACTTTTTTAACCAAGCGGACGGCCTGACCACGTCGCCGCCCGCGTCCAATCGACGACCTATGCCCCACTCCAACGTTCCAGTGATCACCATCGACGGCCCTACCGCTTCCGGCAAGGGCACGGTGGCAGCCAAGGTGGCCGAACGGCTGAGCTTTCACCTGCTCGACTCGGGCGCGCTGTACCGCCTGACGGCGCTGCAGGCGATGCGCCGCGGGACCGAGCTGCGCGACGAACACGGCATCGCCAAGCTGGCCGAGCACCTGCCGGCGCGCTTTGTCGGCGGCGATATCTTCCTCGCCACCGAGAACGTCACGCATGCGATCCGGGCGGAGGAGGTGGGCAATATGGCATCGAAGATCGCCGCGCTGCCGACCGTGCGCCAGGCCCTGTTCTCGCTCCAGCTGGGCTTCCGCGAGGCGCCGGGACTGGTCGCCGACGGCCGCGACATGGGCACGGTCATCTTCCCTGGGGCCAAGTTAAAAGTGTTTCTTACGGCAAGTGTTGAGGCGCGCGCGCAGCGCCGGTATAAGCAATTGATTGACAAAGGATTTTCTGCTAATATGGACGATCTGCTGGCGGATTTGCAGTCCCGCGACGCACGCGATACCAACCGCGCCGTCGCCCCGCTGGTCCCGGCAGAGGATGCGCACATCCTGGATACCTCCGACATGAACGCCGCCGAGGCGATCGAACAGGTGCTCCAGTGGTATGCGCATACATAAAACAAGACTTTGAATGGCGTGTGGTCTGCGTCGGGTAGCCTGTCAGCAGCTTGACCGGCTTTCGTTCGTTGACCTCGCAACGTCATTCCCGCGCAGGCGGACATCCAGGTTCGGTGCGTCATTGTTGGCTCGAGTCATCGCCGCGTGATCGCAAGCAAACCGGGATCCCCGCCTTCGCGGGGGTGACGGTCTCGAGATTGCTTCCCTGTATCGAGGGTAGCGGTGTCGGAACCGTCATCCTTTGGTGCCTGCAGCGGCATTCCGCTGTCGCAGGCGTGTTTCAACCTAACCCAGTTCAGTCCGCAATATCGACGGCCTGCTGGCTAACATGAAATAAACTCTTTTATGTCTACTGCAACTACCGAAGTAACCGGCATGGAAAGCTTCGCAGCCCTCTTCGAGGAATCGCTGTCGCGTCAAGATATGCGCTCGGGCGAAGTCATTTCGGCTGAAGTCGTGCGCCTGGATCACAACTTCGTGATCGTCAACGCCGGCCTGAAATCGGAAGCTTTCATCCCTATCGACGAATTCAAGAACGACCAGGGCGAACTGGAAGTCAAAGTAGGCGACTTCGTTTCCGTGGCGATCGAATCGCTGGAGAACGGCTTCGGCGACACCATCCTGTCGCGCGACAAGGCGAAGCGCCTGGCATCGTGGCTGGCTCTGGAAAAAGCAATGGAATCCGGTGAAATCGTCACCGGTACCGTGAACGGTAAAGTCAAAGGCGGCCTGACCGTCCTGACCAACGGCATCCGCGCATTCCTGCCGGGTTCGCTGGTCGACACCCGTCCGGTCAAGGACACCACCCCGTTCGAAGGCAAGACCCTCGAATTCAAGGTTATCAAGCTGGACCGCAAGCGTAACAACGTCGTGCTGTCGCGTCGCGCCGTCATCGAAGCATCGATGGGCGAAGAGCGTGCGAAGCTGATGGAAACGCTGAAGGAAGGCACCGTCGTCACCGGCGTCGTCAAGAACATCACCGACTACGGTGCGTTCGTCGACCTGGGCGGCATCGACGGCCTGCTGCACATCACCGACCTGGCATGGCGTCGCGTGCGTCACCCGTCGGAAGTCCTGTCGGTTGGCCAGGAGATCACCGCCAAGGTCCTCAAGTACGATCAGGAAAAGAACCGCGTCTCGCTGGGCGTCAAGCAGCTGGGCGACGATCCGTGGACCGGTCTGTCGCGTCGCTACCCGCAAGGCACCCGCCTGTTCGGCAAGGTCACCAACCTGACCGACTACGGCGCGTTCGTGGAAGTCGAGCAGGGCATCGAAGGCCTGGTGCACGTCTCGGAAATGGACTGGACCAACAAGAACGTGGCTCCGAACAAGGTTGTCCAGCTGGGCGACGAAGTCGAAGTCATGGTTCTCGAGATCGACGAAGAGCGTCGCCGTATCTCGCTGGGCATGAAGCAGTGCAAGGCCAATCCTTGGGACGACTTCGGCATGACCCACAAGAAGGGCGACAAGGTCAAGGGTTCGATCAAGTCGATCACCGACTTCGGCGTGTTCATCGGCCTGCCGGGCAACATCGACGGCCTGGTGCACCTGTCGGACCTGTCCTGGACCGAAGCCGGCGAAGAAGCCGTGCGTCGCTTCAAGAAGGGCGACGAGCTGGAAGCCGTCGTGCTGGCGATCGACGTCGAGCGCGAGCGTGTCTCGCTGGGCGTGAAGCAGCTGGAAGGCGACCCGTTCAACACCTTCGCGTCGCTGAACGACAAGGGTTCGCTGGTCACCGGCACCGTGAAATCGGTTGAGCCGAAAGGCGCCGTGATCGGCCTGACCGAAGAAGTCGAAGGCTACCTGCGCGCTTCGGAAATCTCGCGTGACCGCGTGGAAGACGCTGGCACCCACCTGAAAGTGGGCGACAAGGTCGAGGCACTGGTCATCAACATCGATCGCAAGGCTCGCAGCATCCAGCTGTCGATCAAGGCGAAAGACAGCGCTGATACCCACGAAGCCATGCAGAAACTGCAATCCGACAACAGCGCAGCATCGGGCACCACCAGCCTGGGCGCACTGCTGAAGGCCAAGTTCGACAACAAGGGCTAATCCTTTTCCTGAGGCGACCAGATGACCAAGTCCGAGCTGATCAACCGACTGGCTGAGCGTTATTCGCAGCTGGTGGCGAAGGATGCGGAGTTTGCAGTCAAGACCATCCTCGATGCGATGACCAACGCCCTGGCGACCGGGCAGCGCATCGAGATCCGTGGTTTCGGCAGCTTCGCGCTGAACAGCCGGCCCCCGCGCATCGGACGCAATCCGAAGTCCGGCGACAAGGTGATGGTGCCCGAAAAACGGGTGCCCCACTTCAAGCCGGGCAAGCAGTTGCGCGAGCGGGTGGACGCGATGGTCGGGCAACCGATCATTAACGACTGAGTTGTCAGGGTCGTCTGCCAGGAGCAGGCAAGAAACGGCGTCCGTGAGGATGCCGTTTTTTTTCGTGCTTACTGTGCGTGAAATAGCGCACCTCCCGCAGAGCAACCCCAGCCATTTTGAAATATCATGGCGAATATGCGACACTTCGCCCTTATGCCACCCACCAGCGGAACCTGCTGATGAAATTCGTCTCGACCATCGCCGGCGTCATCCTGTTCATCCTGTTCTTCGGCTTCGCGCTGAAGAACACGCAGGAAGTCGACCTGCATTTCTTCCTCGACTATGAACTGCGCGGTCCGCTCGTGCTGATGCTGCTGGCCTTCTTCGTGGCCGGCGCGGCGCTCGGCATCCTGGCGCTGACGCCGGCCCTGTTCCGCCAGCGCCGCCAGACCTCGCAGCACAAGAACACCATCCAGGCACTGCAAAGCGCGGCCGGCACCGGTAACGCACCGCCGCCGCCCGACAGCGTCAACCCGGCGCGCTGAACGGCGCCACCACGACAATAAGAATCCATGGAATTTGAACTCTGGATGCTGCTTGGCATCCCCTTCTTTTTCGGCCTCGGCTGGCTCGCCGCGCGGGTCGACATCAATGAACTCGTCTCCGAATCGCGCACCCTGCCGCGCGGTTACTTCAAGGGCCTGAACCACCTGCTCAACGACCAGCCCGACAAGGCCATCGATTCCTTCATCGAGATCGTCAAGCTGGACCCGGAATCGGCCGACATGCACTTCGCGCTGGGTAACCTGTTCCGCCGCCGCGGCGAGACCGAGCGCGCGATCCGCGTCCACCAGAACCTGCTGGCCAGGCCCGACCTGCCGGCCGAGCAGAAGGCGCACGCGCAGTACGAGCTGGGCATCGACTACCTGAAGGCCGGATTGCTGGACCGCGCCGAGGAAACCTTCAACCTGCTGGTCGACACCCCGTTCGCGGTGCAGGCGCGGCGCGCGCTGCTCGAGATCTACCAGCGCGAGAAGGAATGGCGCCGCGCGATCGACGCCGCCGAAGGCCTGCAGGAATCGGGCGCCGGCGCGCGCCAGAAGGAAATCGCCCAGTTCTATTGCGAGCTGGCCCAGGACGCGCTGGTCCACCTGGCCCCGAGCGACGCCATGGCGCTGCTCGAAAAGGCGCTGCAGGCCGACCGCAACGGCGTGCGCGCCACCATCCTGTACGGCGACGCGCTGCTGGCGCAGGGCGACACCGAAGGCGCGCTGAAGGCCTGGCGCCGCGTCGAGCAGCAGAGCGTGCCGCACGTGGCCCTGGTGGCGGGCCGCCTGATGGATGGCTACCGCAAGGTCGGCCGTCCGCAGGAAGGCGTCAACCTGCTGCGTTCCTACCTGGCCGAAGCGTCGTCGATCGACCTGATCGAAGTCGTGTTCAAGGCCGTCATCGAGCTGGACGGCGTGGACGCGGCCAAGCAGCTGGTGATCGAGGAGCTGCGCCGCAATCCGACCCTGCTGGGCCTGGACAAGCTGCTGGAAGCGCGCCTGATGGATGCGCCGGCCCATGTCTGGGAAGAGCTGTCGATGGTGAAGAACCTGGTGCAGCGCTACACCCAGAAGCTGGCGCGCTACCAGTGCAGCTATTGCGGCTTCAAGGCGCGCCAGTTCTACTGGCAGTGCCCGGGCTGCAGCCGCTGGGAGACCTATCCGCCGCGCCGTACCGAAGAACTGAACGTCATGAACTGATGCGCCGCCGGGCCACCGGCCCGGTGCACGCAAGCCCGCGCACGCAACCACGTCCTCGCCATGAATACTCCAATCCCGAGCCGCCTGCTGGCGGCAGACAGCTACCGCCACCAGGCGGCCCCGCAACTGTCCACCGTGCGCCTGCTGGTGGTGGGCGACGTCATGCTCGACCGCTACTGGTTCGGCGACGTCTCGCGCATCTCGCCCGAGGCGCCGGTGCCGGTGGTGCGCATCGAGCGCCGCGAGGAACGCCTCGGCGGCGCCGCCAACGTGGCGCGCAACGCGGCCGCGCTGGGCGCGCATACCGGCCTGCTGGGCGTGGTCGGCGACGACGAGGCGGGCGACCAGGTCGAGCAGCTGCTGCGCGATTCAAGCATCCACAGCTACCTGAAGCGCGACGAGGCGATCTCGACCATCATCAAGCTGCGCGTCATCGGCCGCCAGCAGCAGATGGTGCGCATCGATTTCGAGGACGCCCCGACCGAGAACGTCCTGCGCGACAAGCTGACCCAGTTCAAGGCCTTGCTGCCCGACTACGACGTACTGATCCTGTCCGACTACAACAAGGGCTCGCTGGTCAACGTGGCCGAGATGATCCGCTCCGCGCGCGAGGCCGGCAAGATCGTGCTGGTCGATCCGAAGGGCGACGACTTCACGCCCTACACCGGCGCCACCATCCTGACCCCGAACCGCTCCGAGCTGCAGCGCGTGGTGGGCGGCTGGAAGACCGAGGAACAGCTGGCCGAGAAGGCGCAGCGCCTGCGCGAGGAACTCGGGCTGGATGCGCTGCTGCTGACGCGTTCGGAAGAGGGCATGAGCCTGTTCAGCGCCAACGAGGTGCTGCACGTGCACGCCGATGCGCGCGAGGTGTTCGATGTCTCGGGCGCGGGCGATACCGTGATCGCGACCCTGGCCGCGATGCTGGGCACGGGGGCGACCCTGGCCGAGGCCCTGGCCACCGCCAACCGCGCCGGCGGCATCGTGGTCGGCAAGCTCGGCACCGCGACCGTCACCCGCGAGGAGCTGTTCCCCGGCTGATCCTGGTCAAACCCTCGCCGTCAACGCCGGCGGGAGGGAGCCGTTAGGGCGTGGATGGACGGCGCCGCCGTCCAGCGTACCAACCTACGGAGGGAATACATGATCAAGAAGCTGATGCTTTGCTTTGCCACGCTGGCCTTCACGGCCGGCTTCGCGTTCGCCCAGGTCGACGTCAACAAGGCCGACGCCGCGGCCCTCGACGGGGTGAAGGGCGTGGGACCGGGCATGTCGAAGGCGATCCTGGCGGAGCGCGCCAAGGGCGAGTTCAAGGATTGGCCCGACCTGCAGCAGCGCGTGAAGGGGCTGGGCGACAAGAAGGCCGTCAAGCTGTCGGAGGCAGGGCTGGTGGTCAACGGCAAGGGCAAGGAAGGAGCGGCGCAAGCCAAGCCGGCGAAGGCGGCAAAGCCGGATCCGAAGGCAAAAGCCGCTAGCTGAGTGTTCATGGGATGGGCGGATGTCCGCCCATCCCACGTAATGACTGACATCCGTTCCCATGCATGAGAAGATGCGCAAGTTTGATTGCACATCACCAAGAAAGGTACTCATGCCTCGTTCCCGCATTTCTTCCCGCCTGCTGGCAGCCCTGCTGGCCGCAGCCAGCGCCTCGACCGCCGCCGCTCCGGCAGCCGCCCCCGACATCAGCCGCGAGCAGGCCCAGATCAGGAAGATCGTCGCCGAGATCTCGCCCAAGCGCATCGAAGCCTACGTCCGCAAGCTGGTCGGCTTCGGCACCCGCCACACGATGTCGGACACCGGATCCGAGACCCGCGGCATCGGCGCCGCGCGCCGCTGGATCAAGGCCGAGCTGGAACGCTGCGGCGCCGGCACCCCCCTGCAGGTCGCCTTCGACAGCCACGTGGCCCCGGTCTCGCCGCGCATCTCGCGTCCGACCGAGATCGTCAACGTGGTCGCCACCCTGCCGGGCGCCCAGGATGCCGCGAAGGACCGCTACTACGTGGTCAGCGGCCACTACGACTCGCGCGCCACGGACGTGATGGACGCCACCTCGGAGGCGCCCGGCGCCAACGACGACGCCTCCGGCACCGCCGCCGTCATGGAGCTGGCCTGCGTGATGGCGAAGTACAAGTTCGACGCCAGCCTGGTGTTCATGGCGGTCGCCGCCGAGGAGCAGGGCCTGATCGGCGCACGCCACTGGGCGGTGCAGGCGCGCGAGAAGAACCTGAACGTGGCCGGCATGTTCACCAACGATATCATCGGCAGCTCGCGCGCCGACGACGGCAAGATCGACAACAAGCAGGTGCGCCTGTTCGCCCAGAGTATCCCGGCGACGAAGGAAATGAGCGAGGCCGTGCGCCAGCTGGTTGCCACCGGCGGCGAGAACGACTCGATCTCGCGCCAGCTGGCGCGCCATACCAAGGAGCAGGGCGAGCGCTACGTGAAGGGCTTCAAGGTCTCGGTGATCCAGCGCCACGACCGCTACCTGCGCGGCGGCGACCACATGCCCTTCCTGGAGCAGGGCTATGCCGCGCTGCGCTTCACCGAACCGAACGAGGACTTCGCCCACCAGCACCAGGACCTGCGCACCGAGAACGGCAAGGTGTACGGCGACCTGATCGAGTTCGTCGACTTCGACTACATCGCCAGGGTCGCCAGGGTGAACGGCGCGGCCCTGGCCTCGCTCGCGCTGGCACCGGCCGCACCGCGCGAGGTCAGGCTGCGGACCGACAAGCTGACCAACGACTCGACCCTGGTCTGGCAGCCGAACCCGGAGCCCGATGTCGCCGGCTACCGCATCGTCTGGCGCGACACCACCGCCGCCAACTGGCAGGGCGCCAAGTGGGTCGGCAACGTGACCGAGGCCACCGTCGACCTGTCGAAGGACAATGTGTTCTTCGGCGTGCAGGCGGTCGACAGGGACGGCAACGTCGGCGTCGCCACCTACCCGTCGCCGCAACGCTGAGCTTGCGCAAACGGCATGCAGGCGGCTCCCCGGGGCCTCCTGCATACGCGGCATTGCTTCTCGGATTAGAATGGTGGTTTGAATCCGGCAAAGAATAGAGAAAGCAATGGCATCAATGGCATATAAAACCATCGAAGACACCATCGGTAACACTCCGCTGGTGCGGCTCCAGCGCCTGCCCGGCGCGGATGCAGCGGCGCGTAACAACATCATCCTGGGCAAGCTCGAGGGCAATAACCCCGCCGGCTCGGTGAAGGACCGCGCCGCCATGTCGATGCTGCGCGGCGCCGAGGAGCGCGGCCAGATCCGTCCGGGCGACACGCTGATCGAAGCGACCAGCGGCAACACCGGCATCGCGCTGGCCATGGCCGCCGCGATCCGCGGCTACAAGATGGTGCTCCTGATGCCGGACAACCTGTCGGTCGAGCGCCGCCAGAGCATGGCCGCCTACGGCGCCCAGATCATCCTGACGCCGAAGTCGGGCGGCATGGAGTACGCGCGCGACATGGCCGAACAGATGCAGAGGGATGGCCAGGGGATCATCCTCGACCAGTTCGCCAACCTCGACAACCCGCGCGCCCACTACGAAACCACCGGTCCCGAGATCTGGCGCGACACCGAAGGCCGCATCACCCACTTCGTCAGCGCGATGGGCACGACCGGCACCATCATGGGCGTGTCGCGCTACCTGAAGGAGAAGAACGAGGCGATCCGCATCGTCGGCGCCCAGCCCGAGGAAGGTTCGTCGATTCCCGGCATCCGCAAGTGGCCGGAAGCCTACCTGCCGAAGATCTACGAGCGCGCACGCGTGGACCAGGTCGAGAACGTCAGCCAGGCCGCGGCCGAGCAGATGGCGCGCCGCCTGGCGGCGGAAGAGGGTATCTTCTGCGGGATTTCGGCGGCGGGCGCCTGCGAAGTGGCGTTGCGGATCTCGCAAACCGTGGAGAACGCGACGATCGTGTTCGTCGTCTGCGACCGCGGCGACCGCTACCTGTCGACGGGCGTGTTCCCCGCTTGAGGCAAGCATCCTGCACCGGCCCTGTGGCCGGCGCCCATTCCCCTTGCGCCGGCCGGCGGCTCAA
The DNA here is from genome assembly GCF_000382345.1 of Massilia niastensis DSM 21313. Classification (GTDB taxonomy): domain Bacteria; phylum Pseudomonadota; class Gammaproteobacteria; order Burkholderiales; family Burkholderiaceae_D; genus Telluria; species Telluria niastensis. The sequence continues at coordinate 79,180 of NZ_KB908082.1, forward strand.
CGGGTGACATGCGCGCTACCTGGCGGTGCGCGCATCGCGGCCGGGCGCGCAATGCGCCGGCCGCATCCTGTCCGGGGACAGGAAAGAGTCCTGCTTAGTCGCGCGCAGCCGGAACCGCGCCTTCCTTCGGTTTGAACTGCTTGTCGCTGATGCGGAACTTTGCACGGCGATCGCCCATCAGGTAGCGCAGGTCGCGGATCGACAGGTCGCTCACCTCATGCATGCGGATCAGCAGCGAAGCGCCGACCGGCAGGCGGTGGTGGCGGATTTTCGAAATCACCGGCGGAGCCACTTCCAGGGCGCGCGACAGCGCTGCGTCGTTCTTCAGGCGCAGGTTCTCGATCAGCGTGTCCAGCAGGCGGTTCGGGTTGTATTGCAGCAGTTCGTCGCCTTCCGAATCGCTGTTCATATCAATGCCGACTTGGTTTGTCATGATTCAAATTCCTATATGAGTTGAACGGAGTCGCTGGCGGCCTACCGATTCCGGAAATTTAATTTCGTAATTTTCTATTCAATTGTACAACTATTTCTATTCCGTTACTTGTCAACAATGCGGAATAAATGTCTCGCCACGGGATTGTTGTCTTAATGCAACAATAGCCCCAATGCAATTCTCTCACAAACTCACTGAAAAAATAATTGTTTTTTGTATATTTTATGCTGCAGTGCCGTCAATTTTTTCATGCAATCAAGTATGGCGTATGCTGCCTAGAAAGCAAGAAAAAGGGGGGTATGAGGCGAGAAGAGGTGTTTCCGCTGAGAACGGAGCACAAGAGGAGGGATACCCCTGGGGGGTATGTTGCCGCAGAGCTAAGATTTGCGGCGAGAAAAGGCGGGAAACCAGTTACAAAGACTTACAAAGTTTCCCGCTTGGCAATAATTAAGTCGACCGTGAAAGAAGGACCGCTCGGCCGAGTTCCACGACCGACATCGCATAGAAGTAGCTGCGGTTGTACTTGGTGATCGCGAAGAAGTTGTCGTTGGCGACCCAGTACTCGGTCGGCTCGGCGCCGTTCTGCAGGTCCACCAGGCCGTACAGCGGCCCGGACGGCAGGGAAGCGGCGGTCAGGACGCCGGCGGCGCGCAGTTCTTCCGGCTGCAGGGTGGCGCTCAGGCCGCGGCCAAGCAGGCTTTCCCAGGTGCGGCTCGGCGAGACGTCGGCCGCGAACACGGGCGGACCGCGGTGTTCGGCATTCCAGCCGTGCTGGACCAGGAAGTTGGCGACGCTGCCGATCGCATCCGCGGGCGAGCCGCGCAGGTCGACCTGGCCGTCGCGGTCGAAGTCCACGCCATACTTCAGGATATTCCCGGGCATGAATTGCGGCATCCCGACCGCACCGGCGAAGGAGCCGAGCAGCGACAGCGGCTCCATGCCGCGCTCGCGCGCCAGCACCAGCGTGTTGGCCAGCTCGCTGCGGAAGAAGTCCATGCGCGCGGCCCGGTTCGGGGTATCCGGATAGGCGAAGGCGAGGGTGGTCAGGGTATCCACGACCCGGAAGCGCCCGGTGTCGCGGCCATAGATGGTTTCCACGCCGATGATGCCGACGATGATTTCGGCCGGCACGCCATAGGCGGCCTCGGCGCGCGCCAGCGCCTCGGCATTCTCGTTCCAGAAGCGCACGCCGGCGGCGATGCGGATCGGCTCGATGAAACGCTCGCTGTAGGCCTGCCAGTTCTTCGGCTTGCCCGGCGGCGCCGGCTTGACCAGCTGGACCGCCGAATCGATGAAGCGCACCTGGCCGAACAGCGTCTCGAGGTCGGCGCGTTCGAAACCGTGCTGGGCGACCATCTCGTCGATGAAGCCGCGCACCGGCTGCCATTCCAGGAAGTTGACGTGTTCGCCATCGTAATCGATGGCGGCGGCGGCCGCGGCCGCCGGCAGGACCTTGGCCGCCTTCTTCGCGGCGACGGGTTTTTTCTTGGCGGCTTTCGCGGCCTTCGCGGTTTTCGCGGACTTTGCCGGTTTTGCCTTGGCGCCCGGCCTGGCTTTCGCGTGCGCGGCGCGCGCGTGGGACTCGTTGACGGAGGCCAGCGCAGCGCCTTGGGCTGCGACTGCCAGCGCCAGCGCGGCAAACAGGGGAACTAAGGATTTCATCTGACTTGCGACAATAAGCTCTTCAATGTTGCGGCCAGCCGGGGATCGGCCTGGGGCGGCGCATAGCGCCAGCGACTATACCTGCGCAGGAATTCGGCAGCGGCCTCGCGCGACTGCGGCGCCAGGCGGCTGCTCGCCGCGACCCGGGCCGCGTAAGCGCTCGGCCCCTCGTCCACTGCACGTGCCAGGCCAAGCTGGCCCAGGCGCCTGCATAAAGACCAGTATAGTGCATCGATCGGATTAATTTCCTTGCGGCGAAATAAAATTCCTGCGAGCAGCAACATCAAACAGCAAGCCATTAACACGGCGACAAAGCGCCAGTTGAGCAGGCTGGATTGAATGCTGTGCATCACATTGCGCTGGCGTTCCGGCGAGTAGTTCAGCACCCACTGGTTCCATCCGTTATTGACCGCGGCGAAGGCATTGCGCAGCTGGCCGAACCAGGCAGTGCCGCCGGCGTCGAGCCCGCGGAAGGCGTCGATGCCGAACGGCGCCGGCATCTCGACCGCGGCGCGCAGCCCGCGCTGCACGCGTTCCGGCGCCACCGCGGCGGTCGGGTCGACCCGCACCCAGCCGCGTCCGGCCAGCCACACCTCGGCCCAGGCATGGGCGTCGGACTGGCGCACCGTCATGTAGCCGTCGATCGGATTGAGCTCGCCGCCCTGGTAGCCGGTCACCACGCGCGCCGGCACCCCGGCCGCGCGCATCAGGAACACGAAGGCGCCCGAGTAATGCTCGCAGAAGCCGGACCGGGTGCGGTACAGGAATTCGTCGACCGTGTGGCGGCCCAGCAGCGGCGGCTCGAGCGTGTAGGCGAAGGGCTGCTCGCGGAACAGGCGCAGCACGGCGTCGACGCGGCGCGCCGGTTCCCCTTCGGCGCGCAGCGCCATGCCGGCCTGCAGCGCGCGCGGGTTGAAGCCATAGGGCAGCAGCAGCCAGCGGCCGGCGTCGTCCAGCGTTGCGCCGCGCTGCAGCGCGTAGTCGAGGTGCGCGCGCGCGCGGTAGCGCACCCGTTCGGCCAGCGGGGTGGCGCTGGTCAGTTCGAACTGCGGCGAGACGCGCACCGCGCGGCCCGGCACGTCGGGCAGGCGGCCCGGCATCTCGAGCATGAAGATCCAGCGTCCCTGCGACGGTTCGAGCGTGACTTCATAGTCGACCGCGGCGCCGCCGACCGACAGGCGCATCAGGTCGCGGTCCTGCATGCGGCCGCCGCCGCGGGTCCAGGTCAGGCCGTCGAAGGCGTCGAGCACCGGCCCGCGCCAGTACAGGCGCGCCTGCTCGGGTGCCGGTCCGGTGAAGCGCACGCGGAAGGCCGGGTCGTCCGACATCGCCAGGCTCGACACCAGGCCCGGGGCCATCTGGTCGGACAGGCCGGCGCGTCCGCCGCTGTTGTCCTGTCCGCCCCCGCCCCACAGCGGCCCGTGAATGCGCGGGAACACGACGAACAGGACCAGGGCCAGCGGCGCGGCCAGCAGCAGCATGCGCGCGCTGATCGCCAGGCGCGCTCCCAGCTTCGGCACGCTGCCGGTGAACTGGAACGACAGCTGGGTGGTCAGCAGCGCCAGCACCGAGACCAGCATCAGGAGCGCGGTGACGATGCCCTGCGAATAGAAGAAGTTGGTCAGGACCAGGAAGAAGCACAGGAAGATCACCACGTACAGGTCGCGCCGCGCATGCATTTCCAGCATCTTGAAGGCGACCAGCAGCACCAGCATCGCCACCCCGGCATCGCGCCCGAGCAGCGTGTTGTAGCTGAACTGGACCCCGACCATGGCGGCCGCCGCGATCGGCAGCAGCACCAGGCCCGAGGGCATGCGCCTGCCGCGCAGGGTGATCGCGGCGCGCCAGGCCAGGGTCGCGCCGCACAGCAGCGACACCCACAGCGGCAGGTGGGCCGCATGCGGCGCCAGCACCAGCAGCGCGCTGGCCAGCAGCAGCATGGTGTCGGCCTTGTCGCGCGGCAGCGACCGGAAGGCGGCGCGCGGCGATTTCATGAGGACTCTCCGCTGCCGTACAGGGCCAGCGCGCGCAGGCAGGCCGCCTGGTGGGCCGCGCCGAGCGAGGCGTCGTAGCGCAGCGCCCCGAGGCGGAAGGCATAGGGCAGGGCGCGCTGCTCGGCGTCCAGCACCCAGCGCGTCATGCGCGCCAGGCGCAATTCGAGGTCGAGCCGGGCCGGCAGGGCGTCGAAGTCGAGCACCAGGTCGTCCCCGCCGCCGCCTTCGAAATGCTTGGTGACCAGCTGGCCGCCGAGCGCGGGATCGAGGCGCGCGATCTGGCGCCAGGCCAGCTGGCGCGGCGAGTCGCCGGCCTGGTAGTTGCGCACGCCGGCGAAATCGTCGTTGCCGGCCGCGCGCGCATTGTCGCCCGCGCTGCCCAGCAGCGGCAGCGCGGGGGCGCCGTCCTCGGGGCGCGGGTAGACCAGGGCGCGCATGCCCGGGCGCCAGTAGCTCCAGGCGTGGAACAGCCCGAGCGGAAAGCGGGTGGACAGCTTCACGCGCGCCGGCGCCAGCCAGCCGCGCCTGGAGGTCGGCAGGGTGAGCACCACGCTGGCGTTCGATGCGGGCGCGACGTCGGTCACGTGGCGCGGCTCCGGCAGGTCCGAGAAATCGGCCCAGATGCCGTAGCGCGCCAGGCGCGTGCGGTTGGCGATCTGGAGTTCGAACTGCGCTTCCTGGCCGGCGAACACGGGCGCCACGCGGCCCTGCTGCAGGCGCAGGTGGGCCAGGTTACGGTAGGTGAACACCATGTCGACCAGGGCGCAGGACACCGCGGTGAAGGTCAGCGCGAAGCCCAGGCCCAGCGCGTAGTTCACCGATCCGATCAGGAGCACCAGCAGCAGCGCGGCGAAGCCGATCCCGGCGCGGGTCGGCAGGATGAACACGCGCCGCTGGCTCAGCAGCACCTCGCCGGTGTCGAGCGTCCCCTTGCGCGGCAGCCAGGCGCCGGTGGTGCGGCGCAGCCAGCCTCTGAACGCCACCGCCATCAGACCGCGACGGACTTCTGCAACTGCAGCACCAGGTCGCGGCTGGCCAGCGCGGTGCCGTGCGCCGCCTTCAGCGGCCGCAGGCGGTGCGCGCAGACCGGCACCAGCACGGCCTGGACGTCTTCCGGGATCACGTGGTCGCGCCCTTCGAGGGCGGCCCAGGCGCGTCCCGCCTGCAGCAGCGCGATCGCGGCGCGCGGCGACAGGCCCTCGGCGAACAGGCCGTTCTGGCGCGAGGCCTGGGCCAGCGCCTGCACGTAGCTCACCAGCGCATTCGAGGCGTGGATCTCGCGCAGCGCGCGCCGGGCCGCGGCCAGTTCCGAGGGCTGCATCGCCGGCTGCAGGGTGCGCAGCATCTCGCGCCGGTCCTCGCCCATCAGCAGCGCGCGCTCGGCGGCGGCGTCCGGGTAGCCGAGCGAGAGGCACATCAGGAAGCGGTCCAGCTGCGACTCGGGCAGCGGGAAGGTGCCGACCTGGTTGGCCGGGTTCTGGGTCGCGATCACGAAGAAGGGTTCGGGCAGGGCGCGGGTGACGCCGTCGGCCGTGACCTGGTGTTCCTCCATCGCTTCCAGCAGGCCGGACTGGGTCTTGGGCGTGGCGCGGTTGATCTCGTCGGCCAGCAGCACCTGGGTGAAGATCGGGCCGGGGTGGAACACGAACTCGTTGCGTTCGCGCTCATAGACCGAGATCCCGGCGACGTCGGCCGGCAACAGGTCGCTGGTGAACTGGACCCGGTTGAACTTCAGGCCCAGTGAGATCGCCAGCGCGTGCGCCAGCGTGGTCTTGCCGACCCCGGGCAGGTCCTCGAGCAGCAGGTGGCCGCCGGCCAGCAGGCAGGTGATGGCCAGGCGCACCTGCTGGTCCTTGCCGATCACCACCTGGCTGACCTGGCGCGCGGCGGCATGCAGTTGATTGAACATAGTGAAGGGTTCCGGTGGTTCATCGAGCGTCGGTGGCCATGCCGGGCGAGCCGCCGGCATGGTAGATTAGCGCCATAGACTTGTACCCTGTAGCAACAAGCCTTCCCGAAGATTCTATGCGAGAACGGCGCTGTGGGTGTATATGGATGAGCACTGGCGGAGACAAGAGCAACATGAGCACAGCAATTTACACCCACCCGGACTGCCTGCGTCACGAAATGGGCAGCTGGCACCCGGAGTCCCCGGCGCGCCTGCAGGCGATCGACGACCAGCTGATCCTGGCCCGTCTCGACGGCCTGATCGAGCAGCGCAGCGCGCCGCTGGCGGACACCGCGGACATCCTGCGCAACCACACGCCGGGCATGCTGGCGCTGGTGCGCGACCACGTGCCGGCCGTGCCGGGCGACTACTATCCGCTCGACGGCGATACCTCGCTCTGTCATGACAGCTACCGGGCGGCGCTGCGCGCGGCCGGGGCCGCGGTGGCCGCGACCGACGCCGTGATCGCCGGCGAGATCGACAACGCCTTCTGCTCGGTGCGCCCGCCGGGCCACCACGCGACCCCGACCGAGCCGATGGGCTTCTGCCTGTTCAACAATGTCGCGATCGCGGCGCTGCATGCGCTCGAGGTGCACGGGCTGGAGCGGGTGGCGATCATCGATTTCGACGTCCACCACGGCAACGGCACCGCCGACTCTTTCCGCAACGACCCGCGCGTGCTGATGGCGAGCTTCTTCCAGCATCCGTTCTATCCGTACAGCGACCCGGAGCCGATCACGGCCACCAGCGTGAACGTTCCGGTGCCGGCGTGCAGCAACGGCGAGGCGGTGCGCAAGCTGGTGCAGGAGCACTGGCTGCCGGCGCTGCATGCGTTCAAGCCGCAGATGATCTTCGTCTCGGCCGGCTTCGACGGGCACCGCGACGACGACATGGGCGGGATCGGGCTGGTCGAGGCCGACTATGCGTGGATCACGCGCCAGGTGATGGAGGTGGCCAGGCAGTATGCGAACGGGCGCATCGTCAGCTGCCTCGAGGGAGGGTATGCCTTGTCGGCGCTGGGGCGCAGCGTGGTGGCGCACCTGAAGGTGCTGGCGGAGCTGGAGTAGCGCCCTGCGCGTGCCTGCTCACCGGCGGCGCCGGGCGCGTTCGATCAGTTCCTGGGCCATGCGCCCGATTTCCGGCGACATCCCGCGGCCCGCAACGAGGCGATTCTTGGCCAGCAAGGCGGAAGCGGAGACGAAAGGGGCGGCGAACGACGTGCCGTAGGTCCCGTCCGTGAACACGCCTTGCCCGCCGGTTTCGTCCGGATCGTCTCCTCCGAACGCCGCCACCGAGAACAAATCGCAATTCGGGCCGTCCGGGATGCTCGAGTAGCGCGCCCTTTCCCGGCGGCTGTTTTCGGCAACGGCGAACAGCAGCGTCTCGACGTCCTCGGTCAGCCAGCGCGAGTTCGGCGCCTGTCCCGAGTTGCCGGCCGCCATGACGGTCAGGGTGCATGGCGCGCTGCTGCCGGCCAGGCGGATGACCAGGGGTAACAAGCTCGACAGGAGGGTGGGCGCCGGGACGCGCTGCCTGCAATGGGGGCAGACGAACCAGTCGTTTCGAAGCGCGACGCTGAGGTTGACGACGTCGGGCGCCTCGCGCACGACGATATCTCCCAGCGCCCGTGCGATCGTGAGCGCCGTCAGGTGCGCCGGTTCGGCGGGAAGGCGGCCGACAGTGAGCGCCACCGCTCTTGGCAGGATGCGGTCGAGGATGCTCGCGACGCGCGTCCCATGGCCCGAGGCATCGGAGCGCTCCGCGTCGCGCAGCAGCCGGCCGGCGTTCGCATAATCGAGGAAGCGGATTGGCCGATGCCCTGTGTAGTCGCTCGACAGCCCGCTGTCCAGGATGGCCACCTTGTGCGCCTGCGGCGACGGACCGAGCCGGTTCCTGAGCAGGGTACGAATGGCGCTCGCCTCGCGTGTGGCGAACGGGGACAGGCGCAGCGTATCGGCCAGGAGCGCCGTCCTGGCCGGCGCCGGAAGCGGGTGCCTGGTGCCAGCCGCTTCGGACCGGTGGTCGAACAGCCCGGACAGGCGGGCGCCGAGCCGGCCGAATACCGATTCGGCCGACAGCGGAAGCAGGTGGTTCACATCGACGGCCGCCTCCCTGCTCTCGATATACCTGGCAAGGCGGGCGCTCATGCGGCTCACCGCATGGATCTCGAGGCCGGGCTCGGTGCGCAGGACGACGGTCGCGAGCCGGGCCAGTTTGCTGTCGGACTTTGTGCCGGCATCTTCGCTGACCAGGGGCTCCACCGGTCCCAGCTCTCCAGGGAGATCCCTGCCGATTTCCTGCAGGGCGTAGGCTGGACCGATCGCCACCGCCTGGCCGGGAACGAAGCTGCACATCGCTGCCTCCCGCGGGGAACTACTTCTTTTTCCAGACCAGCTTGATGGATACCGTGGCCGCGCCTTCCATCGACATGACCACCCACTTGCCCCCGGCTTTCATGGCAAGGTCGAGCCTGATCTCCACCTCGTCCGCGGATGCCGCGGTGTCGCTGAGCTTGGCGCGCAGCGGCGCAATCGCGTCCGAAAGAAGGTCGCCGAGCGAGGTGAACGCGTCCTTTGCCCGCTCGGTGATGCCGCCTTCGGCAGCGGACAATCCCCCCGATTGCGACACGGAGATTTCGAGTTCCGGGGCCTTCGGTTCCTGGGCCTTCTTCGCGCCTTGATCTGTGTGCGGCGACATATCCACCTCGCTTGGGTTCCCGGGACGCAGCTGTCCGGTTCATGGTGATCGGGGGCCGTTTCGAGCGTATAAGGATTCCGAGGATTCCGAGGATTCCGTCCGCGCGCAGCGGCCGACTTATCGGGGCAAGATTCAGTATTTACATCTAATAATTCTTTGTCAATCTTTTTGTGACACCTGTCGTGGAAATGCATAGCCGTCGCGGGATCGGCCTGGCGCACTGCACGAACATACCGATGACACCAAAACGCTACACGTAAACCGGCGTGCTTTGACACCTTCGCAAGCCAAGCATACAGTCGATTTTCAGCCCGAAAAAAGGCCAGCCGACCGTCCGGCGCAACCAGAATGAGGGAGAACATCGTGAAATCCATCCGCACCCTGTGCGCGCTCTGCCTGCTGCTCGCCTCGGGCCTGGCGTCCGCCGTCAACTTTACGCTCTGGATCAACGGCCGCGTCGACGGCGGCGCCGCCGGCAGGATCGGCAACTACAACGACTTCGCCTACTGGGGCCCGGTCTCGACCCCCGCCGGCGTCGCCAAGAAGGCCGTCAACTGGGACGGCCGCAGCAGCATCGCCTCGCAGAGCGAAACGGTGCGCAACGCGCTCGACTGCTACTGCACCGGCCCCAACTGGTGCTACATCGCCACCTACAGCGCCGGCGACCTGCTGCTCGGCTACACGCTGGCCAACTACGGCGGTTCGACGCGCCCGCGCAAGAACGCCATTCCGAATTCGAGCGGCGTGTGCGGCGCCATCCGCACCGAGAGCCAGACCGGCTGGAACATCAAGTGGGTGTTCGTCGCGGCCGGTTCGGCCGGCGGCAGCGAGCTGGCCGACATCGGCGCCTGGACCACCTCCGCACCGCTGGTGCAGGACCTGAAGACCACCACGGCGCGCGCCATGTACGACCATAACAACACCCACAACATCCGGTTCTACATGTTCGCCGGCGCCAGGGGCACGCTCTATTCGGGCATCCTGCCCGGCCAGGACGACGAGGTCATGGCCTACCACAGCAGCGGCGGCGTGGCCGGCAACGCGGGCCGCTCGCTGTGCAACCCGGGCGACTGGTTCTGCAACGACCTGACCCTGGGCGAGGCCCCCAACCAGGGCGGCAGCGTGAAGTGGAGCAATCACACTGTCCAGTTCCGTGACGACGGCGAGAACTACAACCACTATATCAACGGGAACTGGGGCGGCATCGTGGGCGTCATGCGCCTCGGGGTCGTCGCGAATGCCAGGTGAGCACCGCAAGCGGGCAGCCGGACGGGAACAGTGCCGCAGGCAGTGTTCCCGTCCACATCTGGCATCCTGTCTCCCATGCACGCGCTACCCGCGACACATACCGGCAACACGCCCCCGGTATGCGGTTTGACACGTCTGCATGTCAAGAATACAGTCTTTCTCAGCCATAAAAAGGCTCGCCGGACACCCCGGCGCAACCATCCTCAAGGAGAAGACAGTGAGACAAGTCCGCATGCTGTGCGCGCTGTGCCTGCTTTTCGCTTCGACCCTGGCGGCTGCCGCCAACTACACGCTCTGGATCAACGGCCGCACCGGCGGCGGGGCGATCGGCAACTACAACGACTTCGCCTACTGGGGCCCGTCCGGCACCGCCGCCGGGGTCAACAAGAAGGCCGTCAACTGGGACGGCCGCAGCAGCATCGCCTCGCAGAGCGGCAAGGTGCGCGACGCGCTCGACTGCTTCTGCACCGGGACCAACTGGTGCTACATCGCCACCCATAGCGCCGGCGACCTGATGCTCGGCTATACGCTGGCCAACTACGGCGGTTCCGCGCGCCAGAAGAAGAACCCGACGCCGAATGCGAGCGGCGTGTGCGGCGCCGCGGACGGCGGCACCCAGACCGGCTGGAACATCAAGTGGGTGCGCGCCGCCTCGGGCGCCGGCGGCGGCTCCGAGCTGTCCGACGCCGGTTCCTGGACCACCTCCGAGCCCCTGGTGCAGGACCTGAAGACCACCACCGCGCGCGCCATGTACAACCACAACACCACCCGCAACGTCTGGTTCTACATGTACGCCGGCGCCAGGGGCACCGCCTACTCGGGCATCCTGCCGGGCCAGGACGACGAGGCCGTGGCCTACCACAGCACCGGCGGCGTGGCCGGCAGCGCGGGCGGTTCCTACTGCAACCCGGGCGACTGGTTCTGCAACGACCTGACCCTGGGCAGCACCGCCAACGAAGGCGGCGGCGCCAAGTGGAGCTACCACTCGGTCGCGTTCCGCGACGACGGCGAAGCCTACAACCACTACGCCAACGGCAACTGGGGCGGCATCGTCGGCGTCGTGCGCACTGCGGTAGTCAACAGTGCCTACTGAGCCTGACAACACCCACGCCCGGCGCGGCTGGCGCCGCCATGCCCTGCCTGCCGGGCTGGGCGCGCTGGTGCTGGCCGCGCTGGCCGCGCTCGGGCTCTACCTGGCGCGCGGCGACGGCGCCCCGGCCGGTCCGGCCGCGGCCCCGCCGCCGCCGTCCGGGCCGCAGTTCTTCGGCCGGCAGGCCAATGAGGGCGGCCTGCCGGCGCCGGACACGCGCGCCGAGCAGCGCCGCCAGCTGGTCGAGCAGGTCAAGCTGACCGACCACACCTATTGCAGCTATCTCGAAGGGACCAGGTATCCGCACGCGTCGCGCCCGGCCGCCCAGCATGCGGACCAGATCCATCCGAACCAGCCGATCGCCGAGATGAACCCGATGCGCCTCGAGGGCGGCAAGAGCAGCGCCGATGTGCTGCTCCAGAGCTCGCAGTCGCGGGTCTACCTGGCGGCCGGCGAAGGCGTCGCCTTCACCTTGCGGACGGTGGATGCGCAGGGACAGGTGGTGCCGCTGGTGATCACGCGCGCGGTGGCGCAGGGCATGACCTATGGCGACAGCCGGCCCACGCCGCAGGTCAGCCTGGCGTTCGCCGACGACGGCGGCGGCGCCGATCCGGTCGCGGGCGACGGTACCTTCACCGCCGTGCTGTCGCCGGCGCAGGGCGGGCTGGCGGGCTTCCACGGCACCATCCGCACCGAAGTGCGCTACAACGCGGGCGGGCGCAGCGGCTTCGTGCTGTTCGACGTGGTCTACACGCCGACCCTGCCGGCGGTCTGGACCGGCCAGGTGCGCGAAGCGACCGAGGACGGTTCGCTGCAGTTCTACCTGCGCGCCGAGGTGCGCCAGCCGGGACGCTACATCGTCAGCGGCCGGGTCGACGACGCGCGCGGCAGGCCGTTCGCGCTGGCGACCTTCAACGACCTGCTGGGGCCGGGACCGCAGGACGTCAAGCTGACCGTGTTCGGCAAGCTGATGCACGACGGGGCGCCGCAGCTGCCGCTGGTGCTGCGCGACGTCGAGGGCTACCTGCTGCGCGAAAACCTCGATCCCGACCGGCTCCTGATGCCGCGCCTGGAGGGCAGGGTATTCGCCAGCAAGACCGGCTCGCTGAAGGGGATCTCGGACGAGGAATGGCAGAGCGAGGAGCGCAGCCGCTACCTGACCGAGTATGCGAAGGACCGCAATGCCGCCCGCGCCCGGCTGGCGGCCTTCGATCCGGAAGCGCCACTGCCCCCGAGCGCCTGCGCGGCACCGCGCTGAGCCTGGCGCCGGCTCCCGCGGGGGCCGGCGCTTTCCATCAGACCGGCAGCAGCGGCAGCCGGTCGACCAGCATGGACGTCACGATCGCCCCGCACAGCAGGCCGACCCCCCACCACCGGGCCAGGGACGTCCGGCACCGTTCACGCACTCGCATCTGTCGTCTCCTCGTGATTGTCTTGCTGGCGATGAGTGTGCTCCGCAAATATGTCATCCTTGTTGCAGGCGCCGCTACGGAAGCGTGCTTGCCGGGCCGGGAAGGGGCCGGCCGCGGCCTCAGCCGACCAGCAGGGGGAAGCAGTCGAGCGCGATGGAGAGCGCGACCACCCCGCACAGCGCGCCAAAGCCCAGCCATTGCACGATCGTTTTCCTGGTCACTGCGCGCATCGTTTCCTCTCCTGGTATGGCGCCCGACGGGCGGAACCGCTAGTGTGCTTGCAGGATGGAACGCAATTTTGCTTTATGTCAACGATTCGTTGCAACAAGCGGGCCGCTGGAGAGCAAGCTTCGTGACCGACCCGGCGCCAGCGTAAAATAGCGCCTTGAACGCAAGATGAAGAGAGCAAAGCATGTCGATACAATGGTTCCCGGGCCACATGAACCTGGCCAAGAAGGAAGCGGCCGAGCAGATGGAAAACATCGACCTGGTGGTCGAGGTCCTCGATGCGCGCCTGCCCGAGGCGAGCTGCAATCCGCTGGTGGAGGAATTGCGCAAGTTCCGCCAGCGTCCCTGCCTGAAGATCCTGAACAAGATCGACCTGGCCGACCCGGTCGCGACCGCGGCCTGGAAAGCCTACTATGACGCCCAGGAGGGCGTGACCGCCTACCCGATGACGACCAAGAAGCCGGGCGACGTGGCGCGCATCCCGGACCTGGCCCTGTCGCTGGCGCCGCACCGCGGCGTGCCGACCAAGCCGCTGCGCCTCATGATCATGGGCATCCCGAACGTGGGCAAGTCGACCCTGATGAACGCGCTGCTGAAGAAGCGCGTGGCCAAGGTCGGCGACGAGCCGGCGGTCACCAAGGTCCAGCAGCGCCTGTACCTGAACAAGAACGTGGTGCTGGTCGACACCCCGGGCATGCTGTGGCCGAAGATCGCGATGGCGAGCGACGGCCTGATGCTGGCGGCCAGCCACGCGATCGGCTCGAACGCGCTGGTCGAGGAAGAGGTGGCCGAATTCCTCGGCACCCTGCTGCTGGAGCGCTACCCGCACCTGCTGACGGCGCGCTACGGCTTCAAGACCGAAGGCATGGACGGCGTGTCCGTGATCGAGGGAGTCGCGGCGCGGCGCGGTTTCCGCGTGCGCGGCGGCGAGTACGACTACGAGAAGGCGGCGCACACGCTGCTGCACGACTATCGCCACGGCGCGCTGGGGCGGATCAGCCTGGAGACGCCGGACACGCGCGCGGCGGCCCTGGCGAAGCACGCGGCCGAGATGGCCGAGAAGGCGCGTATCGCGGCCGAGAAGGCGGCGGAAAAGGCCGAACTGGCGGCGCGCGGCAAGCGCGGGACCTGATCCAGGCCCGCCGGAAGCGCAGCGACGCCCGGGTTACGCCGGCGTCCCGAACTGGAAGCTCGACACCGCCAGGCTCCCGAAGAACGCATCCTCGTGATACACGCAGGCGGCCGCCTCATGCCCGGCCGCCCCCAGCGCCACCATCAGCGGAATCAGGTGCTCCTCGCGCGGATGCGCCGCACGCGCCTGCGGCGCCTCGTCCCAGTGCAGCAATGCCTGTTCGCGCGCGGCCGGATCCAGGTCGAGCAGGACATGCTGCAGCCAGCCGTCGAACGCATGCGACGCCGTCCTTCCCGCCGGTCCGAACTGGCGCAGGTTATGGAAGGACAGTCCGCTGCCGATGATCAGGATCCCCTCGTCGCGCAGCGGCGCCAGCGCCCGCCCGGCGTCGATGTGGGCCGCCGGGTCGAGGTCCTGGCGCAGCGACAGCTGCACCACCGGCATGCGCGCTTCCGGATACACGGGATACAGCATCGAGAAGGTCCCGTGGTCGAAGCCGCGCTCCGCATCGAGCCCGGCCTCGTGCCCGGCCGCTTCCAGCAGGCCGGCGACGCGCTGCGCCAGCGCCGGATCGCCAGGCGCCGGATAGCGCACCTGGTAGGTGTGCGGCGGGAAGCCGCCATAGTCGTAGATCATGCCCGGCGCCGCGCCCGAGGACAGCATGAAGCGCGGCGCTTCCCAGTGGCTGGTCACGACCAGCACCGCACGCACGGCATCGCCAGCCTCGATCCGCATCGCCGCCAGCGAGGCGGCCAGCTTGTCGTACGCCGGGCCGGTCTGTTCCCTCATCCACGGCCAGGGACCGCCGCCGTGCGACACGAAGTAGGTGGGTAAGCGCGCCATGATCCGTCCTTGGAATACCGGGAAAGGTCCATGGTAGCCGATCCTCCCGCGCCTTGCCGGCCCCTGCCGGCCCCTGCCGGCCCCTGCCGGCCCCTGCCGGGAACGCCGGCACCCTTGTCAGGTTATAATCACCCCGTTCTGGTGCCCGCGCACGCTCCCCGCGTGCGCAGTTAAACGGGAAACACGAGGCGACAGCGCTGCGCGCTGCCGCCATGGTGTGCTGCCCCCGCAACGGTCAACAAGCGTCGCTCGACGAGCGGCAGGCCCCCTCGACAACCACTGTGCGCGCGCATAGGAAGGTGAGGCGGTCCGTCTTGCAAGCCCGGATACCGGCCAGACAGGTGGAGACGCGCATCGCGTCTCCGTTGACTCCGGTGTGCGGGGACGCAGGCCGGTGGCTTTTTTCGAGAACGAATCCATCATGAACTTTGCTGCTGTACCGCGCAGCGCGCCGGCCTTCAAGCCGCTCGCCCTGGCCTGCGCCCTGTCCCTGTCCGCCGTTGCCGCCCAGGCACTGGCCCAGGACAGCCTGCCTTCCGTCTTCATCACCGGTGCGCGCTTCCCAGCCACCGCCGTCCAGGCGCCGATCGGCGCCACCGTCATCACGGCCGAGCAGATCCGCAGCGCCGGCGCCACCGACGTCAACCAGGCGATCCGCAAGATCGGCGGCGTGTTCGGGCGCCAGAGCCTGGACGCCTCGCCCGACTTCGCGCTCGACCTGCGCGGCTTCGGTTCGAATAGCGCGCAGAACCTGGTCATCATGGTCGACGGCGTGCGCCTGAACGAGAACGAACTGGCGAATGCCAGCCTGTCGAGCATCCCGGTCGACACCGTCGAGCGCATCGAGATCACGCGCGGCGGCAGCAGCGTGCTGTACGGCGAGGGCGCGACCGGCGGCGTGATCCACATCATCACCGGCCGCGCCGGCAAGGCCGGCAAGCCCGGCACCAGGGGCTCGGTGTTCCTCGAGGCCGGCCGCTTCGACCAGCACGACCTGCGCGCCTCGCTGGCCCATGGCGCCGGTCCCTGGTCCTTCGACGCCGCCGTGGCCGACCGCGGCAGCGACGGCTTCCGCGACAACAGCGAATACAAGCAGAAGACGGCCAGCGCCGGCGTCCAGTACGCGTACGCCCCGAACGCCCGCGCCGGCGTGCGCGTGGAGAGCGCGCGCTCGGATTCGCAGTTCCCGGGTTCGCTGACCGAGGCGCAATTCCTCGCCGATCCGCGCCAGACCCGCACGCCGAGGGACTTCGGCACGCTCGACACCGACCGCGTCAGCGCCTTCGTCGAGCAGCGCGTCGGCGCCTTCGACCTGGCCGCCGAGCTGTCGCACCGCCGGCGCGACCTGACGGCCAATTACTTCTTCCAGGGCGCGGGCGGCGAGACGCTGTCGCGCCTGGCCTACGAGGCGAAGCAGACCCAGTTCTCGCCGCGCCTGCGCCACGCCATGGAGCTCGGCGACAAGCGCAACGAACTGGTGGCCGGCATCGACCTGATCCGCTGGGACCGTGCAACGACGTCCGACTTTTCGCTGGGCGATGCGCGCCAGGATTCGAAGGCGATCTACGTGCGCGACGAACTGCGCTGGAACGCGCCGCACAATGCGCGCCTGGCGCTGGGCGCGCGCCACGAGAAATTCGACAAGGACTACGCCGACCCGCTGGCCTTCCCGCCGGTGGTCGACGAAAGCCGTTCGCAGTCGCTCAATGCCTGGAGCCTGGAAGGCAGCATCGACGTGCTGCCGCAGGTGACCCTGTTCGCCAAGGCCGGCCGCAGCTACCGCGTCGCCAACGTGGACGAGAACAGCCTGCGCTCGGGTCCGGAACTGATCGAGCCGCAAACCTCGCGCGACCTCGAGCTGGGCCTCACCGCCGGCGACGCGGCGCGCCAGGCAACAGCGCGCCTGTTCCGCCACCGCCTGCGCAACGAGATCTTCTACGACCCGACCATCGGCTGGGGCGCCAACACCAACCTCGACCCGACCCGCCGCCAGGGCGTGGAAGTCGAAGGGCATGCGACGTTCGCGCGCAGCTGGCGCGTCACCGGCCAGTGGCAGTACGTGCAGGCCGAGTTCACCGACGGCCCGAACGCCGGCCGCGACATGGTCCTGGTGCCGAAGCACGTGCTCACCGCGCGCCTGGCCTGGGCGCCGGGCAACGGCCACAGCGCCGACATCGGCGCCCAGTGGGTCGACCGCCAGCGCAACGGCGGCGACTTCGACAACAGCTGCAGCACGCGCATCCCCTCGTTCACGACCATCGACGCCCGCTATGCGCGCCGCATCGGCCCGTGGGAAATCGCGGCCTCGGCGCTGAACCTGGCCGACCGCCAGTACTACAGCAACGCCTTCGGCTGCCGCTCCGGGATCTATCCGAGCGATGGCCGCCAGCTGAAGCTGTCGCTGCGCTACGACTTCTGACGCACATCGGCCGGGACGCGGGTCCCGGCCATCGGAGAGCTCGATGAAACGATTGTTGAAGACCGTGCTGCTGGCATCCATGTCGATGGCGTCGGCCGGCCAGGCCGCCGTCAGCGTGGTGGACGATGCCGGCCGCCGGATCACGCTCGGCAAGCCCGCGCAGCGCGTGATCTCGATGGCCCCGCACGTCACCGAGCTGCTGTACGCGGCCGGCGCCGGCGAGCGGGTGGTCGGCGCGATGAACTACAGCGACTACCCGGAAGCGGCGAAGAAGCTGCCCCTGGTCGGCAGCAACAGCCAGGTCGACGTCGAGCGGGTGCTGGCGCTGAAGCCCGACCTGCTGGTGGTCTGGCACAGCGGGAATACCGCGCGCCAGATCGCCCAGCTGGAAAGCCTCGGCATCCCCGTCTTCCACAGCGAGCCGCGCCGGCTGGAAGGGGTGGCCGACAACCTGGTGCGCCTCGGGCAGCTGATGGGAACGAGCAGCGCCGCGCAGGCGGCCGCCGCCGGCTACCGCGCCCAGATCGCCGCCTTGTCCCAGCGCTACGGCAGGCGCAGCCCGGTCACGGTGTTCTACCAGATCTGGGACCGGCCCCTGTACACGCTGAAC
Organism: Massilia niastensis DSM 21313; assembly: GCF_000382345.1. GTDB lineage: Bacteria > Pseudomonadota > Gammaproteobacteria > Burkholderiales > Burkholderiaceae_D > Telluria > Telluria niastensis. Next base: position 96,896 of record NZ_KB908082.1, read on the forward strand.
GACGGCCAGATCGCCAGCGACATCATCCGCCTCTGCGGCGGGCGCAACGTGTTCGGCGAACTGAAGGTGGTCGCGCCCGAGGTCAGCATCGAGGCGGTGCTGGAGCGCGATCCCGAAGTGGTCCTGGCCGGCAGGCGCTACGACCCGGCCAATCCCGGCCTGGGGCTGTGGCAGCCCTACAAGGGCATGACGGCGGTCAGGCGCGGCAACCTGTTCACGGTCGATGGGGATTTGCTGAGCCGGCCCGGCCCGCGCACCGCCGAGGGCGCCGCGCGGCTGTGCGAGCAGCTCGAGTCGGCCCGTCAACGGCGCCGTTAGCGGCGCGTTAAAGAGGTAAGCAATTGCAAAAAGTTGGCCCAGGTTCATAGAGGAGAGCAAAAAAGTGGTAATCTCGCGGTCGTTCGCTTAATCACTTTGTGGAAGGATAGTTATGCGCTCTCTGCGTTTTGCCCTCGTTGCCGCCAGCCTGATCGCCGGTGTCGCCAACGCTTCGCCAGCCGATCCGAAAAACGGCGCCGAATACACCACGCTGTCGGCCCCGCAACCGGTCCAGGCAACGGGCAAGAAGGTCGAGGTCATCGAGTTCTTCGCCTACCACTGCCCGGCATGCAATGCGTTCGAACCGGCCCTGAACCAGTGGGTCAAGAAGCAGGGCGACAACATCGTCATGCGCCGCATCCACCTGCCGTTCCAGGGCCCCGCCGATCCGGAAGCGCACCTGTTCCTGACGCTGGAAGCGATGGGCAAGCTGGAAGAGTTCCACCACAAGGTGTTCCGCGCCGTGCACGTCGAGCGCAAGAAGCTGTCCACCGATGACGCGATCATCGCCTGGGCGACCTCGAACGGCCTGGACAAGGCGAAGTTCATGGAAGCGTGGAATTCGTTCGGCGTGACGACCAAGCTGCGCCGCCTGCAGCAGGTGTCGGCCGCCTACAAGGTCAGCAGCACCCCGACCATCGTGATCGACGGCAAATACGTGCTGTCGCCGGCAACCGTGGCGGAATCGAATAAAATCCAGGATATGGGCCAGCTGATGCAAGCCACCAGCCAGGTCATGGACGCACTGGTAGCGAAGGCAGCCAAGACGAAATGAGTAAAGATGTCGAGCGCGAAGTCCTCAAGATGTACGATGGGTCCCGGCCCAACGAGGACGAGCTGTTTGAGACCAGCAATGTGAACCACATCGCATGGTCGCTGGCGGTGCTGTTCGCAGGCATCGCCGTCTGGCTCGCCATCGCGCTCGTCAATGCCGAGAACCAGCGCTACGCGCTCATGACCAACAAGTGTGCCGATCCCGTCTTCAAGGGCGAGGTCGACAAGAAATGCCTCGTGACCGTGCACTCGCGCGAGCACTGGTGGGAACATTTGTGGGTCGGCGCGACGCACGTGCGCGGGCGGTACGACGAAGAGCCCAGCCGTTACGCCAGGAAGAAATAAGCGCGTAGGGTGGGCAGCTTTGCTGCCCACGCGGTGATTGTTGGCGGCAGGATCGTCGAGCACGATACCGAAACCGCTAGCGATCGCCGCGTGGGCGGAAATCCGCCCACCCTACGATGTTGTCGACGCGGGCGTCACCGTGTACGCGCAGCGCCGCGCCCCGCTCAGCTGGTGCTCGATCCGCACCACCTTCACCTCCGGCCCCAGCACGCGCTGGAACACGTCCAGCTCCGACCTGCAAAAATCCTGGCAGCTGCGCGCCGCCGCGCAGATCGGGCAGTGGTGCTCGACCAGCAGCATGCCGCCGTCTTCCCGCGCCTGCGCCTCGGCCATGTAGCCTTCCTCGTCGCGCGCCGCCGCCAGCGCCGCCACCCGCTCCGCCAGCACTGTCTTGCCGTCGATCCGCGCGCGGTAGAGCGCTTCGCCGGCCTGTTCGCGCGCGGCGACCAGGCGCTCGATGGCGTCCTCGCCGAACAGGGCCCGCACCTGGGCGATCAGCTCGAGCGCCAGTTCGGCATGGCGGTCGGGGAAGCGCGCGTGGCCGCGGTCCGTGAGGCGCCAGCGCCGCACCGGCCGCCCGACCTTGCCCGGGTTGTCCTCGAAACTCACCAATCCCTTTTCCTGGGCCTGCTCCAGGTGGCGCCGCACGCCCATCGAGGTCAGCTGCAGCAGGCCGGCCAGCGCCTGGGCCGTCTGCGGGCCGCGCAGCTTCAGGTGGAGCAGGGTCTGTTCCATCGTGCTCATGGCTTCTCCAGCCCCGGATGCACGCTGTGCACGCTCCAGCTGCGCATCGCGAGGGCGGCCCAGGCAGCCAGCAGGCCGCCCAGGATCAGGATGGCGCGGGTATCGACCAGGGTCAGCACCGAGCCGACCAGCGCCATCACGATATTCGCCAGGCAGAAGGTGGTGGACAGCAGGGCCATCACGCTGCCCTGGCCATGGTGGGCGAACTGGTCCGCCGACCAGGTCTGCAGCGCGGCGTTGTAGTAGGCATGCGGCACCCCGAACAGGACGATCGCCAGCACGCCCAGCCACAGGTTGCCCAGGCCCACGCACAGGATCGCGGCGGCCGCCAGGCCCGCGTGCGAGCCGGCGCGCTTGCGGCCGTCGAGGGGGCTGGCGCGTCCGGCGAACAGCGCGCTCGACGTCATCAGGGCGCACATGCCCATGTTCACCAGCGCGATGCGACGGGCGTCATAGCCGCCGATATCCACCAGCCAGAGCGGGAAGAATTCGTACAGGGCGGCGACCCCGCAGGCATAGGCGAAATGGACGTTGAACAGCTTGCGCAGCGGCGCGTGCCCGAGCAGGGTGAAGGCGTGGCGCTGGCGCGCGGTGGCGAACCAGCCCAGCGCCGGCGCATGGGCGGCGCCGGCCGGCAGGCTGATCCGGACGCAGAGCGCACCCAGCAGCAGCGCGCCGGATGCGACCTGGAAGGGCAGCGCGACCCCGCCGCCCATCGAGAAGCCGGCCAGCAGCGGCCCGACCAGCCAGCCCAGGTGGAAGGCGCCGTTCAGCCAGGACAGCGCATGGTTGCGCAGCGGCCCCTGGATCCGTTCGATCACGATCGCGCGCATCACGGCGCCATTGCCCTCCAGCAGACCGGTGACGAAGCGCGCGCCCAGGAACAGGACATAGGATTCCATCACCATCGCCGCCGCCGTCAGCAGGTGGCCGACCGCCGCCCCGATGGTGGTGAGCAGCAGCGCGCGGCGGCGCCCGAAGCCGTCCGACAGCGGGCCCAGCACCGCACTGCCGATCAGCAGCCCGACCGGATTGATCATCAGCGCGATCCCGAGCAGCATCTTGGGCGGCAGGCCGAGGAAGGTGTTCAGGCCGTTTGCGCCGCCGTCCGCGAACAGCGGCGCCAGCAAGGGATAGGGAAGGGAGGCCCCGGTGGTGGACAGCAATCCGAGGCCGCACAAGGTGGCGATGAGCAGGCGGTCGTTCATGGAGGGGGCCGCATAAGGAGACCCGTCGAGCGTACTCTGCAATAGCAATTAAGTAAACGAATTTGTTTATTTATTGCTGGGCAGATTCAGCCCTTGCTTCCATGGGCAGGGCGATCACGAAGCGCGCCCCGCCCAGCGCCGAGCGCTCGGCGCGCAGGCTGCCGCCATGCAGGGCCACCGCCTTGCGCGCGATCGACAGGCCGAGCCCGAAGCCGCCGGTGGCGCGGTCGCGGCTGCGGTCGAGCCGGTAGAAGGGGTCGAAGATCCGGTCGCGCTCTTCTGCCGGAATGCCGGGGCCGTCGTCGTCGACCGCGATCTCGATGCCTTCGGCATCGCGCCGGGCCGACAGCAGCACCCGCGCGCCGGCATACTTCAGCGCGTTGCGCAGCAGGTTGCCGACCGCGCGCGCCAGCAGGCGGCCGTCCGCCTCGATCGTGCCCAGGTCCTCACCCAGTTCGCATGCCAGCGCGTGGGCGGCCGGCGGCAGCGCGTTGCAGCAGTCGCGCAGCAGCGCGTCCAGCTCGACCGGGGCGCTGTTCAGCGAATTGGCGCTGTCGAGCTTGCTCATGTCGAGCAGTTCGCTGACCAGGTTGTTCAGTTCGGCCAGGTCGCCCTCCATGGCGGCGATGCGCTTGTGCAGGTCCGGGTCCCTGGCGCGGGCGTCGAGCAGTTCGAGCGCGAACTCCAGGCGCGCGATCGGCGTGCGCAGTTCGTGCGACACCGAATGCAGCAGGCTGCGCTGCGAATCCAGCAGGTGTTCGATGCGCCCCGCCATATGGTTGATGCGTTCGGCCAGCGGATAGATGCTGGCCGAGGGCTTCATGTGAGAGCGCACCGACAGCTTGCCGCCGCCGAATTCGTCCGCCATGCGCGACAGCGACTGCAATCCTTCCCAGTGCGAACGCGACCACAGGGCGATCGGCACCAGCAGCGCCACCGCGACGATCACGTAGCGCAGCGCTTCCATCTTGAGCGCCTGTCCGATGTCGATCGGCAAGTCCCGCGCATGCAGCACTTCCTCGTGGCTGCCGATGTAGCGCTCGCCCTCGAGGTCGACGCGCCGGTAGAAGGCCCGGCTGGCCGGCTCGAGCACGATCTCGCCGCGGTCGAGCGCCGCCCGCTGCGCCGCGCCCAGGGCCGCGCGCGCCTGGTCCAGCGGGAGCAGGTCATAGCGCACGTCGGACACTTCGCGCACATTGTTCAGGCGCGCCAGCCATTCGTCGGCGGGCGCCTGGTCGACATATTGTTCGAGCAGGAAGATCTGGGCCGCGGCCTGGCTGCGCGCGATGTCTTCCAGCGGATCGCCGAACAGGCGGCTGAACGCGAAGTAGATGACAAAGGTCGCCGCCGTGATCGACAGCATGACGAGCACGAAGAAGCGGAAGAAAATCCGGTTCATGCTGTGGTCCTTGGTAACTGTCGGTAACGAAATACTGCCAGATGCATTGACTTCTCCTCGCCCGGCATTGTACAGGGGCAAGAGGATCGGCGTGGGGCCTTACAAAATGATGACAATTCGTCGACATCTGAAGGCGGAACTCGGCGGGGCGAGCGGCTAAGATGCTCCTACATCAGGAACCTGAAGGTTTTCCGTTTGCCCACCTGATGCGCGAGTGTCGGTGGGTTTTTTTATTCGAGCAGGAAGCGACTGGCTGCTGTCATGCCTGCGGCGACGGAGCAGTCGTTTCCGAATGCACCAAGCTGGGTCCCGTCGCAGTTCACCGAAGAAATTCGTACCTTGAAGTAACAAACCCGGGGGGAGGGCGGCTTGCTCGACGTAAAATAACGAGTTACCGAACTTTCCGATTGTGCAAAAGATGAAACAGCTTCTCGTCCTGGTCCTGGCCGTCTCGGGCAGCGCTGCAAGCGCACAGACGCCGACCACCAACCCGATGCCCGATGGCAGCCGCGATATGTACGCGGGGCTGGGCGTCGTGTCGGCTCCGCGTTACGAGGGGGCGGACAGCAGGAAGGTATCGGCCTTGCCGGTGCTCCAGGTCCAATGGAGCAACGGCCTGTTCATCTCGGGACTGAGCGCCGGCATGCACCTGTCCGACCGTCCGACGGTCGAGTATGGCCCGCTGCTGACCCTGCATCCGGGCCGCGACGAGTCCGGCAGCGGCCGCGGCATCGGCGTGGTCGAGATGTCGGGCCTGCCGAGCCTCGTGGCGCGCGCCGCCCGCGGCAACCCGCTGTCGGGCATGGACGATATCCGCTACCGCCTCGAAGGCGGCGGCTTCTTCAACTATTACCTGGCGCCCCAGTGGCGCCTGACCAGCAGCGTGGTGGTCGGCTCCGGCCATGACCGCGACGGCGCCCGCATGGACCTGGGCGTGCAGCGCCTGGCCGCGCAGGTCGCGCCGCACCACACCCTGTCGTTCAGCGCCGGGGTGTCGGTGGTCAACCGCGCCTACAACCAGTCGTATTTCGGCGTCACCGAGGCCGAATCCTTCGCCAGCGGCCATCCGGAGTACCGCCCGGGCGGCGGCCTGAAGGATGTGCGTCTCGGCGCGCGCTGGAACTGGACCCTGAGTCCGTCGTGGATGCTGACCACCCATGTCCAGGCCACGCGCCTGGTGGGCAATGCCCGCACTAGCCCGCTCGCCGAGCGGCCGACCAACGTGACGGTTTCGACCGCACTCGCCTACCGGTTCTGATGATGCGATTCCCGCACCTTACCGCATGCGTGCCCCTGCTGCTGACGGCCAATCTGGCCGTGGCCCAGGCGCAGCCGCAGGCGGGCGACTGGGTAAGCTATCGTGATGCTTACCGGTCGATGGTGCTTTTTGATAAATACGGCGGAGCGAAGAATTTGCTCCAGAGCCACCTGCAGGTGGCGCCGAAAGAGAAGGGTGCGCTCGCGGAAGGCGTGCAGCTGGCGCTGACGGGAAAAACCGTCCAGACCAACCTGCCGCTCGATGCGACCGGGCGCGGCGTGCTGCCGCTCCTGAAGGCCGCCTATGACGAGAATGCGGTGCTGGCGCCGAACCGCCGCCTGGGCGGATTCGCGCTCAGGCCGCGCGTGACGATCGCGCCGCGCGCCGACGGCGCCTATGACGCGGCCGAGCTGCGCGCGGCCTGCGAGCAGGCGCTCGGCTTCGCCCGCTACAGCGATGCGTCCGCGCGCGGCCGCCAGTGCGCCGGCGTGCGGCTGGTGTTTCCGAAGAAGGGTGTGGAAGCCGGCGCGCGCGTGCGTCGCGCCGACGGGGGGGAGCAGGCCCTGCCGCTGGCGCGCGGCGCCGCCTTCGCGGGCGATGTCGACGACGACTTCCCGGTCGTGACCTACCGCTTCGGACCTGGCGAGCGCGTCCAGGTGGTCACCTATAACGCGCCGCTGGCGATCGTCCCTTTGTTCGAGTAAACCCTCAGTTCCAGGCCGAGGGCGAGAACAGGTAGCCTTCGCCCCACACCGTCTTGATCTTTTCCGAGTCCGCGTCGTCGAACTTGCGGCGCAGCTTCGAGATGCAGTTGTCGATGCTGCGGTCCAGGCCGTCGAATTCGATGCCGCGCATCTTCTTCAGCAGCGCATCGCGCGACAGCACCCGGCCCGCCGCCTCGGCCAGCACCAGCAGCAGCTTGTACTCGGTGTTCGACAGCACGCAGGGCTGGCCGCGCCAGACCACGCTGCGGTCGCTGGTGACGATGCGCAGGGCGCCGAACTGCAGCACGCGCGAATCGTTGCCGCCCTTGGCCTGGGTGCGGCGCATCAGGGCGCGCAGGCGCGCCAGCAGCACGCGCGGCTGGACCGGCTTGTTGACGAAGTCGTCCGCGCCCTGTTCCAGGCCCGAGACTTCGTCGTACGAATCCTCGCGCGCGGTCAGGATCAGGATCGGCACCTCGGACATCTCGCGCAGCTGGCGGCACACCACCATGCCGTCGAGGCCGGGCAGCATCAGGTCGAGCACAACGACGTCCGGAGAGAGCTCCTTGAAGCGTTCGAGCGCCAGGTCGCCGCGCGTGACCAGATCGACCGAAAATTCATAGCCGGACAGGTATTCCATGACGAGCTCGGCCAATCGCGCGTCATCTTCCACCAACATTACACGGTACATACAGTTCTCCTTGGACTGTGATTGTATGCGACCAATTGCTGAAAATCACAACCTCCATAATTGAGAGACATTCGATTACATATTCGTGACAAGTGCGGCGCCTGCAGCCTGCCTGGGCAGCAATGGTCGTCTTGACCATGCCCTCCAGGCACAGGCCGGCATCGTGTCATCGTCCTGTCATGCAGCGGGCATATGCTGGGCCCATAAAAGACGATAATGACAACGAGGAGACTGGACATGGAATGGCTGAACCAACTGCGCGCCCGTCGCTACGGGCGTGTCTCGCGCTACCGGTCGCGGCTCGCCGACCTGCCGCCCGGACTTGCCGCCGCATGGCGGCGCAGCGCCCCGGACGAATTTCCAGGCATCCCGACGGATGCCTTTTTTTTCGTCCGCGCCGCCGAAGGCCTGCTGAACTTCTTCGATGCGGTCAGCGCGCGCCGGACGCCCTGCAGCCTGCCGTCGCTGGCGGCGGACTCGGTATGGCACGCCTGGCTGCGCCACGACGCGGCGGGCCTGGAGAACTACTGCAGGCGCCACTTCGGCGCGCCGGTCCCGCACCGCGAGGCGGCGCTGCTGGGCCGGGGCGCACTGGCGGCAGCGCTGGTGGCCTGCCGGAGCATCGACGGCATCGCGGCGCAGGGGCCGGCAGTGCCGGGCCTGTTCGCGCTGGACGCCCGGCTGAGGATGCCGCGCGGCCACGGCTACTGGTCCTGCCGGGGCGAAGTCGTGTACCGCCGGCTCGACGGAAACGGGCGGCGCTCCGGGACGCCGCAGCCGCATCCCGACATCACGCTTGCCGCGCTGCTGGCGGCAGGCTTGATCGGCAGCCAGGCCTACGACGAGGCCATGCGCGGGCAACAGGGCGGCGACCCGGGCGCCCATGGCGCCTATGGCGCGGACGGCGGCAATGGCTGCGACGGGGATGGGGCCGCGGGGGGCGGCGCCGGTGGCGGCTCCAGTGGCGGCTCCAGTGGCGGCTCCAGTTGCGGCTCCAGTTGCGGCTCCGGATGCGGCGGGGGAGGAGGCGACTAGGGCGTGGCCGGCGCCACCGGCGACGGTCAACCGGGAAGGAAGTAGTACATGATCCGGCCCACCTGGTCGCCGATCCGGTGCCACTCGAAGAACAGGACGGCGACGGCCAGGAGCACGAGCATGGGTTTCATTGCTTTCGGCAGGTATTTACGGAGCGTCATGAAGTACTCGCTTGCTTGCAAAAAAGGCCAAACAATAGCAAATTCGACAGCGTGAAGATTCACCATTTCCCACAATCCTGTCAAATCTGACAGGATTGAGTTCCAGATTCGCCATATACCGCCTGGAGCAGCCCTGCAGCGTGGTAAAAAACAAACATGGCCCGCATTGCGGGCCATGTCGGGACGCGTTCCGGCGGCGGGCCGCGGAACGGTCAGGTCATTCAGGCGAAGTTCTGGTTCGCGAATTCCCAGTTGGCGACGTTCCAGAAGGCTTCCAGGAACTTGGCGCGGGCGTTGCGGTAGTCGATGTAGTAGGCGTGCTCCCAGACGTCGGCGGTCAGCAGGGCCTTGTCGGCGGTGGTCAGCGGGGTGCCGGCGTTCGAGGTGTTGACGATGTCGACGCTGCCGTCCGGCTTTTGCACCAGCCAGGTCCAGCCCGAGCCGAAGTTGCCCAGCGCCGACTTGTTGAACTCTTCCTTGAACTTGTCGAACGAGCCCCACTTGGCGTTGATCGCGTCGGCGACCTTGCCGGTCGGTGCGCCGCCGCCGTTCGGGGTCATGCAGCTCCAGAAGAAGGTGTGGTTCCATACCTGGGCGGAGTTGTTGAACACGCCGCCCGAGGATTTCTTGATGATCTCTTCGAGGGCCATGTTCTCGTACTCGGTGCCCTTGATCATGTTGTTCAGGTTGGTCACATAAGTCTGGTGGTGCTTGCCGTGGTGGTATTCGAGGGTCTCGGCCGAGATGTGCGGCTGGAGAGCGTCCTTGGCGTACGGCAGGGGCGGCAGGGTATGTTCCATGTTCTGTCCTTAATGAGTTGGCAACGGGCGCTTATTCTAAACCGGATAACATAATGTTGCATGAAGCGCTAAAAAGAAGCGCTTCATTCGAGAATGCTTTGCACTTGCGCCACACCGACTTCGGCGCTGCCGTTGGCCAGGCGCACGGTCAGCGTGTCGCGCACCTTGATCTGGGCCGGGTCGCGCAGCACCTGTCCCTTGCTGTCGCGCACGATCGCATAGCCGCGTTCCAGGGTGCGCTGCGGGTTCAGCAGTTCGAGCTGGGCGGACAGCGCATGCAGGGCGTCGCGCCGCCGTTCGACCTGGCTGCACAGGCTGGCGTTCAGGTGGCGCTGGTCGGACAGGAGCTGGGCGCGCAGCGCGCGCATGTCGGGGCGGTAGCGCGACCAGCGCTGGCGCAGCTGGGCCAGCATCATGCCGTGGCGGTTGACGGGCACGTGCAGCGCGTGGGTCATCGCGCTCGCCATCGCCAGCAGCTTGAGGCGCTGGTTGCCGATCCGCGCCGAGGGGCTGAGCAGGCGGCGGCCGAGGTTGTCCAGCCCCTGGCTGGCGTCCGACAGCGTGCGCTCCATCGCGCGCCGCAGGTCGGCGCCATCGGCTTCCAGCGAGGCCAGCCAGTCGGCGCGCGGCGTGGCGGCCAGTTCGGCGGCCGCGGTCGGGGTGGCGGCGCGCACGTCGGCCGCGAAGTCGGCGATGGTGACGTCGGTCTCGTGGCCGACGCCCGAGATCACGGGAATGGCGCAGGCGTCGATCGCGCGCGCCACGCATTCTTCGTTGAAGCTCCACAGGTCCTCGATCGAGCCGCCGCCGCGGCAGACCAGCAGCACGTCGACTTCGGCGCGGCGCGAGGCGGTCATGATGGCTTCGGCGATCCTGTCGGCCGCGAACTGGCCCTGCACCGGCGCCGGGTAGAGCACGATCCGCACGTGGGGCGCACGGCGGCGCAGGGCGGTCAGCACGTCGCGCAGCGCGGCCGCCTGCGGGCTCGTGACGATGCCGACGCTGCGCGGGAACAGCGGCAGGGCGCGCTTGCGCTCCGGGTCGAACAGGCCCTGGGCCGCCAGCTTTTCCTTCAGGCGCAGGAAGGCTTCGTACAGCTGGCCCACGCCGGCGCGGCGGATCGCCTCGACATTGATCTGGTAGTCGCCGCGCGCGCCGTACAGCGTGACCAGCGCCCGCACCTCGACCCGGTCGCCCTCGCGCGGGTTGAAGCCCGCCATCTGCGCGCGGCTGCGGAACATCACGGCGCGCACCTGGGCGGCATCGTCCTTCAGGGTGAAGTACCAGTGGCCCGAACTGGCCCGCGTGAAGTTGGAAATCTCGCCGCCGATCCAGACCAGTGGAAAACTACGCTCGAGCAATCGAGCCACCTGCTGGTTCAGGGCGGTGACGGTCAGCACCGGCGGAGCGGTGTAGGCGGGGTCGGCATCGTGCATGGCTGGCGGGGGAAAAGGCAAAGCTGATGCTTATGTCATATCTTCCCTTAAACGACAAGGGCTTTTCACCTGCCTGTGCAGAACTTTCTGTTGCCGCTTTTCAATGCAGAATAAAAGATGTGTTTAAATTCAATGGCTTAGCGGTGAGTCTCCCCACTTGGCCACAATCTTATCCACAAAATCTGTGTGGAACTCATCCATAAGACCCAAGACTGCGCAGGATTTGGGCAGTGCAGGATGCTTGATTTAAATCAGATACTTAGCGCTAGTACCTTGGGCTTGATCACATGCTTGTCCACAAAAGCTGTGAATAGCCAGGGCTGCCGCCCGGCCGGGAGCCAGGGGCTAGTGCAGGGCCGGCAAGGGAGCAGGCATGCTCAAAAATGAAGCGTGGAAACTTTCTTGTTCTAGATCAATGGCTTACCGTGTGGAAAATAGCCTTGCACACAATCTTGTCCACAAAACATGTGCACAAGCTGCCCAACACTGCGGATGTCGCGGAGACGGGACGATGTTTCTTTTGGGGAAATTCTGATTCTGTATGTTCATACAGTACTGCCTGTTTTCTAGGCACGGCAGGTCGACTTGATTAGAATCAATGACTTAGCATGGCATTCGGCGGTTTCCACACACTGTTATCCACAAAAAATGTGCACAGCCGTACTTTCCCTGTATCCCGAGCAAAATTGGCAAACAAAAGAAGCAATCCAAGTCGTTTCGGGTCGCAAATGTTATGCATTTACGTGATTTGCTTAAATTTGAAGCGCTGAGAGTTTTTCTCAATGGATCAAGCACTTACGATCAAGAATTGCCCCTTGCTCACACTCTTGTCCACAAAAAATGTGAGGAACCTTGCGGTCATGGATGAGAAGTACACGTCGGCTCGCTGCCTGTTTTTTGATCTATGGAAAATTATCCATGCATATCAAGGACTTGGGTGTTTCTGGGTCGCATTGCACACACTTTTGTCCACAGAATTTGTTCGTAACTACATGTTGGGGTGAACAAGCCAGTCGGCCTCAGCAGGCCGCCGCCACCCCGCACAGGCCAGCCCATGAGACTGCCATTTTCTTGCGCAGGATCAAAAAGCCTATAAAAATCAAGGGTCTTTGTGCTATCGCAAGGCCTTGCGCACAATTTTATCCACAGAAGATGTGCAGAACTGTACTTGCCGCTTTGCTGGCAACTTGTTACATTGCCGAATTCATTTCCACACCTCAGGAGTTTCTCTTGCTCGCCATTTTTCAAGCCGCAGGCTGGCCTATCTGGCTGCTGCTGGTCGCGTCGATCGTTGCCGTTGCCCTGATCGTCGAACGCATCATCTACCTGCGTCGCGAGAAGATCCTCCCGAAACAGCTGCTGGACGAAGTGATCCGCGTCTACCGCAACGGCAAGGTCACGCCGGACGTGGTGGACAAGCTGGAACAGAATTCGCCGCTCGGCACCGTGCTGGCGGCCGCCCTGCGCAACGTCGACGCGCCGCGCGACGTGATGAAGGAATCGATCGAGGAAGCGGGGCGCGGCGTGGCCACCGGCCTGGAACGCTTCCTGACCACGCTCGGCACCATCGCTTCGCTGGCCCCGCTGATGGGCCTGTTCGGCACGGTGGTCGGCATGATCGAGATCTTCGGCGCCCAGGCCCCGACCGGCGGCAACAACCCGGCCCAGCTCGCGCACGGCATTTCGGTGGCCCTGTATAACACCGGTTTCGGCCTGGCGATCGCGATGCCGGCCCTGGTCTTCTACCGCCACTTCCGCAACCTGGTCGACACCTTCGTGGTCGACATGGAACTGCAGGCCGTGAAGTTCGTCGACGTCGTCCACGGGTCGCGCAAATGATCGATTTCCGCCGCGGCCGCAAGCGCGAGGATCCGGAGATCAACCTGATCCCCTTCATCGACGTGCTGCTGGTCGTCCTGATCTTCCTGATGGTGTCGACCACCTACAGCAAGTTCACCGAGCTGCAGATCACCCTGCCGACCGCCGAGGCCGACAAGCCGGCCGAGAAACCCTTCGAGATCAACGTCACCATCGACGCCAAGGGCAACTACACGGTGAACAGCCTGCCGGTGTCCTTCCACAGCGTGGCCGGCCTGGCCCAGGACCTCAAGAACGCCGCCCGCACCACCGAAGGGCGGGTCGTGGCCAGCCCGGTCGTGATCGTCAACGCCGACCAGTTCGCGATGCACCAGATGGTCATCAACGTGCTGGAAGCGGCGCGCGTGGCCGGCTACGACAAGCTGACCTTCGCCGCCCAGACCGGCGCGAAGAAATAAACCGACGGCGCGGGCGCATTGCCGCCCGCGCCGCTCCCGCATGGCATCCCCATCCCATCTCGAAACGACCCTGACCCGGGCCTGGCTGCGGCGCGGCATCCTGGCCTGGACGCTGCTGCCGCTGGCGCTGCTGTTCCGCATGCTGGCGGCAACGCGCGCGCTGCTGTTCCGCGCGGGGGTCCTGAAGTCCGAACGCCTGCCGGTGCCGGTGGTCGTGGTCGGCAACATCTTCATCGGCGGCACCGGCAAGACCCCGCTGACCATCTGGCTGGCCCGGGCGCTGCGCGCCGCCGGCCTGCGTCCGGGCGTGATCTCGCGCGGCCACGGCGGCAAGGAAAGCGCCCCGCGCGACGTGCTGCCTTCCTCCGATCCGCGCGAAGTGGGCGACGAGCCGCTCCTGATCGCCGCGCGCGCCGCCTGCCCGGTGGTGGTGGGGCGCCGCCGCGCGGAGGCGGGCAGGGCGCTGCTGGCCGCGCACCCGGAAGTCAACGTCCTGATCGCCGACGACGGCCTGCAGCACTACGCGCTGGCGCGCGACGTCGAGATCGTGCTGTTCGACGGCCGCGGCGTCGGCAATGGCTGGACCCTGCCGGCCGGCCCGCTGCGCGAGGCGCCGTCGCGCCGGCGCGACTTCACGGTCGTCAACGCGCCCGCCATCACGGCCGCGCTGGCGGACGCGGTGGGCGGGCGGCCTTACCGCATGCAGCTCGAGGGCGGCCTGGCGGAGCCGCTGTCCGGCGCGGGCAGTCCGGTGCCGCTGGCGGCGCTGGCGGGAAAGCGCCTGGTCGCCAGCGCCGGCATCGGCAATCCGGGCCGCTTTTTCGCCATGCTGCGCGGCCATGGACTGGACTTCGCCGAGCTGCCCCTGCCCGACCACCACGATTTCCTCGACCAGCCGTTTGCGGCCCTCGATGCCGATGTCATCCTGATCACGGAGAAGGATGCAGTAAAATGTCGGCAACTTGATAACCTGAAGGACGATCCACGGCTGTGGGTCGTGCCCGTGACGGCGCAGCTCGATGCTGCGCTGGCCGAACAAATCGTGGAGAAATGTCGTGGACGCTCGACTGCTTGATATCCTGGTCTGCCCGCTGTGCAAGGGACCGCTTGAATACGATAAGAAGGCGCAGGAACTGACCTGCCGCCCGGACCGCCTGGCATACCCGATCCGCGACGGCATCCCCATCATGTGGGCTGACCAGGCGCGCAAGATCGAGGCGGTATGAGCTTTACCGTCATCATCCCGGCGCGGCTGGCCTCGACCCGCCTGCCGAACAAGCCGCTGGCCGACCTCGGCGGCAAGCCGATGGTGGTGCGCGTGGCCGAGCGCGCCCGCGCATCCGGCGCCTCGCGCATCATCGTCGCCACCGACCACCAGGACATCGCCACCGCCTGCGCCGCGCACGGCGTGCACTCCTGCCTGACCCGCGCCGACCATCCTTCCGGCACCGACCGCATCGCCGAGGTGGCGCTGGTGCTCGGCCTGGCCGACGACGAGGTGGTGGTCAACCTGCAGGGCGACGAACCGCTGATCGACCCGGCCCTGCTGGCCGCCTGCGCCGCGCGCATCCGCGACGGCGTGCCGATGGCGACCTGCGCCCATCCGATCGCCGATGCGGCCGACGCCTTCAACCCGAACGTGGTCAAGGTCGTGCTGGACAAGGCCGGGCGCGCGCTGTACTTCTCGCGCGCCACCATTCCCTGGCACCGCGACGCCTTCGCCCAGTCGCGCCAGGTGCTGGCGGAGGGCTATGTGCCGCTGCGCCATATTGGCCTGTACGCCTACAGCAACGCCTTCCTGCAGGCCTATCCGAAGCTGGAGAGCGCGCCGCTCGAACAGATCGAAGCGCTGGAACAGTTGCGCGTGCTGTGGCACGGCTACCCGATCGCGGTGCACGTCACCGACAGCGCGCCGCCGGGCGGCGTCGACACCCCGGAAGACCTGGCGCGCGTGCGCCTGCATTACGCCGCCTCCTGAGCCCGCGCCATCCGCGGCGGCGCAGCGCCGCCGCTGTGTCAAAAAATGGCGTCGGCAGGCCCCAGGATTGGCGTTGAGGATGACTTTTGTGGTAACTTTCGGGTCAAGGTAGTCAGGAATGCATCACCACGCGATCGCTCGCCAACCACAATATCCCGTTTTTTTCATTATCCTCTAGGACTCTAGGAAACTCATGCGTCTCATTCTGTTAGGAGCGCCCGGCGCCGGCAAGGGCACCCAGGCTAACTACATCAAGGAAAAGTTCAACATTCCGCAAATCTCGACCGGCGACATGCTGCGCGCGGCGATCAAGGCGGGCAGCGAGCTGGGCCTGGCCGCCAAGAAGGTGATGGACGCCGGCCAGCTGGTGTCGGACGACATCATCATCGGCCTGGTGAAAGAGCGCCTGAAGCAGGCCGATTGCGCCAACGGCTACCTGTTCGACGGCTTCCCGCGCACCATCGCGCAGGCCGACGCGATGAAGGACAGCGGCGTCAACATCGACTACGTGCTGGAAATCGACGTGCCGGACGTGATGATCGTCGAGCGCATGTCGGGCCGCCGCACCCACCCGGCCTCGGGCCGCGTGTACCACGTCAAGTTCAACCCGCCACGCGTGACCGACACCGACGATGTGACCGGCGAACCGCTGATCCAGCGCGACGACGACAAGGAAGAAACCGTCAAGAAGCGCCTCGAGGTGTATCACAACCAGACCGAAGTGCTGCTGGGCTACTACAACAAGTGGGCCCAGTCGGGCCTGCCGGGCGCGCCGAAGTACCGCAAGATCTCGGGCGTGGGCCCGGTCGAGCAGGTGCGTGACGCGGCGTTTGCGGCCTTGGCGGAGTAAGTTTCCGTCGCTGCGAAAGAAGCGGGCCTGAGGGTCCGCTTTTTTTTCGTCAGCCCACACCTTCCTGTCCGGAAACGCCTTCACGCGTGCGAGAAAGTGTTTCGTGTGCGCCGTGTCCGCCTGAGCAAGCCGATAATGGCTTATCGCTTGTCAAGCCTGCGAGGTGAACCATGAAACATTCCAGAGCCATCCTTGCCTTGCTGGCTGCGCTGGCCGCCGGCGGCGCCTGCGCCCAGAGTACCGGGAGCGTGAAGGGACAGGCGCCGCCCATCTCCTACGGCCCGGTGCTCGACCCGCAGGAGAGCTCCGCGCCGGCCGCCGGCGCCGATGTCCGGCCCCAGGCCCAGGAAGAGAAGGCGGGCGCGCCGCCGCAGTCGCGCCAGAACGAGCTCGACCCGACGGCCCGCCCGGCGCCCCAGCCCGCGCAGCCGGAGCAGCCCGCCGCGAAGGAGCAGCCGAACAAGGAGGGCAAGACCAGGCGCGCGCCGCGCCGCTCGATCCAGCAGCGCATCCAGAGCACGCCGCGCATCGCCGCGCCGGCCCCGTCGGCCCATCCGTACGGGCGGATCGCGGCCCCGGCCGCCGGCGCGCCGGCGCCCGTGGCGCCGGCGCCGGCCCAGATCACGACCTGCAGCGGCGGCATCTGCGCCGACACCTCGGGCGCGACCTACCGCACCGGGATCGGCAATGCCGCCGTCAGCAGCAGCGGCCGGCTGTGCAACCGCAGCGGCACCACGATGCAATGCTTTTGACGCAAGCGGATGAGCTCATGGTTTTTCCGCGCAAAAGTTCGCTACAATGCCGTTGATTGACGTTTACGTAAACGGCAAAGTACTTTTACAAGGGAAAACCATGCAAATTCAGAACAATGTGTTCATCGTCACGGGTGGCGCGTCGGGCCTGGGAGCGGCCACTGCGCGCATGATCGCCGAAGCGGGCGGCAAGGTCGTCATCGCCGACGTCCAGGCCGAAGCCGGCGCCGCGCTGGCAGCGGAGTTGAAAGGCCAGTTCGTCAAGTGCGACGTCACTTCGGAAGCGGACGGCAAGGCCGTGGTCGAAGCGGCCGTGGCCCTGGGCACGCTGCGCGGCCTGGTCAACTGCGCCGGCGTCGCGCCCGCGGTCAAGACCGTCGGCAAGGACGGCCCGCATCCGCTGGACGTGTTCCAGCGCGCCGTGAACATCAACCTGGTCGGTACCTTCAACATGGCGCGCCTGGCCGCCGAGGCGATGGGCAAGACCGCCGAAGCCGAGTACGGCGAGCGCGGCGTCATCATCAACACCGCCTCGGTCGCGGCCTTCGACGGCCAGATCGGCCAGGCCGCCTACGGCTCGTCCAAGGCCGCCGTGGCCGGCATGACCCTGCCGATGGCGCGCGACCTGGCGCGCAGCGGCGTGCGCGTGATGACCATCGCCCCGGGCATCTTCGAGACCCCGATGCTGATGGGCATGCCGCAGGAAGTGCGCGACTCGCTCGGCAAGATGGTGCCGTTCCCGCCGCGCCTCGGCATGCCGAAGGAATATGCGCACCTGGCCAAGGCCATCATCGAAAACGTCATGCTGAACGGCGAAACGATCCGCCTGGACGGCGCGATCCGCATGCAGCCGAAATAAGCCTGTCCTGAAAGCAACCGGCGAATGCTGTACGATGGAGCCGGATGTCGGGCGCGCGGCGCAGGCCGCGCGCCCGTTTTGCTTTTGGAGAGCCGATTGAACACACTGAAGATGCTTGCCCTCGGCCTGGCGCTGGCCGGGCTGGCCCACCAGCCCCTGCTGGCCCAGGAATCGCTGCAGCGCGCGCCGGAAGCGGCCAGCGGCTATGCCGAGAAGGCCGGCTGGCCGGCCCGCAACTACATGGTGGCCGCGGCCAACCCGCTCGCGGTCGATGCCGGCTACCGGATCCTGAAGCAGGGCGGCAGCGCGATCGATGCCGCCATCGCCACCCAGCTGGTGCTGACCCTGGCCGAGCCGCAGTCCTCGGGCATCGGCGGCGGCGCCTTCCTGGTCCACTACGACGGCAGGCAGACCCAGGCGTTCGACGGCCGCGAGACCGCGCCCGGCAAGGCCGACGAGCACCTGTTCCAGCGCCCCGACGGCAAGCCGCTCTCGCGCACCGAGGGCATCGTCGGCGGCCGCTCGGTGGGCGCGCCGGGCGTGCTGCGCATGCTCGAGCTGGCGCACCGCCAGCACGGCAAGCTGCCGTGGAAGACGCTGTTCGAGCCGGCCATCCGCCTGTCCGAGGACGGCTTCGCGGTCAGCCGGCGCCTGCACGCGCTGCTGGCGGGCGACGCCCACCTGCGCAAGGACCCGGTGGCCGCCGCCTACTTCTACGACCGCGACGGCCAGCCCTGGCCGGTCGGCCACGTGCTGAAGAACCCGGAACTGGCCAGGACCCTGCGCGAGATCGCCGAAGGCGGCGCCGACGCCTTCTACAAGGGCCGCATCGCGCGCGACATCGCGGCCAAGGTGGCGGGCCACCCGACCAATCCGGGCCTGCTCAGCGCCGCCGACATCGCCGGCTACCGGCCCAAGGTACGCACGCCGGTGTGCAGCGATTATCGGGTATACACCGTATGCGGCATGCCGCCGCCGTCCTCGGGCGGCATCGCGGTGGCGCAGATGCTGGGCATGTTCGAGACCATGGACATGAAGGCGCTCGCGCCCGCCAACGGCGTGCCGGGCGCGCAGGCCGTGCACGTGTTCTCGGAAGTGGGGCGCCTGGCCTACGCCGACCGCAACCGCTATGCGGCCGACACCGACTTCGTGCCGCTGCCGGGACGCGGCGTGCCCAGCCTGATCGACAAGTCCTACCTGGCGCGCCGCGCCAACCTGGTCCAGCAGCGCTCGATGGGCGAAGCGCCGGCCGGCACCCCGCCGGGCATG
Organism: Massilia niastensis DSM 21313; assembly: GCF_000382345.1. Taxonomy (GTDB): domain Bacteria; phylum Pseudomonadota; class Gammaproteobacteria; order Burkholderiales; family Burkholderiaceae_D; genus Telluria; species Telluria niastensis. The sequence continues at coordinate 115,753 of NZ_KB908082.1, forward strand.
GAAGTCGCGTGGGGCACCGACAACGCCATCGAGACCCCATCCACCTCGCACGTGGCGGTGGTCGACGGCTACGGCATGGGCCTGGCGATGACCACCACCATCGAGGATGCGTTCGGCTCGCGCCAGATGGTCGGCGGCTTCATGCTGAACAACCAGCTGACCGACTTTTCCTTCGACTCGCGCGACGCCGACGGCCCGGTCGCGAACCGCGTCGAGGCGGGCAAGCGCCCGCGCAGCGCGATGTCGCCGACCATCGTGTTCGACAAGGCCAGCGGCAAGCTGGTGCTGACGGTCGGCTCGCCGGGCGGCCCGGCCATCATCAACTATGTCGCCAAGGTGCTGGTCGGCACCCTCGACTGGGGCATGAACGTGCAGCAGGCGATCGCGCTGCCGAACTTCGGCAGCCGCAACGGCCCGACCGAGCTGGAAGCGGGGCGCTTCCCGGCCGCCACCGTCGGCGAGCTGCAGGCGCGCGGCCATCAGGTGCGCATCAGCGACCAGACTTCGGGCCTGCACGGCATCGAGCGCATCTCGATCCACGGCGTGCCCTTGTGGTTCGGCGGCGCCGATCCGCGCCGCGAAGGTGTGGCAAAAGGCGAATAATCCGGTTTTATTTCCCTCAAGACACTTGGTTTTTGCTAACCTTGTCAGGTGGAGAGTAAAGAGAAAACCGGATTGATCCTGACGGGCGGCGGAGCACGCGCCGCCTACCAGGCGGGGGTGCTGCATGCCGTATGGCGCATCCTGGCGGACGCCGGCCGCAGCTCCCGCCACACCCCGTTCGACATCCTCTGCGGCACCTCGGCCGGCGCCCTGAACGCGACCGCGCTGGCCTGCCGCGCCGACGATTTCGCCAGCGGCGTGCGCGGCCTGCTGGCGGTGTGGGAGAACGTCGCCGCCCACGCCGTCTACCGGGCCGATTCGCTGGCGGTGCTGCGCTCCGGCGCGCGCTGGCTGTCGCTGCTGTCGTTCGGCTGGCTGCTGCGCAAATGGCATGCCTCGCCACCCACTTCGCTGCTCGACAACACCCCGCTGGCCGGCCTGCTGCACCGCGTGCTCGACCTGCCGCGCCTGGACGCGGCGCTCGCCGACGGCGTGCTGCATGCGCTGGCCGTCACCGCCTCGTCGTACAGCAGCGGCCACCACATCACGTTCTACCAGAGCGCGTACACCATCGAACCCTGGAAGCGCCACCAGCGCCTGGCGCTGGCGACCCAGATCGGCGTCGAGCACCTGCTGGCGTCGAGCGCGATTCCCTTCATCTTCCCGGCCGTGCCGCTGTACCTGGCGGGCCGCCGCGAGTACTGCGGCGACGGCTCGATGCGCCAGCTGGCGCCGATCGCGCCCGCGATCCACCTGGGCGCGACCCGGGTGCTGGTGGTGGGCGCGGGCCGCATGCACGAACCGGAGCGCCAGGAGGCCGACAGCGGCGGCTATCCCAGCCTGGCGCAGGTGGCAGGCCATGCGCTGTCCTCGATCTTCCTGGACAGCCTGGCCGCCGACATCGAACGGCTCCAGCGCATCAACCAGACCATCGGGAGCGTGCCCGCGCAGGCCCGCGCCGCGGTGCCGCTGCGCCCGATCAGGCTGCTCGTCATCGCGCCTTCCGAGCGCCTCGACGACATCGCGGCGCGCCACACCGGGAGCCTGCCGCCGCCGGTGCGCAGCCTGCTGGGCGGGATCGGCGCCACCGAGGCGCGCGGCTCCGCGCTCGCGTCCTACCTGCTGTTCGAGGCCAGCTACACGCGCGAGCTGATCCGCCTCGGCGAACACGACACCCTGGCGCGGCGCGGCGACGTGCTGGCCTTCTTCGCCCCATGATGACACTCACACGTTTCCTGGTTTTGGTCCTGCTGCTGGCGCTGGCGGCAGGCGCGCGCGCGGTCACGCCCGAGCCGACCCTGCGCTTCGAGCACCTGTCGGTGCAGCAGGGGCTGGCCCAGGAATCGGTGCAGACGGTGGTGCAGGACCGCGACGGCTTCATGTGGTTCGGCACCCAGTCCGGCCTGTCGCGCTTCGACGGCTACCGCTTCATCAACTACCGCAACGAGATCGGCAACCCGAAGAGCCTGGCCAACAACTGGGTGCGCGTGCTGTACGTCGACCGCCACGGCACCCTCTGGCTGGGCACCGACGGCGGCCTGAACCGCTACGATCCGGCCACCCGCAGCTTCGTGCTGTACCTGCCCGACGAACCGGCGCGGCGCGGCAGCGGCAACCGCCACATCTCGGCGATCGTCAGCGATGGCGGCGACGGTTTCTGGATCGGCACCGCCGACGGCCTGCAGCACTTCGACACCCTGACCGGCAAGTTCAGCACCTGGCACCACGCGCGCGGAGACGACGGCAGCCTGAGCGACGACGGCATCCATGCGCTGGCGCTGGACGCCGGCGGGCGCCTGTGGATCGGCACGAATGCGGGCCTGGACAGCTACGATCCGACGCGCCGGCAATTCACGCGCCACCCGTCCGAGCTGGATGCGCGCGCGCGCCCGGTGCATACGCTGCTGGTCGACAAGGCCCAGCGCCTCTGGGTGGGACGCTTCGGCGGCCTGGAGCGGCATGCGCTGCACGGACCGGAGCAGGGCAGGGTGCGCCGCTTCGGCCCGCAGGACGGGATCGGCCTGCACTGGATCACGGCGCTGTACCAGGACGTGCAGGACACGATCTGGATCGGCTCCCACGACGACGGCCTGTTCCGCTGGCGCGCGGACGGCGACCGCTTCGACAGCTACCGCAACGCCGTCAACGACCGCTACAGCCTGGCGGACAACCAGGTGGCCTCGCTGTACCGCGACCGGGTCGGCACCTTCTGGGTCGGCACCTGGTACGGCGGCGTGTCGCGCGTGGACCTGGGCAGCGGCGGCTTCGCCCGCATCGTGGCCCGGGCCGGCATGCCCGGGTCGCTGGCCGACAGCAAGGTGAGCGCCATCCTCGAGGACGGGCAGCGCCTGTGGGTCGGCAGCACCACGGGGCTGAGCCACTTCGACCCGGCCACCGGGCGCGCCGAGGTCTACCGCCACGAGCCGCGCAACCCGAACAGCCTGATCGACGCCCCGGCGACCGCGCTGGCGCGCGACCGCAACGGCCTGCTGTGGATCGGCAGCCGCACCGGCATCACCGCCTTCGACCAGCGCAGCGGGCGCTTCCGGCGCCATGTGCTGCCGGGCGGCGCCGAGGCCAACATCGTGCGCGGCCTCATGGCGGGCCGCGACGGCTACCTGTGGATCACCACGCGCGGCGGGATGCACCGGCTCGATCCCGACACCATGGCCATCACCAGCTACCGCCACGACGCCGGCAAGATGACCAGCCTGGCCGACGACACCACCCGCCCGATGCTGGAAGACCGGCATGGCCGCTTCTGGGTCGGCACCTTCGACGGCCTCGACCTGCTCGACCGCGCCAGCGGGCGCTTCCGCCACTTCCGCCACGACCCCTACGACAGGAATAGCCTGAGCCAGAGCGAAGTCCACTACCTGCTGGAAGACAGCCGCGGCGACATCTGGGTCGGCACCGCCGGCGGCGTGAACCGCCTGGTGACGGCAAAGGACGGCTCGATCAGCTTCGAACGCTACACCACGCACGAGGGCCTGATCGACGACGCGGTGGCCGCGATGCTCGAGGATGGCGATGGCCGCATCTGGATCAGCACCTCGAGCGGCCTGTCGTGCTTCGACCGCAAGACCGGGCGCTGGCGCAGCTACACCGCCGCCGACGGCATCACCGAAGGCGCCTTCGTCGACGCCTCGGCGCTCAAGGCTTCCGACGGCGCCCTGTACTTCGGCGGCTTCAACGGCATCACCGCCTTCAACCCGCGCGCGATCCGCGACAACCGCATTCCGCCGCGCGCCGTGATCACCGGCCTGCAGGTGTTCAACCGCCCGATCGAGCAGGCCTTGCCGGGCGTGCTGTCCGGCCCCGTGGAGCGCGCGACCGACGTGACCCTGCCGGCCGGCTCCACCGTGCTGACCATGGAATTCGCGGCGCTGCACTTCGCCGCCCCCGACCGCAACCTGTTCGCCTACCGGCTCGACGGCTTCGACGAAGGCTGGGTGCAGAGCGACGCCGAAAAGCGCTTCGCCACCTATACCAACCTGGAGCCGGGCACCTATGTGTTCCGGGTGCGCGCCGCCAACAAGGACGGCATCTGGGGCGACGACGTGGCGGCGCTGGCGATCACGATCGAGCCGCCGCTGTGGGGCACGTCATGGTTCCAGCTCGGCGCCGTGGTGCTGGTCTGCACCGTGGTGTATACCGTGCTGCGCATGCGCGTCTCCGGGCTGCGGCGCCAGAAGGAATGGCTGGAGCTGCAGGTCGGCGCGCGCACCGAGCAGGTCGAGCACCAGAACCGCATGCTGGAGCGCCAGACCCGCGAACTGCGCGACCAGGAGCAGCGCGTGCGCCAGCAGACCAACGAGCTCACGCGCGCCTACCGCACCCTGCAGGAGAACGAGGACTTCCTGCGCCATGCGAAGCAGCGCGCCGAGGACGCGACGCGCCAGAAATCCGAATTCCTGGCCAACATGAGCCACGAGATGCGCACCCCGCTGGCCGGCGTGATCGGCATGCTCGGCTTCGCGCTGCGCGACGCCGGGCTGCGCGACAGCACCCGCGAGCAGATCCTGCGCGGCCAGGCCAATGCGCAGGCGCTGCTGGCGATCATCAACGACCTGCTCGACTTCTCCAAGATCGAGGCCGGCAAGCTGACGGTGGAGCGCATCGACTTCGACCTGCACGCGGCGATCGGCAACGTCGCCAGCCTGTTCCAGGAGCAGTCCGCGGCGCACAGCCTGGACTTCGCGGTCAGCCTGGACGACGACCTGCCGCGCTACGTGGTGGGCGACCCGACCCGGCTGCGCCAGGTCCTGGTCAACCTGGTCGGCAACGCCTTCAAGTTCACCCGCAGCGGCGGCGTGAAGGTGCAGGTGGAGCGCCGCGTGGACGACCAGGCCCAGGGCGGGGGCCGGCACATGATCCGCTTCACGGTGCGCGACACCGGCATCGGGATCCCGCCCGACGCGCTGTCGCGCCTGTTCCAGAAGTTCGAGCAGGCCGACACCACCACCACCCGCCGCTACGGCGGCACCGGGCTCGGGCTGGCGATCTGCCGCCAGCTGGTCGAGCTGATGGACGGCACCATCGGCGTCAACAGCACCGAAGGGAAGGGCAGCGTGTTCAGCGTGCTGCTGCCGCTGTCCGACGGCGTCGAGCCGGCGACGGTCGAGCGCCCCGCGCGCGCGCCGCACAGCCACCGCCTGAAGGTGCTGTGCGCCGAGGACTTCCCGACCAACCAGATCATCGCGCGCCTGATGCTCGAGGAGATGGGCCACGAGGTCGATATCGTCGAGAACGGCGCCGAGGCGGTGGCGGCCTGCGCGCGCACGCGCTACGACCTGGTCCTGATGGACGGGCGCATGCCGGAGATGGACGGCGCCACCGCCACGCGCCTGATCCGCGCCGGCGGCGCGCCGGACGCCCGGGTGCTCGACCAGCACGTGATGATCGTGGCGCTGACCGCCAACGCCACCGGCGACGACCGCGCGCGCTACCTGGCCTGCGGCATGGACGGCTTCCTCACCAAGCCGATCGACGAGGCCGAGCTGCACCTGGAAGTCTCGCGCGCGATCGAGCGCCAGCTTGCGCGCGGCGTGCTGCTCGAGCCGCTGCGCCTGCCCGAGGCGGCGGCCGCGGCGGAATCGGCCATGGCGGCGCTGGACGCGATGTTCGGGGTGATATCCGGCGCCGCCGCGCCGGCGCCGGCGGCGCCGCCGAATCCGGGCCGGCGCGCCGATGACCTGGCGGCGCGCCTGCGGGCCGCCTTCGCCGCCGACCTGCCGCGCCGCCGCGCGGAGCTGGACGCCGCCGTCGCGGCGGGCGACGCGGATGGCGCCGGCCGGGTGCTGCACGGCCTGCGCGGCAGCGCCAGCCACCTCGGCGAGGCGGCGCTGCAGCAGCTGTGCGCCGACCTCGAGGCGGCGGCCGCGGTCCCGGACTGGGAACGCCTGCGCGCCGGCCTGCCGCGCCTCGGCGTCCTGCTGGCCGGATACGTGGCGGCCCAGGATGAGCGAACTGCTTATAATGCGGCACCGAACTAGCGCGGAGGGGTGCAGATGAAAGTCCTGGTGGTCGACGACGACGTCGTCTCGCGCATGATGCTGATGCACCTGGTCGACAGCTGCGGCAGCCACGACATCGTCGAGGCGGAGGACGGCGAGGACGCCTGGCGCCAGCTGTCCGCCGGACTGCGGCCGGCGGTCGTGTTCTGCGACCTGCGCATGCCGCGCCTGTCCGGCCTGGCGCTGCTCGGGCGTGTGCGCGCCGACGCCGCGCTGGCGCGGCTTCCCTTCGTGCTGGTGTCGGCCGCCAGCGATGCGGCCACGGTCGACGAGGCGGACAGCCTGGGCGTGGACGGCTACATCGTCAAGCCGTTCCGGCCGGAGGACGTGCGCGGCCAGCTGGAGCGGCTGGCCGCCGGCGCGGCGCGCGACGACGCGGCGGGCGACGAAGCGCCCGCCGAGGTGGCGCGCCGGCTCGGCATCGACGTCGCGCGCCTGCAGCTCTACCTGGACGGCCTGCAGCGCCAGCTGCAGGCGGCCGGCGCCGAACTGGCGGCCCTGCTGGCCGGCGGCGACGCGCAAACGGCGCAGGTTCGCCTGGCCAGGCTGCGCGAAGGCTGCGCCACGCTCGGCGTGCACGGCGCGGCGGCCACCCTGGCCCGGCTGGCCCAGCTGGAAGGCGGCGCGCTGAGCGCCGCACGGGTAGGGCGGGCGCTGGAACAGGCCGGCGTATGCGTGCTGCGCCAGAGCGGGCGCATCCGTTCCGCATGAGATGAGGCCTGGTCGCGATCGGGCCCGGTCGGGGCGCTGATTCCGCTTGCTGATGGGTTATTTTAGATTTAAAGTATTTCCGGATTGTTGCCTGACCTTTTTCCGGGACCCGCCATGACCGACGTCACCGCAGCACTTTCTCCTTCCGGCTATGCCGACGGCTTCGCCCGCGCCAACCTGCCGCCGCCGCAGGAGTGGCCCGAATTCCTGTTCGAACTCCCCGAGCTGCATTACCCCGAACGGCTGAACTGCGTCGCCGAGCTGCTCGACGGCGCGCTGCGGCGCGGCTGGGGCGAACGCACCGCGCTGGTGGGCGCGCGCGAGCGGCTGAGCTATGCGGAGCTGCTGGCCCGGGTCGACCGCATCGCCCATGTGCTGCGCGACGACCTCGGCCTGGCCACCGGCAGCCGGGTGCTGCTGCGCGGGGCCAACTGTCCGATGATGGCGGCCTGCATCCTGGCCGTGATCAAGGCCGGCTGCATCGCGGTGCCGACCATGCCGCTGCTGCGCGCGCGCGAACTGGGCACGATCGCCGACAAGGCGCGCGTCAACGCCATCCTCTGCGCCGGCTCGCTGTGCGCCGAGGCCGACGCGCTGGCCCGGGGCGGCCTGCCGCTGCTGCGCTTCGACGCAGAGGACGCGCCCGACGGGCTGGAGGCGCGCATGCGGCGTCATACGGCGCCTTTCCCGGCCCCGGACACGGCGGCCGACGACGTCTGCCTGATCAGCTTCACCTCGGGCACCACCGGCGTGCCCAAGGGGACGATGCACTTCCACCGCGACGTGCTGGCGATCTGCGACTGCTTCCCGCGCCATACGCTGCGCTCGAGCGCGGACGACATCTTCATCGGCACGCCGCCGCTGGCCTTCACCTTCGGCCTGGGCGGCCTGCTGCTGTTCCCGCTGCGCGTGGGCGCGACCGCCGTCCTGATAGAGAAGCTGACTCCGGAGACCCTGCTGGCGGCGATCGCCCGGCACCGCGCCACCGTGTGCTTCACCGCGCCCACCTTCTACCGCCAGATGGCGCAGCTGGCGCCGGGCTTCGACCTGTCCAGCCTGACCCGCACGGTGTCGGCCGGCGAGGCGCTGCCGCTGGCCACGCGCGAAGCCTGGCAGGCGGCCACCGGGCTGGCGATGATCGACGGCATCGGCGCCACCGAACTGCTGCACATCTTCATCTCGGCGGCCGGCGACCAGGTCCGCCCCGGCGCCACCGGCAAGCCGGTGCCCGGCTACCGCGCCTGCATCCTGGACGAAGCGGGGCAGCCGGTCGGGCCGGGCGTGATCGGGCGGCTGGCGGTGAAGGGGCCGACCGGCTGCCGCTACCTGGCCGATCCGCGCCAGCGCGACTACGTGCGCAACGGCTGGAACCTGACCGGCGACGCCTACGAGATGGATGCGGACGGCTACTTCCATTACCGTTCGCGCACCGACGACATGATCATCTCGGCGGGCTACAACATCGCCGGCGCCGAGGTCGAGGAGGCGCTGCTGCGCCATCCGGCGGTGGCCGAATGCGGCGTGGTCGGACGCGCCGACAGCGAGCGCGGGCAGGTGGTCGAGGCCCATGTGGTGCTCAAGGCCGGCCAGGCGCCGTCCGAGGCGCTGGTGCTGGAACTGCAGGAATTCGTCAAGCAGCAGATCGCGCCCTACAAATATCCGCGCGCTGTGCGGTTTCGCGAACAGTTGCCGCGTACCGAAACGGGTAAACTGCAACGGTTTAAATTACGCCTTGACGCGGTGTGAGGACGGGACCCCATGCAGGATTTCGACGGGCAGGAGGACGAGGCGGCAGGCGACGACCTCGGCGGACCGGACCTGGAAAGCCGCCTGACGAATGAACACCACCAGTCGCTGCGGCTGTGGCTGCGCATGCTGTCGTGCACGGTGCGGATCGAGAACGAGATCCGCAGCCGGCTGCGCACGAGCTTCGGCATCACCCTGCCGCGCTTCGACCTGATGGCCCAGCTGGAGCGCTATCCGGACGGCCTGCGCATGGGCGAGCTGTCGCGGCGCATGATGGTCACCGGCGGCAACGTCACCGGCATCACCGACCAGCTCGAGAGGGAACAGCTGGTGGTGCGCGTGCCCGACGCCAGGGACCGGCGCGCCTACGCGGTCAAGCTGACGCCGGCGGGGCGGCGCGCCTTTGCCGAGATGGCGGCCGTGCACGAGCGCTGGCTCGAGGAAATGCTGGCCGACATCCCGGCCGAGGACAAGGCCAGCCTCAGCAGCCTGCTGTCGACGATGAAGCGGCGCCTGAACGTGGGCGACCGCTCCTGATTTGGTGGCTTTATTACATTGCCGCTGTCTATAGCAATCGTGCGACCTGGCGGCGGCGACAGCGGATAATCAGTGCTCGACCCGACAGGAGGCGCCATGGTGATCCAGCCCGAAGTGCCACCCGAATACCGTTCCTGCGGGCGCTGCAGGCATGCGCGGGAACTGGGCTTCGCCCTGGCCTTCGCCTACCAGCCCATCGTCGACCTGGCCGGGCGCACCGTGTTCGGCTACGAGGCCCTGGTGCGCGGACCGCGCGGCGAGAGCGCGTGGTCGGTCCTGTCCCAGGTGAACGAGACCAACCGCTACGAATTCGACCAGGCCTGCCGGATCGGGGCGATCAAGGGCGCGGCGGCGCTGGGCATCCGGGAACGCCTGTCGATCAACTTCATTCCCAACGCGGTCTACCATCCCGCTACCTGCATCCAGAGCACCTTCAATGCCGCGCGCGAATCCGGCTTCCCGCCCGAGAACCTCATCTTCGAGGTGACCGAAGGGGAGCGGGTGCGCGACCGCCCGCACCTGGTCAACATCTTCCGCGAATACCGCAACTACGGCTTCAGCACCGCGATCGACGACTTCGGCGCCGGCTACGCCGGGCTCGGGCTGCTGTCCGAATACCAGCCGACCATCCTCAAGATCGACATGGCGCTGGTGCGCGGCGTGGACCGCGACCGGATGCGCCAGGCCATCGTCAAGGGCGTGATGGCGATGTGCCGCGACATGGGGGTGCAGGTACTGGCCGAGGGCGTCGAGACCGTGGCGGAGCGCGATGTGCTGGCCGAGGCCGGGGTGGGGTTGATGCAGGGTTTCCTGTTCAGCAAGCCGATGCTGCGCTCGCTCGGCGAGGTCAGGGCCGAGGCCTGGCACTGAGCCGGCGTTCAGCGCTGGCGCGTGCAAACCAGCGTCATTTCAGGCTTGGGTAATCAGCCCGACCGGGTCGGAAACCGGCATGATGGCCAGGTTTCGATAGGGAAGGGTAGTGCAGATACCAACAGAAATGCCAGCGGCCGCGTATTGCTCATCTTTCCCGGCGCACCATGGCCCTTCCCGCACATCGGCCGAATCGCAGTCGCTCCATGGACGCTCCTCGTCCTTGATCAGCTGGTTTATCGTCTATACGAAAATCTTGTCTTCTATATTTATCGTATATACAATAAATACGTGGACATTGCATTCGATCCAGCCAAAGACAAGACCAACACCGGGAAGCATGGCGTCGCGCTGGCGGCAGCGGCTGAGATCGAATGGGATGGCGCACTCGTGTGGGCTGACATCGGCCTGCGCAAGGCAAATTTGAGGGAGGTGAAACGATATGCCGAAGCTTAAACCGGGGACGATTCTCCCGACTCCGGAAGAGGATGCGGCAATTACCGCTGCCGCCTTGTCGGATCCGGACGCCCAGCCCCCGACGGACGCCGAACTGGCGCAGTTCAAGCCGGCACGCGGGCGTGGCCGTCCGGCCCAGGAAATAACCAAGCTGCCGACCAGCATACGACTGGATGCGCGCGTGGTGAGCGCCTTCAAGGCAACGGGGGAGGGCTGGCAAACCCGTATGAATGACGCGCTGCTCGAGTACGCCCGGCGGCACGGAATGCTCGCTGATTGAGCGTCCCGGGTCGCCGTCTTCCCGAGTCTTCCTGATAGTGACCCCGGACTTGAGCCCCCGCTTACGCGCCGGCTGCGGCGTCCTTGCCGTCCGCCCGGATCTCGTCCAGCAGTTCGGGATGGCGGTCCAGCAGGCGCAGCAGCTTGATGAGTGCAACCGGCGGCGTTTCCTTCCCGGTCTCATAGCGGGAGAACGCATCGGCGCCGCCGCCGAACAGCTCGCCGGCTTCGCGCTTCCCCAGTCCGAGTTTCCTGCGCACGGCGCGGACGAAGGCGGAGGAGTCGACGCCGGCGTCCACCTGCTTGCGGAAGGCCTGGATCAGTTTGCCGTAGCGGCTGCCTGCCTCGTGGGTGAAGATGAATTCCTTGCAGTCGCGGCAATAGTCGCCACTGACATCGGGGATCGTGGTGGATTGGCCTCGATAGGAATAGGGGAGATCGCGAATGGCATGCACAAGGGGCGACTCACCGCAGATGGGACATTTCATCTCGATGGCTCCTTGATGAAAGGCGAGGTGGTGGTCCCTCCGACTGGAATCGAACCAGTATCCCACGCTTAGGAGGCATGTGCACTATCCATTGTGCTACGGAGAGGACGCTCGCGCCGCCACATGGGCGGGCAGGGCAGGACGAGCCTGCAGACCGGCGGGCGGACCCCGTTGAACGGGCCGGGACCGTGGACCGGTTGCAATTATAGCCGAGGAAAGGGGGATAAATGGAAGTCCGAGGCAATCAGTCGGTACAATGTGCGCCTCATTCAATCAATTCACGCATTCCGATCGCCCGCCCAGCAGCGGCGCGCCGGGGCGATCCCACAGAACATGGCTGTCATTTCCCTTACTTCCGCCCAGCTGGCCTTCGGCCACGTGCCACTGCTCGACCACGCTGATTTTTCCCTCGAGACCGGCGAGCGCGTCGGCCTGATCGGCCGCAACGGCACCGGCAAGTCCTCGCTCCTCAAGATCCTCTCGGGCCGCTCGAAGCTCGACGACGGCCTGCTGGTCATGCAGCAGGGCCTGACCATCGCCTACGTCGAACAGGAACCGGTGTTCGATCCCGCCATGAGCGTGTTCGACGTGGTCGCCGGCGGCATGGGCGACCAGCAGGCCATGCTCACCGAGTACGAATCCCTGACCGGCCAGTTCGGCCAGGGCGATGACGATGCCCTGATGGAGCGCATGCACGAGCTGCAGGTGAAGCTCGACGCCACCGATGGCTGGAACGTGGGACACAAGGTGGAGACCACCCTCGACCGCCTCGGCCTGGTGGCCGAAGCGAAGATGGGCACCCTGTCGGGCGGGATGCAGAAGCGCGTGGCGCTGGCCGTGGCCCTGGTCTCGGCGCCGGACGTGCTGCTGCTCGACGAACCGACCAACCACCTCGACTTCACCTCGATCAAGTGGCTCGAAGGCCTGCTGCGCGACTTCCGCGGCTCGGTCCTGTTCATCACCCACGACCGCAGCTTCCTCGACAACGTCGCCACCCGCATCATCGAACTCGACCGCGGCCGCCTGCTGTCCTTCCCGGGCAACTTCACCACCTACCAGGAGCGCAAGCGCGAACTGCTGGCCAACGAGGAAGTCGAGAACGCCAAGTTCGACAAGTTCCTGGCCCAGGAAGAAGTGTGGATCCGCAAGGGCGTGCAGGCGCGCCGCACCCGCGACGAAGGCCGCGTGCGGCGCCTGGAAGCGCTGCGCCTGCAGCGCAGCGCACGCCGCGAACAGCAGGGCCAGATCAAGCTCGACGTGGGCACGGGCGAGCGCTCGGGCAAGATCGTCGCCGACCTCGAGAACATCTCGAAGAGCTACGGCGAGAAGCGCATCGTGACGGACTTCAGCGGCACCATCCTGCGTGGCGACAAGGTCGGCCTGATCGGCCCGAACGGCGCCGGCAAGACCACCTTGCTCAAGATTATCCTCGGCGAAGAAAGCGCGGACAGCGGCGCGGTGCGCCTTGGCACGAAGCTGAATGTCGCCTATTTTGATCAGATGCGGGCCCAGCTGAACGAGGAAGCCAGCCTGGCCGACACCATCGCGCCGGGCAGCGACTGGGTCGAGATCAACGGCCAGCGCAAGCACGTGATGACTTACCTGAGCGACTTCCTGTTCGCCCCGGAACGCGCCCGTTCGCCGGTCAAGTCGCTCTCGGGCGGCGAACGCAACCGCCTGCTGCTGGCGCGCCTGTTCGCCAAGCCGGCCAACTGCCTGGTGCTCGACGAACCGACCAACGACCTCGACATCGATACGCTCGAACTGCTGGAGGAATTGCTTGAGGACTACACCGGCACCGTGTTCCTGGTCAGCCACGACCGTACCTTCCTGGACAACGTGGTCACCCAGGTCATCGTTGCCGAAGGCGAAGGGGTGTGGCGCGAATACGTCGGCGGCTACAGCGACTGGGAGCGCGTGAGGACCAGCGCGCCGGCCGCCGCCAGCGCTGCGGCGCAGGCGCAGGCGGCGCCGAAGGCCAGCTCGACAAAAAACGACGGTATGTCATCCACCGCACAGAGCGTCTCTGGCAAGAAGGTAAAGTTGAGCTACAAGGAGCAGCGCGAACTGGAGGAACTTCCTCAACTGATCGCGACTCTTGAAGATGAGCAGTCCGCGATTACGGCCCAGCTGAATTCGCCGGACTTCTACAAGCAGAAGCCCGGCGATGCGCAGCGCCTGACCGCCCGCGTCGCCGAGATCGAGGATCTGCTGCTCGACGCCTTGGAACGCTGGGAGCGCATCGAAGCTCGCGCCAAGGGAGAGTAGCCTAACGAACAGGCAAGCAGGCCAGGCGCCTGCCACACACGCACATGACCGAGCACAACGAACGCCGTATCGCTCCACCTTCCGCTGCGGCGCTCCCGGTCGATACGCCCTTCCTCAGCCGCGCCGCCTGGGCGCGGATCCTGCCTTTCGGCACCTACATCTTCTTCATCGTCCTTGGCGACATGCTCGAGCGCATCGGCTTCGAGCGTGCCGCCCTGCGCTGGCTGTATCCGGTCCAGATCGGCGCCGTGGCGCTGCTGCTGGCCGTGTTCTGGCGCCAGTACGCCGAGCTGCGCCAGTCTTCGCTCACGCTCGGGCAGGGCCTGGTCGCGCTGGCCGTCGGCCTGCTCGTGCTGGTGCTGTGGATTCACCTCGACCAGCCATGGATGACCATCGGCAGCAGCCCCGGCTATGACCCGCGCACCGCGGGCGAGATCGACTGGATGCTGGTGGCGATCCGCATCGCCGGCGCCGCCCTCGTGGTTCCTCTCATGGAAGAACTGTTCTGGCGCTCGTTCCTGATGCGCTGGGTCGAGGAATCCGATTTCGAGCGCGTCGATCCGGCCCGTGTCGGGGTCAAGGCCTTCCTGGTTCCCGTCGTGCTGTTCGGCTTCGAACACAACCTGTGGCTGGCCGGCATCGTCGCCGGCGTGGCCTACAGCCTGCTCTACATGCGGCACCGGACCCTGTGGTCGGCCGTGCTGGCCCATGCCGTCACCAATGGAGTCCTGGGGTGCTGGGTGGTGGCGACCGGCAGCTGGTCGTACTGGTAAACAACAATCCTGTACAGCGCAACGACTTTCGAGAAGACAGACAACATGATGAGCTTACGCTACCGCCCCATGGCCGTCCTGATCGGCGCCCTGTTCACCGTTCCCGCCTTCGCCCAGCAGCCGGAAGAGGGCATGCGCCTGTACGGCGGCATCGGCTGGGCCTACGACGACAACATCCTGCGCATCCCCGACGACGAGCGACCCTTCGACAACAAGCGCGGCGATTCCTATCGCACCGCCGAGGCCGGCCTGGTCTACAACAAGCGCATCAGCCGCCAGCGCGTGGCCGCCACCGCCAAGGTGTCGAAGGTCAGCTTCGACCACTTCGACCAGCTCGACTACGATGGGCGCGACCTGCAGGCGACCTGGTACTGGCAGCTCGGCAACAAGCTGGACGGGCGGGCCGAGGCCAGCTATGCCCAGGTGCTGGCGCCGTACACCGACTTCCGCAGCAACCAGCGCAACCTGCGCCAGCAGCGCCGCCAGTTCTTCGATGCCGGCTACCGCATGCACCCGAGCTGGAAGCTGCGCGCCGGTTTTTCGCGCGACAAGTACACCTATGACCTGCTGAGCCAGCGCTTCAACAACCGTACCGAGAAGGCGGCCGAACTCGAGCTCGTGTACCAGCCGAAGAGCGGCAGCTCGGTCGGCCTGGTGGCGCGCCGGGTCGAGGGCGAATACCCGTTCCGGCGCCCGGTCAACACGGGCCTGCTGGTCGACGACTTCACCCAGGACGAGCTGAAGGCGCGCGTCAACTGGTACGCCACCGGCTCGACCACCCTGCAGGCCCTGGTCGGCTACGTGCGCCGCGAGCAACCCTCGTTTGGCGAGGGCAAGACCAGCGGCGTGAACGGCCGCGTGACCGCGCTGTATGTGCCGCGCGGGAAGATGACCTACAGCGCCTCGGTATGGCGCGAGTTCGCCCCGATCGAAAGCACGATCGTCAGCTACACCCTGAACAAGGGCGCCAGCCTCGGCGCCAGCTATGCGGCGACCGCCAAGCTCAAGGTCGACGCCAGCGCCGTCTACGAGAAGCGCGACTACAACGCGCGCTCGGCCTTCCTCGGATCGAGCGACCTGAGCGACTCGATCCGCACCGCCAGCCTGCGCGCGACCTGGCAGGTCAAGCGCAAGATCCAGGTCGCGGCCGGCTATTCGCACCAGTCGCGCAGCGGTTCCGAAGTGCTCGGCATCGGCAAGTTCGATGCCAACATGGTCCAGGTCAGCGCCAACGTGCTGTTCTAAGGTGCCTGCCTGACATCGAAACGAAGTGAAACATGACGGTCAACGACATCCCGATCATCTCGTTCTTCCAGCGCGTACTCGATCCCCTGATCATCATGGGGACCCTGTACCTGGCCACGCTGTTGTACGAAGAGCCGTTCTCGGGATACTCGCTGGTGCTGATGATCCTTGCCTTCTTCATCTCCTCGGCCGTCTACCAGCACATCGATCCCTACCGCACCTGGCGTAGCGGGCGCATGCTGGCGTATGCGCGCGACACCGTGTTCGGCTGGTGCGTGACGATCGCGGTGCTGTATTTCCTCGGCTCGGCCAGCGGCCTGAAGTACTACTACGACGAACGCGTGCTGCTGGCCTGGTTCATCGCCACGCCGGTGACGATCCTGGCCAGCCACATCGCGGTGCGCATGGCCACCGGCAGCAGCGACCGCAGCAGCGAAGTGCGCTCGATCGTGGTGGTCGGGGCCAACGACGTCGGCATCAAGTTCGCCGGCGTCTGCGAACGCCACCCGAACCTGTTCATGCAGGTGCGCGGCTTCTTCGACGACCGCGCCGGCGACCGCCATCCGCCCGGCATGGCGCACCAGGTGCTGGGCAAGATGGCGGAGATCACCGCCTACGTGCGCCAGCACAACATCAAGATGATCTTCATCAGCCAGCCGATCTCGGCCCAGCCGCGCATCCGCAAGCTGATCGACGAACTCAAGGACACCACGGCCTCGGTCTACTTCCTGCCCGACGTCTACATCTTCGACCTGATGCAGGCGCGCTTCGACACCGTCGGCGGCATGCCGGTCATCGCGATCAGCGAGACGCCCTTCATGGGCTTCAACAGCGTGATCAAGCGCGCCACCGACATCGTGATCTCCTTCTTCGCCTTGCTGCTGCTGGGCCCGCTGATGCTGGCGACCGCGCTCGCCGTCAAGTACAGCTCGCCCGGTCCGGTCATCTTCAAGCAGCGCCGCTACGGCCTGTACGGCGAGGAAATCTACATCTACAAGTTCCGCTCGATGACCGTCACCGACGACGGCCCGACCATCGTGCAGGCCCGGAAGAACGACCAGCGGGTGACGAAGGTCGGCGGCTTCCTGCGCCGCACCTCGCTTGACGAATTGCCGCAGTTCATCAACGTCCTGCAGGGACGGATGAGCATCGTCGGCCCGCGCCCGCATGCGGTCGCGCACAACGAGCAATACCGCAAGCTGATCAAGGGCTACATGCTGCGCCACAAGGTCAAGCCGGGCATCACCGGCTGGGCCCAGGTGAACGGCTTCCGCGGCGAAACCGCCACGCTCGACAAGATGGAATCGCGCATCCAGTACGACCTCGACTACCTGCGCAACTGGTCGGTCTGGCTCGACCTGTGGATCATCCTGAAGACGGTGAAAGTGGTCTTTACCCGCGAAAACGCCCACTAAAATTTCCAGGCGTTACGTCGTCAAAAGTAATTAATTTTCGTCAAAACATACGCATTGTCGGGCGAACACGCGTGATCATGCGAGATGGCAACAATTGACTTAAGTCCTACTTAAAAGGGGCGCGCACGATTGGTAAGCTGTTTGCATGGCCGTTCGCGCTGCGTAGAATTGTTGATGAGTTTGCAAGATCCCAGGGGTTCGGTTACCTCTGCTTAACATGGGACAACAAGATGAAAAAAGCGCTGATCACAGGGGTAACCGGCCAGGACGGCTCCTACCTTGCGGAACTGCTGCTCGAGAAGGGGTACGAGGTGCACGGCATCAAGCGCCGCGCCTCCCTGTTCAACACCGACCGCATCGACCACATCTACCAGGATCCGCATGCGGACAATCCGCGCCTGGTCCTGCACTACGGCGACCTGACCGACACCTCGAACCTGACCCGCATCGTGCAGCAGGTCCAGCCCGACGAGGTGTACAACCTGGGGGCGATGAGCCATGTCGCGGTGTCCTTCGAATCCCCGGAGTACACCGCCGATGTCGACGCCCTCGGCACCCTGCGCCTGCTGGAAGCGATCCGCTTCCTCGGGCTCGAGAAGAAGACCCGCTTCTACCAGGCCTCGACCTCGGAACTGTATGGCCTGGTGCAGGAAACCCCGCAGCGCGAGACCACGCCGTTCTACCCGCGCAGTCCCTATGCCGTGGCCAAGCTGTACGCCTACTGGATCACGGTGAACTACCGCGAAGCCTATGGCATGTATGCCTGCAACGGCATCCTGTTCAACCATGAATCCCCGCGCCGCGGCGAGACCTTCGTCACCCGCAAGATCACGCGCGCGCTGGCCAACATCGCGCAGGGCCTGGAGCGGCAGCTCTACCTCGGCAACCTGGATGCGCTGCGCGACTGGGGCCATGCGCGCGACTACGTGCACATGCAGTGGCTGATGCTGCAGCAGGACCAGCCGGAAGACTTCGTGATCGCCACCGGCCGCCAGTACTCGGTGCGCCATTTCGTCGAAGTCGCCGCGCGCGAGCTCGGCATCGAGCTGGCCTGGCAGGGCGAGGGCGTGCAGGAGCGCGCGGTGGTGTCGCGCATCGAAGGCGAGCGGGCGCCGGGCGTCGCGCTCGGCCAGCCGGTGGTGGCGATCGACCCGCAGTACTTCCGCCCGACCGAAGTCGAGACCCTGCTGGGCGACCCGGGCCGCGCGCGCGAGCGCCTCGGATGGGAACCGCAGACCAGTTTTGAAGCGATGGTGCACGAAATGGTGGCGCACGACCTGGAAACGGCGCGTCGCCACAAGCTGCTCCAATCGCATGGCTACAACGTTGCACTTTCTTTGGAGTAAACGTGTCGAATACAACGCAGCCCCGCATCTACGTCGCCGGCCATCGCGGCCTGGTCGGCTCGGCCATCGTGCGCGCCCTGCGCGCCCAGGGCCACACCAGCATCGTCACCCGCACCCATGCCGAACTGGAACTCACCGACCAGGCCCAGGTGCGCGCATTCTTCCAGTCCGAGCAGATCGACCAGGTCTACCTGGCGGCGGCCAAGGTGGGCGGCATCCACGCCAACAACACCTATCCGGCGGACTTCATCTACGACAACATGATGGTGCAGGCGAATGTCGTGCACGAAGCCTGGAAGGCGGGCGTCCACAAGCTGCTGTTCCTCGGTTCCTCGTGCATCTATCCGCGCCTGGCGGCCCAGCCGATCCGCGAGGAATACCTGATGAACGGCATCCTCGAGCCGACCAACGAACCGTATGCGATGGCCAAGATCGCGGGCATCAAGCTGTGCGAGAGCTACAACCGCCAGTACGGCACCGACTACCGCAGCGTGATGCCGACCAACCTCTACGGGCCGGGCGACAACTACCACCCCGAGAACAGCCACGTGATCCCGGCGCTGCTGCGCCGCTTCCACGAGGCCAAGATGGGCGGCGCGCCCGAGGTGGTGATCTGGGGCAGCGGCAAGCCGATGCGCGAGTTCCTCTACGTCGACGACATGGCCGCCGCCAGCGTCTACGTGATGGACCTGCCGCACGAGACCTATGCGGCGAACACCGATCCCATGCATTCGCACATCAACGTCGGCACCGGCCAGGACGTCACGATCGCCGAGCTGGCGCGCCTGGTGGGCGAGACCGTCGGCTACCGCGGCCGCATCGTGTTCGACGCCAGCAAGCCGGACGGCACGCCGCGCAAGCTGCTCGACGTCTCCAAGCTCAGCGCGCTGGGCTGGCGCGCCAGCATGCCGCTCGCCGACGGCCTGCGCCGGGCGTACGCGGCCTATCTCAAGCAACAGGAGGAGGAGCCCGTGATGGCGGTGGCCTGAGCGGGTCGGGAGCGCCTGGCAAGATCCGCAGGGCAGGGCGCATCGTCGAAGACAGTACGCTGGTACGGCGAGACGAATGCAAGGCCGCCATGGGGGTTTTGTCAGGCGCTCTAGGGTGAGTGTTAATTGACGAACAGAGATCGAATCGTGCGCCTCCCAGAATGGATGAGTCCTGACCGGGGACGGGTCATGAATAACCAGGGGTGGACTTGCCGCCCTTAACGTCGAGGAAACTATCTTGAAAACCTTCCACTTGGCAGCCGAGCAATCGTCTTCCCCATCCACTCCGAAGCGCGCGCTGTGCGCCGCGCTGGTACTGGCCGCCGTCGCCCTGGCGGGCTGCGGCGACAAGCCGAAGGACGCCAAACCCGGCCAGGCGCTCGCCAGCGTCAACGGCGAGGAAATCACGGTGCTGCAGCTGAACGAGGAAATGCAGCGCGCCGGCGTGCCGGCCGCGCAGCAGCAGGTGGCCAGCAAGCAGCTGCTGCAGGCGCTGATCGACCGCCAGCTGCTGGAAAACGAAGCGGCCAAGGAAAAGATCGACCGCGACCCGAAGGTCATGCAGGCCATCGAGCGCGCCCGTTCCCTGATCATCGCCCAGGCCTACATGCAGAAGCGCATCGGCGAGGTGGCGCGCCCGACCCCGGCCGAGGTCGAGGATTACTTCAACAAGAACCCGCAGTTCTTCGCCAACCGCAAGCAGTTCAGCATGAACCAGCTGGTCATCCCGGCCAGCGCCCTGACGCCGGACCTGCGCAAGGCCGTCGACAGCGCCAAGTCGCTCGAGGAAGTCGCGGTGATGCTCGATGCGCGCAAGATCCAGTACGGCCGCGCCCAGGTCACGCGCAGCACCGCCGACCTGAATCCGCAGCTGTCGTCCAAGCTGCTGTCGATGCCGAAAGGCCAGCTGTTCGCGGTCCAGGAAGGCGCGCGCGCGATGCTGATCTCGATCGCCGACGTGCGCGACGCGCCGGTCACCCTGGCGATCGCCGCGCCGCAGATTTCCCAGTACCTGAGCAACCGGAAGAACAAGGAGCTGGCCCAGGCCGAGATCCAGCGCCTGCGCTCGACCGCCAAGATCGACTACCTGAACAAGGACATGGCGCCGAGCGGCAACACGCCGGCGGGCACCCAGACGCCGACCGCCGTGGCCGAGGCGCCGGGCGCCGCCGGCATGCCGGCCGCCGCCGCGCCGGGCACCGGTTCGGTGGCGCCGGCCGAGGCGCCTGCCAACGGCAACACCGACGAGGCCGCGGTCAGCCGCGGCGTCGCCGGCCTGAAATAAGCAAGCCTCACCTGACCGACAACTGATTCTTAAGGAGCAATCATGAAACGATTCGTGAAGTGGATGATGGCCGCCGCCCTCGTGTTGACGGCGGGCCTCGCCGGCGCCGCCGAGGTGCTGCTGGGGCCGGGCGACGTGGTCAAGCTGTCCGTGTACGGCAGCCCCGACCTGTCGATCGAGACCCGCGTGAGCGACAGCGGCAACATCACCTTCCCGCTGCTGGGTCAGGTGGCGGTGGGCGGCCTGCCGGTGGCGGCGGCCGAGAAGAAGATCGGCGACATGCTGGAGAAGGGCGGCTACCTGAAGAAGGCCCAGGTCAACATGCTGGTGACCACCCTGGCCAGCCAGCAGGTGTCGGTGCTGGGCTATGTGAACCGTCCGGGCCGCTACGCGGTCGAGGGGCGCCGCAAGGTGCTCGACCTGCTGGCGCTGGCCGGCGGCATCCATGGCGACGGCGGCGACACCATCCACCTGGTGCGCACCCGTAACGGCAACACCAGCCGCGAATCCATCGACGTGGTCGAGATGGTGCGCAAGGGCGAGCTGAACAAGGATTACGAAGTGGCCGGCGGCGACATCATCTATGTCGAACGCGCCCCGCGCGCCTACGTGACCGGCGAAGTGACCCGTCCGGGGCCGTTCCGCCTCGAACGCGGCATGACCGTGCAGCAGGCGGTCTCGGCTGGCGGCGGCCTCAGCGCCCGCGGCAGCAACAACGGCATGAAGATCACCCGCCGCGATGCCGGCGGCAATCCGGTGACCGTCGACGTCAAGGCCAACGATCCGGTCCAGGTCGACGACGTGATCGTGGTCCGCGAGAGCTGGTTCTAAGGTTCCGGCGCGCCGGTTTCCGTTCACCCCCGTTGTTGAAGAGGTTAGGCCATGAACGTACATCAATTCCTGCTGATCTTGCTTGCTAGGAAGAAGATCATCCTGTCGACCCTGTTGGTCACGGTGCTGCTGGCGCTGGGCTGGAGCCTGGTGCAGCAAAAGACCTATACGGCGACCGCGTCCGTGCTGCTGAACTACAAGGGGGTGGATCCGCTGACCGGCCTGACCATGCCGGGCCAGCTGATGCCCGGCTACATGGCCACCCAGATGGACATCATCGGCAGCAAGAACGTGGCCCTGCGCGTGGTCGATTCGCTGCGCCTGGCCAGCAGCCCGGCGGTCGCCAAGCAGTTCCAGGAGGCGACCGAGGGCCGCGGCACGGTGCGCGACTGGCTCGCCGACCTGCTGCTGAAGAAGCTCGAGATCATGCCGTCGCGCGAATCGAGCGTGGTCGAGATCAGCTTCAAGGGCGCCGATCCGGCGTTCGCGGCGGCGGTGGCCAACGCCTTCGCCGATGAATACCAGAAGATCAGCGTGCAGCTCAAGACCGAGCCGGCCAAGAAGGCCTCGAGCTACTTCAACGAGCAGACCAAGCAGCTGCGCGACAACCTCGAGGCGGCCCAGGCGCGCCTCTCGAAATACCAGCAGGAGAAGGGCATCGTCAGCCTCGACAACAACCGCGTCGACATCGAGCTGTCGCGCCTGAACGACCTGTCGGCCCAGCTGGTGGTGGCCCAGACCGCGGCGATGGAAGGCAGCTCGCGCGAACGCATGGCCGGCGGCGCCGTCAATTCGCCGGACGTGGCCAACAATGCCCTGATCCAGAACCTGCGCGTGCAGATGGCGAGCGCCGAGACCAAGCTGGCCGAAGCCGGCTCGCGCTTCGGCCGCAACCACCCGCAATACCTGTCCGCCAAGGCCGAGGTCGACAAGCTGCGCGCCGAACTCAACGCCGCCGTCGGCACCGTCTCGAAGAGCGTCGGCGCCAACGCCCAGGTGCTGCGCCAGCGCGAGGCCGAGCTGCGCTCGGAACTGGCGGCCCAGAAGGCGCGCGTGCTGGAACTGAACCGCACCCGCGACGAACTGGGCGTGATGCTGAAGGATCTCGACAGCGCCCAGCGCGCCTTCGACTCGGCCAGCCAGCGCTTCTCGCAGACCCGCATCGAAGCCCACTCCGAGCAGTCCGACATCTCGGTGCTGAACCCGGCGGTGGCGCCGACCGAGCCGTCCGGCCCGCGCGTGCTGCTCAATACCCTGGTCTCGATCCTGCTGGGCACCATCCTGGGCGTCGGCCTGGCACTGCTGCTCGAACTGCTGAACCGTCCGGTGCGCTCGCCGAGCGATGTCAAGGACATGCTGGGCATCCCGGTGCTCGGCACCATCGAATGGCGCCCGGCGCGCGCACGCAGCGGCGGACTCCGTTCGCTGATGACGCCGCGCCGCCTGCTGCGACTGAACTAAGGAGTAGACACCATCATGAACTCGTCAGTGCTATCCGCATTGCCCACCGAACAGGGCGCCGATTCGAGCATGGGAGCGCTGTTGCTCGATTCCGGCAAGCTCACGCCTGAAAGCGCCGAACGCGTACTGCGCATGCAGAAGGACCTCGGGATCCGCTTCGGCGAAGCCGCGGTGCGGCTCGGCCTGGTGAGCGAGGAAGATATCCAGCAGGTGCTGGCGCGCCAGTTCGCCTATCCCTACCTGCAGAAGGGGCAGGCCAACCTGTCGCCCAAGCTGGTCGCCGCCTACGAGCCGTTCTCGCCCCAGGTCGAGGCGCTGCGCGCCATCCGCAGCCAGCTGATGCTGCGCTGGTTCGCCCGCGGCCGCCGTGCGCTGGCGATCGCCGGCGTGACGCCGGACGACGGCGCCAGCCTGTTCGCGGCCAACCTGGCGGTGGTGTTCTCGCAGCTGGGCGAGCAGACCCTGCTGGTGGACGCCAACCTGCGCAGCCCGCGCCAGCAGGAGATGTTCGGGATCAAGCCGCGCCAGGGCCTGTCCGACCTGCTGGCCGGACGCGCCGACCTCGACGTGATCGCCAAGGTGCCGGCCTTCGTCGACCTGTCGGTGATGCCGGCCGGGACCCTGCCGCCGAACCCGCAGGAACTGCTGGCGCGCGAGGGCTTCCGCAACCTGAATACCCAGCTCGAGAGCCGCTACGACGTGGTGCTGTACGACTTGCCGCCCTTCCTGGCCGGCGCCGATGCGCTGGCCGTGGCCGGGCGCGCCGGCGGCGTGCTGCTGGTGGCCTGCAAGCACCGCACCCGGGTCGCGAACATCAGCCGCATGGCCGAGCAGATGGCCGAGGCGGGCGCCGAAGTGGTCGGCTCGGTGGTGGTGGAGTTCTGAGATGGCGGCCCAGGTTCAATCCGGCCTGCCGGGACAGCCCGGCGGCATGCGCGACGCACTGCGGGGCGCGCTGTCCGAATGGTGGCCCGTCATCGCCGGCCTGGCGGCGCTGTTCGGCCCCACGTTCTACTTCCTGTTCACCGGCCCCTGGATCGGGGAAGAGCAGGGACACGGCCCGATCATCTTCTTCCTGGCGCTGTGGCTGATCTACCGTAAATGGCCCGAGATGCTGGCCGCCACCCATCCGCCGGTGGCGAGCCGGGCCGGCTGGCCGGTGCTGGCGCTGGGCCTGGCGGTCCACCTGCTGGGCCGCTCGCAGAAGATCCTGATGTTCGAAGTCGGTTCGATCCTGCTGGTGCTGGCGGCGGTGCTGCTGCTCAAGCGCGGCTCGAAAGCCTTGCGCGTGCTGTGGTTCCCGTTCTTCTTCATGCTGTTCATGGTGCCGCTGCCGTCCGAACTCGTGGCCGCGGTGACGATGCCGATGAAGATGGCGGTGTCCTGGGCCACCGAGCACCTGCTGTTCGCGGCCGGCTATCCGATCAGCCGCTCGGGCGTGGTGCTGCAGATCGGCCAGTACCAGCTGCTGGTGGCCGACGCCTGCGCCGGCCTGCAGACCCTGCTGACGCTGGAAGCGCTCGGCCTGTTCTACCTGAACCTGATGCGCCACCCTTCGGCGGTGCGCAACATCGGCCTGGCGATCCTGATCATCCCGATCTCGTTCGCCGCCAACGTGATCCGCGTGATCACCCTGACCCTGATCACCTATTACTACGGCGACGCCGCCGGCCAGGGCTTCCTGCACGGTTTCGCGGGCATGGTGCTGTTCATCACGGCGCTGGTGCTGATCCTGGCGGTCGATTCGGCGCTGCAGTGGTACAGCAAGCGCCGCGCGGGTCCGGGCGGCCGTGGTCCGGGCGGCCAGGGCCCGGGCGGCGCCATGAAGGAGGCGACATGAACCGCCGTTTTGCAATCAGCCTGATCCTGGGCGCCGCGATGGCCGGCACCTCGGCCCTGACCGGGGCCCTGACCCCGAAGGCGCGGGTGCCCCAGGCCCACGAACAGTTCAGCCTGGAGCAGATGATCCCGACCCGCTTCGGCGAGTGGCGGCTCGATCCGGGCGTGGTGCCGCTGACCCCCGATCCGGAGCAGCAGAGCATGCTCGAAAAGATCTACGACCAGACCCTGTCGCGCACCTACATCAACCCGCAGGGCCAGCGCGTGATGCTGTCGATCGCCTATGGCGGCGACCAGAGCAAGTCGCTGCAGCTGCACCTGCCCGAGGTCTGCTACGTGGCCCAGGGCTTCGCCATGCTCAAGGAAAGCGAAGACGCCCTTGCCACCAGCTTCGGCGAGGTGCCGGTCAAGCGCCTGGTGGCGCGCCTGCACGAGCGCAACGAGCCGATCACCTACTGGATCACGATCGGCGACAAGGCCACCAAGAGCGGCATCCAGCAGAAGCTGCGCCGGCTCGCCTACGGCCTGTCGGGCGAGGTCCCGGACGGCATGCTGGTGCGGGTCTCGACCATCCAGGTCGACGAGCGCGCAGCCTACCGCGTCCAGGACCGCTTCGTGACCGACATGCTGGCGGTGCTGGCGCCGCGCGACCGTGCGCGCCTGGTCGGCGCGGGCACGGCGCCAGGCGCGGCGCAAGGGTCGGCCCACAACGCGGCGCCCGGCGCGAAGCAAGGCTGACGGAGCGCCCCGACCATGAACTCGATCCTGCCTTATATCTACTACTCGCTGCCGTGGGCCGCCGTGATCGGCCTGTCGGTGGCGATCGTCGCCGGGGTCGGGGTCGGCATGGTGTGGCCGCGCTTCCTGGTCTATCCCTACCTGTGCGTCTTCTTCTGGGTGAACTCGACCAGCTACGGCAGCCTGGCCGTGTTCGCGTCGCGCAGCATCTACACCCGCGGTTCCGGCCTGCTGTATTTCGCCCTGATCCTGTGGTACGTGCTGGGCGCCTGGCTCTGCGCGCGCGTGTCCGCCTCGTTCCAGCGCTACCCAGCGCCGGCCTGCAACCTGCGGCCCTGGTTCCTGGGCTGGTTCGTGCTGCTGGCCGCGCACGTGGGCGTGGGCCTGGTGTCGGGCGTCGAACTGGCCGAGGCGCTGGCGCCCTCGGGCTTTTCCAACATCATCTGGATGGCGCCGCTGATCTCGCTGATGCTGCTGGCCTTCCGCACCCGCGAGCAGGTCATCGAGCTGACCCACTTCATCCTGCTGGCGGGACTGGCGCGCGCGCTGTTCGGGCTGGGACGCTGGGCGGCCTTCGGCGGCGACCCGAACAACGTGTACGCGAACATGAACGCGATCAAGATCCGGCTCACGTTCTTCGACATCAACGACAGCCTGCTGTGCACCGTCGCGTTCGCGATCGCCGCGGTCCACCTGTTCCAGGTCCACAAGACCGACCGCCCGAAGTTCTGGCGCGGCATCGAGTGGGCGACCCTGGTCTCCACGGCGCTGTGCATCGTGCTGTCCTACCGGCGCTCGGCCTGGATCGGCTTCCTGCTGGCCTTCATGGTGATCATGTTCCGCTTCCCGGCGCGGCGCCGCCTGCAGCTGATGACGGCCGGCCTGCCGCTGGTCGGCGCGGCCCTGGCCTACGTCGGCATGCGCCGCATGGCGCAGACCAAGGGCGCCGGCGAGGGAGGGCTGGGCAGCCTGGTGTACGACATGCAGTCGCGCCGCTTCGGTCCCGAGAGCGAACGGGTGCTCGAACTGAAGCTGGCGCTGGCCGACTTCCTGTCGCATCCCCTGACCGGCATCGGCTCCTGGGGCAGGTATAACGGCTACCAGTACATCTCGTGGCAGAACAACCCGGACGGCGGCCTGTTCCTGCACAGCGGCATCCTGCACATCGCGCTCAAGAGCGGCCTGGTGGGCACGGTGCTGCTGGCCGGCACGATCGGCGCCTTCATCCTGTTTTCCCGGCGCGCGCTGCGCAGCCTGCCGCCCGAACTGCTGGGACTGGGCGCGGCCGGCGTGGCCGGGGCCGCGTTCATGATCCCCGACCTGTTGATCGGCACCCCGTTCCCGCAGGTGCGCACCACCCAGATGCTGGCCTTCAGCCTGGCGCTGCCCTACCTGGCGATGGCGGTGAGCAAGACCGCGCCGGTGGCGCGGCCGCTCGTCAAGCCGGTCGCCCCGCGTCCCCACCTGGTGCCGGCCTGATGAACCTGAACCTGGTCCGCAACGCCGTCTCCAACCTGCTCGGGGCGGTCGTCCCCGCGCTGGTGATGCTGGTCACCGTGCCGCTGGTGGTCAAGGGACTGGGCGAGGCCAACTACGGCGTCTACTCCCTGGTCACCGCGATCGTCGGCTACTTCGCGGTCATGGACATCAACGTCACCGCCGGCTCGGTCAAGTACATCGCCGAGCACAATGCGCGCGGCGAGGACGGGCGCATCGCCGAGACCATGTCCTTCGGCCTGGCCACCTACGCCATCATCGGCCTGCTCGGGGCGATCGGGCTGTTCCTGGGCGCCCGCTGGTTCGTCACCGGGGTGTTCTCGGTGCCGGCCGCCCTGGCGCCCGAGGCGGTGGCCACCCTGAAGCTGGCCGCCCTCGGCTTCCTGCTCGGCCAGATGCAGAACTACCTGAACAGCGTGCCGCAGGCGCTGATGCGCTACGACATCTCGAGCCGCGTCGAAATGGTGTTCGGCACCCTGGTGCCGCTGGCCACGGTCGGCGTCCTGGCGCTCGGCTACGGCCTGTTCGAAGTGATCGCCGTGCGCGTGCTGGCGAGCAGCGTGCACTGCCTGGTCCTGTGGCGCGCGATCCAGCGCCTGCTGCCCGGCCTGCGCTGGCGCTGGCCGGGCGCGCGCCTGCGCGCCGAGGTGCTCGGCTTCTCCGCCTATTCCTTCCTGTCGCGCTTTGCCTCGCTGTCGTACGCCTATGCCGACAAGCTGATCATCGGCGCCCTGGTCGGGGTCACCGCGCTGGCCTATTTCTCGGTCGCCGCGACCCTCGCCAACCGCGTGCTGGGCCTGACCTTCCGCCTGTCCGGGGTGTTCTTCCCGGCCGCCAGCGCGCTGGCCGCCTCGGGCGAGCTGGCGCGCCTGGACCAGGTGTACCTGAAGGCGACCCGCTACGTGGTCTACCTGAACGCCGCGATCCTGGTGCTGGTGGCCGTGTTCGCGCACCGGATCCTGGGCTACTGGATGAACGAGGACTTCGCGCGCAACGGCGCGCTCGTGCTGGCCCTGATGGCCATGGCCCAGTTCATCGATTCGCTGACCAGCCTGCCGTCCCTGGTGAACGACGGCATGGGCCATCCGCGCGTGTCCGGCCTGTTCGCGCTGGGACGCGCCGCCGCCGGCCTGGCCATCGTCTACCTCGGCGTGGCGGGGTGGGGCATCGTCGGCGCCGCCGCGGCGCACCTGGCCGGCGCCATCCTGTTCACCACCGCCTTCCTGGTCTACGTGCATGGCCGCACGGTGCCGACCGCGCTGCCGCGCCTGCTCGCGCACGGCTACGCGCCCGGCCTGGCCGGCGTGGCCCTGGTGGCGATCGCCGCCACCGCGGCCGAGCACATGTTCGACCAGGGCCTGGCCGACTTCATCGGCATCCTGGCGGTGACCGTGATCCTGCTGGGCGTGCACGGCTTCCTGTTCGTGGTCGAGCGCGACGACCGCCTGCTGGCCTGGGCGCGCGTCAAGGCCCGCTGGCAGCCGGCGGGGAGCTAGCATGCGGATCCTGATGGTGTCGGAGGATTTGCCGGGCGAACAGATCGGCGGACTGGGCAAGCATGTGGTCACGCTGGCCAACCGGCTGCTGGCCGAGGGCCACGAGGTCGACATCCTCGGGCGCAACGACCGCGGGACCGAGCGCTGCGCCGGGCAGATCGGCTTCCACGGCGTCTTCCGCCCCGGTTTCGACTACGCGCGCCCCGGCTGGAAGGAATTGCAGCTGGGCGTGTTCAACCCGCTCAAGCGCCCGTATTTCGCGCGCAAGATCGGCGCCGCGATCAACGAACACGCCGCCGGCTACGACGTGGTGCACTACCACGGCCACCTGCCGATGGTCGGCCTGCACGTCGACGAGGGCGTCAACTACGTGCAGACGCGCCACGACCAGGGCAGCGAATGCCTGACCCACCTGCGCTTCCGCGACGGCGCCGTGTGCGACAACCTGGTGCCGGGCGACTGCTCGGCCTGCATCAGCCGCGAGGCCGGCGCGCTGCGCAAGTCGGTCACCGCGATCGCCGTCAACGGCTACCGCAGCCAGACCGCGCGCGCCTTCGCGCGCCACAAGACGGTGTTCGTGTCGGACTTCCTGCGCCGCCAGTTCCTGCGCGCGGTGCCCGATGCCGACCTGTCGCGCTGCCGCGTGATCCACAACTTCGTCGACTACCCGCAGCTGCTGGGCGCCGCGCGCGCCGCGCCCGATCCGGAAGCGGGCCACGTGGTGCTGGTCGGCCGGGTCGACGCCGGCAAGGGCTTCGGCGAATTCCTGGCAGCCGCCAGCGGGCGCCTGCCGCCGCATGCGCGCCTCTCCATCGTCGGCGACGGCCCGCAGCGCGCCGCGCTCGAGGCGCTGCATGGCAATGAGCGCGTGCGCTTCCTCGGCTGGCAGGACTACCGCGCGGCCCTGGCCCTGTCGGCGCGCGCCCACCTGTGCGTGGTGCCCTCGCTGTGCGAGGAAGCCTGCAGCACCACGGTGCTGGAAGCGCTCGCGCTGGGCCGCCAGTGCGTGGCGCTGGCGCGCGGCGGCACGCCCGAACTGGCCCAGTACCAGGCCTACGACGGCCAGCTGCGGCTGGCCGATTCCATGGACGAGCTGGTCGAGCGCGTGTGCGCCCAGCTTGCCGAACCACCGCGCCGCGTGGCGCCGGCGCCCGGTTTCGGGGCCGACGCCGGGCGGCTGCTACCTCGCTTACTGGAGCTGTATGCTGAACACACCAACCTTCTCGATCGTCACCTGCACCTGGAACAGCGCCGCCACGCTGGCTGACACGCTGGATTCGGTCCGCTACCAGACCTGCCAGGAGTTCGAACACATCTTCGTGGATGGCGGCTCGACCGACGGCACGCTCGAGATGATCGCCGCCTATCCCGGCAACAAGCGCGTGCTGCGCGACGTCGGCGGCGGCATCAGCCGCGCCATGAACCAGGGCATCGAAGCCGCCCGCGGCGAGGTCATCGCGCACCTGCATTCGGACGACTACTATGTCGGGCCCGACGTGCTGGCCACGGTGGCGCGCCGCTTCGAGGAGGCGCGCGCGGCCGGCGAGCCGGTCGATTGGGTGTTCGGCAATATCCAGGTGTTGAAGGACGGCCGGCTGGCGCCGCCGAACGCGATGCCGCCGTTCTCCTATGGGTCGTTCGCGGCCGGCCGCGCCTCGATCCCGCACCCGGCCGTATTCATCCGCAAGGCGGCTTTCGACCGGGTCGGCATGTTCGACGAGAAGCTCAAGTACGCGATGGATATCGACCTGTGGCTGCGCCTGGGCGCGGTGGCGCGTCCGGCCATGGTCGACCGGCCGCTCACCGTGTTCCGCGAACATGCGGGCAGCGTGTCCTCGGCCAACAAGATCAAGGCGCGCAGGGAAGAGTTCGCGGTGCGCCGGCGCTACATGCACAAGGCCCCGCTGGCCTTCGGTATTTACTGCCTGCGCTACCTGAAAAGGATGCGCGCGCTGGAGGCCGAAGCGGCCTATGCCACGGCCTGATGGCAAAAATGACAGCTTTGCCAGACTGTCTTTTCAAGGTTGACATGGAAGTTATCAGGCATTTCACGATTGTTAGAAAGCTGAAAATATTATTCGGTAAAAATTGATTTTTTCTCGTGGTATTTCTGTGAAGCAAGCAAAAATACTTGGGTTTCTTCTGGAATTTTTCCTGTGCTCAACAAAGTTTAAGGTAACATTCTTTTCGTTGAGTAAGACGTCTCCCGGCGTCGGAACAGTGATAAGTCAAGCGCCCGATCGCGGCGCCCTCAAGAACACCCAAGTTATTTTTCTCGGAGCTCCACAATGAAATTTCACCGGAAAGGTCTCGTCTGTGCGGCAGCTTTGGCTTCGCTCTTCGTGGGCGCAAGCGCACGCGCGGACTGGGTCCAGGCCACCGACCCCCTGATCGTCCAGCCGAGCCCGGCGATGAACCAGGTCCAGGCGCAGAACCCTCCCGGTTTCACCTGGGCCCGTCATAGCACCGGTCCGGCCACCTACGAACTCGAGATCACCCCGGTCGGCGGCGCGCCGACCAAAGTCGTGGTCGACCGCAACTGGTACCTGCCTACCAAGGCCCTGGCGCTCGGCAACTACACCTGGCGTGTCCGCCCGAGCAATTCGAGCCAGTGGTCGAATCCGCGCACCTTCTCGATCACCAGCAAGTCGAACCTCTTCGAAGTGCCCGACAACGCGACCCTGCGTGCGCGCATCACGAACAAGGCCCGTCCGCGCTCGCTGCCGGCCTCGTTCACCCCCTACACGTCCTGGAGCACCGCCAAGCGCAACGAGCTGGATGCCTACGTCAGCCGCATGACCAACGAGATCAAGCTGCAGATCAATGCGCTGCCGGCCCTGAACGACGCGCGCTGGCCGATCGTGATCACCACGCCGCTGACCGCCGGCATGGCGTCGCAGCAGACCGATATCCGCCAGCGCATCAACGAAGTGACCCGCCAGCTGGAAGCCTCGGCCGTGATGTGGCGCATGAAGCGCGACCCGCTGTTCCTGACCGAAGCGCTGCGCAGGGGCGACCACCTCGCCAGCCTGGACACGAATGGCCCGACCAGCTACGCCAACCAGGACCAGGCGACCCGCCAGATCTCGGTGTCGCTGATCAAGGCGATCGACATCCTGGCCGGCGACCTGGACGCTACCCGCAAGGCGCGCTGGCTGAACACGGTCAAGGTCCGTACCGAGGAAATCTACCGCAACCTGGCGGGCGACAACGGCCGCCTCGACCAGTACCCGTTCGACTCGCACGGCAACACCAGCCTGATCTTCCTGTCGCTGATCTCGACCCTGGCCCTGGGCGACATCCCGGAAGCGCAGAAGTGGTTCGACTTCTCGTTCCGCGCCTACGCCAACGCGCCGTCGCCGTGGAGCGGCCCGGAAGGCGGCTACGCCAACGGCACCGCCTACGCCGAGTACGCGGCCGGCTACCTGGTTGCGCTGTGGGATCCGATGTCGCAGGCGTCGGGCGTGAACTTCTACGCCAAGCCGTGGGCCCTGGGCCTGCTCGACTTCGCGACCCAGTTCACCCCGCCGGGCTCGCGCGTGCACGCCTTCGGCGACGGTTCCGAGACCAAGCCCGACACCCGCGTCTGGCACGCCTTCGGCTCGCGCATGGTGTCGCCGCGCGCGGCCTGGTACGTGTCCAGCCTGGGCGGCACCGAAGATACGCTGAGCCTGCTGCAGGCGCCGTACCCGATGCCGGTCAAGGGCACCTCGGTCAAGTCGCCGCCGTCGAACTCGTTCTACTATCCGAGCGTCGGCTGGGCCGCCTTCCACAGCGAGATCGGCAAGACCAGCCGCACTTCGTTGTACTTCAAGTCCAGCCCGTACGGCTCGTTCAACCACAGCCATGGCGACCAGAACGGCATCCTGCTGTCGGTGGCGGGCCAGCCCCTGCTGGTCAAGGCCGGCTGGTATGACTGGTACGGTTCGCCCTACTGGACCGACTGGTACCACCAGACCCGTTCGCAGAACGCGGTCACCTTCGACGGCGGCAAGGGCCAGATGGTGACCGGCTACCGCGAGCAGCTGCAGCGCAACGGCAAGATCACCGGCTTCTCGGCCCAGCCCAGCTACGATTACGTGGAAGGCGACGCCACCGCGGCCTACGGCGGTCAGCTGACCATGGCCAAGCGCCAGGTCTGGCACCTGCGCAATGCCGGCAATTCGATGCTGGTGCGCGACCGCCTGGCCAGCACCGTGGCCCGCACCTACGAGTGGAACATCCACACCCCGGTCATCATGACCGTGGAAAACGCCCTGAACGTGAAAGTCGCCGCAGGCAGCCAGTCGGTGTGCCTCCGTTCGCTGAACACCGCGGCGACCTTCGCCAAGTGGATCGGCCCGGGCGCCAAGACCAACGTGGTCGAGGACCATGGCGCGTTCTACCTGAAGAACGACGGCAAGTCGACGGCCGAATTCCTGGTGCTGCTCGATGTGGGCTGCAAGCGTCCGGAAGTCAGCGTCAGCACCTCGGGCTCGGTGCGTACCGTGACCGTCGCAGGCCAGTCGATCACGCTCAACTGAGCGCTAGCGCTTACTCGCGCCGTGCTAGACTCGGCGCGCACCGACCAAGTCCCCAGGCGGCTCAGGCTGCATGGGGATTTTTTTTGTCGTTCGCCGGTCTATATATAGGGATGTCTTCTCGGGCGCCAGGTGCCCGCAGGCGAATTTTCTTGGGGATTGGATGAAGCAGGTATTCCTGATCCAGGCACACAAGGACATGAATCAGATCAACGCACTGGTCGAACAGCTGCGCGATCCCGACTTCCTCATCTACGTTCACCTCGACCGCAAGTGCGCGCTCGAACCGGGACGGCTGCATCCGTCCGCGCGCCTCGTGCGCCAGCGCGTCGAGGTGGTCTGGGGCGCGGTCTCGCAGGTCGAAGCGACGCTCGTGTCGCTGCGCGAGATCCTGGACGAGGTGCCGGCGTTCGACAAGGTGATCTTCCTGTCGGCCCAGGATTTTCCACTGCTGCCGAATGCGGTCCTCAAGCGCGAACTGGAGAAGCTGAGGGGACGCGAGCTGCTCGAGACCGCACCGATCGGCTGCAACGGCTGGCCGGTCGCGCATCGCTACCAGTATTTCTACCGCGAGGGCGGCGGCCCGCTCGAGCGCCTGGCCTGCGGCCTGGGCAATCGCAGCATGCGCCTGCTGGGGCGCACGCGGCGCCTGCCGGACGGGCTCAGCGCCCATGGCGGCTCGTGCTGGTGGGCGCTGTCGCGCGACTGCCTGCGCGAAGTGCTGCGCCTGGCCGAGGCCCACCCGGGCCTGCTGCGCTTCTGCCGCACGGTGCAATGTCCTGACGAGATGTTCTTCCAGACCCTGGTCATGCACTCGCGCTTCGCCGACCGCGTCCTGCCCGATAACTTCCGCTACATCCATTGGCCGGAGCGGGGCGGGCGCAACCCCAAGGTGCTCGATGAGAGCGACTTCGAGCGGCTGCGCGCCTCGCGCGCGCACTTCTGCCGCAAGCTGGACAGCCGGGCGAGCGCCGGCCTGCTGCCGCTGCTGTTGCAATGGATGAACAGCCGTTACCGGGCGTAGGCGTGCTCCGGGCCATGGCCTGGCGCGCCCGGCAACGCTGTCGATTCAAGCCGAGGCTGTCACCCTCGGTTATGCCGCGATGAACCTGGTCCCGGCGCGCTGTCGGACAGCGGGTCGATCACGCTGGCTCAAGGCAGCCTGATGGACGGTGAAGGTGCTCACCAGTTGCGCGAGCGACGCAGCCTGGTCCTGCAGCGATGCGGCTGCCGCGGCGGCTTCCTCGACCAGGGCCGCATTCTGCTGGGTGACGCCGTCCATCTGGGTGATCGCCGCATTCACCTGCTCGATGCCCAGCGTTTGCTCCGCGCTGGCGGAGGCGATCTCGGACATGATATCGGTCACCCGGGTAATGCCCTGGACGATTTCCTGCATCGTCGACCCGGCCTCGTTCACCAGGCGGCCGCCAGCGTCGACTTTCGCCACCGAGTCGGTGATCAGGGCTCGGATCTCCTTGGCGGCCCCGGCCGATCGCTGCGCCAGGTTCCGCACTTCCGAGGCGACGACGGCGAAGCCCCTGCCTTGCTCGCCGGCGCGGGCGGCTTCGACGGCGGCGTTCAAGGCGAGGATATTGGTCTGGAATGCAATGCTGTCGATGACGCCGATGATGTCGCCGATCTGCTTCGACGACGCATTGATCGATTCCATCGTCGACACGACCTGGGCGACGACTTCGCCGCCGCGCGCCGCAATGCCGGACGCCGTCAGCGCGAGCACGTTGGCCTGGCGGGCGTTATCGGCATTCTGGCGCACCGTGCTGGTCAATTCTTCCATCGATGAGGCGGTCTCTTCCAGCGAGCCGGCCTGTTGCTCGGTTCGGGCAGACAGGTCCAGGTTGCCCGATGAGATCTGCTGGGAGGCGCTGACGATCGCTTCGGTACCGCTGCGCACTTCGGTCACCGTCTTGAGCAGGCTCCCGTTCATGACTTTCAGTGCGGCGAGAAGATCGCCGACTTCATCACGGGAAGTCACCTGGATATCGGCAGTGAGATCACCCGAAGCGACCTGCCGGGCAAACCCGACCGCGCCGGCCAGCGGACGCGTAATGCTCCTGGTCAGGAAAAAGCCGAAGAGGGCGCCACAAGCAAGCGCGGCAATTCCCATGGCGACCAGCAGGCGTTTGGCGCTGCCGTGCAGCTCGTCGATCTGCCTGGTGGCGGCATCGAACAGGGATTCCTGGAAGGCGACCACGTTCTCGACCGATTTCACGTAATCGTTCATTGCGGGCAGGAGCGTACTGTCGACATAGGCCTTGAGTTCCTGGTCGGCTGCCCCGAGCGCGGCCTTGCGCCGGTACGTTTCGGTACGAATCGCGCTGTAGCGCTTGCGCTGTTCGCCTACCAAACGAAGAAGTTCTTTCCCTTTCTCGCTTTCAACCAGGGATTCCAGTTCCTTCTGGATCGTATTGACCTTGTCACTGACGGCTTTCATGTCGCTGTCGTAGCGTTTTTCATCTTCCGCATCGGTGCTCTTCACCTTGGCCAGGGTGCGCACGCTGTTGGTCGCAATACCCTGGAGCCAGGCATCGGCAAGCTTTGCCTTGTGGCTCGTCGCCGCCATCGTGTTTTTCGCTTCCGCGATCCGGTTCAACTGCCATAAGGCGCTGCACAGCATGATCGTCATCAGGGCCAGGATTGCGGCGAATGCGCAGCCAAGGCGGGTACCAATACGCAAGTTGTTGAACACCATTTTCTAAATCCAAGAGGTTTTTAACTGGAAGCCATTGGTATTACGGCTGCCGCCAAGCCAATGCCAATACCCCTATCCATGTTAGGGTTTAGAAAATATACTCTAGAGCTATTGCTTGGTCGCAATGAGTGTAGGAAAAGTGGCGGTCAGTTGTCATCAAGGCTAGAAAAAGCGGTATAAATACAACGGTTCAGTATCAGTTCTGCATCAAAGTTGGCAGGAATGAAAGCTCCGGCTCATACCCGTTCAGCCTGATCCGAGCCATGCACGCGAGTGCCGACCTGAAGGCAGGCACCAAGCGGCCTGTCCGGCGATGGAGCGGCGTGGACAATGCTGAGTGACCTCAGCCGATTGCGGACAGACAAGGTAAATCTAAAAATAATCAGAGAAAACTTTTAGGGTCAGAGTCTAATGCGGTTAAGTTAAGCCACCTTTGATCATTTGGCTGTTGTAAACGTGTAGCGGCTCTGTTAACCTGCGGTTCCGATGCTAGCCGATACCCTCCCACTTGTAACCGCAGATCTTCCCGCTCCTGATTGGCAACGGCTGGGTGAGCATCTGCCAGTTGAGTGGATCGAGCAGGCGCTCAGCCATACAGGTAAGGCGAGCATTCGACGAAGACGTTTGCCAGCACAGCAGGTAGTGTGGCTGGTCATTGCGTTGGCCTTGTACCGTCATCGTTCGGTACGGCA
>NZ_KB908083.1 GCF_000382345.1 Massilia niastensis DSM 21313
GTTGGCCGCAGCAATACCGCGCTGGGTGCCTTCTACCGACGCCTGGCAGGCCGCATCGGCAATGCAAAAGCCGTAACCGCAACAGCCCGCAAGATTGCCGTCCTGTTCTACAACGCGATGCGATACGGCATGGATTACCGTGATCCTGGCGCAGACCACTATGAGCAGCAATACCGAAATCGGGTCATCAAGCAGCTGCACCGGCGTGCCGCAGAGTTTGGCTACGCGCTGCAACCACAGGAGACAACAGCGTAGAGGTGAGTTTCTTAGGAAAGCCACGGCGTACCGTGGCTCTTGCATGGGCCTGCGCGCTTACGCGGCCGCGATGTCCTGCTTCGGCGGCAGGGCGATCTGGTTGTCGACGCTGAACTGGTAATCCTTGAACACGTGCTCGGCGCTCAGGATCTGGTAGTTGCCGTCCGCCAGGCGGTGCGTGGTGTCCTTCAGGCGGTAGGTGTAGTGGCCGCAGGTCCAGCAGTTGAAGTTGCGCATGTGCGTGCACAGGCAGGTCTTGTCCATGACGGAGACGTTCTTCGATCCCGGATTCGCCTGCACCTCGCGGTTGTACGAGTTGATGTAGGCGCAGTTGCCGGTCGCGTCGAGCAGGTAGCCGTAGGACTCGCAGCCCGGACGGATGCCGGAGCCGATCGCCGGGGTGCTCTTGAGCATGCGCATCGGATAGCCGGTCGGCGAGACGCCGTTGACCTCGATGTCTTCCTCGGAGGCGCGGAAATACTCCTGCTTGACGCTGTCGGGCATGCCGCACTCGTGGGTGACGGTGAAGCGGGTCGCCACCTGCACGGCGCCGGCGCCTTTTTCAAGGAAGCTGACGGCGTCGCTGCCGGTGAACACGCCACCGGCGGCGATCACCGGGATGCCCAGCTGTTCGGCCTTGATGTAGGCATGGACTTCATCCATGATGGTGTGCAGGTCGTACTGCTTCCAGTCGTCGATGCCGAAGCCGAGGTGGCCGCCGGCCAGCGGGCCTTCGACGATGATGAAGTCGGGCAGGCGGTCCAGGCGTGCGACCTTGCGCAGGAACAATTGCAGCGCGCGCACCGAGGACACGATGATGCCCAGCTGGGCGTCACGGAAACGCGGGTGATCCTTGATCAGCTCAAACGAACCCAGGTGCAGGCCGGCCGACAGCGTGATGCCGTCGATGCCGGCGTCGAGCGCCGACGCCAGGCGGGTGCGCAGGGTTTCCTTCGGCGCATTCATGGTCAGCTTTTCCATGCAGTTGACGAAGACCAGGCCATCGCCTTTCTTCGCTTCCATGGTCGAGCCGACATGCAGGCGGGTCGCTTCGGCCAGGCGGTCCAGGTCGAATTGGACCACGGCCTTGTTCATGTTATTGATGTTGAACTTGTAGAGCTTCGTCTTGTCTTTGACGAAGGTGGTGTCGAACTTGCGGTCCGACACGTCCTGTACCATCGCATCCGAGATATGGCCGATGCCGCCCAGGCGGGCCGCTTCGAGGGCCAGCTCGGAGGTCGAAATATCCACACCCATCCCGCCGATCATGATGGGCACATACTCCTTGTTGCCCAGTCGTAGGCGGAAATCATCAACACGTTTCATTGCTATCCTTAGACTACCTAATCAGTACGCGGTACCGCTGCGGGCGCAAAAAAACGGCGTGTGCGCACGGACCCCATTCTACCCCAAGGGGGGCGAGGCTCCACGGAACGTTTTATCCCGGGAAGCGATGTTGCCGGGCCAACAGGGCTGGCCCGAGGGCGACCTCAGTCGCGGAAGTTGTTGAATGCCAAGGGCAATTCCTGCACATCCTTGCGCAGCAGGGCCATCGCGGCCTGCAGGTCGTCGCGCTTGGCGCCGGTGACGCGCACGGATTCGCCCTGGATGCTGGCCTGGACCTTCATCTTGCTTTCCTTGATCACCTTGGTGATCTTCTTGGCGTCCTCGGTTTCGATACCGTTGCGCACCTTGATGACCTGCTTGACCTTGTCGCCGCCGATCTTCTCGACCTTGCCTTCATCGAGGAAGCGCACGTCGACCTTACGCTTGGTCATCTTGTTGACGAGCACATCGCGCACCTGGCCGAGCTGGAAGTCCGAATCGGCGTACACGGTCAGCTCGCGCTCTTTCTGCTCGACTTTCGCCGAGCTGCCCTTGAAGTCGAAGCGGGTGGTGATTTCCTTGTTCGACTGTTCGACGGCGTTTTTTACTTCGACCATGTCTGCTTCGCAGACCACATCAAACGATGGCATGGCGGTTCCTTTTCTGATGAGGCTATTAGATGAAGCCCTCTATTTTAACGGACAACGGCCCAGTCGGCGACCAGATTTGCCAGACCGGCAAGCCCGAAACGCGCTTGCCACTATAATTGGCTGAAAACATTGCACACTCCGCCATGCACCCTGAATTGACCCTCGTCCACGACCAGCCGCTCGTCTCCCTGAACACCTTCCGCATCCCGGCGCGGGCGCGCCATTACCTGCGCATCGCCGGCGCCGGCGAACTGGCGGCGGTGCGCGCCGATCCGCAGCTCTCCCGGCTGCCGCGCCTGGTGCTCGGGGGCGGCAGCAACCTGTTGTTCACGCGCGACTTCGACGGGCTGGTGCTGCACATGGCCGGCCAGGGCCGCGAGATCGTCGGCGAGCAGGACGGCAAGGTGCTGGTGCGCGCCCAGGCCGGCGAGAACTGGCATGGCTTCGTGCGCTACACGCTGGAGCAGGGGCTGGGCGGCCTGGAAAACCTGTCGCTGATTCCCGGCACGGTGGGCGCCGCGCCCATTCAGAATGTGGGGGCGTATGGCACGGAAACCAAGGACGTGTTTCACAGCCTGACCGCCTACGACATGGCCAGCGGCGAGCTGCGCACGCTGGACGGCGCCGCCTGCCGCTTCGCCTACCGCGACAGCATCTTCAAGCATCCGGAAGGGCGCGAGCTGGTGGTGCTGGACGTCACGTTTGCCTTGCCGGCAGCCTGGCAGCCGAACCTGCGCTATGCCGAGCTGGCCCAGGCCGCGCGCGACGCCGGGCTGGCGCATCCGAGCCCGCGCGAGGTCGGCGGGCTGGTCGAGGCGATCCGGCGCCGCAAGCTGCCCGATCCGGCCGAGATCGGCAATGCGGGAAGTTTCTTCAAGAACCCGGTGGTCACCGGCGAACACTGCGCACGCCTGCTGGCGCAGTTTCCGAACCTGGTGCACCACGCCCAGCCCGACGGCAGCGAAAAGCTGGCGGCCGGCTGGCTGATCGACCAGTGCGGCTGGAAAGGGCGCAGCATGGGGGCGGCCGGGGTGTATCCGAAGCAGGCGCTGGTGCTGGTCAACCTGGGCGGCGCCAGCGGCGCCGAGGTGGCGCGGCTGGCCGCGGCGATCCAGGCCGACGTGCAGGCGCGCTACGGCGTGCTGCTGGAGCCGGAACCGGTCTTCATCTAGGGCCGCATCGCGGTCTGTTGTGTCTGGGAGAATCGATATGATCAAGGCAATCGTCACCGGTCACTCGCGCGGCCTGGGCGCCGCGGTCGCGGCCGAACTGCTGGCGCGCGCCATTCCCGTGCTGGGGCTGGCGCGCCATCGCGTCGGCGTCGAGGGAATGGAAGAGGTCGAGATCGACCTGTCCGACGCCGGCGCGCTGGCGCACTGGCTGTCCGGCCACGCGCTGGCCAGCTTCCTGGCCGGCTGCGACACCGCGCTGCTGGTGAACAACGCCGGCGTGGTCAGCCCGGTCGGTCCGCTGGCCGAGCAGGAGCCGGCGGCGGCGCTGCGGGCGGCGGTGCTGAACGTGGGCGCGCCGCTGGCGCTGTCGGCCGCCTTCGTGCGCGCCGCGCCGCAGGCCGAGCGCCGCATCCTGCACATTTCCAGCGGGGCGGGGCGCAGCGCTTATCCGGGCTGGAGCGTGTACTGCGCGACCAAGGCGGCGCTCGACCAGCATGCGCGCGCGATCGCGCTCGATGGCGATCCGCGGGTGCGCGCGTGCAGCCTGGCGCCGGGGGTGATCGATACCGACATGCAGGCCGAGATCCGGGCGACGCCGGATGCCAGGTTTCCCTTGCGGCAGCGCTTCGTGGACCTGAAGGAGGGCGGGGTGCTGGTGGCGCCCGAGGATTGTGCGCGGACCCTGGTGGATTACCTGACCGGCGCGCGCTTCGGGAGCGAGGCGGTGGACGATTTGCGGGAGTTGCGCTAGGTCGTCGCGCCAGGCCGCGGCTCCCCGTATCGTGGCGCGGTTCAGGATTTCGGCGCGATCGCCGGCTGGAACTCGCGCGCACCGAGCGCCTGGCGTTCTCCCGGGGGAAGCGGGCGCGAAAAGAAGAAGCCTTGCCCTTCGTCGCAGCCTAGCGTCTTGAGCATCTGCATCTGCTTGCGGTTCTCGACCCCCTCGGCCACGACGCGCATCCCCAGCGCGTGCGCCATGGCGATCATCGAGGCGATCAAGGTGTCGCCCTCCGGGCGTTCGATCTGCAGCACGAAGGCGCGGTCGATCTTGAGCACGTCGAAGTGCAGCTTCTGCAGCTGGGAGAGCGACGAGTAGCCGGTGCCGAAGTCGTCGATGCACAGCTTGATGCCCAGTTCGCGCAGCTGGCCGAACACGGCCGACTCCCCGATCCCCTCCTGCATCATCGACGATTCGGTCACCTCGATCTCCAGCAGCGCGGGGTCGATGCCGTGGCGTGCGATCGCGCCGCGAAACAGCGCCAGGATGTCGGACTGGCTGAACTGGCGCGGCGAGACGTTGACCGAGACCGGCACCAGCGCCGCGCCGTCGCGCGCCCAGAGGGCCAGCTGGCGGCAGACGCTGTCGATCACCTGTTCGCCCAGCCGCACGATCAGGCCGGTTTCCTCGGCCAGCGGGATGAAGCGGTCCGGCCCGGTCAGGCCCTTGCCCGGGTGTTCCCAGCGCACCAGCGCCTCCATGCTCGACGCCGTGCCGGCGGCCAGGTCCACGCGCGGCTGGTAGTGCACGACGAACTGCCGCTGGTCGAGCGCGTGCCGCAGTTCCATTTCCGTCTCCAGCCGGGTGCGGATCGCCTCGAAAAAATGCGACTGGAAGAATCGGAATGTGCCCTTGCCGTCGGTCTTGACCGAGTACATCGCGATGTCCGCATTCTTCAGCAGTGTCTGGGCATCGTCGCCATGCTCGGGAAACAGGCTGATCCCGATCGACGCGTTGAGCGCGTGGGTCGAGTGGTGCAGGTGGAAGCCGTCGCGGAAGGCCCCGAGCACGCGGCCGGCGACGTGCTCGACGTCGTCGGGGCTGCCGATGTTTTCCAGCACGACCACGAATTCGTCGCCGCCCAGGCGCACCACGTGGTCGCGCGGGCGTACCGCGATCTTCAGGCGCTTGCCGACCGTGCGCAGCAGTTCGTCGCCGACCGCATGCCCGAGCGCGTCGTTGACGGTCTTGAAGCCGTCCAGGTCGATGAACAGCACGGCGAGTCCCCGCCCGTTCGCGCGCGCCTGCTCGATCGCCTGCGGCAGGTATTGCTGGATCCAGTAGCGGTTCGGCAGGCCGGTCAGTTCGTCCGAGTTGCTCCTGCGTTCGAGTTCGGTCAAGTGGGCCTTGGTCTCGCTGATGTCGCGGATCGTGACCGCGAGGTCGCCGTCGGCGCGCACCGCCTTGTAGCGGATCCATTGCGCCTTGAGCGGCTGGTCCGGGGCAGGCGCCACCTCGATCTCGCTGTCGTGCAGGCCCGTGTCGAGCGCCTCGCACAGCCGCGCACATGCCGCGCGGAAGATCTTGCCATGATAGAACTCGGACAGGCGGTGGCCGATCAGCTGCCGTGGATGCTTGCCGAACATGTCGGCGCCGTACTGGTTGCAATCGACGATCTGGAAATCGATCACGCTGCCGTGCAGGTCGCGCAGCGGCCGGTTGATGAAAAAGCCTTCGCCCGCATCCTCGGTGGCCAGACGGTAGGTCGAGCGGATCGTTTCGATCTGGTGCCGCTTCCACTTGGCGTGCACGTAGAAGCTCGTGGCCAGCAGCGCGGCCAGCGCCAGCCAGGCGCTGTTCCACCAGGCGCCGTTCAGTGCCGCCTGCCGGTCGCGCCGGTAGCCGGCCATGGCCGCGTACTCGTCCACGCCGACGATGCCGACCAGTCCCATGTCCGGAAACGGCTGCCAGCCGACCACGCGGGTGCGCCCGTCGGCAAACCAGCGCCTGCCGTCAAGCCGGATCACGCCTTCCGGTTTGTCGGCAGGCAAAGGACCCAGCAGGAAGGGCGTCCGGGCCGAGTGGACCAGGTTCCCGTTGCGGCTGGCGCGCAGCACGCCGTCTTCGCCTGCCAGGCCCACGAAGCCGTACTCGCGCAGGATGGGCTCGGAGTAGTGCTGCGTGAAGAAAGCCGGGAGCACCGAGACCAGCACGATGCCGTCGAAGCGCCCGCCCGGCGACAGCAGCCGGCGCGAGAAGGCGATCACCTCGCGGTTCGACAGCTGGCCGTCGATCGGCGCACTCACGTACAGCCGGTCGCTCGTGGCGCGCTGCTGCTCGGTGAAATAAGGCTTGTCCGCGAAGGTCCTGCCGACGGCGGCCGGGTGCGAGCTGGTCACGACGACCCCGTTGCGGTCGAACAGTCCCACGGCGCCGATGTATTGGGTGGAAAAGATCCCCGCCTCGCTCGTGCCGGCCAGGGTGGTGCGGTGGCCCGACACGGCCCAGTCGTGGCGCAGCAGCAGCAGCAGCCGGTCGGTGTCGGCGATCGAGCGGCGCGTGCGGATCACATAGCTGCGCGTATAGGCGTCGACCTGCTGTTCCAGTTCGGCCTGCCGGTCACGCCGCTTGTGGTCGAGGTCGGCCAGCACGTAGCCCCACAGCCCGGCGCCGGCAGCCAGCGCGATTGCCGGCCACAACAGCAACAGCGACAGCCGGTGGCGCAGGAAGGCCACGAAGGGGCGCAGGCGGCCGATCGCCCCGAGTCCGATCGAGATTCCGGCCGGCATCGCCTTGTCGACACGCGGATCCATCTGAGCTCCAGCACGGCCTGGGGCAGCCGCGAACAGGGTAAAAGATTAACAGAGGTGGACCCGCAGGCGGCGCAAGTTGGAGGGAACGCGGCATGAAGGCGACAACAATCGCGGGTTTCCCCGGATCCGACGCGGGAACGAGCAGGAATCAGGCCGGCACCGGGATCGCAGGCAAGCCATGCAGGCCACGCGCCCGCGTGCATTTCTCATCCCCGATCTCCACCTCCCTGCATGCCTGCGGCCGCTGCGCGTACACGCCGCAGGCCATCGGCCCCGCATCGCCCTTGCCCAGCGCGATGCAATAGGGCCGTGACGCATTCGTGCCGCGCATGCAGGAGAGATGGGGCGTGAGCTGTTCGGTCAGCCCGTCGGGCAGCCCGCGCTCCAGCCCTTCAGTCCAATAGAAGGAGACACGGTAGGACTTGCAGCATGCCCCGCACGTCAGGCAGGGAAGATTTCCGGAATCGCTCATGGCTCCCGATTCTATCCGCTCCGCACGACGAAAAAAAGACGCACTGGCGCCTGTCCGTTCATTCCTTTTCGATACCGGCCTTCCGGATGATCTCGCCCCATTTCTTCGATTCGGCCTGCTGGAATGCCGCCAATCCCTCGGGCGAGGTCAGGAAGACCTCGGTGCCGCTGGTGGCATAGAAGCCGCTGTGCGCCGTCGGGCTTTTGGCGGCCCGGCTCAGCAGTTCATTGAGCCGGGCGACGACCGGCTGCGGCGTGTTCGCCGGCGCATAGGCGGCAAACCAGTAGCCGACATCGTAGCCCTTGACGCCGGCCTCGGCGATGGTCGGCACAGTCGGCGCCAGCGCCGAGCGGGTACTTGCCGAATAGCCCAGGGCGCGCAGCTTGCCGCTCTTGATATGCGGCATCCCGGTTGCGGTATCGGTGATCATCATCTGGATCTGGCCGCCCAGCAGGTCGGTGATGGCGTAGGTATTGCTCCTGTAGGGAACATGCAGCAGCTGCACGCCGGCGAGCTGCTGGAACAGTTCGCCCGCGACCCGGCTCGACGAACTGCCGCTGCCGAAGGTGATCT
Source organism: Massilia niastensis DSM 21313 (assembly GCF_000382345.1). Taxonomy (GTDB): domain Bacteria; phylum Pseudomonadota; class Gammaproteobacteria; order Burkholderiales; family Burkholderiaceae_D; genus Telluria; species Telluria niastensis. The sequence continues at coordinate 7,980 of NZ_KB908083.1, forward strand.
TGCCCGGCTCTTTCCTTGCCCGAGCGATGAAGTCGCCCACGCTGGTCACCGGCGACGTGGCGCTGACCACCATGATCTGTCCGCCCTTGCCAAGTCCGGTAATCGGGACAAAGCTCTTGACCGGATCGTAAGGCACCTTCTTGTACAGGTGCTCCGCCGCGGCGTGGGTGGTATTGGTCGCGATGAGGACGGTGTAGCCGTCCGGCGCCGCGCGCGCCGCCTCGTTCGCGCCGATGAAGCCATTGCCGCCGGGCTTGTTGTCGACAATGACTTGCTGCTTCGTTTCCAGCGTGACCGCCTGGCCCAGTGCGCGCGCCAGCTGGTCGGTCGCGGTGCCGGCGGCGAAGGGCACGACGAAGCGGATCGGCTTGTCCGGGAAGGCGGCGGCGGAGGCGGCGGTGGACAGCGCCAGGCAGACGGCGGGGAGGGCGAGATAGGGCGGTTTCGTGAAGCGCATGGGAAGTCTCCGTGATTCGTTGTCTGGTTAGCGGGCGGCGTCCGGCCCGGGGATGTCGAGGCTGAGGATCGCCGAGCTCAAGGTCTTGCCATGCGCATCCAGCGCCAGCGAGCGCGTGACGCCGCCGTCCAGGGCATGATGCAGCACGAAGTTCAGGGCGCCGAGCGCCGGCAGGGTAAAGCGCTGCACCTCTCCCTCGACGATACCCGCAAAATGCGCCTTGACCCGCTCGGCGGTGACATGTTCCTCCAGCAGCCGATAGTCCTTCGGGTCATGGGCGATGACCGAGATATTCGAGATGTCGCCCTTGTCGCCGGCCCGCGAATGGGCGATGTCACGTAACAGCATGTCCGCTCTCCTCGATGTGCACGGATGGTTTCACGGCCTCGCGCGGCAGCAGGATCGAACGCACCGCCACGATATCCTTCGCCGACTTGAAGGCGCCGCCGCCGCCGGCCGGGCCGCAGGTATACAGGGTTTCCACTTCATTGGCGATGCGCACGGCCTCGCGCAGGCTGTCGGTGCGTCCCGCCACCCGGATGCGCACCTCGTAGGGCTCCGGATGCGCGGCCGGCAGGCGGTCGCGGTGCATGGCGTTGACGCCGATCAGGTCGTAGCGGAGCTCGCTGGCCTGGACGCCGATGATGGCCAGGCGCTCTTCGACGATGGACAGCGCCAGGCGGGCGCGGGCCAGGGCGCCGGGGCCGGCATACGACATCTGGCCCTCGCCGATATAGCTGTCGACGTAGCCGATCGAGACTTTCAGGGTTTCCGGCCGTGGATGGCCGGTGGCGCCGCTGACCTGTACCCGGTCCGGCCCGAGCTCGGTGACCTGCACGCCGGAGAAATCGGCCACCACGTCCGGCGTCAGGTAGGCGCGCGGATCGTGGATCTCGTACAGCAGCTGTTCCTTGCAGGTCGCGGCCGTCACCTGTCCGCCGCTGCCTGCCACCTTGGTGATGACGACCGAGCCATCCTCGGCCACCTCGCCGATCGGAAATCCCAGCCGCGCCAGGCCGGCCACGTCCTTGTGGCCGGGGTCGGCGAAATAGCCGCCGGTGATCTGCCCCGCGCATTCCAGCAGGTGTCCCGCCAGCGTGCCCTGGCCGAGACGCTCCCAGTCGTCCATGGCCCAGCCAAATTCGTGGATGAGCGGGGCCAGCACCAGCGCCGGATCGGCGGCGCGGCCGGTGATGACGACATCGGCTCCTTGTGCCAGCGCATCGACCAGCGGCTGCGCGCCGAGGTAGGCGTTGGCCGACAGCAGGCGTTCGCCGAGGCGCTTGACCGGCTCGCCGGTATCGTCGATGTAGTCCCCGGCGCGCACCGTGTCCAGCACGTCGTCGCCCACCACGGCCGCGATCCTCAAGCCATGCAGGTTCATCGAGCGCGCGATGTCGCGCACCATGGCGGCGGCGGCCAGCGGATTCGCGGCGCCCATGTTGGTGACGATCCGGATCCCTTTTTCGCGGCACAGCGGGAGCACCGCGCGCATGCGCTCGGCGAGCAGCGGATCGTAGCCCGCGCCCGGATCCTCCTTGCGGGCGCGCTGGGCCAGCGCGATCGTGCGCTCGGCCAGGCACTCGAAAATGAGGTAGTCGATATCGCCTTGTTCGGCCAGTTCGATGGCCGGCTCCAGGCGGTCGCCGGAGTAGCCTGCGCCGGATCCGATTCTGATTCGTTTCATTACAGCTCCCGTGTCTGCTTCAGGAAAAAGCGGTCGATGGGAGTGTGGCGCGCCTGACTGATTAAGTACAATGGTAATTTCAGATGGATTAATCTGATTATCAAATTAATCGTCCAGACAGGGGCCGGCAATGACGACCAATATCTCGACCCGGCTGCTGTATGCCTTCGTGGCGCTCGAGGAAACCAGGCATTTCACGCGCGCGGCCGAGCGCTGCCATACCTCGCAGCCGGCGTTCAGCGCGATGATCCGCAAGCTCGAGGAAGCGGCGGGAACCAGGCTGTTCGAGCGTGACACGCGCAATGTCACCCTGACCCCGGAAGGCGAACTGTTTTCCGAGGTGGCGCGCTCGCTCATCGCCGAATTCGAGGCGGCCTTCGACGACATGGCGGACTACGTCGCCCGGCGGCGCGGGCGGGTGGCGATCGCGGCGCTGCCTTCGCTGGCGGCCAGGGTGCTGCCCGCCGTGATCGCGGAGTACCGGCGCCTGTATCCCGGCGTGGCCGTGACCCTGCACGATGCCCTGTCGGACCAGTGCCTGGCGCTGCTGCGCCAGCAGAAGGCCGACCTGGTGCTGACCGCGCCCGGCGCGAATTTCCTCGAGTTCGCGTCGCGCACCCTGGGCAGCGATCCGTTCTATCTTGTGTGCCGGCGCGATCACGCGCTGGCGAACAAGCGCGTCCTGCGCATCGGCGACCTGGCCGGGCATGACATCGTCCATCTCGCCAAGTCGTCCAGCGTGCGCCAGCATGTCGACATCCTGCTGCGCGACGTAGCGACGATCCATTCCGGATTCGAGGTCGAGCACCTGGCGACGGTGGCGGGCCTGGTGGAGCAGGGCCTGGGCGTCAGCTTGGTGCCCGAGCTGACCCTGTTCCAGTTCCGCCAGCTGGACCTGGTGGCGATTCCCCTGGCCGCACAGGACCTGACGCGTCCGATCCTGCTCGTCCAGCGCAAGGACCAGGCATTGTCGATCGCGGCCCAGGCCATGCTGGAACTCATCGAGAAGCAGTTCCGGGATGTTCAGCACCCAAAGGCGGCAGCGCCCAAATAAAAACGGCATTCAGGGTCAGATCTGACATTCGGACACCGAGCGAGTACCTTTGCTCTATCTCAAAATGCTGGTTTGTTCATCCCGAACTCGTCCATGCTCGGCTCCCTTAGTCACCGCACCCCTCGCATCACGGACCATGGCGGAAAGAGGAAAAAAAATCTCGCCATACGTCAAACCGTTCTGAGATTTCGCAAGGGTTGTGCGTCCATGTCCGAATGACAGACCTGACCCTGAACTGTGAAGCAGCAATAAAAATGCCGTCCAGGTTTCCCTGAACGGCATGGCGCCCGTGGGCGGTGTTACGGGATGACTGGCTTACTGGCCGCGCTTGGCGCGCGCCTTGGCCGCGATGCGCATGCGCAGCGCGTTGAGCTTGATGAAGCCGCCCGCGTCCGCCTGGTTGTAGGCGCCGCCGTCTTCGTCGAAGGTCGCGATGTTCATGTCGAACAGCGAATCGGTCTTCGAATCGCGCGACACCACGATCACGTTGCCCTTGTACAGCTTGATGCGGACCCAGCCGTTCACGCTCTTCTGGGTATGGTCGATCAGGGTCTGCAGCGCGACGCGCTCCGGCGCCCACCAGTAGCCGTTGTAAATCAGCGAAGCGTAGCGCGGCATCAGGTCGTCCTTCAGGTGCGCCACTTCGCGGTCCAGGGTGATCGATTCGATCGCACGGTGCGCGCGCAGCATGATGGTGCCGCCCGGGGTTTCATAGCAGCCGCGCGACTTCATGCCGACATAACGGTTTTCGACCAGGTCCAGGCGGCCGATGCCGTGCTTGCCGCCCAGGCGGTTCAGCTCGGCCAGCACTGCGGCCGGGCTCAGGCGAACGCCGTTCAGGCCGACGATGTCGCCCTGTTCGTATTCGAGGTCCAGGTATTCCGCTTCGTCCGGCGCCTGCTCCGGGCTCACGGTCCAGCGCCACATCGATTCCTCGGCTTCCGCGCTCGGGTTTTCCAGATGCCGGCCCTCAAAGCTGATGTGCAGCAGGTTGGCGTCCATCGAGTACGGCGCGCCGCCGGCCTTGTGCTTCATGTCGATCTCGATGCCGGCGTCTTCCGCGTACTTCAGCAGCTTCTCGCGCGACAGCAGGTCCCATTCGCGCCACGGGGCGATGATCTTGACGTCGGGCTTGAGCGCATAGGCGCCCAGCTCGAAGCGCACCTGGTCGTTGCCCTTGCCGGTCGCGCCGTGCGAGACGGCGTCGGCGCCGGTCTCGTTGGCGATCTCGATCAGGCGCTTGGCGATCAGCGGACGCGCGATCGAGGTGCCCAGCAGGTATTCGCCTTCATACACGGTGTTGGCGCGGAACATCGGGAACACGAAGTCGCGCACGAACTCTTCGCGCACATCGTCGATGTAGATGTTTTCCGGCTTGATGCCGAACTTCAGCGCCTTGGCGCGCGCCGGTTCCAGCTCTTCACCCTGGCCCAGGTCGGCCGTGAAGGTGACGATTTCGCAGTTGTAATTGTCTTGCAGCCACTTCAGGATGACCGAAGTGTCGAGGCCGCCGGAGTAGGCGAGTACTACTTTCTTGATGTCGCTCATGGGAGTTCCAGTGATGAAGGCTAGGGATGGTAGGGCAAATGGTCAGCTGGCCTTGCAAGGGCTGTCCCGGGGTAGCGGGACAGCCGGGCCAACGATCAAACTCGGTGTCAGTGATGAATCGTGGATTACTTGTCTTCGATACGGCCGAGCAGCAGGTACTCGATCAGGGCTTTCTGCACGTGCAGGCGGTTCTCGGCCTCGTCCCAGACCACGGATTGGGGGCCGTCGATCACTTCGGCGGCCACTTCCTCGCCGCGGTGCGCCGGCAGGCAGTGCATGAACAGCGCGTCGGACGCCGCGCGCGCCATCTTGGCGCCGTCGACGATGAAGCCGTCGAAGGCCTTCAGGCGTTCCGCGTTTTCCTTCTCGTAGCCCATGCTGGTCCAGACGTCGGTATTGACCAGGTGCGCGCCCGCGCAGGCGTCCGACGGGTTGTCGAACAGGGTGTAGCGCTGGGTCGAGACCAGGTTCGGATCGAGTTCGTAGCCCTCCGGGGTCGAGACGTTCAGGTGGAAACCGAACACCTCGGCGGCCTGCAGCCACGAATACAGCATGTTGTTGGCGTCGCCGATCCAGGCCACCGTCTTGCCGGTGAGCGGACCGCGGTGCTCGTAGTAGGTGAACACGTCGGCCAGCACCTGGCAGGGATGGTGTTCGTTGGTCAGGCCGTTGATCACCGGCACGCGCGAATTCGCGGCGAAGCGCTCGATGATGTCCTGGCCGAAGGTGCGGACCATGATGATGTCGCACATGCGGCTCATCACCTGGCCGGCGTCCTCGACCGGTTCGCCACGGCCGAGCTGGCTGTCGCGGGTGTTCAGGTAGATCGCCGCGCCGCCCAGCTGGTGCATGCCGGCCTCGAAGCTCAGGCGCGTGCGCGTCGAGCTCTTCTCGAACACCATCACCAGGGTGCGGTCGACGAGCGGATGGTAGACCTCGTAGTTCTTGAACTTGCGCTTGATGACCCCCGCACGCTGGATCACGTATTCGAATTCGTCGAGCGTGAAATCGGAGAACTGGAGGAAGTGCTTGATCGGATTGGTGCCTGGCATAGTGAAGTCTGCTGAGGGTTATCCCTTGAATTATAAGGGCTTTTCCTTGCCGTTAGGGAAAGTGGTGCAAATCCTGCATCGCAGCGTGTGTTATTCGCAAAAGAAATGGGTGCGGACACGCCACACCCATGCCGTCAATAAAGGGTCTGCGAGGACTCGTGCAGCAGCTGGCCGTAGAGCTCGTGGCGCATGCGCGCGATCTTTCCTTCCGCGACCGCCTCCAGCACCGCGCACTGCGGCTCGGCCAGGTGGCGGCAGTTGTAATATTTGCATCCGCCCAGGTAGGGCTTGAACTCGACGAAGGCGCGCTCCAGCATGCCCTCGGTCAGGTGGTACAGGCCGAATTCCTGGAAGCCCGGCGAATCGATGATCGCGGCGCCGCCCGGCAGCCGGTACAGGCGGGTGAAGGTGGTGGTGTGCTTGCCGGTGTCGAGCGCCGCCGAGATCTCGCGCACCGCGATGTCGGCGTCCGGCACCAGCAGGTTGATCATCGAGGACTTGCCCATGCCCGACTGGCCGATGAAGATCGAGGACTGGCCCTCGAGCAGCGGCATCAGCGTGGCCACGGTCTGCTCCGGCCGCGCCTTGGCCGAGACCTCGTGCACCGGGTAGCCCAGCGCGGCGTAGGGCGCGACGCGCTCGCGGGCGCGCGGCAGCAGTTCCTCGACGTCGGTCTTGTTCAGGATGATGTGGGCCTCGATGCCGGCCGCCTCGCAGGCCACCAGGGCGCGCGAGACCAGGTCGTCGGCGAAGCCCGGCTCGGTGGCCACGACGATGAACAGGCGCGAGATGTTGGCCGCCAGCAGCTTGGACTTGTACTGGTCGGAGCGGTACAGCAGGGTGGTGCGCTCGGCGATGCGCTCGATGACCGCCTGGTCGTTCGAGGTCTTCTTCAGGTGGACCACGTCGCCCACCGCGACATTGGTCTTCTTGCCGCGCGTGACGCACTGGAGCTTTTCGCCGTCCACGTCGGCCAGGTAGTGGCGGCCGTGGGCCGCGATGATGGTGCCGGTCAGTTCGCTCATGCACCCGCCTGTCGCGCGTACAGCGCGTCGGTCTTCGCCGCGCTGATGAAGTCGTTCTCGCTCAGCGCGCCGCCGGCCGAGTGGGTGGTCCAGGTGACGCCGCAGCGGCGGTAGCCGACGCTCATCTCCGGATGGTGGTTTTCCTGCTCGGCCATGGCGGCCACGGCGTTCACGAAGGCGATCGTCGCCGCGTAGCTGGAGAAGCTGAAGTCGCGGTGGAGCGCGCCGTCGACCGGCCGCCAGTGCGGGATGTCGGCCAGCAGGGCTTTGGCGGCCAAGGGATCGAGCGCCGGGGCGCCGTGGGTGCAGTGTCGGTCAAGGAGTTTCATGCGGCCGCCGTCATCAAATGCTTGACGCGCACCGATGCCGGCGGGTGCGAGTCGTAGAATGCCGAATGCAGGGGATCCGGCGTCAGGGTCGAGGCATTGTCTTCGTACATCTTGACCAGGGCCGAGACCAGGTGGCGGTGGTCGGTATGCTTTGCCGCGAAGGCGTCGGCCTCGAATTCGTGCTTGCGCGAGGTGATCGCGTTCAGGGGCGACAGCACGAAGGTGAAGATCGGCAGCACCAGCGCGAACAGGATCAGGGCCATGCCGTCGTTCGAGGCGTTCATGAAGGGATGCACGCCGAGGCCGGTGTAGAACCAGGCCTGGGTCTTCAGGTAGCCGAGCAGGGCCAGGAAGCCGAGCGAGAGCGCGAACATCACGACGATGCGCTTGAGGATGTGGCGCAGCTTGAAGTGTCCCAGCTCGTGCGCCAGCACCGCCTCGATCTCGTGCGGGTCGAGGCGCGCGAGCAGGGTATCGAAGAACACGATGCGCTTGGCCTGGCCGAAGCCCGAGAAATAGGCGTTGCCGTGCGCGCTGCGGCGGCTGCCGTCCATCACGAACAGGCCCCGGGAAGCGAAGCCCACGCGCGCCATCAGGGCCTCGATGCGCTCCTTCAGGCTGGCGTCGGCCAGCGGCGTGAACTTGTTGAACATCGGTGCGATGACGGTCGGGTAGAGCACCATCATCAGGAGCTGGAAGCCGCTCCACACGGCCCAGGCGTACAGCCACCACAGGTCGCCGCTCTTTTCCATCAGCGCCAGGATCACCCACAGCAGCGGCAGGCCGATCGCGGCGCCCACCAGGGCGCCCTTGAGCTGGTCGGACCACCACAGGCCCTGGGTCATCTTGTTGAAGCCGAAGCGCTGCTCGAGCACGAACTGGCGGTGCCAGTCGAGCGGCAGGTCGAGCACGCCGGAGAGCACGGCGAAGGCGACCACCAGGGCCATCTGGTGGTGCATCCCCGGACCGGTGACCGGCAGCAGCGCCAGCGACAGCGCCTGCAGGCCGCCCAGCAGGGTGAAGCCGACCAGCACCACGCCGCTCCACAGCATGCCGACGATCCCCAGGCGGGTGCGCGCCACGGTGTAGTCGGCCGCCTTCTGGTGCGCCGACAGCGGCACCTTCGGCGCGAATTCGGCCGGCACGCTGGCGCGATGGCCTTGCACATGGCGAATATGGCGCGCGGCCAGCCAGAAGCGCAAGCCCAGCGTCAGCGCGAAGAAAACGACGAACAAAACCGAAAACCCAAGTGAAGACATTGTGTGCCTGTGAGAAAATGCAGGATTGATTAGGCAAAGAGAGAATTATGTCACAAGCCACTGAAATGGAAGTCACTGCCGCGCCCCAGCGTCCCAACGAATTCAACCTGGTCTGGCTCGACATGGAAATGACCGGCCTGGATCCGGACAACGACCGCATCATCGAAGTCGCGGTCGTGGTCACCGATGCGGAGCTGAACGTCATCGCCGAAGGCCCGGTGTTCGCCATTCACCAGAGCGACGAAGTGCTGGACAAGATGGACAACTGGAACAAGGGCACCCACGGCAAGTCGGGCCTGATCGACCGCGTCAAGGCCTCGACCGTGAGCGAAGCCCAGGCCGAGGCCGAGCTGGTCGCCTTCCTGAAGCAGTACGTACCGTCGAACAAGTCGCCGATGTGCGGCAACTCGATCTGCCAGGACCGCCGCTTCATGGCGCGCGGCATGCCGAAGCTGGAAGCTTTCTTCCACTACCGCAACCTGGACGTGTCGACCCTGAAGGAACTGTGCCGCCGCTGGAAGCCGGAACTGGCCTCCGGCTTCAAGAAGCACCAGAAGCACACCGCGCTGGCCGACATCATCGAATCGATCGAGGAACTGCGCTACTACCGCGAGCACTTCATCAAGCTGTAAACCACCGTCATCCGGCAGGAATGATCAAACAGGTATGCGACAATGGGGCATGGCTCCGATAACGCAAACCGATCCTGCGGATGAAGGACAGATGCAGGCGCGCATGCGCCTGCACGACTGGCAGCGCAGCGCATTGGGGCCTCCCGGCGCCTGGCCGCCGGCGCTCAGGACGGCGGTCGACATGATGCTGCACTCGGCCTTCCCGATGTTCATGGCCTGGGGCCCCGAGCTCACCTTCCTCTACAACGACGCCTACATCCCGCTGCTGGGCAACAAGCACCCGGCCGCCCTGGGCGCGCGCTTCCCCGAGATCTGGGCCGAAGTCTGGCCGAAGATGGTGCCCCTGGTCGACCGCGCCCTGTCCGGCAAGCCGGTCTACGCCGAAGACATGGAAATGGTGGTGCAGCGCCACGGCTACCCGGAGCGCGCCACCTTCACCTTCTCGCACGCGCCGGTGCATGCCGGCGGCGAGGTCTGCGGCCTGTTCTGCACCGTGATCGACACCACCAGCCGCGTGCAGGCCGAGCGCCGCGCCGCGTTCGCGCTGCGGGTGTCGGACGCGCTGCGTCCGCTGTCGCGCCCCGAAGACGTGATCGCCAGCGCCGGCGCGCTGCTGGGCCGCGAGCTGCGCGCCGGGCGCGTGGTCTACGCCGAGGTCGAGCACGAGAGCGGGCGCTTCGCGGTCCCGCGCCTGTGGGCCGAGGACGGCGCGGGCAGCCTGGCGCGCACCCACCTGCACCTCGACGATTTCGGCCCGGCCATCGCGGCCGAGCTGCGCGCCGGCCAGGTCGTGCGGATCGACGACACCGCCCGCGACCCGCGCACCACGGATTCTCGCGGCGCCTACGAGGCCGAGCGCATCGGCGCGCTGCTGGTGGTGCCGCTGGTGAAGGAGGGCCGCATGATCGCCTGCCTCGGGCTCGACACCCGCCATCCGCGCCGCTGGAGCGAGCATGACGCGCTGCTGGCGCGCGATGTCGCCGAGCGCACCTGGTCGGCCGCGCAGGCGGCGCGCGCCCAGTCCGAGCTGCGCGAGGAGCGCGACGGCAGCCGCTACATCTTCGACACCATCGCCGAGGGCTTCGCGCTGTTCGACCGCGACTGGACCATCCTGCAGATGAACGCCGAAGGGCTGCGCATCTGCGGCCTGGAAGCGCACCAGGTCATCGGCCACAACCACTGGGACGTGTTCCCCGAGTCCGTCGACACCGAGGGCGGGCGCATGCTGCGCGAGGTGATGCGCACCCGCACGGCCGGCAGCGCCGAATACTGCCGGGTGCTGGCGGACGGACGGCGGGTATGGATCGAGCTGCGCACCTACCCGACCCGGGCCGGCGGCGTCGCCGCGTTCTTCCGCGACATCACCGACCGCAAGCTGGCCGAGGACAAGCTGATCGAAGCCGACCGCCGCAAGGACGAGTTCCTGGCGATGCTGGCGCACGAGCTGCGCAACCCGCTGGCGCCGATCAGCGCCGCCGCCGAGCTGCTGCGGCTGGGCAGCATGGACGAGGGGCGCGTGCGCCAGAGCAGCACCATCATCTCGCGCCAGGTGCGCCACATGACGCGGCTGGTGGACGACCTGCTCGACGTGTCGCGGGTGACGCGCGGCCTGATCACCCTGGCCCAGCTGCGGGTCGAGGCGCGCGCCGTGGTCGACGAGGCGGTCGAGCAGGTGCGGCCGATGATCGACGCGCGCGGCCAGGTGCTGACGGTGCGCCCGCCGCCGCCCGGCGCCCTGGTGCTGGGCGACAAGGCGCGCCTGGTGCAGGTGGTGGCCAACGTGCTCGGCAACGCCAACAGGTACACGCCCGAGCGGCGCAGCATCGACCTGCGCGCCGAAGTGCTGGCCGGGCGCCTGGTGCTGAGCGTGCGCGACGAAGGGATCGGCATGGACCGCGAGCTGACCGGGCGCGTGTTCGACCTGTTCACCCAGGCCGAGCGCTCGTCCGACCGCTCGCAGGGCGGGCTGGGTCTGGGGCTGGCCCTGGTGCGGCACCTGGTCGAGCTGCATGGCGGCTCGGTCGGCTGTTCCAGCCCGGGCCTGGGCAAGGGCAGCACCTTCGTGATCACCTTGCCGCTGCTGCAGGAAGAACCCGCGCCGCAGGCGGCGCCCGAGGCGGCCGCGCCGGCGCAGGGGGCGTGCCTGAAGGTGCTGGTGGTGGACGACAACGCGGATGCGGCGGAAACCCTGGGCCTGCTGCTGGCGGCGCAGGGGCACGAGGTCGTGATCGAGCACGGGTCGCTGCGCGCGCTGGAGCGGGCGCGCAGCGTGCGGCCCGATGTCTGCCTGCTCGACATCGGCCTGCCCGAGATCGACGGCCATGAACTGGCGCGCCGCCTGCGCGCCCAGCCGGAGACGGCGGGCACGGTGCTGATCGCGGTCACCGGCTACGGCCAGCAGCAGGACCGCGACGCCGCGTTCGCGGCCGGGTTCCAGCACCACCTGGTCAAGCCGGTCGACCTCGAGCGCCTGACGCGGATGCTGGCAGGCCTGCGCGCCGCCGGCGCCGGACTGGAGTCGGTCGACCGGGCCTGAAGCCGGTCAGGGCTTACGGCTGGCGCATCTGGGTGAAATTCACCGGAATGAACCGGTAGCCCTTGCCTTCGGTCCGCAGGTGGCCCAGCCCGGGGAACTGCAGGTGCGCGCCGCCGATCAGGTAGCCGCCCTTGGCCGCCGCATCGAATGCCTTCTTGCGCGCCCTGGCCGCCGCCTTCTGGTCGCTGTCGAACGAGATCGTCACCGCCGGCTCGGCCATCTGCACCGCCGCCACGTGGATCAGGTCGCCGATCAGCAGCAGCTTCTGTCCCTTGCTCTCGACCATGTAGGTGGTGTGCCCCGGCGTATGGGCGCCGGTCGCGTGCGCGCGGATGCCCGGGACCAGCTCGGTGTCGCCGTCGAAGGGCTTGAATTTGCCCGCCTTCTGGTAGGGCGTGATGGCCGCCATCGCCGCCTTGAAGCCGCCCTTGTCCTTGGCCTGGTCCATCTTTTCCTGGCTCAGCCAGTGTTCGGCCTCGTGCCGGTGGGCGCGCACGACCGCGTTCGGGAACACGGCCTGGGAGTCGTTCACCAGCCCGCCGACATGGTCGCCGTGGAAGTGGGTGATATAGATTTCGTCGACCTGCTCCGGCTGGTAGCCGGCGGCCTTCAGGTTGGCGAGCATCCGGCCCAGGGTGGGGCCGAAGAAGCTGCCGGCGCCCGTGTCGATCAGCACCAGCTTGGCGCCGGTGTTGACCAGGTAGGCATTGTCCGAGGTTTCCAGCGGGGTCTTCAGGAAGGATTTGTCCAGCACGGACCTGGTCTTCTCCGCTTTGGCGGACAGCAGCTGCTCGACCGGCAGGTCGACCGTGCCGTCGGACAGCGGGGTGATTTCGAAGTCGCCGAGCATGATGCGGTGGTAGCCGGGCGCCGGCGTCTTCGCCATCGGCGCGCCGGCCAGCGCGGGGCCGGCGAGGCTGAAGGCGAGGGCGGCGGCGAGGGTGCCCAGCGCGTGGCGTGTGATCTGCTTGGTCATGGTTGTCCCTGGTTGATGTGTTTGCGTTGCAATGTTGCATATCGTACATGATTGCAGGCGCCGCGGCGAAGCTGGTTGCGCCGGCGCCACGCACCGTCGTGGCGCCGGCCTGCACTCTGGCGGACTCGGCTGCACCGGATTCGGGCAAATATGGTGTAATAGCTTATTTTTCGCCCGGTATTGGTGCAATGATCATTCACGCCGTCTCCCTGTTTCGCCGCAACTGGCCGAAGCCTCCGGTCGCTCTTCCTCCTTCCAGCCAGGCGCGCGCCGCCTTCGGGGCGCTGCTGGGCCTGCTGCTCGCCGGCGCCCTGAGCCAGGTGGCGCTCGCCTGGGCCGCGCCGGGCGCCCATATCGCCTGGCTGGTTGCTCCGATGGCCGCTTCGGCCGTGCTGCTGTTCTGCGTGCCCGCCAGCCCGCTGGCCCAGCCCTGGCCGGTGGTCGGCGGCAACGTGGTGTCGGCCTTCACGGGCATCGCCTGCGCCCACCTGGTGCCCGACCCGATGCTGGCGGCGCCGCTCGCCGGCGGCCTGTCGATCGCGATGATGTTCCTGCTGCGCTGCCTGCATCCGCCGGGCGGGGCGGTGGCCATGACGGCGGTGCTGGGCGGGGCCGCCGTGCACGAGGCCGGGTTCATGTTCGCGCTGGCGCCGGTGGGCCTGAACACGGTCGTGCTGCTGCTGGCGGCGCTGGCCTACAACCGCGTGACCGGCGCCCACCACGCGCACAAGCCGGTGGCCCCGAGTGCGGTGGCCGACGAGGATATCGATGCGGCGCTGGAGCATTTCGGCGAAGCGCTGGACGTGACGCGCGACGACCTGGCCGCCATCGTCAACGATGCCGAACACCATGCCGCGGAACGCCGCGCGGGCGCCCTGCGCGCGGGCGACGTGATGGTGGCGCCGGTGGCGCGCCTGGCGCCCGACATGTCGCTGCCGGCGGCGCGCGAGGTGCTGCTGCGCCATGGCGTGCCGGCGCTGTCGGTGGTGGATGGGGACAATCGCCTGCTCGGCCTGCTGACCCAGGCGCAGCTGCTGCGCAGCATGTCCGAGACCGAGACCCTGCCGTTGCACTGGCGTGCGCGCAATGTACTGGTGGCGCTGGCTTCCCAGAAACCGGCGACGCGGGTCGCAGACGTGATGACCGTCGGGGTGGCGGTGGATGTCGGCCAGCCGGCCACGGCGGCGGCGACGCTGGCGGCGCGGCACTGGCTGGCGCGGGTGCCGGTGGTCGATGCGAAGGGAAAACTGGCCGGCATGGCCGGTCCGGCCGAGGTATTGGCGGCGCTGCATGGCGCCGTCCTGGGGCAAGCTGCCTGAGTTTGCAGGGTGGACGGCATAGCCGGCTCGGCGCACCCGTCCACCTGCTGGATCAGGCGTTTTCAGCCCCGCAGCACTTCTTGAACTTCTTGCCACTGCCGCAAGGGCAGTCGTCATTGCGCCCGACCTTCGGCTCGTCGCGGCGCACGGTCTCGACCGCGGCCTTGCGCAGCGGCAGCCAGTAGCGGTGGATGGCCGGCAGGTTGGCCTCGATCTGCAGCGCCAGCTGGTGCGCCTTGGCCGGGTCTTCGACTTCGGCCAGTTCTTCCTGCTCGATCTCGTCGGCGCCCAGCAGGTAGATCGGGCGCATCAGCTCGGCGACCTCGGAATCCCAGACCGGTTCCCAGGAACCCGGACGCAGTTCCATCCCTTCCCAGAAGCCCCAGCACCAGGCCTCGGCGTCGATCAGGGTCTTGCCCTGGTGTTCGTGTTCGCAGAACAGCGGCTCGAATTCCTTCGGCGCGACCTCGAAGGTGACCAGCACCTCGTTCATGAAGCGCATGATCAGGTTGAGGATGCGCTCCTCCTCGCGGCTGTTCTTCCACTTGGGCGCGCTGCTGCCGTCCTCGCCCCAGACCCGCGGCAGCCATTCGGCCGGCATGATGGTTTCCGGCCCGATCGCGATGGCGGTCAGGTAGCCGTGCAGGGTGTCCATCGTCATCGCGTCCTCGGGACAGCGGTCGGATAGCAGGAACTGGTCGAGTTCGTCGAATTCTTTTTCGGAAAGTGGCTGGTCGAGATGCATGGGATACTCTTGTTGCGGTGAAGACGCCAGTGTACCGCCTGCGCCGCCCGCCGGTGCATATTTCGTCGCCGGCGGCGCCGGGCGCGCGCCGGCGCAGGCCCGGTTCGGGGACGTGGCACGGGCCATTTCGTCCGCGCCGCCGTACAATGACGGAATGACTATCCCAGACACCGATACCGACCCGCCATCCCATCCGTTCACGCGCCTCGATCCCCAGCTGGTGCTGGAAGCGGTCGAGAGCGTGGGCCTGTATGGCGATGGCCGCCTGCTGGCCCTGAACAGCTATGAAAACCGCGTGTATCGCGTCGGACGCGAGGAAGGGCCGCCGGTGGTGGTCAAGTTCTACCGGCCGCAGCGCTGGAGCGATGAAGCCATCCTCGAGGAGCATGGCTTCATGGCCGAACTGGCCGACAAGGAGGTGCCGGTGGTGCCGGCGCAGGTGCTGGATGGCCGCACCCTGCACGCGTTCGAGGGTTTCCGCTTCGCCGTGTTCGCCAGCCAGGGCGGCAGGGCGCCGGAGCTGGGCGACCCCGACACCCTGGAATGGCTGGGCCGCTTCATCGGCCGCATCCATGCGGTGGGCGCGGCGCGGCCCTATGCGGCGCGCCCAAGCCTGGACCCGCAGACCTTCGGCCGCGAACCCTTCGACTACCTGCGCAGCCACGACTTCGTGCCGCGCGAGCTGGCCGCGACCTGGGCCAGCGTGGTCGAGCAGGCGCTGGGCGGCGTGGCGCGCTGCTACGAGCGGGCGGGGGACTTGCCGCTGCTGCGCCTGCACGGCGACTGCCACGTCGGCAACGTGCTGTGGACCGCCGACGGCCCGCACTTCGTCGACTTCGACGACAGCCGCATGGGACCGGCGGTGCAGGACCTGTGGATGCTGCTGTCGGGCGAGCGCCACGAGATGGTGCGCCAGATGGGCGACGTGCTGGCCGGCTACGAGGACTTCTGCGATTTCCATCCGCGCCAGCTGTACCTGGTGGAAGCGCTGCGCACCCTGCGCCTGATCCATTACTCGGCCTGGCTGGCGATGCGCTGGGACGATCCGGCCTTCCCGGCGGCTTTCCCCTGGTTTAACACCCAGCGCTACTGGCAGGACCGCATCCTCGAGCTGCGCGAGCAGGTCGCGCTGATGGACGAGCCGCCCCTCTGGCCCGTCTGAGCCATCCTCGAATGGATGAACTGGGCCGCTTTTCCGGCCCAGTTCCGCGTGGCACATCCCTGCGTTTTCCCGGATAATCGACGCGAGCCAGCCCGCGTCCGGGCAGCCGCCACCGAGAATGAGCATGGAATCCAGACCAGCCAAGCAAGACGATGACTTCATGATCGACCTGTCGCACGCGGGCAGCGTGCTGCCGGAGGGGAGCGGCTTGCCGCCTGGACGCGAAGCGGCGGAGGGGGACGCGCCCGCGGCGCGCGCGCCGATGGACATCAGCGAGATCCAGGAAGCGATCGCGCGGATGGAAGCCGAGGCCAAGGCCAGCATCACGGCCGAGCGCCGTGCGCATGCCGAGGCGCGCGCCCGTTCGCTGGCCGAGGAGCGCGCCGCGCTGGATGCGGCCGCCGCCACGGCCGCGCTGGCCAATGCCCAGGCCTCGGAAGACGCGATCGCCGCCAACCGCGACCGGCTGGAATCGCTGCGCGCCGCGGCCCAGGCGTCCAGCGAACGCCTGGAAGCCATCCGCCAGGAGACCGCCGAGCTGCGCGCCCGGGTCAAGACCGATACCGACATCCGGCTGGCGGCAGAGACGCGCGCCCGTTCCGAAGAAGAGGCGCGGCGCCGCGCCACCGAGCAGATCGAGGCCGAGGCGCAACTGGCGGCCAAGGCGGCGCGCGCCGCCGACGAGCTGCTGGCCCAGACCGAGCAGGCCCGCCTGCAGGCCGTCGAGCGGATGGCGGCGGTCGAAGCGGCGCGCGAGGAAGTGCAGCACAACGCCAGCGCCGATGCGCGCGTGGCGATCCTGGCGCGCGAGCGCGAGCGCGCCGAGAAGGCCGCGCGCCTGACCGCCGAGAAACTGGCCGAAGCCGAGGCCGAAGCCCTCGAATTGACCCTGCAGCGCGAGCGCGCCGACCAGGTCGCGCTGGCGTCCGCGTTCGCGCGTGCGGCGGCCGAGGCGCGGGCGCTGGAAGAGGCGCGCGCGCTGGCCCATATCGAACTGGAGCGCGAAGCGATCGCGCTGGCCCAGGCCGAGTCCGAGCGCGTGGCGGCCCAGTCGCTGCGCATGCGCCTGCAGACCGAGAAGGAACTGCGCGACGCGGCGACCCACCGCGAGCGCCTGGAACAGACGGCGGCCGCCAGCGCCCAGGCGCGGCGCGAGGCCGAGGGCCGCATCCTGGCGGCGACCGAGGCCCGCATCGAGTCCGACCGCAAGCTGCGCGAGGTGGCGCAGGAACGCGCCCGCGCCGAGGAAGAGGCCAGCCTGCAGGTGCAGGTGCGGCTGGATGCCGAGGCGCAGGCGGCGGCGCATGCGCGCGAGCGCATGCAGGCCGACGAAGCGGCGGCCCGGGCGGCGCAGCGCGAGGCCGAAGAGGAACAGCGCCAGCGCGCGCTGGCCGAGGAGCGCGTCGCCCAGGCCCAGGCCGCGGCCGATGCGCGCGCTAGCGCGAATGCGGCGGAGCAGGCGGTGCTGGCCGCCGCCGCCGAGCAGGTCGAACTGCAGCGCCAGGCGGCCGCCGCGGCCGCGCGCCGCGCCGAGGAAGCCGGGCGCCTGGCGCAGGCCGAGCGCGAGCGGGTGCAGGCCGAGGAAGCGGCGCTGGCCAGGCTCCAGGAACGCCAGGCCGCCGAGCAGGCGCTGGCGCAGGCGGCCACGGCGCGCATGCAGGCCGACGAGGAGCAGGTGGCCCAGCTGCAGGCCCAGGCGGACGCCGAGCGGCGCGCCGAGGCGGCCCAGCGCGCCGTGGTCGACGCCCAGCAGGCGCAGGCGCGCGCGGCCATCGAGGAAGCCGCCCAGGCTGAAGCGGCCGCGGCCGCCCAGCAGGCCCAGGCGCTGCGCGCGGTCGAGCTGGCCCGGGCCCAGGCCGAGCATGCCGAGGCCGAGCGCCAGCGGCTGGCGGTCACCGAGGAAGCCTTTGCGGCCGAGATCGCCGCGGCGCAGGCGGCGCGCGAATCGCTGGCGCTGGTCGAGCGCAAGCTGGCCGCGCAGCGCCAGCAGGCGGCGGCCGATACGCGCGCCAACGAGGCGGCCGCGGCGCGGCTGGCTTCCGAGCAGGCGGCGGCCCAGGCCGCCCAGGCGCGGGCGGCGGCCGAGGAAGAACAGGCCAGGCTGGCGCGCGAGCGCGAGCTGGTGGAGCAGGCCGCGATGCAGGCGGCGCTCGAGAAGCGCGAGGCGCAGCGGGTGCTGATCGAGCATGCGCAGGCGCACGCCGAGCTGCAGCGCAAGGCGGCGCAGGCGACCCAGCAGATGGCCCAGGCGCGCAAGCATTTGCTGCAGCTGGAGAGCAGGCGCCAGGAAGAACAGGCGGCCGAGCTGGCCGCGACCGAGCGCGTGATCGGCGAACGCAAGGTGGAGGCGGCGCAGCGCTCGGTGTCGGCCGACCTGACGCGCGAAGTGCTGCACCGCTTCAAGCGGCCGTCGGCGTCGGCGTCGCAGGCGGCGTCGCGGCTGGCGGAAGTGATCCTGAACCAGCGCAAGCCGTAGGGTGGACGGCTTTGCCGTCCACGCGTCGATAGCTTGCCGCGAGATCATCGGGTCCGTTTTCGGCACCGATCACAATCGACGCGTGGGCGGGAGCGCCCGCCCACCTACGTTACATCCCCGCCGGCGCGTCGCTCGGCGACACCGGATTCTTCGGTCCGGTCATCACGCTTTCCACGAAATACTCGGTTTCGCCAAAGCACGAGGTCGGCACTCCCTTGTGCTGTTCGTACGAGATCTGCACGCGCTGCCCCATGGCGGACTGCAGCTTCTGGACCAGGCCCTCGTCGCGCACCGTGAACGCGAAGCGCTCCGGAATCGCCCCCGGCATGCTCGACAACAGGATTTCCCCCTCCCAGGTCTTGCACAGCCAGCCCTTCCTGGAAAACTTCTGGAGGTAACCGGCGCGCTCGCCCTCCGAATACGACCAGGTCAGCGTGAACCAGGTGTACAGCGCGAACAGCACGAGTACTGCGGCAATGGCGGACAGGAGTATGGCGGCGGCGCGCTTGGGCATCATCTTCGGCATCGAAAGCTTTATATAAAATACGGTTGTCAGGTTGGCAGCACATGGCTGTGCGAGCCCATTCTGCCATGCATCGGCCGGATAACAAAATGACAGGGGGATATTTTCAGGCGGTTTCCGTGTCCGTGCGGGCTTCCTCGGCCTCCATCCGCCGCCGGTAGCGTATTGACGACCACAGCGACACCAGGATGAAGGCCAGCCCCGACAGCCCCGTGAACCATTCCGGGATGTGGTACTGCACGCTGGCGAACATGATCACCGCCAGGATGCCGATCGCATAATGCGCGCCATGTTCCAGGTAGACGAATTCCTGCAGGGTGCCCTTGTAGACCAGGAACACCGTCATCGAGCGCACGAACATCGCGCCGATCGCCAGCCCGAGCATGATGATGACCACGTCATTGGTGATCGCGAAGGCGCCGATCACGCCGTCGAAGCTGAACGAGGCGTCCAGCACTTCCAGGTACAGGAAGCCGCCGATGCTGCCCTGGGAAACCATGGCGCCCACGGTCGGGTCGTGTTCTTCGCTTTCCAGCAGCCCGCTGAGCCACTGGACCCCGATGTAGACCAGCACCCCGACCACGCCGGCGATCAGCACCGACAGCTTGCGTTCCTCGGGCATCAGGCTCATCGCGAAGAACACCATCGACAGGGTCAGCAGCACGGACAGTCCCTCGGTGCCGTACTTGCCGACCTTTTCCTCGATCCAGCCGAGCCAGTGCAGCTCCTTCTCTTCGTCGAACAGGAAGTTCAGGAACACCAGCAGCAGGAAGGCGCCGCCGAAGGCCGCCACCTCGGCATGGCGCTCGGTCAGGTGGCGCGAGTATTCGCGCGGGGTGTTGATCGCCATGTGCCAGACGTCCAGCAGGCCGAGGCCGGTGGCGGCCGAGACGATCACGAGGGGAAACAGCAGGCGCATGCCGAACACGGCCACCAGGATGCCGACCGTCAGGAACAGCTTGCGCCAGAATTCGTTCCAGGTCTTCAGGACCGAGGCGTTGACGACCGCGTTGTCGAAAGAAAGCGACACTTCCAGCACCCCCAGCACGGCCGTGATCCACAGTGCTTGTAACAGGCCGGACAGCCCCTTATGCTCGAAGCCCCACCAGCCCGCGAGGGCCATCAGCACTATGGTGACTGCGATCGACAACCGGAAATGCCGCATGACGTTCCCCCTGTTTATCTTCAGCTATTCAAGGAATCTTACCGTTTCCGGCCACAACGACGGCGCAGCGGTTGTCGCCACGGGGTCTTGCTTCTGAGATAATTCCGTCCGGCATTAATTTACCTGGAAATATTATGGATTTAGTTTATCTCGTGACGCCCGTGCTGACGTGGATGGTGGTGGGGCCGATCAAGTTTTTGATTAACAGTGTGCGCCTGCGGCGCTGGGCCTTCAACCTGGTCGGCAATGGCGGCTTCCCCAGCAACCATAGCGCCGTCGTGAGCAGCATGGCGACCCTGATCGCATTGCGCGAGGGGATGGGGCATCCGGCCTTCGGCGTGGCCGTGACCCTGGCCTTCATCGTGATGATCGACGCCAACAGCCTGCGCCAGCACGTCGGCCGCCATGCGGTGGCGCTCAACCGCCTGCACGACGGCAAGGAAGACGTGGTGATCCTGCGCGAGCGCATGGGCCATACCCTGGTCGAGATCGCCGGCGGCGTCTGCACCGGCATCGCCATGGGCTTCCTGATCCATGCCATGCTGGGTGCATGAGGGTGCTGCCAGCACCTCGGGGCGGGCATGCGCCCGTCCGGCGAACCCTGCGTTTCAGGCAGGCTGGAATGCAGCTCATCGCCAAATTTCGCGTTTCATCCATCGATTTCCGCAGTCCGCAGGTTCGTCAATTGACCTTACCAAGGCACTAATTAATACTGCGCACTGGTCGTATTTATTCTAATTTTTACAAAGATGTCTGAGACCCTTCTCCGGAGAACCACAATGCTGCGCAACTCACTACTCGTCCTTGCCATCGCCTCGGCCCTCGTTGCCTGCGGTAAGGATAACGCCAAGGGGCCACAAGCCCAGAAGGATAACAAGCCGACGCAGCTGACCGTGGCGCCGGAAGATGTACTGACTGTGCGTAACGATTCGCTGGCCTCCGGCCCAGTGATTACCGGATCGATCCAGCCCGAACGCCGCGCCGACCTGCGCGCCGAGGTGTCCGCGATCGTGCTGCAGGTTCTGAAGGAGAATGGCGAGCCGGTCAAGCGCGGCGACGTGCTGGTGCGTCTCGACGAGACCGCGATCCGCGACACCCTGCTGTCGGCCGAGGAATCGGTGCGCGCGGCCACCCAGGCGCTGGACCAGGCCAACCGCCAGCTCGAGCGCCTGAAGACCCTGCGCGCCTCCGGCATGACCTCGGTGAAGGCGCTGGACGACGCCGAAGTGTCGCGCAACGCCGCCCTGAGCGAGCTGTCGGCCGCCAGGAGCCGCGCCGCCAGCGCGCGCCAGCAGCTGGCCCGCACCGTGGTGCGCGCCCCGTTCGACGGCATCGTCTCGGAACGCAAGGTCTCGGCCGGCGACACCGCCAACATCGGCAAGGAACTGGTCAAGGTCATCGACCCGAACAGCATGCGCTTCGAAGGCCGCGTCCCGGCCGACTCGATCGCCACCGTGAAGGTCGGCCAGAAGGTCAACTTCCGCGTCAACGGCTACGGCGCGGAACAGTTCGCCGGCTCCATCAAGCGCATCGACCCGGCCGCCAACCCCGTCACCCGCCAGGTCGAGGTGCTGGTCGAGTTCGCCAACAACGCGCAGCCGCGCGTGGCCGGCCTGTACGCCGAAGGCCGCGTCGACGCCCAGACCGCGAACGTCCTGATGCTGCCGGAAAGCGCGCTGGTGAAATCCGGCGACAAGACCTACACCTGGCGCGTGAAGGACAAGACCCTGTCGAAGGTCGGCCTGGTGGTCGGCACGCGCGACCAGCGCACCGGCAATTTCGAAGTCAAGCAGGGCCTGGCCGCCGGCGACATCGTGCTGCGCGCCCCGTCCTCGAACCTGAAGGACGGCCAGAAGGTCGACATGGCCACCGCGCGCGTCGCCAGCGCTGCTCCGGTACAAGGAAAATAACAACATGTTCCTCTCCAATTTCAGTGTCAAGCGGCCGGTCGCGACCATCGTCATGATCGTGGCGATGATGTGCATCGGCCTGCTCGCCCTGTCGAAGCTGAAGGTGAACGAGAACCCCGACGTCGAGGTTCCGGTCGTCATCGTCGACATCCCGTATCCGGGCGCGTCGCCCGAAACCGCCGAGCGCGAGATCACCAACCGCCTCGAGAAGCAGATGCTGGCGATCCAGGGCGTCACCGAGGTCAACTCCAACTCCTACGAAGGCGGCGCCTCGATCTGGATGGAATTCGACTTCGACCGCAACCTGATCGAAGCCTCCGACGACGTGCGCAATGCGATCGCCGCGGTGCGCTACAAGCTGCCGGTCGAGATGCGCGAGCCGGTGCTGCGCCGCTACGACCCTGCGGCCGATCCGGTCATGACGCTGGCCCTGTCCTCGAGCAGCCAGAGCCATGCCGAAATCTCGCGCTATGCCGAAGACGTGCTGGCCGACAAGTTCCGCGCCATCGACGGCGTCTCCACCGTGAACGTCAACGGCGCCCTGCGGCGCGAACTGTCGGTGCTGCTGCGCGCCGAAAAGCTGCGCGAGTACAACGTGTCGGTGTCCGACGTCAGCAATGCGCTGCGCACCCAGAACACCAATGCGCCGGTGGGCAAGCTGCGCAGCGAACTGGACGAGAAGGGCATCCGCCTGGTCGGCCGCATCGAGCGTCCCGAGGACTTCTCGCAGGTGGTGGTCAAGCGCAACGGCGACCAGATCGTGCGCCTGAACCAGGTGGCCGAGATCAAGGACGGCTACGCCGACATCAACAACATGTCGGTCCGCAGCGGCAAGTCGAACGTGGGCCTGCAGATCTCGCGTTCGCGTGACGCCTCGACCGTATCGATGGCGAAGAAGGTGCGCCAGGTGGTCGAGGAAGCCAACAAGGAGATGCCACCGGGCACCAAGCTGGAAATCACCCGCGACGGCGGCAAGGAAGCGCAGTCGAGCCTGAACAACGTGATCGAGGCGCTGGTGCTGGGCGCGATCCTGACCATCTTCGTCGTGTACGCCTTCCTGAATTCCTGGCGCTCGACCCTGATCACCGCGCTGTCGCTGCCGACCTCGGTGCTGGCCGCCTTCATCGCCGTGTGGCTGTGCGGCTTCACCCTGAACTTCATGACCCTGCTGGGCCTGTCGCTGGCGATCGGCGTGCTGATCGACGATGCGATCGTGGTGCGTGAAAACATCGTGCGCCACATGGAACTGGGCTCCGACCGCCGTACCGCCGCCCTCGAAGGCACGGCCGAGATCGGCATGGCCGTGGCCGCGACGACCTTCTCGATCATGGCCGTGTTCGTGCCGGTGGCCTTCATGCCGGGCATTTCCGGCGAATGGTTCCGTCCGTTCGCGCTGACCGTGACCTGCTCGGTCATCGTGTCGCTGTTCATCTCGTTCACGCTCGACCCGATGCTGTCGGCCTACTGGGGTGACCCGCCGGATCACGCACATGCGCCGAAGAAGGGTTTCAGCCGCGTGCTGGCGCGCTTCAACACCTGGTTCGACCATCAGTCCGACCGCTACGGCAACGTGATCGCCTGGGCGCTGCACCACCGCAAGTGGATGGCGGCCATCGCCGTCGCCAGCTTCGTCGGCGCCATCGCCCTGCACGCAACCTGGGGCGGCTCGAGCTTCGTGCCGAAATCGGACCGCGGCCTGCTGCAGATCGACGTCCGTACCCCGGCCTCGTCGAGCGTCGAGTATGCACGCCGCAAGATGGAATCGGCGGCCGAACTGGCGCGCAGCATTCCGGAAACCAAGGATACCAACAGCTTCATCAACGCCAGCGGCGGCCGTATCTATGTCGACATCGGCAAGCGCAGCGAGCGCAAGCGCAGCGCGGTCCAGGTCGGCGTCGACCTGCGCGAGAAGCTGAGCCACCTGGTGGGTGCGGAGTACACCGTGATCGATGACCTGAACGGCGGCGGCAAGCCGGTCCAGATCGAGTTCACCGGTCCGGAGTCGCGCAAGCTGATGGAACTGACCACCGCCTTCATGGAAAAGCTGCGCGACGTGCCGGGCGCGGTCGACGTCAGCCTGTCGGAACAGGATCCGAAGAACGAGCTGCAGATCGTGCTCGACCGCGGCCTGGCCAACGCCATGGGCATCTCGGTGAACGACGCCGCGCAGTCGCTGCGCGTGGCCTTCGCCGGCATCGAGGTGGGCGACTGGGTCGACCCGACCAGCGAGACCCGCGACGTCGCGGTGCGCCTGCACCCGGACGACCGCGTCAACACCGAGAACATCGAGCGCCTGCCGATCGCGGTGAACGGCACCGGCATGATGGTGCCGCTCGCACAGATCGCCACCATCACCATGGGCAAGGGCCCGGCCGCGATCCGCCACAAGAACGGCGAGCGCATGATCACCGTGTCGGCCAACGCCCAGGGCCGTTCGGCGGGCGAAGTGACGGCCGACGCCATGAAGCTGGCGAAGAGCTTCGACTTCCCGCCGGGCTATGGCCTGTCGCTGGGCGGCGCCGGCGAGGACCAGCAGGAAGTGTTCACCGAGATGGCCATCTCCCTGGTCTCGGGGATCGGCCTGATGTACCTGATCCTGGTGATGCAGTTCGGTTCGTTCACCGCACCGATCGGCGTGATGCTGTCCTTGCCGCTGTCCCTGATCGGCGTGGTGGTGGCGCTCCTGATCACCAAGAACACGCTCAACCTGATGAGCATCATCGGCATCATCATGCTGATGGGCCTGGTGGCCAAGAACGCGATCCTGCTGCTCGACGCCGCCCGTGCCCTGGAGCGCGAAGGCATGGACCGCGAGGAAGCGCTGATGGCGGCCGGCCGCAAGCGCCTGCGTCCGATCCTGATGACGACCTTCGCGCTGATCGCGGGCATGCTGCCGGTGGCGATGGCCTTCGGCGACTCCGGCCAGTTCTACCAGCCGCTGGCGATCGCGATCATCGGGGGCACCATCACCTCGACCTTCCTGACCCTGCTGGTCGTGCCGACCTTCTATGACAGCATCGAGATCGCCCGCGACCGCATGCTGGCGAAGTTCGGCCGCCGCGCCACCCGCCTCAACCCGCTGGTGGCTTTCCTGATGACCTTCGTGGAAGCGATCCTGACCCTGGTCTTCGTGCGCTTCGTGTTCCGCATGATCGTGCGCCTGGTCCGCCTGGTCACGGGCCGCGGCCGCGGCACGCCGCAACCGGCCTGATGCCGGGGCAGGGCGCCGCTGCAAGGGCGCCCCGCCAGCCGGACAGCCTGACGGCCAGCCTTGCTGGCCGTTTTTTTTAACCTGCGATTATTTGCCTGCAACCGAAAGGACGCCACATGCTTGAATGCCGCCCCAGCTGCGAGAACTGCGACAAGGCGCTGCCACCGAACGCGCCGGACGCGCGCATCTGTTCCTTCGAATGCACCTTCTGCGCCGCCTGCGTGGACGGCGTGCTCGCCAATGTCTGCCCGAACTGCGGCGGCGGCTTTGCCCCGCGCCCGGTGCGGCCTGCGCGGAACTGGAAGAACGATAACTTCCTCGGGAATCATCCGGCGCGCACCCGGCCGGTCTACAAGCCCGTGGATGCGGCGGCCCATGCGGAATTTGCCGCGGCCATCAGGAACATTGCTCCGGAAGAGCGCTGAAGGCAGGACATACGCACAGGGCCCGCGCTGGCGGGCCCCGCTTGTTGCCGGTATCCAGGGCTTAGCGGCCGGAACCGGTGCCGGTGCCGGTGGTGCCGGTCGTGCCCGAGGTGCCGGTACCCGTGCCCGTGCCGGTCGCGGGCGGGGTGGTGGTGTCGCCCGTGGTGCCGGTTGCCGGCGGGGTGGTGGTATCGGTGCCGGTCGCCGGTGGGGTGGTGGTGCCGGTACCGGTGCCGGTATCGCCCGTGGTGCCGGTGGTGCCCGTGCCGGTTGCGCCGGTGCCGGTGTCACCGGTGGTGCCAGTCGTGCCCGAGGCGCTGCTCGGCGTCGTGGCCGACGTATCGCCGGCGGTGCCGGCGGTGTCATTCTTCTTGCAAGCGCCCAGCAGGGTAGCCAGGACAGCCGCGGTCAGCAGGATTTTTGGTGCCTTGGTTAGTGCTTTCATTGTTTATACTCCTCGTTTACGTCTATCTTGTGCCGGGGGCTCCAGGTGAGGCGCTGGAGCGCCACGGCGCCAGTTAAGTTCCTCCATAGGTCCGGGACCCGGCGGTGGAACCATCAGGGAACCGACGCAAGACGCGGCTCCGGTTGTGCACGCACCAGCAGTGAAATTAGACCGGCAGCCTGGCTCCCGGTTCGCTGGATTGCACACATCGTGCATTTTCCGCAGCATCGACACTTGCGGAATCGACAGCAGCAGGCCGCTAGGCGCCCAGCTCCTGTCCCACCGGCGACGGCCGGATGGTCGGGGCGTCGGCAGCCGCGTGGCCGCCGACCTGTTCCAGCAGCGCGGGAATTTCCTGCGAAATTTCCCGAGCGAGATATCCCAATGTGCCCAGCCGTTCCGCAAGGCGGTCGCCGGCGCGCGCATGCAGCGCCACGCCCCAGCACGCCGCCTGGGCCGGCGCTGCGCCACGTGCGACCAGTCCGGCGATGATGCCGGCGAGCACGTCGCCGGAACCGGAAATGGCCAGGCCAATGTTGCCGGCGCCTTCGTGCTGCCACAGCTCGCCCTCGGGGCTCGCGATCACGGTGCGCGCGCCTTTCACTATCATCAACGCATTCCATGCGCGCGCGGTGGACAGGGCATGCGGATCGGGCCGCTCGACGATGCCGGCCTTGTCGACGCCGGTCAGGTGCGCCATCTCGCCGGCATGCGGGGTCAGGATCACGGGCCGCTCGAAGCGGAACGGCCTGCCTTCGGGCCAGCCCAGCGGCGGATGCAGCATGGCGCCCATCGCACAGGCGTCGAGCACGATGTTGGTCCTGGCGGCGTCCAGGCGCGGCAGCAGCGCGTGCACGAGCGCGGCGGTGGCCGGTTCGTCGCACATGCCGGGGCCGATCAGGATGGCGTCGACGTGGTCGGCGAGCGGATCGAGGCTGGCGACGGCGTCGAGGCTGAAGCCGGCCGAGGTGTGCTCGGCCAGGGCGATCACGCGCGCCTCGGGCATGGCCAGCGCCACCAGTTGCGCCACGCTGGCCCCGGTCGCGATGGTCAGCTTGCCGGCGCCGGCGCGCAGCGCGGCGGTCGCGGCCAGGATGACGGCGCCCGGCATCTCGCACGAGCCGCCGAGTACCAGCACGTGGCCGCGCAATTCCTTGTCGCCTTCGCCGTCCGGCTGGGGCAGCGCCCAGCTGCGCAGGAAGGCAAGGTCAACGTCATGCACCGCAGTGGCGTGGTTGGTCGAATCCATGGGAGTGGCCTTATGCCTTCGGAGCGGCGGGCAGGTCCTTGCTTGTGGTGACCGGCGTGCCCGTGTCTTCCAGCGGTGCGACGAAGTTGACCAGGTGCAGCGCGAGATCGCCGCGCTTGCCCATCGTGGGATCGAAACGGTACGAGGTGACCGAGCAGTTCGGCACGTCGAGCGCGCGATCGTAATCGAGGATCGAGGCCTCGTCGAGGCGCTCGAACAGGTAGCGGAAGCAGTTCACCGTGACCTGGTGCGCGACGATCAGCACGCGCTCGCGGCAGTACTCGCGCTCGAGCGTGTCCATGACGCTGCGCAGGCGCAGGATCACGTCGCACCAGCTCTCGCCGCCGGGCGGGCGGAAGTAGAACTTGCCGACGTGCTGGCGCTGCTCGTAGAGTTCGGGATAGTGGTGGGCGATGCCGTGCGTGGTGAGGCGGTCGAGGATGCCGAATTCCTTCTCGCGCAGGCGCTCGTCGGACTGCACGGCAAGCAGCTCGTCGCGGTCGAGGCCCCCCATCAGGAGCTTGGCGGTCTCGGCGGCGCGCAGGTAGGGGGAGTGCAGCACGACGTTCGGGCGCTGCGCCGGCGGCAGGGCGGCGAACCATGAGGCCAGCGCCTCGGACTGGCGCACGCCCAGTTCCGACAGGGGGACGTCGACATCACGCTCGACGATGTCGATGTGATGGCCGGCGGACGCCTCCGCCAGTTCGCGCGCGACGTTGCCTGAGCTCTGTCCATGCCTGACCAGCCAGATGTCCTGTGGCCATTTTTGTTCCATCACCTGCCCGTCCCGGATATTGACTTGGCGTCATCATAGACGGATTCGGCAGGGCGTCAGCGCACGATTGCCGCGCTTCCGCAGCAGCTCACCGCGCTGTCGGAAGGGGCTTACACGGCCTGCTCTTCGCTATCCAGGTTGATGTCGGCGTCACTGTCGAACACCCGCATATCGGTCTGTCCGAGCGCGCGGCTGGTGACCACGCCGGCGGTGATGGAGCCGCTGACGTTGAGCGCGGTGCGGCCCATGTCGATCAGCGGTTCGACCGAGATCAGGAGGCCGGCCAGGGCCACCGGCAGGTCCATGGCCGACAGCACGATCAGCGCCGCGAAGGTGGCGCCGCCGCCGACGCCGGCCACGCCGATCGAACCGAAGGCGACGATGGCCAGCAGCGGCAGCAGGAAGCCGGCGCTCATCGGATCGATGCCGACCGTGGGCGCGATCATCACGGCCAGCATCGCCGGGTAGATGCCGGCGCAGCCGTTCTGGCCGATGGTGGCGCCGAACGAGGCCGCGAAGTTGGCGATGCCCGCGGGCGTGCCGAGGCGCGCGGTCTGGGTCGCCACGCTCATCGGGATGGAGCCGGCGCTGGTGCGCGAGGTGAAGGCGAAGGCCAGCACCGGGAAGATCTTGCGCAGGTAGCGCCACGGGTTGAGGCCGGAGGCGCCGGCCATCAGGAGGTGCACGCCGAACATCAGCGCGAGCGCGCAGTACGAGGCCACCACGAAGCCGAGCAGGTCGAGGATGTTCTGCAGGCTCGAGCCCGCCACCATTTTCGTCATGAGCGCGAACACGCCGAAGGGCGTCAGGCGCAGCACCAGGGTCACCATGCGCATCACGATCACGTGGGCGACATGGACGAACTGGCTGAACGCGTTGAAGACTTCCGGCTTCTTGCCGGCGATGCCGGTGGCCGAGATGCCGATGAAGATCGAGAACACGACGACCGCGATGGTCGAGGTCTTGCGCGCGCCCGTCATGTCGAGGAAGGGATTGGCCGGGATGAAGGACAGGATCATGCCGGGGAGCGAGATGTCCCTGGCGGCGGCCAGGTTGCCCTGCATGTATTCGCCGCGCGCCACTTCGGCCGCGGAGGCGGTCAAGCCGACCGCGCTCAGGCCGAACAGCTTGGCCATCAGGATGCCGATCGATGCGGCCACGATCGTGGTGAGGATCAGGGTGCCGATGGTCAGGGTGCTGATGGTGCCGAGCGAGGACGCGTTGCGCAGCTTCAAGATCGCCTGGACGATCGAGACCATGATCAGCGGAATGATGATCATCTGCAGCAGCTTGACATAGCCCTGGCCGACGACGTCCAGCCAGGCGCCCGTCGCGACGATCACCGGCGACGCGGCGCCGTAGATGGCCTGGAAGGCGGCCCCGAGCACGACGCCCAGGCCGAGGGCGGTAAATACCCGCCGGGTGAACGAGGCGTGGCTGGCCTGCATGCGGTACAGCAGGGCGCAGACGGCGAGGGCGACGGCCAGGTTCAGGAGCAGGGGGAGATTCATGTCGGCCTTTTGAGCAACACTGGGATGCGGATGGATCGCAGCATTCTATATGCAAACCAATATTGCCGCTTTCCCCTAGGTCATTAATTGTTGTTTAGGCAAGATCTGGGATTTCTGTGTTGCAATGCAGCGACGTCCGAAAAGATCGAACGCAAGAAACAGCCCATTCTTTCCCTTAAGGCTAGAGATATTTCTATAATTCAATGAGGTATCCATCCTTCAACCGGTTTCTAGCCTTTCCATGCGGACCATGTTCAAACACCTCAGCATCAAGTCGCGGCTCATCTTCGTCATTGCCTTCCTGGCGGTCGAACTGATCGCCGGCGCCGTCATCGGCATCTACAACCTCGGCGTCGCGAATGCCGAACTCAAGCAAATGCATGACGAGCGCCTGGTGGCGATGAATGAGGTCGGCCATGTCGTGCAACTGATCACCCTCAACCAGCTGAATGTCGCCAAGGCGGTCAACGTCGAGGACGCGGCGGTGCGCGGTGCCATGATGAGCGAGGTGGACGCCAACGCGGCCCAGATCACCAAATTCTGGGAGGCCTACAAGGCGGGCGAGCTGAGCGACGACGAGCGCACGCTGGCCGAGCAGTTCACCGCGGCGCGCAAGGAATTCCTGGCCCAGGGCCTGATGCCGGCGGTGGCCGCGATCCGCGCCAACGACAACGCCCAGGCCATGCAGCTGCTGAACGGGCCGATGACGCGCCTGTTCAAGCCGATGCGCGACATGGGCGACAAGCTGCTGAAGGAACAGCAGGAGCAGGCGCTGGTGGAATACGAGCGGTCGCAGGCGACCTTCGAGCTGGTGCGCCTGGTCTGCCTGGCCGGCCTGGTGTTCGGCGTGGCGATGGCGGCCGTGGTGGGCTGGCTGCTGGTGCGCGCCATCGTGCGTCCGCTGGAAAAGGCGGTGGCGATCGCCGGCGCCGTCGCGGCCGGCGACCTGACCCAGACCATCGAGGTCGATTCGCGGGACGAGACCGGCCGCCTGCTGCAGGCGCTGAAGGACATGAACGACTCGCTGGTGAAGATCGTCAGCCAGGTGCGCAACGGCACCGACACCATCGCCACCGCATCGAGCCAGATCGCGGCGGGCAACCTCGACCTGTCGGCGCGCACCGAGCAGCAGGCCGGTTCGCTGGAAGAGACGGCATCCTCGATGGAAGAACTGACTTCCACCGTGAAGCAGAACGCCGACAACGCACGCCAGGCCAACGCGCTGGCGACCTCGGCGTCGGCAGTGGCGGGCAAGGGCGGCGCCGTGGTCGAGCAGGTGGTGGTGACGATGGGCGCGATCAATGCGTCGGCCACGCGCATCGTCGACATCATCGGGGTCATCGACGGCATCGCCTTCCAGACCAATATCCTGGCGCTGAACGCGGCGGTGGAAGCCGCGCGCGCCGGCGAGCAGGGCCGCGGCTTCGCCGTGGTGGCGGGCGAAGTGCGCAGCCTGGCGCAGCGCAGCGCCGCGGCGGCGAAGGAGATCAAGGCGCTGATCGACGATTCGGTCGACAAGGTGCACCACGGCTCGGAGCTGGTCGACCAGGCCGGCGCCACGATGGCCGAGATCGTGCAGAGCGTCAGCCGCGTGACCGACATCATGGCCGAGATCACGGCCGCCAGCCAGGAACAGACCGCGGGCATCGAGCAGATCAACAGCGCGGTCACCCAGATGGACCAGGTGACCCAGCAGAATGCGGCGCTGGTCGAGCAGGCGACGGCGGCGGCCCGTTCGCTGCAGGACGAGGCCGCGGCCCTGGCGCACACCGTGGGCGCCTTCAAGCTGGTTGGCGCCGCGCAGGCCGCGCCGCGCACGGGCGCCCTGGCGGCGCGTCCGGCGGCCCGTCCGGCCAGGGCGCCCGCCGCGCCGCCGCGTGTGAAGGCCGAGGCCGCGCCCGCCGCGCGCAAGCCGGGCAAGGCCGAACCGGTCGAGGCGAGCGACGGCTGGGAAGAGTTCTGATCCGCGTCAGCTGTTCTTGTTCTGGTGAAGGCCAACCGCGCTGCGGTTGGCCTTTTGCTTTGTGCGAGGGAAGTGCGGCTTGTCAGCCGATGCCCGGGGGCAGCGGTCCAAGGAAGCGATGGCGCAGGATGGCGGGACGATCGGCAGTGCGGGGATCGGAGGGCAGGGCAGGGCGCTGCGGGGAGCGTTGAACTACCGCGCTCGGCTATCGGAGCACGACTGCATGCGATCCTGGCGCGGCCAGGACAGGTGTGCCAGCATGCGGGACCCTGTGCGCAGCCGCGGCGGGCTGGCGCACACGGCCCGGATTGCTTACTCGAATGCGATCACCACGGCGACCAGGCCCACGCACAGGCCGGCGATGAGGCCGATGCGGTGGCGCAGCCGGCGGCTGCTGGACAGGACATCCTTGGCCATGTTGCGGCGCGGTGCGCGCGGGTCGGTGTTGTCCACGGTCGCGGTGTGGATCGGGGAGTGGTGGCGTTCGGTATGTTCGGTATGCATGGTGTCTCCTGTTGCCGTCTCCGCCGGAGAACGGCAGGGGTTCGGACCAGTCTGGTCAAGAATTCGATAGTGAGGGCCCGGGGAATTGCCTGATGGAGCAGGTTCGCCGGGCTTAAGCAAGCCGGGCAGCGGCCTGGCGCCCGTGGTGGGTGCATGGCGCGGGTAAACATGGCGTCAGGCGGGAGCGCCGCGCAGCCGTCGCGCCGGGAAGGCGCTGGCAGGTTCGATGCGGGCGGTTGGTGCGTAACATGGGGCCACTACTCAGCTTGTTTTGGAAAATCCCCTCGGAAACGCGGGAAACGCGCGCCTGCGAGTGGTGTTAATCATTTTACATCTTTTGGCCTCAAACGCAAGAGGCGTACGCTTAATGCTTACTTAAACCTTACTGGGTGATTGCCGTAAGGAAATAAAACCATCCTAGCATGAGTTTTGTCCCTGTGGGGGCCAACATGCCGGCCATTACCTGTTTTTTGTCTTGACATGTCCAGCTTAACGCACGCATTCCGGTGCGGGTTGACGAGTTACCGATAGTTGCATTTGACCCTGCCGTAGCGCGAAATCGCGATACGGAAAGCCGGATGGTGCGATCGATTCTGTGTCATTTCGTATCGATCTGACTTTTTCTGGTTCGAGACCGTTTCGTGATGCATGGCCCGAACGGCTTTGCGGCCGGCCGACCCTGCTCTAGACTGGGTTCACCGCGTCGGGTACGCCCGGCGCAGCACATTCCGGAGGGCTGATGTCGCACTGGACCCGGAGCGATACGTGCCCTGAACGTCCAACTGGTTTCATGAAGGAGCGATCATGCGTCCCCTGTCCCTAGCACTTGCTGCATCCCTGCTGCTGCTGGCGTCCAACGCCGGCGCCCAGTCAGGAAGCTATCCAGCGACCGGCACCACGCCGTCATCGACCGTCCAGGTGACGGCGCCAGCCCCGGGCTTCCAGTTCTGGGAGTACCAGGCCGAATGGATCAGCGGCGCCTATGCCATGTCGAACGGCTGGCGCCTGAAGGTGGATCCATCCTCCACCGGCATCGTGGCGCAGATCGACAAGCAGCGCCCGATGAAACTCATTGCCCTCTCCGAAGACAAATTCGTCTCGCGTGACGGCAATGTGTCGATGGAATTCAACCGCGGCGCGCAAGGCGACGAAATGCTGATGAGCTATGTGCCGGACGATCCGAGCCTGGCCCACCAGGTCATCGTGGTGAAGGCGACGATGGCGCAGCGCTGAGCGTGCATCACGAGCCTGCCCGCGGCCTGGCCGCGGGGCAGCGCAACCGGCAAGCCCGGTACCAGGAACGCCAGCCTGCGAAGGCTGGCGTTCTGTTTTGTCGTCGCCCGGTCGCGCGCTCTGCCATTGGGCATACATGGCGCCGGTTTGAGGCATCCATGCGACATGCATCGTTTTTGTAATGACGAACATGATATGGATCGATGTACGATGTAACAAACTGATAAGTGAGCGAAAGGCTGGCCGACATGAAGATCACTTTTGTTGGACACGCATCGATACTCATCGAGACCGGGGGAGTCCGCATCCTTTCCGATCCATGGTGGCGCGGGCCGTGCTTCGGCGCCCAATGGTGGGTCTATCCGCCCCCGGCGGTCGACGTGCTGAAGGACGCCAGGCCGGACTACATCTATATCTCCCACGGTCATCACGACCACCTGCACCCGGGGACGCTCGCGCAGTTCAGCCGGGATACGCTGATCCTGGTCGCGCAGTCGTCCAACATGACGCGCTTCATCCGCGACATGGGATTCAACGTGATCGAAGTCGGCGACGAGGACATCGCACTGGGCGGCGAGGGCGTCAGCTGCCGCATCATTCCGACCTACTCGGACGACACCTTGATGGCCATCAGCGACGGCCGCGAGGTATGCCTGAACATCAACGATGCCCTGCACTCGGCGCCGGCGACGGTCCAGGAGGCGCTGGCCGCGAGGCTGAAGGCGCTGTACCCCGTGATCGACTATGTGTTCTGCGGCTACGGGACGGCCTCCCATTTCCCCAACTGCTATGTCATTCCGGACAAGAATCGCGCCGCCACCGCCGCCCACCGCCAGGCCTATTTCAACCGGCAATGGGCCAGGCTGATCGACCGGCTCGCCCCCCGGTTCGGCTTTCCTTTCGCCGCCGATGTGGTGTTCCTGGAAGAGGACCTGCAGTGGGCGAATGAGCCGATGCACAATTCCGAGCGCCCAACCGATGCGTTTCGAAAAGTCTTCCCCGACTCCAGGGTCTGTGTCACCGATATCGCCCCCGGCCATGTCATCGAGGACGGCGTCACGCGCCATGCCGAGCTGCGCAAGCCACTTTCCATGGAGGCATTGCGCTCGGCCTATGATGAACAGATTGTGCGTGCCAACCGCTACGGCAGCGTCACCGGCGAAGCCATCGATGAAGTCGCCCGGCTGCTCCAGGGCGCGCTCGATGCGCATCGCGAATACCTGATGAGCTACGAAGGCGATTACCGCTTCCTGATCCGCTTCCGCAACAGCGATACCGGTGTGCTGGTCGAGAAGCGCGGACGGCAGCTCGGCCTGAACAAGATCGAGGCGGGCGAGGGCAGGCTCCCGGACTTCGACGTCATGTACACGACGCGCCTGCACTACCTGAAGAACAGCCTTGCCCGGCGCTATGGCGATGAAATCCTGTTCGTCGGGTCGGGGGGCATTTTCGAATATGCCGACCGCAGGCTGGCCGGCAGCAACCTGCACCGCGAACTGCAGGTCTTGCTGAAAAAGCCCGGCAAGGCGAAATTGCGCCGCTACGGCAATTCATCGCGATCCGTGTACAAGCTGAAGCGGGTGGTGAAGCGGATGCTGGGCCGCAAGAGCGAGAGCCTGTACGACCTCGATGCCTGGACCGTCTACGCCAGCCAGTGAGCATGGAGCGGAAACAACAACGCCAACCCGGAGGTTGGCGTTGTTGTTTGTATCTTTGGTAGGCCGTGCGGGATTCGAACCTGCGACCAACGGATTAAAAGTCCGCTGCTCTACCAGCTGAGCTAACGACCCGAAGAAACAAGATTATAGGTCGCGGCAATGAAGCTGTCAATTGCCGGCATGGCGCACGGCGCGCGCTGCCGTCGTCGGCTTACTTCAGCGAGGCCAGGCGGTCGCGCGCCGTCTGCGCCGCGCTCGAGCCCGGATACTTCGAGACCAGCTGCTGCAGCGCCTTCTTGGCGTTCTTGTTGTCCTTCAGCAGGGTATAGCTGCTGGCGATGTTCAGCATCGCGTCCGGCACCTTGGAGCTGCTGTTGTAGGTCTTGGTCACCACTTCCTGGGCCGCGATGGCCTTCTTGTAGTCGCCCAGCGCGTAGTAGGCGTTGCCCAGCCAGTACTGCGCGTTCGAGGCGTAGGCCGATTCCGGGTAGCGGCGCACGAAGTCCTGCAGCGCGGTCGCGGCGGCCTTGTAGTCGCCCGACTGGAACAGCTGGGTCGCGGTGTCGTAGGAGGTCTTCTCGGCCGGCTGCACTTCGGCGGTCTGGCCGTCGATGGTTTCCTGGCGCGGTTCGAGCTTCTTGATGCGGGCGTCGAGGTCGGCGTAGAACTGCTTCTGGTTGTTCTGGGCCTTGTTGATCTCGTTGGCCAGCACTTCGAGCTGGCCGCGCAGGCGCGCCAGTTCCTGCATGGTCTGTTCGTGCTGGTTCAGCGCCTCGATCGCCGCGCTCTTGTCCGACTTGGTGTCGATGCGCGCATTCAGGTCACGCGCGATGTTGTCGACCTTCGCACGCAGGTCGAGAATGGCTTTGCGCGCCTCTTCGTCGTCGAGCAGGCCGGCAGACGCCTGCAGCGGCATCCAGGCTGCCAGGAACAGGCAGGCAAGACGGGACGGGGACAGTATGTTCATGGCGTGGCTCTTTCTACTAAAC
Source organism: Massilia niastensis DSM 21313 (assembly GCF_000382345.1). Classification (GTDB taxonomy): domain Bacteria; phylum Pseudomonadota; class Gammaproteobacteria; order Burkholderiales; family Burkholderiaceae_D; genus Telluria; species Telluria niastensis. Next base: position 43,798 of record NZ_KB908083.1, read on the forward strand.
CGGTTACGAAAGGAAAAACGGGCGGGTTGCAGTCTGCACTGCGTCCCGCCCGCTGTCAATCGGCCGTCTCAGCCTATCGATTACTGATAGACGATGTCGGCACGACGGTTTTCAGCCCAGGCGGCTTCATCGCTGCCGGTTGCCTTCGGCTTTTCTTCGCCCAGCGACACTGCCTCCATCTGGGTTTCGGTCACGCCCAGCGAAGCCATCGAGCGGCGCACTGCCTCGGCGCGCTTCTGGCCCAGGGCCAGGTTGTACTCGGTGCCGCCGCGTTCGTCGGTGTTACCCTGGATCAGGACCTTGCGCTGCTTGTTCTTGTTCAGGTAACCCGAGTGGTTTTCCACGACCGGCTTGCCGTCGTCGCGCACGACGAAGCTGTCGAAGTCGAAGTAGACGCTACGGTTGGCCAGCACGCCTTTCGGATCGTTCAGCGGATCCACCGAGCCGGTTTCGACCGGACGGATGTCGCGGGTGTCAGGTGCGGCCGGGGCTGGCGCAGGGGTTTTCTCGACAACCGGGGTCTCGTTCAGCTTGGTCGGCGACGAGCAAGCGGTCAGCAGGGCGGCTGCCGACACGATGAAGGCTACACTCTTGAAGTTGCGCATATTTTTCTCCTGTTCTGGTAAAGGTTTTACTTCATTACTTCATAAAGGGACCCCAGCTGGGCTCCCGAATGTTTCCCGCTTTGGTGGTTAAGCGTTGCTTGACCCGTCCATCCACCGAGACCACGGCCAGCGAGACTCGCCCGCCACCCTTGGTCGCATACATGATGTACTTGCCGTTAGGCGAAAAACTCGGTTCGGTGGCCCCATCGGCCAGGCGCAGCTCCTGGCCGCTGGCCAGGTCCATCGCATATAAGGAGTAACCGCCATCGCGCTGGGAGATCCAGGCCAGGGTCTTGCCGTCCGAGGAGACGCGCGGGCTGATGTTGTAATTTCCGTTGAAGGTCACGCGGGTGGGATTGCCGCCCGTCGCGCTCATCCGGTAAACCTGCGGACCGCCGCTGCGGTCGCTGGTGAAGTAAATGCTTTGACCGTCGGCCGAGAATTGTGGCTCGGTGTCGATCGCGTTGCTGTTGGTCAGGCGGCGCAGGCCGCTGCCATCCGAATTGACCGCATAGATCTCGGTATTGCCATCCTTGGACAGGGCCACGGCCAGGGTGCGGCCATCCGGCGACCAGGCCGGCGCCGAGTTGTTGCCCTTCTGGTTGGAGATCACGTTGCGGCGGCCGGTCATCAGGTCCTGCAGGTAGACCACCGGCTTGCGGTCTTCCATCGAGACGTAGGCGACCTTCAGGCCGTCCGGCGACCACGACGGCGAAATGATCGGCTCGCGGCCGCTCACCGCGATGATCTCGTTCTCGCCATCCGCGTCGGCCACCGCCAGGGTGTAGTTGCGGCCGGCGCGGTTTTCCTTCACGTAGGCGATGCGGGTCGAGAAGATGCCGCGCACGCCGGTCAGCTTCTCGTACACGTCGTCGGCGATGCGGTGAGCCTGCAGGCGGGTGTAGCGCGGCTGGACTTCGCCGCCCAGCTGCGAGATCTGGCCGCCCTTGACGGTGTCGTGCAGCTTGTAGCGCACCGCGATGCGGCCGTCCGGCTGGCGCGCCACGCTGCCCACCACCAGCGCATCGGCGCCGCGCGCCTTGAAGGCGGCGAGGTCGACGCTGGCGCTGTCGCTGATCACCTGGCCGGCGTCGATGACCTTGAACACGCCGCTGCGCTCGAGGTCGGCGCGGATGATGGCCGACACCTGGTCGGGCGCCACCGATTCGTCGGCGAAGGCCGCGACCGCGACCGGGATCTGGTTGCTGCCGACACCGGCGATCTCGACCTTCAGTTGGGCCTGGGTCGCAGTGCCCATCAGCAGGGATGCACTAAAGAGTAATAAGTGGAGTTTTTTCATAATAGTCGTCGGAATGAGATCGAATCGAATCAGTCGAGGTCTTTCATGGAGAAGTTGACTTCGAGGTTGCGCTCAACCGTACCATCTTTCTTCTTTGGCAGTGGGGACGCCTTGCGGATGCCATTTTCCACCGCACGGTCGAATTCCGGCACGCCGCTGCTCCTGGCCAGGCGCACCGACATGATTTCACCGGTCGGCAACTGGTCGACACGGAACACGGCCTTCGGGTTGCCCGGTTCGTCGAGGCTGCCGGCGTAGGTCGTATTGCTCTTGATCTTGGCGGTGATCTGGGCGACATAGCCGCTGTCGATCTTCGGCGCGGTCGATTTCTCGGCCGAGCCGCTGCTGCCCATGGCGCCGGCCATGCGCTTCAGGTCTTCCTGGCGGATCTTCGCGAGCGCGGCCGCTTCAGCCTTGGCCTTGGCCGCCTTGTCCGCCGCTTCCTTCTTCTTCTCGGCGGCGAGCTTGTCGGCCTCCTTCTTCTTCTCGGCGGCGGCGAGCTTCTCGGCTTCCTTCTTCTTCTCTTCGGCTTCCTTCTTGGCGGCCAGTTCCTTCGCCTTGCGGTCGACTTCTTCCTGCTTCTTCTTCTCGGCCAGGTCCTTGCGCTGCTCTTCCTCGCGCTCGCGCTTCTGCTTTTCGGCCAGCTCGCGCTTTTCCTGTTCCTTCTTCAGCAGTTCGGCCTTGCGCTGCTTCTCGCGCTCGAGGTTGATGTCCGGCGGCGCGGGCGTGACGGGACGCTCGACCGGCGGCGCTTCGGCCGGGCGTGGCGGCGGCGCCGGTTCCGGTTCCGGCTGCGGTTCCGGTTCCGGTTCCGGTTCGGGAGCCGGTTCGGGCGGCAGGGGAGGTGCGGCGGCGGTCTGGACCGACATGTCCCAGACTTCGGCTTCGACCGCGACCGGTTCGGTGTTCTGCCAGCTGATGCCGAAGTACAGGAAGGCCAGCAGGACGGCGTGCACGGCCACTGCCAGCAGGAAGGATGGCAGGGGCTTCGGTTCGGGCGGTACGTAGTAAGGGGTACCGGCGGCGTTGGCTGGCTTCATGGCTGACATGGGCGGCGTCACTTGGTGGCGAGCCCCACGCGGTTGATGCCCATCTTCTTCGCTTCCGAGATCAGCTGGATCACATCATCGTATTTGCTGTCGCGATCGCCCGCGATCAGGACCGGAAAGTCCGGGTTCTCTTCATGCAGGGCGCGCAGGCGCTGGAGCAGGGCGGAGCGGTCGGCCACGTCCTCGTCCGCGACCTTCTGCTTGCCGTACACGCCGATCGACAGCTTGTTCTCGGGCTGGATCGAGATCTGGATATAGGTGTCCGGCGGCAGCGCCGACTTCTCGGCGCGCGGCAGGTTGACCACGCTCGGCGCCTCGTTGGCCGGCACCGCCATGAAGATGATGAGCAGCACCAGCATCACGTCGATGTAGGGCACGACGTTGATCTCGGACTTGAATTTACGGCGGCGGTTGCCGCGCATGCTGCTGGAGAAGGCCATCCTGTCCCCCGTCTCAGCGCGCCTGGCGCTGCAGGATGTTCGAGAACTCTTCGACGAAGCTCTCGAAGCGGTTGGCCAGGCGGTCGATGTCGTGCGTGAAGCGGTTGTAGGCGACGACCGCGGGGATCGCGGCGAACAGGCCGATCGCGGTGGCGATCAGCGCTTCGGCGATGCCGGGAGCGACGATGGCCAGGGTGGCCTGCTGCACGCTGGCCAGGCCGCGGAAGGCGTTCATGATGCCCCAGACCGTGCCCAGCAGGCCGATGTAGGGCGAGACCGAGCCGACCGAGGCCAGGAAGTTCAGGTGGGTGTCGAGCATGTCGAGTTCGCGCTGGAAGGCGGCGCGCATCGCGCGCCGTGCGCCGTCGAGCACGGCGCCCATGTCGAGCGCGTCGCGCGACGCCTGCTTGCCCTTGATGAACTCGCCCATGCCGGCTTCGAAGATGCGGGCCAGCGGACCGCTCTGGTCGCGCTGGCTGCTGGCGCTCTGGTGCAGGGTGTGCAGGTTGCCGCCGGCCCAGAAGCTGCGTTCGAACTGTTCGGTCTGGCCGCGGGCGGCGCGGATCGCGAAGATCTTGCGGAAGATATAGGTCCAGCTTACGACCGACAGGGCCAGCAATAAGACCATGATCAGCTGCACGAGCACGTGGGCGTTACTGATCAGGTGGAGGAACGAAAGGTCTTGAGTTGGCGTCATCGGTAATAATTAACTATGTATGTATATTCAGGCGGCACGCATTTTAGCAGCCACATGTTCCGGCAGGGAACGGGGACGCATGGTGGAGGTGTCGACACAGCCCACTTTCACGCTGGCGCTGGTGAGCAGGACATCGCCGCACCAGGCTTCCTGGGAAAACTGGACCGATGCGCGGCCGAGCTTTTCCACGGTAGTACGGATCGTCAGTTCATCGTCCAGGCGCGCAGGCGCATGATAGTCCAGGGAGGCGCTCTTGACGACGAAGGCAGTACCGTCGGCGTCCAGCAGTTCCTGTTGCTGGATACCGGTGGCGCGCAGCCATTCGGTGCGCGCGCGTTCGAAGAATTTCAGGTAGTTGGCGTAAAAAACGATGCCGCCGGCGTCGGTGTCCTCGTAATAGACCCTGACTGACCAGTTGAAAACTGAAGGCATTTCCCCTGCCAATGAAATGAAAATAGGCAACATTTTACGCGAATTTTCCCTATTCAACGTGCGTTAGCGAACATTGAGTGGAAAAAGCCGGGCCTTGCCTTTTTGCCTCAGGCAAGGCGTGGTGCGCAGTAGTAAACGTGAAACATAGCAAGATGGCCAATGACTGTAACACTTTCTCACAATTGTAGAGCGCGCGTTACAAAAACAGTTCTTGCCATGCTGTACTAATCGACGGCTGCCAACCCGGCCGGGAAGGCAGCCCGCGCTTCAGCCGCGCTTGATGCTGAACGGCGAGAAACCCTGGCAGGTCGGCATCAGTTCGATCAGGTTGACGTTGACATGCGGCGGCAGGGTGGCGATCCAGTACGCGGTGTCGGCGATGTCCTTGGCCGTCAGCGGCTGCGTACCCTCGTAGACCTTGGCGGCCAGCGCGTCGTCGCCCTTGAAGCGCACGTTCGAGAATTCGGTGCCGCCGCACAGGCCGGGCGCCATGTTGGTCGCGCGCACGCCGGTGCCGACCAGGTCGGCGCGCAGGTTCAGCGTGAACTGCTCGACGAAGGCCTTGGTCGCGCCATACACGTTGCCGCCCGGGTAAGGGTAGTGGCCGGCGACCGAGCCGAGGTTGATCACCAGGCCGCTGCCGCGCGCCACCATGGCCGGCAGCACGGCGCGGGTCATGGTCACCAGGCCCTGGCAGTTGGTGGCGATCATGGTTTCCCAGTCTTCCAGCGGCACTTCATGGGCCGGAAGCGTATTCAGCGCCAGGCCGGCGTTGTTGATCAGGACGTCGATCTGGCGCCATTCCGGCGGCAGGGCGGCGAGCGCGGCGTCGATCGAGGCGCGGCTGGTGACGTCGAGGGTGATTGGCAGCGCGGCGTCGCCGAGTTCCCGGGCCAGGTGCTCGATGCGGTCGGTGCGGCGCGCGGCCAGCACCACGCGGTGCCCGTTGCGGGCGAAAACGCGCGCCATTTCGGCGCCGAAGCCGGCCGAGGCGCCGGTGATAAATACGATCATGGGACTGTCCTTGAGGGGGAATGAGCCCTGAAATTGTAGCCTAAATGACCATGGCCCTGCCGGCGTGGTCCAACTTGCAAGGACGACAGCAGTTTCCTTGCCCTAAGGGGCGGACTTCACATACAATCTGGGGTCTGTTTACGTCTCATGTAACTGGCGAAATGCCGCGAGCCTTCCTGGCGACGCGGCCAAGGTGGACACCCACCGGGGAACCTGAGACGTCATCTCGCCGTTCGCCTGGGCAGCCATCAACTGGACGCGTCGTCGCGCGGCTGCCCGTTTGCCTGCCGGCTCCCGCATTCGCATCGACGCTGCCCGTTGCCTGGATTACTATCGATTGGAGTTTCACATGTTTGCCAAAGACCATACGCTCGCCAATATCGACCCGGAACTGTGGGGTGCCATCCAGAAGGAAAACGTTCGCCAGCAAGACCACATCGAACTGATCGCTTCGGAAAACTATACCTCGCCGGCCGTGATGGAGGCGCAGGGTTCGCAGCTGACCAACAAGTACGCCGAAGGCTATCCGGGCAAGCGCTACTACGGCGGTTGCGAATACGTCGACGTCGCCGAGCAGCTGGCGATCGACCGCCTCAAGCAGATCTACGGCGCCGAAGCGGCCAACGTGCAGCCGAACTCGGGCTCGCAGGCCAACCAGGGCGTGTTCTTCGCGATGCTCAAGCCGGGCGACACCATCATGGGCATGTCGCTGGCCGAAGGCGGCCACCTGACCCACGGCATGGCGCTGAACATGTCGGGCAAGTGGTTCAACGTGGTCTCCTACGGCCTGACCCCGGAAGAAGACATCGACTATGAAGCGCTGGAGCGCCAGGCGAAGGAACACAAGCCGAAGCTGATCATCGCGGGCGCCTCGGCGTTCTCGCTGCGGATCGACTTCGAGCGCATCGCCAAGGTGGCCAAGGAAGTGGGCGCCTACTTCATGGTCGACATGGCCCACTACGCCGGCCTGATCGCCGCGGGCGAATACCCGAACCCGGTGCCGTACGCCGACTTCGTCACCTCGACCACCCACAAGTCGCTGCGCGGTCCGCGCGGCGGCATCATCCTGATGAAGGCCGAGCACGAGAAGGCCATCAACTCGGCGATCTTCCCGGGCATCCAGGGCGGTCCGCTGATGCACGTGATCGCTGCGAAAGCAGTCGCGTTCAAGGAAGCGCTGTCGCCGGAGTTCAAGGAATACCAGAAGCAGGTGGTCAAGAACGCCAAGGCGCTGGCCGAGACCCTGATCGCGCGCGGCCTGCGCATCGTGTCGGGACGCACCGAATCCCACGTGATGCTGGTCGACCTGCGTTCGAAGGGCCTGACCGGCAAGGAAGCGGAAGCCATCCTGGGCCAGGCACACATGACCTGCAACAAGAACGGCATCCCGAACGACCCGCAGAAGCCTTTCGTCACCTCCGGCATCCGCCTGGGCAGCCCGGCCTTCACCACCCGCGGCTTCAAGGAAGAAGATGCGGTCAAGGTGGGCAACCTGATCGCCGACGTGCTGGACAACCCGCACGACGCCGCGACCATCGAGCGCGTCAAGGCTGAAGTCAAGCAGCTGACCGACAAGTACCCGGTCTACGCAGCCTGATAGCGGCAAACCAGGGGCCGGATCTTCCGGCCCCATTGAACACAGCGCCATGAAATGTCCCTTCTGCCATCACGGAGACACCCAGGTCCTCGATACCCGCGTATCGGAGGAAGGGGATAGCATCCGGCGCCGGCGCCGCTGCACCAAGTGCGACAAGCGCTTCACGACCTACGAGCGGATCGAGCTGTCGATGCCGATCATCGTCAAGAAGAACGGCAGCCGCACCGAGTACGAATCGTCCAAGCTGCGCGGCAGCCTGATGCTGGCGCTGCGCAAGCGCCCGGTGGCGGCCGAAGCCATCGACAACGCGGTCGCCTCGATCGAGGAAAAGCTGCTCACCAGTGGCCGGCGCGAAGTCGACACCGGCCATGTGGGCGAACTGGTGATGCAGGAGCTCAAGCGCCTCGACAAGATCGCCTATATCCGCTTCGCTTCCGTCTACAAGAATTTCGAAGACCTGGACGAGTTCCAGGAAGCGCTGGCCGAAGTCGGCCACCAGCGCAAGTAGGGTGGGCAGGTTTTCTGCCCACGCGTTCAGCCGGCGCATGCGGCGCCAATAAGTTCCCGTTTTCCCGTTCCGACTCCTTGTGCCAGCTCCACTGCATGCATGCTCACGCCTGATAACTTCACAGCTCCTGGACACCGCGCCGCTGCCGCCTTCGCCCGGCCGGCGGCGCACCCACACGCGAGGCTCGCATGCATCGTCACGGCGGTTTCACCCTCATCGAAGTCCTGGTCGCCCTGTTCGTGCTCGCCGTCGGCATCGTCGGCGCCGGCGCGACCCAGCTCGCCGCCCAGCGCACGCGCCAGCAGTCGGCGCTGATGTCCGAGGCGGCCCAGCTGGGTGCATCGCTGGCCGCGCGCATGCGCGTCAACGCCGTGCTCGCCAAACTGCCCGACGGCGCCAATCCCTACCTGGGCCTGGAGTACGACGCGGCCGCCGACGGTCCGCCCGGAGCGGGCCGCGCCGGCTGCTTCGGCGCCGGCGCCTGTCCCCCGGCGGAACTGGCGGAGTTCGACCTGCACGAGATTCGGCAGGCGCTGCACGCGCAGTTTCCGGGCGGGCGCATCGCCGTGTGCCGCGACGGCGCACCCTGGGACGAGGCGGCCGGGCGCTACCGCTGGCGCTGTTCCGGCGAGACGGAGGCGCCGGTCGTGATCAAGCTCGGCTGGCTGGGGGCCGGCGACGCCCCGGCCTTCGTCGCGATGGTGGCGCAATGAGGGCGCCCGGACTGCGCCAGGCCGGCCTGGGCATCGCCGAGCTGATGGTGGCGATGGCGCTCGGGCTGGTGGCGCTGCTGGCGGCCGGTACGCTGTTCATCGGCGTCAACCGCTCCTACGCCGCGCAGGTGGAGGCGGCCGCGATGGACGAGGCCGGCCGCTACGCGCTCGACGCGGTGGCGCGCGCGCTGCGCCAGGCGGCGCATGTCGACCTGGCGCGCAATCCCTCCCCCGACCCCGCGGCGCCGGCGCGGATCGCCGGCCTCGACGCCCGGACGGTCGCGCGCAGCGGCGCCGGGATGCAGCCGGCGCCCACGGGCGAGGTGAATGGCAGCGATGTGCTGGCGCTGCGCTTTCCGGGCAGCGGCGCGCCGCCGCGCGGCGATGGCGGCACCGTGGATTGCGCCGGCTTCCCGGTGCACGAGGACGAGGAGGGCTGGAGCATTTTCCATGTCGCCCGCAATGCCCAGGGCGAGGCCGAGCTGCGCTGCAAGTACCGGGGAAACAGCAACTGGTCGGCCGACGCGGTGGCGGGCGGCGTCGACGGCTTCCAGCTGCTGTACGGACTCGATGCCGACGCCGACGGGGCGCCCGAGCGCTACGTCAACGCGGGCGCGCTGGCGGCGCTCGACGCGGGGCTGGTCCTGAACGGCGCCACGCCCGCCGAGCGCGAGCAGGACCTGCGCAGGCGCACCCACTGGAAGCGGGTGGCGGCGGTGCGGATCGCGCTGCTGCTGCGCGGGCCGAAGGCCGAGGGGCTGGTCTCGATGGACAGGTCCTACGACCTGTTCGGGCCGGAGCATGGCGCGTCGCAGGGCGCGCTCGACCCCGGCACCCGGCTGGGCGAAGCGGCGCTGGCCGGCCGCGACGGAAGCCGCATGCGCAAGGTGTACGCCACCACGGTGGCGCTGCCGGTGGCGCCACAGTGAGGCGGCCATGGACATGCGGCATGACTTCCCGATGACACGGCGCCGGCAGGGCGGTGTCGCCCTGCTGACGGCGCTGGTGCTGATGCTGGCCGTCCTGATGACCGGCATCGCCGCCGCCCGCACGGCGCTGCAGGGTGCGCGCGCCGCGGAAAGCGAGCGCGACCGCCTGCTGGCGCTGCAGATGGCCGAGGCGGGGCTGGCCGACGCCGAAGCCGACATCGAAGGCGGCGCGGCGCCGGCCTCGGCGCGCAGCGCGGCGCTCGCCTCGGGCGACCCGGCGGCCTTCGCGGATGGCTGCGCGGGCGGCAGGCCCTACGACGGACTGTGCCGGCCAGCAGCCGGGCTGGCGCGGCAGGCGGAGCTGCTGGCCGACCCGGACGGACCGGCCGTGCGCTTCGGCGCCTACACCGGCCGCCGCATGCCCGAGGGCGAGGGCGGGCTGCCGGCGGCGCCGCCGCGCTACCTGATCGAACTGATGCCGCCAGGCGGCCCAGGCCACCTGTACCGGATCACCGCCCTCGGCAGCGGCAGCACGGAGCATGCCCAGGTGGCCCTGCAGGCGTTCTACCGCAAGCCGGCGGAGGCCGGGGCAGCGGGCAGGCGGATCGGCTGGCGCGAGCTCGGCAACTGGGCCGCACTCGGCGGCACGGGTGCGCCGCCGGGCGGGGAAGGGCGGCGATGAACGGCCGGCGCACGGGCTTTACTTTGGTCGAGCTGATGATCGTGCTGGCGATCCTGGGCATCCTCGGGGCGCTCGCCTATCCCTCGTATGCGCGCCAGGTGGTGCAGGCGCGCCGCATCGAAGCCCAGCTGGCGCTGGTCGACACCATGCAGCGCCAGGAGCAGTACCGCACGCTGCACCATACCTATGTGGCTTTCTCGTCCACGGCGGGCGCCGCGGGCGCGCGCCAGTTCCGCTGGTGGATCGGACGCACGCCCGCGGCCAGCGCCTACGAGATCGACGCCTATGCCTGCCCGGGGCGCGACATCCGGGAGTGCGTCGAGCTGCGCGCGCGGCCGGGCACGGAGAATGTCGATGCGGGCTTTTCCGACCCCGAGTGCGGCGCCTTGACCGTCAACAGCGCAGGCGAGCAGGGGGCCGGCGGCAGCTCGGCGCGCTGCTGGCCATGAGCCGCGCGCGCGGCGGCTTTTCGCTGACCGAACTGGTGGTCGTGCTGGCCATCGGCGCGACCCTGGCGACGGTGGCCGCGCCCAACCTGCGCGACCTGGTGCGCGGACAACAGCTGCGCTCGGCTGCCGGCGACCTGTTCGGCGCCATCGCCTTCACCCGGGCGCAGGCGATCGCGCGCAACCGGTTGGTGCTGCTGGCGCCGAACGACGGCGCGGGCCTGGACTGGACGCGCGGCTGGACGGTGTTCGTCGACCACGACGGCGACCGCGATCCCGGCCCGGACGACGAGGTGCTGGCGGTGCGCCCCGCCTTGCCGGACGGGATGCGGGTCGGCTATTCCTTTACGAGCCCAGCACCGCCGCAATACATCGCCTACAATGGCGCTGGGCGCAGCTGCAGCGATCCCAACAGCGCCGCCTCCCGGCTGGGCACGCTCTCGCTCTTCCATGGCAAGCAGATCCGGCGTATTAAAATCAACATGCTGGGGCGTGCGCGCATGTGCAATCCGGCAAACGATCGCGGCTGCGACGGGGCCTCCGCACCGGACAGCGGTGCGCCCTGAGCCGATGGAAACAACAACGTGACGAAGGACAGCGTGCAGATTCTCAGCGATACCGACGGCATGGCGCTTGCCCTGGAATGGGCCGCCAGGGGCATGTACATCACCGCGCCGAACCCGCGCATCGGCTGCGTGATCGTGCGCGACGGCGTCGTGATCGGCGCCGGCCATACCCAGCCGGCCGGACAGGCCCACGCCGAGATCCAGGCCATGCGCGACGCCCAGGCGCGCGGCAACGACGTGCGCGGCGCGACCGCCTACGTGACCCTGGAGCCGTGCAGCCACCATGGCCGCACGCCGCCATGCTCGAACGCGCTGGTGCAGGCCGGGCTGGGGCGGGTGGTGGCCGCGATGGTCGACCCGAACCCGCTGGTGGCCGGGCGCGGCCTGGCGCAGCTCGAAGCGGCCGGGATCGCGGTCAGCGCCGGCGTGCTGGCCGAGCAGGCGCACGAACTGAACATCGGGTTTTTCTCGCGCATGCGCCGCGGCCTGCCCTGGGTGCGCCTGAAGGTGGCGGCCAGCCTCGATGGCGCGACCGCGCTCGAGAATGGCGAAAGCCAGTGGATCACCGGTCCCGAGGCGCGCGCCGACGGCCATGCTTGGCGCGCGCGCGCCAGCGCGATCGTGACCGGCATCGGCACCGTCAAGGCGGACGACCCGCAGCTCAACGTGCGCGGCATCGACACGCCCTTGCAGCCGCGCCGCGTGATCGTCGACAGCCGGCTCGAGATCGGTCTCGACGCGCGCATCCTGCAGGGCGAGCCGTGCTGGATCGTGGCGGCCGCGCCGCACCCCGGGAAAGAAGCCGCGCTGCGCGCCGCCGGGCACGAAGTGATCCAGCTGCCGAACCGGTCCGGCAAGGTCGACCTGCCGGCCCTGATGCGCGAACTGGGACGGCGCGAGATCAACGAAGTGCATGTCGAGGCCGGTTCGAAGCTGAACGCATCGCTGGTGCGCGAGGGCTGCGTCGACGAGTTGCTGGTGTACCTGGCGCCGAGCCTGATCGGGCCGGGGCAGGGCATGTTCGCGCTGCCGCCGCTGGCAAGGCTGGCCGACCAGCGCGCCTTGCGCTTTCATGACGTGGCGCGGGTCGGTGCCGACCTGCGCATCCTGGCAAGATTTACCAACCCTGAGGAATAAGGCTGTATGTTTACTGGAATCGTCGCCGCAGTCGGCAAGATCTCTTCTGTCACCCCCCTGGCGGGCGGCCTGGACGCGGGCGTGCGCCTGGCGATCGATGCCGGCGCGCTGCCGCTGGCGGACGTGGCCCTGGGCGACTCGATCGCCATCAACGGCGCCTGCATGACCGTGGTCGAAAAAGGCGCGGCCAGCTTCGCGGTGGACGTCTCGCGCGAGAGCCTGAACCGTACCGTGGGCCTGGAGCAGCCGGGCGAAGTCAACCTGGAAAAGGCCCTGACCCTGGCCGAGCGCCTGGGCGGCCACCTGGTGTCCGGCCACGTGGACGGGCTGGGCGTGGTGCACAGCTTCGAGCCGGTGGGCGAGTCGCGCGAACTGGTGATCGACGCGCCGCACGAGCTGGCCAAGTTCCTGGCCTATAAGGGCTCGGTGGTGGTCAACGGCGTGTCGCTGACCGTGAACCGGGTCGAGGACCTCGAGGCCGATGGCGGCAAGGTCTGCCGTTTCTCGATCAACCTGATCCCGCACACGATCGAGGTGACCACCCTCAAGCACCTGCGGGCGGGGTCGAAGGTGAACCTGGAGATCGACCTGATCGCGCGCTACGTCGAGCGCATGCTGTCCGCCAAGGGCTGAGCGGGACCGCCCTCATTTTCCCGCGCCGGATGGCGCGGGCATCGGCACGCCTGCCGCTTCAACCCTTGGGCGTCGCCGCCGCCTCCGCGGCCTCCGTCGCCGGCTTCTCGGGATTGAGCACCACCTGCACATAGTTGTTCGTGTCGAAGTAGCGCCGCGCCGCCGCCTGGACGTCATGCGTGCTCAAGGCCTGCACCTGCTTCTCGACCTCCAGGATCGACGCCGGATCGGTCCCTTCGGTCAGGGCCGACTGCAGGTTCGCCACCCAGTAGCCGTTCTCGCGCAGCGAGCGCCGGTGGTTCTGGATCCAGTTGCTCTTCACCTTCGCCAGGTCCGCCGCATCCGGCCCTTTCTCCTGCAGGCGCCTGATCTCGGCGAAGGTCGCGGCCAGCACCTTGTCCACGTGTTCCGGTCCCGTCGGCAGGTTGATGCTGATCGAGTAATTCCCGTACGGGATCTTGCTCAGCGCCCCCGAGGCGCCGCCGCCGTAGATCATCGCCATCTGTTCGCGCAGGACGTCGATGATGCGCAGGTTGGCCACTTCGATCAGCGCCGACAGGCGCAGCTGCTCGGCCTCGGAGAATTCGGCCGGCCCCGTGAAATTCAGTGACACGGTGCTCTTCGGTTCGGTCCCGCTGCGCACTTCGCGCTTGACCACGCCGGTCACCGGGCGCAGGCCGACGTCGCGGTAGGCTACCGGCAGCTCGGGCGTCGGCAGGCTGCCGAGGTAGGTCGCCAGCAGCGGCTTGATCGCAGCCGGATCGAAACTGCCGACCACGATGAAGGTCAGGTCCCTGGCGCTGGAAAAGCGCTGGCGGAAGATGTCGATGCTGCGGTCCAGGTCGATCTTCGCGTACTCGTCCGCCTGCAGGCTGCGCGGCGCGCGCGGGTGGTCGTTGAACAGGGCCGACACCAGGGCGTCGCCGAAGCGCCTGCCCGGCTGGGCGCTCTGGTTGCGGGCGATCTCGGCCTGCTTGCCGACGTAGGAGCGGAACAGGTCCTCGTCGCGGCGCACGCCGGAGAACTTCAGCCACAGCAGCTGGAGCATGGTTTCCACGTCCGAGGCGCCCGAGGCGCCCGCCACCACGTCGGTATAGCTGCCCAGGCCGACCGTGACGCCGGCCGCCTTGCCGGCCAGGATCTTGCGCATGTCGAGCGGCGAGAAGTTCGGCACGCCCATGCTGGCCACGATGGCGTTGGCGAAGCGCGCATTCAGGATGTCGCCGTCGCCGTACAGGCTCTGGCCGCCGAAACGGGCGGCGCTCAGCATCACCTGGTCGTTGCGGAAATCGGTCGGCTTGAGGATGACCTTGACCCCGTTCGACAGCAGCAGGTGGGTCAGCCCGAGCGCCTTGTCCTCGCGCTGGGAGACGATGGCGCCGGGCGCCGGCGGCTTCTCCATCAGGAGCGCCGCGACCGCCTTCTCGTCGTGCGGCGCCACCTGCGCGCGCTCGGCCTCGGCCACCGCCGCCAGCAGCTGCGCGCCGGTGGGCGGCTCCGGCTTGTCGACGCCGGTGTACAGCACCAGCTTGCCCGAGTCGGCCGGGATGGTGCGGCGCGCATAGGCGTTCATCTCGTCGAGCGTGATGCCCGGCACCAGTTCCTGCACGTAGCGGTACTCGGTGTCGATGCCGGGAATCGCTTCCTGCTGCAGGAAGTTGCGGATGTACTCGGCGGCATAGGTGGCCGAGTCGCTCTTGGCGCGTTCGTTCCAGGCCTGCTCGTAGTTGCGCATCATGTTCTTCTTGGCGCGCTCCAGTTCGGCGGCGCCGAAGCCGTGCCGGCGCGCGCGTTCGTTTTCCTGCACCAGCGCGGCGATCGCGGGCGCCGCGCCGCGCGGTCCGAGGGCCGCGGAGGCGTTGTACGAGTGGTAGCGCGGGGTCAGCTTGCCGAGCGAGCTGCTGGCGCCGAGGAAGGGCGCTTCCGGCAGCTGGACCAGTTCCGCCAGCCGCTGGTTGAGCATGGCGCCGAACAGGGCCTGCACCAGCTCGTCGCGGTAGGCGCCGATGGTGCCCGGCTCGCGCACCGGCTGCACCGGGTAGCGGATCAGCACCGAGTTGCCGTTGGCCTCGGGATCGGTCACCACCAGCGCCTCGGTGTCCTGGCGCGGCGGAATGGCGGCGTACTCGCGCGGGCGCGGCCGCGCCGGATTCTTCAGGCGCGTGAAATGGGTGGTGATCAGCTTTTCGGCGCGCGCCGGATCGATGTCGCCGACCACCACCACGGCCATCAGGTCGGGACGGTACCAGTCGCGGTAGAAGCGGCGCAAGGTGTCCGGCCTGAAGCTGCGCAGCACCTCCTCGCGCCCGATCGGCAGGCGCTCGGCGTACTTCGAGCCGTTGAAGAGGCGCGGGTAGATCTGCTTGCCCATGCGGTCGGCGGCGCCCTTGCCGAGCCGGAGTTCCTCGAGCACGATGCCGCGCTCCTTGTCGATGGCGTCGGGGGCGAATTGCACGCCGTGGGCCCAGTCCTCCAGCACCTGGAAGGCCTTGGTCACATGTTCCGGTTTATCGGTCGGAATCGGCAGGATGTACACCGTCTCGTCGAACGAGGTATACGCGTTCAGGTCGGCGCCGAAGCCGACCCCGATCGACTGCAGGTAGGACACCAGCTCGTGCTTGCGGAAATGGGTGCTGCCGTTGAAGGCCATGTGCTCGACGAAGTGGGCCAGGCCGCGCTGGTCCTCGTCCTCGAGGATGGAGCCGGCCTTGACCACCAGCCGCAGCTCGAGCTTGCGCTCGGGCCGCGCATTGCGCTGGATGTAATACGTCAGGCCGTTGGCCAGCTTGCCGACCTTGACTTGCGGGCCGACCGGAATCGGGGCGTCCAGCTTGAGCGCTGCGTGCGCCAGCGAGTGCGCGAACAGTACCGCGGCCAGGCACAGGCCGCGCACGAGATTGTTGCTCATCAGGTGATTCCAGGTGAAATGGTCCAGTCCATTCTAACCCGGCCCGGCTTGCCGGACGGGAGGCTGGAGCATGGAGTGTTGCATTTTAGACAGGCACGCGGCCCTTCGCCAGCAGCTGGGCCAGTTCGTAGGCCGCCACCGGCCTGCTGTACAGGTAGCCCTGGAACACGTCGCAGCCGATGGTGCCGAGGAAGTCGCGCTGGCCGATCGTCTCGACCCCTTCGGCCACGACCGACAGCGACAGGCCCTTGGCCAGCGCGATGGTGGCCTGGGCGATGGCGGCGCTGCGCTGCTCGGTGGTGATGTTGCGCACGAAGGTCTGGTCGATCTTCAGCTTGTCGAGCGGGAAGCGCGACAGGTAGCCGAGCGAGGAGTAGCCGGTGCCGAAGTCGTCCAGCGACAGCGACACGCCCAGCGCGCGCAGTTCCGCCATCTGCGTCTCGGCCAGGGTGCTGTCGCCCAGCATCACGCTTTCGGTCAGCTCGACTTCGAGCCAGCGCGGCGCCAGTCCGCTGTCCCTGAGCGCGGCGCGCACCACCTCGACCACGGTGCCGGCCTGGAACTGGCTGGCCGAGACGTTGACCGCGACCCGCACCGGCATCAGGCCCGCGTTCTGCCATGCCTTGTTCTGGAAGCAGGCCTGGCGCACCACCCATTCGCCGATCGCGTGGATCAGGCCGGTGTCCTCGGCCAGCGGGATGAAGTCGCCCGGCGACACGTTGCCGATCTCTTCGCTGCGCCAGCGCAGCAGGGCTTCGATGCCGACCACGCGGCCGTCGATGCGCGAGACCTGGGGCTGGTAGTGCAGGAACAGTTCGTCGCGCTCGATGGCGCGCCGCAGGCGCGTTTCCAGCGCCAGCCAGCGCAGCGCCTCGGCGTTCATCTCGCCCTTGAAGAAGCGGAAGCCGTTGCGCCCCGATTCCTTCATGTGGCTCAGGGCGGCGTCGGCGGCCTTCAGCAGGTCGCCGGTCGCGTTGCCGTCGCGCGGATAGACGCTGATGCCGACGCTGCCGGTGACGACCACGTCGTGCCCGCCCACCGTATGCGGCTGGGCGACCGCGTCGATCAGGCGCTGCGCGGCGTAGATGATGTCCTCGGTGTCTTCGCAGCTGGTCAGGAGCAGCACGAACTCGTCGCCCGACAGGCGCGCGACGGTATCGGTCGGCCCGGCGATGGCGCTGGCGCGGCGCGCCACCTCGCGCAGCACGGCGTCGCCCGCCGCGTGCCCGAGGCTCTCGTTGATGCGGGACAGGCGGTCGACATTGAACAGCAGCAGGGCCAGCTGGCTGCCGCCCTGGCGCGCCGCCGCCAGCGCCTGCTGCAGGCGGTCGTTGAACAGCGAGCGGTTCGGCAGCAGGGTCAGGATGTCGTGGTTCTGCACGAAATCGAGCTGGTGGTGGGCGGCCTTCAGGGCCGACAGGTCGGTCGAGACCGAGACGTAGGCGGTCAGCCTGCCGCTGTCGTCGCGCACCTCGCTGATGCTCTTGCTCTCCGGGTAGATCTCGCCGTTCTTGCGGCGGTTCCAGATCTCGCCGCGCCACTGGCCTTCCCGCTCGAGGCAGGTCCAGATATCGCGGTAGTAGGCCAGGTCGTGGCGGCCCGAGCGCAGCACGCGCGGGTTCTGGCCCAGCACCTCGGCCTCGGTGAAGCCGGTGACCTGTTCGAAGGCGGGATTGACGGCCACGATGTTGGCCTGCGCGTCCGTCATCATGATGCTTTCCTGGGTGCTGTCGAACACCTGGCGCGCCAGCACCAGCCGGTGCTCGCTCTCGCGCAGCGCGGCGTCGGCGTCGGCGCGCGCGATCGCTTCCAGCTGCAGCTGGGCGGCGTGGCGCTGCACGACTTCGTACAGGTTGAGGTTCTCGTAGGCGACCGCCAGCTGGGCCGCCAGCGCCATCGCCCAGCGTTCTTCCTCTTCGCTGAACGGCGGGGCGTCGGGCCGGCGCCCGCAGTACAGCCAGCCGAGCGGGTGCTGCAGGTCGTGCACCTGCAGGCCCAGCAGGTGTCCGAGTGCGGGATGTTCGCGCGGCAGGCTGGAGAGCAGGGCGTCGTCTCCGGACAGGCGCAGCGGGGCCCGCACCCGCAGCAGCACCCCGGGCAGGCGTCCGTCATCGAGCGCGTGCGGCGCCAGCAGCGCGCTGTCCACGCCGTGGGTGCCCAGGTGGCGCACGGCGCGTTCGGTGCTTTCGATCAGGCACAGGGCGACCGTGTCGGCATTCAGCACGCGCCGCGCGGCGTCCACGAAGACGGTGGCGAGCGCGTCGACGCGGCGCTCGCCCACCAGTGCAAGGCACATCCGTTCCAGCTCGCCCAGGCGCGCGCACAGGTCGAACGGCAGTTCGCGGTCGCGCTCGCGGGTGGCGGGCAGCGGCGGCGCGGGCGCGCCTTCGGCCACCCCCAGTTCGGCATTCACGGCGTCGAGGATCTGGTGCGGGTCGGACGGCTTGGCCAGCACCGTGGCCACGCCGCAGCGCGCCGCCATGGCGACCGTCTCGTGCTCGGAATAGACGGCCGAGAAGAAGATGACCCGGATCGCGCGCAGCGCCGGATCGGCGCGCAGCTGCTGCACGAACTCGTAGCCGTCCATGGTCGGCATCAGGATGTCGGTGATGATCAGGTCGGGCCGCTCGGCGCGCGTGAGCGCCAGCGCCTGCGCGCCGTCTTCCGCCTCCAGCAGCCGGTGACCCGTATAGCCGAGCAGGGCGCCGAGGAAGGCGCGGTTGCTCGGCCGATCGTCGACGATCAGGATCGTGGCCATCAGGACAGCCTTGCCGCGATGGCGGCGCTGCCGCAAGAGAGGGGAACTACCGACATGGCAACTCCGGTGCGTATGCTGCCGCGGTCTCGGGAAGGATGTGGCGGCGATGTTTTTATCATAATCGAGTCAAGCGTAAACGCCCACAATGTTGCGCATGAAAACGTTTTTAGCTTAACAATTCTACGCCGAACAAGCACCATTGTTGCCCATTTGCAACTCTGCTTGACGCGTTGACAGGCTTGTGCTGCCAACTTTGGGTGAGTCGGGGGTGGGAAAGCCGGCTGGAACGCTGTAAATCCATTAAAATAGCGGATTGCACCCACGCACAACCTGTCCGCTCCAAGGAATTCGTATGTCTATCTCCAGCACCGAGGAAATCGTTGCCGAAATTCGTGCCGGCCGCATGGTCATTCTGGTCGATGAAGAGGATCGCGAGAATGAAGGCGACCTCGTGCTCGCCGCCGATTTCGTCACGCCCGATGCCATCAATTTCATGATTCGCCATGCGCGCGGCCTGGTGTGCCTGACCCTGACCGAGGAACGCTGCAACCAGCTGGCGCTGCCGATGATGACGACGCGTAACGGCACCTCGTTCGGGACCAATTTCACGGTGTCGATCGAGGCGGCCGAGGGCGTCACCACCGGCATCTCGGCGGCCGACCGCGCACGCACCATCCAGGTGGCCGTCAGCAAGGACGCCACCCCGGACGACCTGGTGCAGCCCGGCCACATCTTCCCGCTGCGCGCCCAGAAGGGCGGCGTCCTGATGCGCGCCGGCCATACCGAAGCCGGCTGCGACCTGACCCAGATGGCGGGCCTGACCCCGGCCTCGGTGATCTGCGAGATCATCAAGGAAGACGGCACCATGGCGCGCCTGCCGGACCTGATCGAATTCGCGAAGGAACACAATCTCAAGATCGGCACCATCGCCGACCTGATCCACTACCGCAGCCAGAACGAGTCGCTGGTCGAGAAGGTGGCCGAGCGTCCGCTGTCGACCGAGCACGGCGAGTTCAGGCTGATCGCCTTCCGCGACACGCCGAGCGGTTCGGCCCACCTGGCCCTGGTGCACGGCGAGATGTCGCCGGAACACGAGGCGCTGGTGCGCGTGCACCAGCCGGTGTCGCTGCTCGACATGCTGGAAAACCGCGCCACCACCCACTCGTGGGACATGGCCTCGGCCATGCGCGCCATCCAGAAGAGCGAGCGCGGCGTGATCGTGCTGCTCAACTGCGGCGAGACCGCCGAGCAGCTGTTCGCGCAGTTCGCGCCGCGCGACGGCAAGGAGGGGCGCGCCAGCGCGCGCGCCGCGTCGATGGACCTGCGCACCTACGGCATCGGCGCCCAGATCCTGCGCGACCTGGGCGTGGGCAAGATGCAGCTGCTGGCCAATCCGCGCAAGATGCCGTCGATGACGGGCTTCGACCTGGAAGTCACCGGCTACCTGCCGTGCCCGGGTGTTTGAGCGTCCGCATTAGAATTCACTTACACAGACAAGATAAAAGAGGTCAGCCATGACGGTAGGAACTTTTGAAAGCAATCTGGCAGGCGAAGGCCTGCGCATCGGGATCGTGCAGGCCCGTTTCAACGCCGACGTCGGCCATGGCCTGCTGTCGTCCTGCCTGGCCGAGCTCAAGCGCCTGGGCGTGGCCGACGAGGACATCCTGCACGTGACCGTGCCGGGCGCCCTGGAAATCCCGCTGGCGCTGCAGAAGATGGCTGAAACCCAGCAGTTCGACGCCCTGATCGCGCTGGGCGCGGTGATCCGCGGCGAGACCTACCATTTCGAACTGGTCTCGAACGAATCGGGCGCCGGCATCACCCGCATCGGCCTGGACTACGGCATGCCGATCGCGAACGCCGTGCTGACCACCGAAACCGACGAGCAGGCGGAAGTCCGCATGGCCGAGAAGGGCGCCGACGCGGCGCGTGTCGCGGTCGAGATGTCCAACCTGCTGATCGGGCTCGAAGAGCTGTCGGCAGAGGAAGAGTAATCAGAGAAGGTAACAAGATGACTGACAAGAGTACGCACGCCAATCCCAGCAAGAATCGCACGCCGCGCCACCGCGCGCGCGAGTTCGCGCTGCAGGGGCTGTATCAATGGCTGCTGAACAATGAACCGGCACGCAGCATCGCCACCAACATCCGCAGCGCCCATGGTTTCGAGAAGGCCGACGGCGAGTTCTTCTCCGCGCTGCTCAACGGCACGATCAGCACCTCGATCGAGCTGCGCGAATCGATCGCCCCGCTGATCGACCGCAGCCTGGCCGAGCTGTCGCCGATCGAGCACGCGGTGCTGCTGCTGGGCGCCTACGAGCTGAAGAACCACCCGGAAATCCCGTACCGCGTCGTGATCAACGAAGCGGTCGAGCTGACCAAGTCCTTCGGCGGCATCGACGGCCACAAGTACGTCAACGGCGTGCTGGACCGCCTGGCCTCGACCCTGCGTCCGGATGAAGTGACGGCGGGCGGACGCGGCTGATCGCGTTCGCGCCCGACCAAGCCACCGCGCGCGAGCCCGGTGGCTTTTTTTTTTGGTTCGGGGTCAGGTCTGTCATTCGGACATGGACGCACAATCCTTGCGAAATCTCAGCACGGTTTTAAGTATGCTGAGACTTTTTTCCTCGTTCCGACATGGTCTGTGATGCGCGGTCGCGGTGACAAATGTGGGCCGAGCATTGACGGGTTTGGGATAAGCAAGCCAGCATGTTGAGATAGCGCAAAGGTGCACGGCCGGTGTCCGAATGACAGACCTGACCCTGAATGCGTTTGCTCTTGGGATAAGCAAGCCAGCATGTTGAGATAGCGTAAAGGTGTACGACCGGTGTCCGAATGACAGACCTGACCCTGAATGCGTTTGCTCTATATATATATATATAGATGGCGCGGGGATGTGCTGCAGCGGCGGACGCGAAGCGTCCTTTCCGGCCTGTGCCCTCAAGCGGGCGCCCAAAAAAAAGCCACCGTCTTCGGTGGCACGCGAGGAGTGCTTTGCGTATTACAGCCCTGCCAGCGTTTCCGCCGCCTGGCCGCCTTCCGCGGTCGCCACGGTCGGCTTCGCGGGCGGCGCCTCGGCCGGCTTGCTGACGACGGTCTGGGTCGGCACCGACCTGGTCACGGTCGGCACCTTGTGACCCTTGGCCACCTGCTTCAGGCGGCGGTATTCGGCCAGTACCTTCGAGCCGTAGCCGGAATCGGTTTCCAGGTCGGCCGCGCCCACATAGGTCTTCAGGCCGCCCTCGACCGAGCCGGTGCGCTTCACGTAATCCTTCAGGATCAGGGCGCCGACACGGATGTTGGCGACCGGGTTCAGCGCCGCCTGCTGGCCGCCCACTTCGGCGAACTTGTCGTGATGGACCTTGGCCATCACCTGCATCAGGCCCTTGGCGCCCACCGGGCTTTCCGCGAACGGGTTCAGGCCGGATTCGATCGCCATCACCGCCAGGATCAGCAGCGGATCGAGCTTGACCTCGTGCGCCGTCATGTAGGCGGTCGAGACCAGCATGTTGGCGGCGTCGCTGGCGACGCGGTAGCGCTTCGACAGCCAGTCGGTGACCCATTGCTGCTGCTTGGTGTTGGCCAGCGCCGGATGGGACGCCGCATGGGTCGTTTCCTCGGCCACGGCCTCGGTGGTTGCCACCGGGGCCGGCGCAGCAGGCGCGGTCACCACGATGGTGGGTTGCTGCGGATGCAGCAATTGGGAGACGCGCTTGGCGACATCCTCATTGGTATACAGCACTGCGAGCATCGCGATTGCCGAAAGACCGAACATGGTCAGCGTATATCGTGCGGTCGTCAATAAACCGCGTACCGCTTTCGTCACGGAAGACACCGTGACAGGCTGGCCGGCCTTGGATTGCACGAGCCTTGCGCTCGTGGTGAAACGATGCATCATCGTATTCCCCTTTGTCGCGGCAAAAACGATCCTGTCGCGGCGCGCGAGCGCTACGTTAGGGTGTGCATTTGCCGTGCATCAGAAAAATCGTCTATCGCCGCGGGGCGAATAACGCCGTCATTGCCTTGCTTCAGCTGGACTGCTAACCCATGGCGGGCAGAGAAACCAGTAGCTCAACAACTGTCTCGGGGATCTGGGCAGACGCCCAATGAAAACACTCCTCAAAATGTCATGTGGGGCCCCGACCCCGTGAATGCATGAGAACAGGCTAAAATCATGTCAAAACGATCCTGCTTGCCTCATCAAGTAAGACGGATTGTAGGGGCGACTTTTATATCAAGTCAACCCTAGCACCTTGATTCTTTATTACTTTTAGGTCTGACTTTCCAGTGGCGTTGAAAAAAATTCTTTCAAAATCAGTTAGTTGGAGCAGACTCTTCACTAAGCTTCTATAGTCGAGAAAACGAAAAAAAGTTGATGAAATATACAGATTTACGGGATTTCATGACCCAACTGGATGCCATGGGCGAGCTCAAGCGGGTCGACATCCCGGTATCGCCGCACCTCGAGATGACCGAAGTGTGCGACCGTACCCTGCGCGCCGGCGGTCCGGCCTTGCTGTTTACCCGACCCGGCGGCCACACGATCCCGGTGCTGGGCAACCTGTTCGGCACCCCGCGCCGGGTGGCGCTGGGCATGGGCGCCGACGATGTCGGCGAGCTGCGCCGCATCGGCCACGTGCTGGCGCGCCTGAAGGAGCCTGAACCGCCCAAGGGCTTCAAGGACATCATGGGCCTGGGCTCGCTCGTGAAGGCGGTCTGGGACATGGCGCCGAAGGAAGTACGCGGCGCACCCTGCCAGGAAATCGTGTGGGAAGGGCAGGACGTCGACCTGGGACGGCTGCCGATCCAGCACTGCTGGCCGGGCGACGTCGCACCCCTGATCACCTGGGGCCTGGTGATCACCAAGGGTCCGAACAAGAAACGCCAGAACCTGGGCATCTACCGCCAGCAGGTGCTGGGGCCGAACAAGGTCATCATGCGCTGGCTGGCGCACCGCGGCGGCGCGCTCGATTTCCGCGAGCACGCGCTGGCCCACCCCGGCAAGCCGTATCCGATCGCGGTGGCCCTGGGCGCCGACCCGGCCACCATCCTCGGCGCCGTCACGCCGGTTCCCGACAGCCTGTCCGAATACCAGTTCGCCGGCCTGCTGCGCGGCAGCCGCACGACCCTGGTGAAGGCGATCGGCAGCGAGCTGCGCGTGCCGGCCTCCGCCGAGATCGTGCTGGAAGGGCATATCTACCCGGATCCGAACCACCCGTCCGGCTTCGAGCACGCGCTCGAAGGCCCGTACGGCGACCACACCGGCTATTACAACGAACAGGACAGCTTCCCGGTGTTCACCATCGACCGCATCACCATGCGCCGCGATCCCATCTATCACTCCACCTACACCGGCAAGCCGCCCGACGAGCCGGCGGTGCTGGGCGTGGCGCTGAACGAGGTGTTCATCCCGCTGCTGCAGAAGCAGTTCAGCGAGATCACCGACTTCTACCTGCCGCCCGAAGGCTGCAGCTACCGCATGGCGGTGGTGCAGATGCGCAAGCAGTACGCGGGCCACGCCAAGCGCGTGATGTTCGGGGTCTGGAGCTTCCTGCGCCAGTTCATGTATACCAAGTTCATCGTGGTGGTGGACGAGGACGTCGACGTGCGCGACTGGAAGGAAGTGATCTGGGCGATCACGACCCGGGTCGACCCGGCCCGCGACACCGTCATGGTCGACAACACGCCGATCGACTACCTCGACTTCGCGTCGCCGATCAGCGGACTGGGCAGCAAGATGGGCATCGACGCCACCAACAAGTGGCCGGGCGAGACCAATCGCGAGTGGGGCACCCCGATCGTGATGGACCCCAGGGTCAAGGAAAAGGTCGACGCGATCTGGCAGCAACTGGGGATCTAAACGAGTTAGCGGCCGGAATTTTCCGGCCGTTTTCCAAAAGCCGTGCCGTGAGGTATAATGGCTGCTGGCGGGCCCCTGCGCATTGTGGCATGGTTTACCTGGTCAGGTCGGGAACGAAGCAGCCAAAGCCGTTCACCGCAAGTGCCGCAGATCAGGCTCGCCTCTTATCTTCCCTCCCGTTGTCGCTCCCACCTTCGTTCCTTCTTCATTGCCGGCCCTTGTTGCGCCCGCGAAGGCCATCACGCGTCCATGCCGCACCCGCCTGCGCGGCGTGATTGCCGCCGGGCACGGTCGCAATTGTTCGCGGCAACGCACAACTGCGGTAAAATCTCGACATGTCCTATCAAGTCCTCGCCCGCAAATACCGCCCCAAGAATTTCGAAACGCTGGTCGGCCAGGAGCACGTGGTCCGTGCACTGAGCCACGCGTTGCGGACGGGCCGCCTGCACCACGCCTACCTGTTCACGGGCACGCGCGGGGTCGGCAAGACCACGCTGTCGCGCATCCTGGCCAAGTCGCTCAACTGCACCGGAACCGACGGGCAGGGCGACATCACGGCCGAGCCCTGCGGCGCCTGCGAAGCCTGCCGCGCGATCGACGCCGGCCGCTTCGTCGACTATATCGAGATGGATGCGGCGTCCAACCGCGGCGTCGACGAGATGGCCCAGCTGCTCGAGCAGGCGGTGTATGCGCCGAGCAATGCGCGCTTCAAGGTCTACATGATCGACGAGGTGCACATGCTGACCAACCACGCGTTCAACGCGATGCTCAAGACGCTCGAGGAACCGCCGCCGCACGTCAAGTTCATCCTCGCGACCACCGACCCGCAAAAGATCCCGGTCACGGTGCTGTCGCGCTGCCTGCAGTTCAACCTCAAGCAGATGCCGCCGGGGCATATCGTCGGCCACCTGGAGAACATCCTGGGCCAGGAAGGCGTCACGTTCGAGCAGCCGGCGCTGCGCCTGCTGGCGCAGGGCGCCCATGGTTCGATGCGCGACGCGCTGTCCCTCACCGACCAGGCGATCGCCTATGCCGCCGGCCAGGTCACGCTGGATGCGGTGCAGGGCATGCTGGGCGCGCTCGACCAGAGCTACCTGGTGCGCCTGCTCGACGCGCTGGTGGCGCAGGACGGCGCCGACCTGATGGCGGTGGCCGATGAAATGGCCAGCCGCAGCCTGTCGTACAACGGCGCGCTGCAAGACCTCGGCACCCTGCTGCACCGCATCGCGCTGGCGCAGACGGTGCCGTCGGCGGTGCCGCAGGACCTGCCCGAGCTGGCCGACATCCTGCGCCTGGCCCAGGCCTTCGAGCCGCAGGAAGTGCAGCTGTATTACCAGATCGCGGTCCACGGCCGCAACGAGATCGGCCTGGCGCCCGACGAATACGCCGGCTTCACCATGACCCTGCTGCGCATGCTGGCCTTTCGCCCCGGCCAGGGCGGCGCCGAGGCGCCGGCGGTAAGTGCTGCGCCGGCGACGGCGCCCGCACGCGCCGCCGCCGCGGCCGCCGTCAGCCATGCCGCCGTGGCCCCGCGCCTGGCAGCGCCGCCGCCCGCCGCGCCTTCCGCGCCGCCAGCCGGCAGGCCCGCGCCGCCGGCCGCCGCCAGTCCCGCTCCGGCGATGAACTCGGCGCGCGCCGCCATCAATGCCGCGCTCGAAGCGGCGCGTGCCGCCTCGGGCCGCTCGGGCGGCGCAAGGCGTCCGGAAGCCGCTCCCGCTGCAGCCCCGGCGCCGGCGCCGGCCCAGCCCGCGCCGCCGGCAGCCCCGGGCCCGGGCGCCGCGCTGCCGTCCGCGCCATCGGCCGGCGCCGCGGCTGCCTCGGCGGCGCCCGCGCGCGAAGCCGCAGCGCGGCCGCAGGCAGGTGCACCGGCCGCGGCCCCGCCCTGGGAACAGTCCCAGCCCAAGGCCATGGCCCAGCCGCAGCCGGCGATGCGCGGCCGCGAGGCGCCGGCCGAGGACGAGCCGCCATCCTGGGTCACCGAATTTTCCGACGACACCGCGGTCGCCGCCGAGGCCCAGGCCGTGGTCGCGCCGCCGCCGGTGCGCGCGTCCGCCGCGCCGCCGCATGCCTATGTCGTCACCCCGGTACCCGAGATCGGCTGGGACGGCAACTGGCCGGCCCTGGCCGGCGGCCTGGCGCTGCGTGGCGTGGCCCAGCAGCTGGCCCTGCAGACCGAGCTGATCAATTGCATCGCGGCGGAGCGCGCCGTCACCTTCCGCCTGCGCGTGCCGGTCGACACCCTGCGCGCCAGCGGCAACAGCGAGAAGCTGGCCGCGGCCCTGCAGGAGCGCTTCCCGGACCTGCGCGTCACCGTCGACACCGAGATCGGCCCCGTGTGGTACACCGCCGGCGCCGAGCAGAAGGCGGCGCGCGAGGAACTCCAGCGCCAGACCGAGGCGACCGTGGCCGCCGACCCCTTCGTACAGGAGATGGAACGCGGCTTCGGCGCGTTCATCGTGCCGGGCTCGGTGAAGCCCCCGGTCGCCTGAACCGTTCAACCCATCCCGATTTATTGGAGATAGCACCATGATGAAAAACCAGCTCGCAGGCTTGATGAAACAGGCGCAAGCCATGCAGGACAACATGAAGAAGGCGCAGGAGCAGCTGGCTCTGATCGAAGTCGAGGGCCAGTCGGGCGCCGGCCTCGTCAAGGTCGTGATGACCTGCAAGAACGACGTCAAGCGCGTCACCATCGACCCTTCGCTGCTGGCCGATGACCGCGACATGCTGGAAGACCTGGTCGCCGCCGCGTTCAACGACGCCGTGCGCAAGGCCGAGGCCACCGCCGCCGAGAAGATGAGCGGCCTGACCGCCGGCATGCCGCTGCCGCCCGGCTTCAAGATGCCGTTCTAAGGGATCCTGCCCGCTCGGCCATGCCGGGCGGGCATCTCACATGTCCAAGTCGCTCGAATTCCTCACTGAAGCCTTGCGGCGCCTGCCGGGCGTTGGCCCGAAGTCGGCGCAGCGCATGGCCTTCCATTTGCTGCAGCATGACCGCGAGGGCGCCGCGCAGCTGTCGCGCGCGCTCTACCAGGCGGTCGACACGGTGCACCACTGCGCCATGTGCAACACCTTCTCCGACACCGAGGTATGCGACCTGTGCGCCGACGAGCAGCGCGACCGCGCACTGCTGTGCATCGTCGAAACCCCGGCCGACCAGATGATGATCGAGCAGACCCTGACCTGGCGCGGCCTGTATTTCGTGCTGATGGGGCGGCTGTCGCCGCTCGACGGCATCGGCCCCAAGGACTTGCACCTGGACAAGCTGGTGGCGCGCGCTGCCGATGGCGTGGTCCAGGAGGTGGTGCTGGCCACCAACTTCACCAACGAGGGCGAAGCCACCGCCCATTACATCAGTGAAATGCTGAAGGCGCGCGGGCTGAAAGTCAGCCGGCTGGCGCGCGGCGTGCCCGTCGGCGGCGAGCTCGAATATGTCGATGCCGGCACGATTGCGCGCGCCATGCTCGATCGCCGTAGCGCATAATGGTCCCGGTGACGTCCCGGTAGCGCTGTCGGCGCCGGCGTCCGTGCGTGCACGGAGCGTCGGCTTGTCGCTGTTATCGTGGGCACTTTCAGCGGACCAGACATGCACCTCGTCGATATCACGATGTTCTATGCCGCCGAAGGCGGAGGCGTCAGCACCTACCTGAATGCCAAGTCGCAGTGGCTGGCGCGCCACAGCGTGCTGCGGCATACCATCATGAGCCCGAATGTCGATGACGGCGGCGAGATCCCCTCGCTGGTGCGCGTTCCCGGCGTGCCGCTGCCCGGCATCAATGGCTACCGCATGCCGTTCTCGGTCGGCGCCATCGCGCGCCGCCTGCGCGCCGCCGAACCCGACCTGATCGAAGTCGGCGACGCCGGCCACAGCGCCTGGGCCGCCCTGCGGGCGCGCGACCGGCTCGGCATACCGGCCGTCGCCTTCTACCATTCCGACCTGCCGCGCCTGGTGCAGAACCGCTTCGGCCACGCCGCCGCCCAGGCCGTGTGCAAGTACCTGTGCCACCTGTACCGCGAATTCGACCTGGTGCTGGCCCCCAGCCGGCTGATGGTCGACCAGCTGGCCGCGATGGGCGTGCAGGGCGCGCTGCACCAGCCGCTGGGCATCGACAGCGAGGTGTTCCATCCCGGGCGGCGCCGTGGCGACCTGCGCGCCGAGCTCGGCCTGGCGCCGGACGCCCGCCTGCTGGTGTATGCGGGCCGCTTCACGCCGGACAAGAAGCTGTCCGTGCTGGCCGAGGCGGTGGGCAGGCTGGGCCGGCCCTACCACCTGCTCATGGTGGGGGCGGGCGAGGAGCCGCCGCCGCCGCATCCCGCGATCAGCGTGCTGCCGTTCCAGCGCAACCAGCGCGACCTGGCGCGCCTGCTGGCCGGGTGCGACGTGCTGGTCCATCCGGGCGACTGCGAGACCTTTGGCCTGATCGTCCTCGAAGCCATGGCCTGCGGCCTGCCGGTGGTGGCGACCAGCGGCGGCGGCGTGGCCGAGCTGGTCGACGAGCGCACCGGCATCCTGGCGCAGCCGAACTGCGCGCGCAGCCTGGCCGGCGCGATCGAAGCGGTCTATCGGCGCGACCTGGCCGAGGCCGGCCGCCATGCGCGCCACAAGGCGCGCGAATACTTCGACTGGGAACGGATCTTCCCGCAGATCATGCGCCGCTACAGCCGCCTGCTGGCCGGCCGCCAGGCGGCCCAGCTGGCCCTGGAACGCGTCTGTGTTACCGACTGAGCGGACGCTGTGCGTCTCGATCCACGACGTGGCGCCAGCCACGTGGGACGAGTGCGCACGCCTGGCCGAGGCGATCCGCGCCGTGGCCGACATCCCGCTGACCTGGCTGGTGGTGCCGGCCTACCACCGCGCAGGCGGGGACGCGGCGCGCATGGACGCCGGACTCGCGGCGGCGCTGGCGCGCGGCGACGAACTGGCCCTGCATGGCTACACCCATCTCGACAGCGGTCCGCACGGCCTGGGGTGGCGCGACGGCTTCCTGCGCGGCGTCTACAGCCGCGAAGGGGAATTCGCGGCGCTGCCGGCGGAGGAAGCGGCGCGCCGCATCCGCCTCGGGCTGGCCTGGTTCGCGGAGCGCGGCTGGCCCGTCAGCGGCTTCATCGCGCCGGCCTGGCTGCTGGGCGAGGGCGCCTGGGAGGCGCTGCGCGGCTTCCGCTTCGAGTACACCACCACCTATACGCGCTTCCACCTGCTCGCCGGCGGCGTCGCCTGCCTGTCGCCGTTCTCGCCGGCGCTGGTGTACGCGGCGCGCAACCGCAGCGGACGGCTGCTGTCGCCACCGACGGCCAGCCTGCTCGCGGCCGGGCTGGCGCGCGCGCCGCTCGTGCGCCTGGGCCTGCATCCGCCCGACCTGCGCCATCCCCACCTGGTCCGGCATGCGCAACACCTGGTCCGGCAACTGCTGGGCACGCGCGCCCCGCTGACCAAGGCGGGCTTCGCGCAGCGCCTGCAGCTGGCCGTACCGGCCGGCGCCAGGCCCGCGGCCGGCGGCGCCCAGGCCTTGCGCGACTGGCGCATGCCCTGGCGGTAGCGCGCCGCGAACAGCGGAACGAGGAGGCGCTTGCCACCGGCAGCATGGCCGCGCCCAGGCCGGGCGTACCGATCTGCATTGGCTTTTTGCAGGCCGCACCCGGCCGGATACCGTCGGGCGGTATCGATGGGATGTGCCGGGGCGGGCCTGTCGTCGCCTTCACGCCTTCACGCCGTGCAGGCGTGATTGGCGCCGCTCAGGGCCGGTTCACCAGTAGGGTCCCCAGTAGCCGCGTCCGCGCCAGTAGCCCGGTCCCCAGCCCGAGTAGTACGATGCACTCGCGCTGGCACGCTCCATTTCTTCGCGTGTGCTGAGCTGGAGCACGCATTGACGCCACTGGTCGGTCTTGTCGGCATAGCCGAGCTGCACACAGGCCGGGCCGTAGATGGTGATCATCTTGGCCATATCGGCCTGCGCGCGCGCGGCGCGGTCCTGCGTGGTGGTGCACCCCGCGAGGGACATGGCCAGGCCCGCCAGGGCGGCCGTCAAGTAAGGAAGTCGCATGGCTCCTCCAATTGCGCCATATCACGGCGCTGATTCAGTATAGACCTCCAAGCGGCGCCACATCCGCCGGGCGTCAATCGTGCGCCAACGCTGCCGCGGGTCCTTCGCCGGCAGAAGAGATTTCTGGCAATTTGCTGGCATTTTTCTGGCAAGATAGGCCCCCTGAAAACATGGAGGAGACATGCGCAAGCGTGGATGGAAGAGCTGGACCCTGCGCGGGCTCGGGGCCGTGCTGGCGCTGGCCGTGCTGGCGCTGCTGGCGGCCTGGCTGTACCTGCGCGCCAGCCTGGCCCAGCTCGACGGCGAGCGGCGCACTCCCGGCATCGCAGGCGAGGTGACGGTGACGCGCGACGCCGCCGGGGTGCCCTCGATCAGCGGCGCGCACCGGCTGGACCTCGCCTATGCGACCGGGTTCGTCCATGCCCAGGACCGCTTCTTCCAGATGGACCTGCTGCGCCGCACCGCGGCCGGCGAACTGGCCGAACTGTTCGGTCCCAAGGCCGCGCCGCTCGATCGCGCGCACCGCCTGCACCGCTTCCGCGCCCGCGCCGAGGCCGCCATCGGGCGGCTGGACGCGTCGGAACGCGCGTTCCTGGACCGCTACGTGAGCGGCGTCAACGACGGTATCGAAGCGCTGCGCGCGCATCCCTTCGAATACGCGCTGGCCGGCAGCACGCCGCGTCCCTGGACGGCGCAGGATTCGCTGCTGGTGGTGTGGGCGATGTACCTCGACCTGCAGAGCAACATCGCGCCGCGCGAGCTGGCGCGCGGCTGGATGCGCGAGCACAGCGACGCCGCCCAGCTGGCCTTCCTGCTGCCGGATGCGAGCCGCTTCGACCTGGCGCTCGACGGCGGCGCGGCGCCGCCGCCGGCCCCGATTCCGGCGCGCGCACCCGGCTGGTGGGGCGCAGCGCCGGTCACCCCGGCGACGCTGGCCGGGGCCGATGTCACCGATGCGGTCGGCAGCAACAACTATGCGGTGGCCGGCAGCCGCAGCAGCACCGGCGCGGCGATCGTGGCCGACGACATGCACCTGGGCCTGCAGCTGCCGAATACCTGGTACCGCCTGGCGCTGCGTTTCCCGGATCCGCGCGGCGGCCAGCGGCGCCTGGTCGGCGTCACCCTGCCGGGCACGCCGCCCTCGCTCATCGTCGGCAGCAACGGCCAGGTGGCCTGGGGCTTCACCAACAGCTATGCCGACCTGCTCGACCTGGTCGAACTCGGCCGCGATCCCGCGCGTCCGGGACAGGTGCGCACGCCTGGCGGCTGGGAGACCCCGGCCAGCCATGTCGAGACGATCGCGGTGAAGGGCGCGCCGCCGGAACGCATGGTGGTGCGCGAGACCTCGCTCGGACCGATCCGCGCCGTCAAGGGGCGCGAGTACGCCGTGCACTGGATCGCCCACGATCCGGCGGCCCTGAACATGCACCACGTCAGGCTGGAGCAGGCGGCCAGCGTCGACGCGGCGCTGGCGATCGCGGCCGGCGACGGCATCCCGGCGCAGAACTTCGTCGCGGGCGATGCGAGCGGCAACATCGGCTGGACCATCGCCGGGGTGCTGCCGCGGCGCACCATGGCGCCGCCGGCCGCCACCTTCCCGATCGCGCTGGACGGCGCGGCCGCGACCTGGAGCGGGCTGCTGGCGCCGCAGGACTATCCGCGCGTGCTGAACCCGCTCACCGGCCAGATCACCACCGCCAACAGCCGCCAGCTGCTGGGCGAGGGCGCGACCCGGATCGGCGACGGCGGCTTCGACCTCGGCGCGCGCAACCACCAGCTGGGCGAGGCGCTGGGCGCGCTCGGTGACAAGATGGACGTGCCCCGGGCCTTCGGCGCGGCGCTCGACGACCGCGCGCTGTTCATCGCCGACTGGCGCCGGCGCGCGCTGGCGGTGCTGGATGCCGGCGCGCTGGCCGGCCATCCGCAGCGCGCCGAGTTCCGGCGCCTGCTGGAATCCAGCTGGGACGGCCGGGCCAGCGTCGGCTCGGTGGGCTACCGGCTGGCGCGCGACGCCATGTGGGCGCTGCACGAGCTGCTGTACGGGCGCGCCGACGCGGCGCTCAGGGAACTCGACCCGAAGGCGACGGCGGCGCTCGCCGGCACCCGCTGGCCGCTGGTGGTCGCGCGCCTGCTCGACGAGGAGCCGCAGGGCTGGCTGCCGGCCGGCCACGCCAGCTGGCGCGCGCTGCAACTGGCCGCGATCGACCGCGTGATCGGGGCGCTGACGGCGGACGGCAAGACCCTGGCCCAGGCCTCCTGGGGCGAGCGCAACAGGGCGAACATCGCGCATCCGATCAGCATGGCGGCGCCGGCATTGCGCGTGCTGCTGGCCGCGCCGGAAGACCGGCTGGCGGGCGACGCCCACATGCCGCGCGTGGCCGGCCCGAAGTTCGGCCAGTCGGAGCGGCTGGTGGTGTCGCCGGGCCGGGAGGAGGAAGGGCTGTTCAACATGCCGGGCGGGCAGAGCGGGCATCCGCTGTCGCCGTTCTTCCTGGCCGGGCATGCGGAGTGGGCGGAGGGCAGGGCGGTGCCGCTGTTGCCGGGGGCGGCGCGGCATACCTTGCGCTTCGTCCCGTAGGGTGGACGGCTTGCGCCGTCCACGCGGTGATCGTTAACGGTTCCGCTATCGGGCACGATAATCCCGCCTGTAGCTATCACCGCGTGGGCGGGGCACCCGCCCGCCCTACGGCAGGGCAAGTCGTATGCTCCCCAGCATGTCGGTAATCGCCTCCGCACTCGACGGATGCCCCAGGTAGTAGCCCTGCACCATATCGCAGCCATACTCCTCGAGCAGCAGCAGCTGCTCCCCGGTCTCCACCCCTTCCGCCACCACCACCATCTTCAGTCCGTGCGCCATCGCGATGATGGCGCGCGTGATGGCCGCGTTCTCGGAATCCTGGGGCAGGCCGCAGATGAAGCTGCGGTCGATCTTCAGCGCGCGCACGTCGAAGCGCTTCAGGTAGTTCATCGACGAATAGCCGGTGCCGAAGTCGTCGATCGACAGGTACACGCCGATGCCGCGCAGCTGCTCCAGCGTGACCAGGGTGGCGCGGGCGTCGTCCATCAGGGTGCCTTCGGTCAGTTCCAGCTCCAGCAGGCGCGGATCGAGCCCCGTGTCGTGCAGCGCCGACAGCACGATCTGCGACAGGTTCTCGTCCTTGAACTGCTTGGCCGACAGGTTGACCGCCATGCGCAGGGTGCGCCGGGTCAGGCGCTGCCAGGCGCGCGCCTGGCGGCAGGCGGTGCGCAGCACCCATTCGCCGATCGGGACGATCAGGCCGGTCTCCTCGGCCAGCGGGATGAACTCGGTCGGCGGCACCAGGCCGCGCTCGGGATGGCGCCAGCGCACCAGCGCCTCGACCCCGACGATCTCGGACGAACGCACGTCGCGCTGCGGCTGGTACAGCAGGTACAGCTCGTCGTTCTGGAGCGCCTTGCGCAAACCCACCTCGAGCTTCACGTGGCTCATGATCTGCATGGTCAGCGAGGAGCTGTACAGCTTGGCGTTGTTCTTGCCGCAGTTCTTGGCGTGGTACATCGCGGTGTCGGCGTACTTGAGCAGCGAACCGCAGTCGTCGCCATCCTCGGGGAACAGCGAGATGCCGATGCTGGCCGTCACAAAGATCTCGTTGCCCTCGATGAGGAAGGGGCGCCGCATCGCTTCCTTGACCCGGTGCGCGACATTGAGCGCATGCTCGACCCGTTCCAGGTCGGGAATCAGGATCGTGAATTCGTCGCCGCCCAGGCGCGCGAGGTTGCTGGCATTGTCGCCGCGCGACACCAGGTCGCTCGGGCGCGTGGTCTCGCGCAGCCGGTCCGAGACCATCTTCAGCAGCTGGTCGCCGGCATTGTGGCCGAGCGTGTCGTTGATGCGCTTGAAGGCGTCCAGGTCCATGAACAGCACCGCGAACTTCTTGTTGCCGACCTTGGAGCGCTGCAGCTCGCGCTCCAGGGTCTCCAGGAAGGCCTGGCGGTTCGGGATGCCGGTCAGGCCGTCGCAGTAGGCCAGGCGCCGGATCTGTTCCTCGGCGCGCTTGCGCTCGCTGATGTCGCGCACCAGGCCCAGCACCTGCGACGGGCTGGTGGCCACCAGGCGCGCCTCGACATGCTGGACCACGCCGCAGTCCAGCAGTTCGTATTCGACCGAGCGCACCTGCTGGGTGGCGAGCACGGTCTTCATCTGTTCCATCACCCGCTGCGCGATGTCCGCTGGCAGCACGTCGCCGATGTGGCGGCCGACGAAGCGCTGCTCGCCGGGCGCCGGCTGGGCAGGGTGTCCGCCGCCGCTGCGCTCCTGCCCGGGCCTCTCGTGGCCCGGCTCGTAGTCGAGGTAGAAACCGTCCGCGTCGAGGCGGAAGAAGGTGTCGGGAATGGCCGCCAGCACCGCGCGGTTGTGGGCGTCGGCGATGCGCAGGCGGGCGATGGCGTCGCTGGCGCGCAGCACGTAGAGCACGCGATGACCCAGGATCGGCCAGTTGATCGGCTTGGACACGAAGTCGGTCGCGCCGGCCTCGTAGGCATGGGTCACCGCCTCCAGGTCGTCGCCCCCGGTGACCATCACGACCGGCACGCTGGCGCCGTCGCGCTCGGCGCGGCGGATCGCGGCGCAGGCGGCGAAACCGTCCATGCGCGGCATGTCGACGTCCATCAGGATCAGGTCGGGCTTGCGGCTGTGCGCCAGCTCGACCGCGTCGAGGCCGTCGGTGGCCTCGATGGCGTCGAGCCCGACCTGGGCCAGCATCTCGAGCATCAGGAGACGCATCACCGGATCGTCGTCCGCCACCAGGACCGTTCCGCGCTGGGTTTGCGATGAGGCTGGCATCAGGTTTCCTTTTCTAGCAGGGCGTGGAGCGATAGTCTGACCGACGGAAATTCCCGTTCCAGGTCGGCGAGAAGCGGCGCGGCGCCGTCGACGCTGCCGGCACGCCCGAGCTGTTCGAGGTCGCGGCACAGCGCCGCCAGCCGTCCCGCGCCGATGTTGGCGCTGGCCGACTTGAGGCTGTGGGCGATGCGCCGGATCGCTTCGGCATCCAGGACCGCCAGCGCCTCGCGCAGCGCCGCCAGGTGGCGCGGGGTCTCGCGCATGTAGGCCGACACCACCTTCTGCACCAGCGCGTCGCCGCCGTCGCGGCCGAGGGCGCGGATATTCTCCAGCGCGGCCGGGCTGACCGCGTCCCGGCTGGCTTGCGCCGGCGGCTCCTGGCGCGGCGGCGCGGGCGGCGGCGCAGGTGATGCGGCGCGCACCGGCTGCGGCGGGTCGAGGTGGTGGCGCTGGGCCGTGAGCGGCAGGGCCACCCAGCGCCCGATCACGGCCGCCAGCTGCTGCTGGGTGAAGGGCTTGGACAGGTAGTCGTCCATGCCGGCCGCGAGGCAGGCTTCGCGGTCGCCCTGCAGCGCGTTGGCGGTGATGGCGATGACGGGCAGGGTGCGCGCGCGGCCGGCCTCGCGCTCGTGGCGGCGGATCGCGGAGGTGGCGGCGAAGCCGTCCATGACCGGCATCTGGCAATCCATCAGCACCGCGTCCCAGGCGCCGCCCTGCACCGCGTCCAGGGCTTCCCTGCCGTTGCGCGCGCAGTGCGCCTCCAGGCCCAGGCTCTCGAGCATCGCCCTGGCCACCTCCACGTTCACCGGATTGTCCTCGGCCAGCAGCACGCGCCGCGCGCGCCGCCCGCTGGCGGGACGCGGCGTGACGGTGACGCAGGCCGCCGGCCGCTCGGCAGGCAGCGGCGCGGCCTGGGTCGCGGCGCCGTGCAGGCGCGCCGCGCGCGCCGCCATGCAGGCGTACAGGTCGGCAGCGCGCGCCGGCTTGACCAGCTGGTAGGCGACCCCGGCTTCGCGCCGCTGCACCGGGTCGGCCGCCAGCCGCTCGGGGCTGAGTAGCACCAGGTGGGTGGCACGCGCCGCCGGCTCGGCGCGGATCGAGGCCGCCAGCGCCAGGCCGCTGGTGCGGCTCAGTTCCATGTCCAGCAGCGCCGCATCGTAGGGGCGGCCGGCGCGCGCCGCCTGCATCAGGCGCTCGTAGGCCGCGGCGGCGCTGGCCGCGCCGTCGCAGGATGCGCGCCAGGCTTCCAGCTGCTGGGTGAGCTCGAGCCGGCTCGCGTCCTGCTCGTCGACCACCAGCACCCGCAGGCCCTCCAGCGTGTGCTGGCGGTGGCCGGGGGCGTCCGGATCGACCCGGCGCTTGTCGAAGCTGACCGTGAACCAGAACACCGAGCCGCGGGTGGCGGCGTTGTCGACTCCGATCGTGCCGCCCATCAGCTCCACCAGCTGCTTCGAGATCGCCAGGCCCAGGCCGGTGCCGCCGTACTTGCGGGTGGTCGAGTCGTCGGCCTGCGAGAACGCGTCGAAGATGCGGGCGCGCGCCTCGCGCGAGATGCCGATGCCGGTGTCGTGCACCTCGAAGCGCAGCTCCACCTTCTGCGCGTCCTCGCCGGCCACCCGCACCCGCGCCATGATCCGGCCCTGGTCGGTGAACTTGATCGCGTTGCCGAGCAGGTTGGCCATGATCTGGCGCAGCCGGTTCGGGTCGCCGCAGATCGCCACCGGGATGTCGTTGGCGATGTCGAAATCGAAGCCGATGCCTTTTCCGGCGGCCTGCGGGGTGTAGACGTTGTGGATGTCGTCGAGCAGGTCCCACAGGTTGAAGTTGATGTACTCGATGGCCAGCTTGCCGGCCTCGATCTTCGAGAAGTCGAGGATGTCGTTGATGATCACCAGCAGGTGCTCGCCCGAGCGCTTGACCAGGGTGGTGTAGTTGCGCTGGGCCTCGGTGAGGCCGGTGGCCAGCAGCATCTCGGTCATGCCCAGCACCCCGTTCATGGGCGTGCGGATCTCGTGGCTCATGGTCGCCAGGAAGCCGCTCTTGGCCCGGCTCGCGGCCTCGGCGGCGTTCTTGGCCTTTTCCAGCTGCTCGGTGCGCACCCCGACCTGGCGTTCCAGCTCGTCGCGGTGGTGCAGCAGGGCCGCGCCGCGGTCCTCGATCTGGGCCAGCATGGTGTTGAAGCTGTCGATCAGCAGGCCCAGTTCGTCGCTGCGCCCGTGGCTCACGCGCAGGCCGTAGTTCTGGCTGGCCGAGACCTTCTGCGCCGCATGGATCAGCTTCGTGATCGGTTCGGCGACGCTGTGCTTGAAGCGGCCCACCAGCACCAGCGAGACCGGCAGCGAGGCGCCCATCGCCAGGCCGATCACGCCCAGGCTGGCGAGGATGTCGAGCCACATGGGCAGCAGGTCGGCTTCGAGCATCACCACCCCGACCGGCAGCGCGCCGTGGTCGACCTGGCGGAACACCCGCATGTGGCGCGACAGCAGCGACTGGCCGCGCCGGTTCGCGTCAAGCAGCGTG
Source organism: Massilia niastensis DSM 21313 (assembly GCF_000382345.1). GTDB lineage: Bacteria > Pseudomonadota > Gammaproteobacteria > Burkholderiales > Burkholderiaceae_D > Telluria > Telluria niastensis. The sequence continues at coordinate 81,452 of NZ_KB908083.1, forward strand.
GCGGCGTCGACCGCGTCGAGCGGTTCCAGCCCGGCTTCGCTGCGCCCGGGAGCGCGGTGCTGCGCCAGCGGCCGGCCGAGGCGGTCGTACAGGGTGGCGGCCGAGATGCCGCGCTGGCCCTCGAGCGCGGCCAGGGTGGTGTTCGCCTGGCCGCGGTCGACCAGCAGCAGCGAGCCGGCGCTGGCAGCGCCGATCACGCGCGCGAACGAGGCCAGTTGCATGGCCTCGTCCTTGCGGTGGTTCAGCACCGAGGTCACGGCGAAGGCGACGAACACGAACAGCAGCGCCGTCGCGGTCGAGAGCAGCGAGATGATGGTCAGCTTCTGGTTCAGGCTGGAGCGCTCGAAGTTCGGCATCGCGATTCCCGCAGGCACGGCGGAGCGGACCGGCGACGGACGAGGCAGGTCCTCCATTACGGAATGCAATTTCCGCAAGAAAAAAATATACGTGGGTGGGAAGGGGGCGGCCTTGCGCAAGCGCAAAGTGCGGGGAAGCAAAGCGTTGTGTTGCGTCCATGAAAAAAGGGATGCCGCAGCATCCCTTTCCTCGGTCTTCCGGCTGCCGACTCAGCAGCAGCGCCCGGCCTTGGCGCTGTTGTAGCGTGCCTCCTGGCGTTCACGGAAGAATTCCTCGTAGCTCATCGGCGTTTGATCCGGGTGAGTACGCTCCATGTGCGCCAGGTAGGTGTCGTATTCGGGCAGGCCGACCATCAGGCGCAGGCTCTGCCCGAGGTACTTGCCTGCCTGGGCCAGGGTGCCGAACATCACTGCACCTGCGGGTTCGACATGGCGACGTACGGGGTCTCCTTCGCGCTCGGCCTGTCGAGCGCGCGCGCCGCCATCACCGTGCGGACGCCGTACACCAGCACCGACAGTACCACGAACATGAAGAAGCCGGCCAGGGTGGCGTCGACATAGTCGTTGAAGATGATGCGCTCCATCTGCTCGACCGTCTTGGCCGGGGCCAGCACCGTGCCGGCGTCGTGCGCGGCCTGGAACTTGTTGGCGTGGGCGATGAAACCGACCTTCGGATCGGCGTGGAAGATCTTCTGCCAGCCGGCGGTCAGGGTGCAGGCCAGCAGCCACAGGGTCGGCACGATGGTGACCCAGGCGTACTTGGCGCGCTTCATCTTGAACAGCACGCAGGTGCCCAGCATCAGCGCGATACCGGCCAGCATCTGGTTGGCGATGCCGAACAGCGGCCACAGGGTGTTGATGCCGCCCAGCGGATCGACCACGCCCTGGTACAGGAAATAACCCCAGGCAGCGACGCACAGGCCGGTGGCCAGCAGGTTGGCCGGCAGCGAGTCGGTGCGCTTCAGCGCCGGAGCGAAGGCGCCCAGCAGGTCCTGCAGCATGAAGCGGCCGGCGCGGGTGCCCGCGTCGACGGCGGTCAGGATGAACAGCGCCTCGAACAGGATCGCGAAGTGGTACCAGAACGCCATCATGGCCTGGCCGCCGATCACGTTCGACAGGATGTGGGCCATGCCGACCGCCAGGGTCGGGGCGCCGCCGGCGCGCGAGATGATGGTGTGCTCGCCGACGTCCTTGGCCATCTGGTCGAGCGTTTCGGGCGTGATCACGAAGCCCATCTGCGACACGGCGGCCGCGGCCGACTGCGCGGTGGTGCCCAGCAATGCGGCCGGGCTGTTCATCGCGAAGTAGACGCCCGGGTCGATGGTGGCGGCGGCCACCAGCGCCATGATGGCGACGAAGGATTCCATCAGCATGCCGCCGTAGCCGATGAAGCGGGCGTGCGATTCGTTCTCGATCATCTTCGGCGTGGTGCCCGAGGAGATCAGCGCGTGGAAGCCCGACACCGCGCCGCAGGCGATGGTGATGAACAGGAAGGGGAACAGGTTGCCCGACCATACCGGGCCGGAGCCGTCGATGAACTTGGTCACGGCCGGCATGCGCAGGTCCGGCGCCACGATCAGGATGCCGATCGCCAGGCCGACGATGGTGCCGATCTTCAGGAAGGTCGACAGGTAGTCGCGCGGGGCCAGCAGCAGCCACACGGGAATCGAGGCGGCGACGAAGCCGTAGCCGATCAGCATCCAGGTCAGCTGGGTGCCGTTGAAGGTGAACATCGGGCCCAGGGTCGGGGAGTCATGCACCCACTGGCCGCCGATGATGGCGAGCATCAGCAGCACGAAGCCGATCAGCGAGATCTCGCCGATGCGGCCGACGCGCACGTAGCGCGAATACAGGCCCATGAACAGCGCGATCGGGATCGTCGCCATCACGGTGAAGGTGCCCCACGGCGAGCCGGCCAGCGCCTTCACGACGATCAGCGCCAGCACCGCCAGGATGATGACCATGATCATGAAGGTGCCGAGCAGCGCGATCATGCCGGGGATCTCGCCCATCTCGGACTTGATCAGGTCGCCCAGCGAGCGGCCGTCGCGGCGCGTCGACATGAACAGCACGATGAAGTCCTGGACCGCGCCGGCGAACACGACGCCGGCCAGGATCCACATCATGCCGGGCAGGTAGCCCATCTGGGCGGCCAGCACCGGGCCGACCAGCGGGCCGGCGCCGGCGATCGCCGCGAAGTGGTGACCGAACAGCACGTACTTGTTGGTCGGGACGTAATCGAGACCATCGTTGTATTTGTAGGCAGGGGTCTGGCGCTTGGGGTCCAGCTGCATCACGTTCTTCGCGATGTACAGGCTGTAGAAGCGGTAAGCGATCAGGTAGACGCAGACTGCGGCCGCGACGACCCACATTGCGTTGATGGTTTCACCGCGCTTGACGGCGATGTATCCGAGCGAAAATGCGCCCAGAATCGACAGCGCGATCCAGCCGAGCGCGTTCGATATACGTTTCATGGTGGCTCCTCCGAAATGGATGGGTACTTGTTATTCACCGGTGCGTGCCGATGCATTATTCACAGCTACCGGCGAGTATCTTGCACTATTAACAGCGCCGCAAGCGCATGATTACGCAGTCGCTACGTACTAGTACGTAGACCTGTTTCCCTGCGCGGACGTAGAATGCGTCCATGCAAGTATTCGATGCGGAGCGCCTATGCGCCTGAGGCAAAAAGTCACCGTGCTGGCGATCGCGCCGCTGATCGTGGCGCTGTGCGCGATCGCCCTGTTCGTGCGCGAGCAGGCGGTCACGCTGGCGCAGCAGCAGCGCGCCACCATCCAGCGCGCCTACCTGGACAGCAAGGAGGCCGAGCTGCGCCACTACGTGGCGCTGGCCACGCAGTCGATCGCCCACCTGACCCGGTCCGGGCGCAGCGACCCGGCCACCCTGGCCGAGGCCAAGCGCATCCTGGCCGCGCTCAGCTATGGCGACGACGGCTACTTCTTCCTGTACGACATGCAGGGGAATAACCTGATGCACCCGCGCCAGCCGGAGCTGGTCGGCACCAACATGTGGGAGTGGCGCGACACCACCGGCGAGCTGACCATCCAGCGCCTGGTCGAGCGGGCCCGGTCCGGCGGCGGTTTCCACCGCTACTTCTGGGTCAAGCCCTCCGCGGCCAAGCCCGCGCCCAAGCTCGGCTACGTGGTGCCGGTCGCGAACTGGGGCTGGACCATGGGCACCGGCATCTACCTCGACGACGTCGAGGCCGCGCTGGCCCAGGTCGACGCCCAGCAGTCGCGCAACATCGAGGAAACCCTGCTGTGGATCGCCGGGCTGGCGATCCTGGCGGCGCTGGCCGTGGCCTCGGGCGGGCTGGCGCTGAACATCAGCGAGCACCGCGTGGCCGACGCCAAGCTCAAGGCGCTGGCGCAGCGCGTGGTCGAATCGCAGGAAGAGGAGCGCGCGCGCCTGTCGCGCGACCTGCACGACGGGATCAGCCAGGCGCTGGTCTCGGTCAAGCTGCAGCTGGAGGCGGGCATCATCCGCCTCGGCGGCGACGAGGAAAAGCGCCAGCAGGCGCGCGCGGGCCTGGAGCGCACCGTGGAGCAGGTCAAGTCGGTGCTGGGCGAAGTGCGCCGCATCTCGCACGACCTGCGTCCGAGCCTGCTGGACGACATGGGCCTGGCGCCCGCGCTCGACCACCTGGCGAGCGAATTCGGCCAGCATGCCGGCACCCCGGTGCGCTTCCGCGCCGAAGGCGCCTTCGAGGCCTTGCCCGAGATGGCTGGCACGGTGCTGTTCCGCATCGCGCAGGAGGCGCTGACGAACGCCGAGCGCCACGCGGGCGCCGAGCGCATCGACATGGCGCTGGTGCGCCACGGCTGCTGCGTGAGCCTGACGATCGCCGACGACGGCGCCGGCTTCGACGCCGACGGCGTGGCCGTGCACCCGCAGCGCGGCATCGGGCTGCGCAACATGATGGAAAGGATGGAAGCGATCGGCGGCCGGTTCGCGATCGACTCCTCGCCGGCCGGCACCTGCGTGACGGCCCGCATCGACCTGAAGGAACAGGCATGACGACCCAGGAAGCGACGAATCAAGAGCCGACGAATCAACAGGCGACGAATCAGCAGGTGAAGATCCTGCTGGTGGACGACCACCCCCTGGTGCGCGACGGCCTGCGCGCCCGGCTGGAAGCGGCGCCGCACCTGCGCGTGATCGGCGAGGCCGGATCGGGCCAGGAAGCGCTCGAGCGGGCGGGGGAGTGCAAGCCCGACCTGGTGCTGATGGACGTGAACATGCGCGGCGGCAGCGGCATCGAGGCGACCGCCCAGCTGACCGCGCGCTATCCGGGCATCGCGGTGCTGATCCTGTCGATGCACGACAAGCCGGAATACGTCAGCCAGGCGATGCAGGCGGGCGCGCGCGGCTATGTGCTGAAGGACGCCCCCGGCAAGGACATCGTGCTGGCGATCGACACCGTGGTACGCGGCGGCATCTACTACAGCGCCGCGCTGGCGCGCCAGCTCGCCAGCCCGCTGTCCTCGGACAACCAGCTGACCCAGCGCGAGCAGGAAGTCCTGAAGCATATCGCGGCCGGCCAGTCGAACAAGCAGATCGCGCGCGAGCTCGACCTGTCGGTGCGGACCGTCGAAACCCACCGCCTCAACATCAAGCGCAAGCTCGGGATCGAGGGGCAGGCTGGACTGATCCGTTTCGCGGTCCAGCGCGCGGGTTTCGACGAAAACGTCTGAATATTGACAAAGTGTATCCTCATGGAAACATAAGTGGTTGCATTCTGATAATCAGTGCAATAAGATTGGCTGAATAACTATTCAGAATCATCAAATGGCTGCGCAGGACCCCGACCCATCACCATTGGTAGCAATCGAACCGGTCGCGAACGCGCAGAACGAGTGGGTGGCGCTATGCCTGCGGCTGCGCGGCGGCGCCGATCTTCCGGCGCGCCTGCAGGCCGTGTTCGGCCAGCCCGACCTGCTGGCCGCGATCGCCCCGCTGGACGCGCTCCTGATGCTCGAGCGCCCGGCGGACCTGACCCCGCCGGTGCTGGCGCTGCTGCCGGCCAACCGCATCGGCTTCGTGATCCCGGCCGCCGCGCTGGAGCAGGAGGGCGCGCCGCGCCGCCTGGTCGAACTCCATGAATTCGGCTACCGCGTCTGGCTCGACGGCCCGCTCCCGGACGGTGTCAAGGCGCCGGCCGCGCTGCGCTCGGTGGCGCGCGACTGCGCCCTCGATGCGCCACCCGCAGGCCGCCTGGCGGCGCTGTTCGGGCCGCACCTGGCGCATGGCATCGGGAGCGCCCAGCGCTTCTCCGAATGCGAGAACGCCGGCTTCGACTGGTTCAGCGGCGATTATCCCGTCGACCCGGATGCGGCGCCGTCCCCGGGCGACGACGGCAGCTCGCGCCGCCGCCTGCTGACCCTGCTCGGCCTGCTGGCGCGCGACGCCGATTCGCGCGAGCTGGAACAGCAGCTGCGCCAGGACCCGACCCTGTCCTACCACCTGCTCAAGCTGGTGAATTCGGCGGCCTTCGCGGTCAGCACCCAGATCACCAGCTTCAACCAGGCGATCAACCTGCTGGGCCGGCGCCAGCTGCAGCGCTGGCTGCAGCTGCTGCTGTACGCGCGCCAGCAGCCGGACGGCCTGCCCAACCTGCTGCTGCCGCTGGCGGCGCGCCGCGGCGCCCAGCTGGAGGCGCTGTGCAAGCAGCAGGGCGGCGAGCGCGACGAGCAGGACCTGGCCTTCATGACCGGCGTGTTCTCGCTGCTCGACCGCCTGCTGCGCATGCCGATGTGCGACATCGCGGCCGACCTCTGCCTGCCGGACGAGGTCGCGGGCGCGCTGCTGGAGCGATCCGGCACCCTGGGAAGCTGGCTGCGCCTGACCGAAAGCCATCCGGCCGAGCGCGACCTGCTGGAGGCGGGCGTGGACCGCGATGGCTGGTGGCGCAGCCAGCTGCTGGCCTACCACTGGGCGATCCAGGTGAGCCGGAATGTCTGACATGCACGAGCTGGTATCGGTTGACTTTGTCGGCGGCACGACCGCCGTGTGCGATGCCGTGCTGCGCCTGCGCGGCGAGGCGCTGGCGCTGGAACTGGGCCGCGTGGCGCGCGAACTGCTGGCCAGCCCGGAGGGGCGCTTCGTCCTGGATGCAGCACCTGTCGAGCCGGGCGGCTGCGGTGCGCCGGTGCTGCGCCACGCCGTGGTCGCGGGGACCGAGCAGCTTGGCTACTACGAGGTCAGCGGACTCCCCGTCTACTGCGACCACGAGCAGCGCCAGCTGGCGGCGCTGGCGCACCTGACGGCCAGCCTGATGCAGATGCATACGCTGGCCCAGCGCTCGACCCATGCCTACGCGCAGATGGAGGCGCAGCTGGCGCACCAGTCGCAGATCCTGGACCAGATCCACGAGTCGGTGCTGACCATGGACCAGATGGGCTACATCACCAGCTGGAACCGCGGCGCCGAGCAGCTGTTCGGCTACTCCGCGCTGGAAGCGATCGGCCGCAACATCCTGTTCCTGTACGCCGACGAGGAAGAGGGCTTCCACGACGTGTTCGCGGAGCAGGGCGGGCGCATGATGGAAGTCCGGCGCCGCAAGAAATCGGGCGAAGTGTTCTGGGCCAGCCTGTCGCTGTCGCCGCTGCGCGACCTGGCCGAGCGGCCGATCGGGCTGATCGCCTACCTGACCGACATCACCGAGCGCAAGCAGGCCGAGGAACAGCTGCACCACCTGGCCTACTACGACGAGCTGACCGACCTGCCGAACCGCACGCTGTTCGCGCGCCTGGTCGACCAGGCCCTGATCGTCGCCCAGCGCAACGAAGGCTCGGGCTGCGTGCTGTTCGTCGACCTGAACCGCTTCAAGCGCATCAACGACACCCTGGGTCGCCGCATCGGCGACGAGCTGCTGTGCCAGGTGGCGCAGCGCTTCCGCGACACGTTGCGCGACGAGGACGTGGTGGCGCGCCTGAGCGGCGACGAATTCGCCATTGGGCTGTTCGACATGCGCCAGCACTTCGAAGCCACCACCGTGGCCCAGAAGCTGCAGGCCGCGCTCGACGCGCCCTTCATGATCGCGGGCCACGACCTGCGCGTGGGCGCCAGCATCGGCATCAGCGTCTTCCCGCAGAACGGCAACGATGCCGAGACCCTGATCGGGCTGGCCGATATCGCGATGGAGCGCGCCAAGCAGGCCGACGCCAATCCGGACCGCAGCGTGGCGTTCTACAGCCAGGACATGAACCAGGGGATGCAGGAGCGGATGCGGATCGAATCCGGGCTGCGCCATGCGCTCGGCAATGGTGAGCTGATCCTGTACTACCAGCCGAAGTTCGAGATCGCCAGCGGCCGCATCGTGGGCGCGGAGGCGCTGGTGCGCTGGGTGCATCCGCAGCGCGGGCTGATTCCGCCGGTGGAGTTCATTCCGCTGGCCGAGACCACGGGGCTGATCGTGCAGGTGGGCGAGTGGGTGCTGGAGCAGGCCTGCGCGCAGGCTGCGATCTGGCAGCGCGCAGGGTTGTCGCCGTTCAGGCTGGCGGTGAATGTGTCGGCGCGCGAGTTCACGCAGTCGCTGCCGTCGCGGGTGGCGGATACGCTGCGGCGCTATCGGCTCGATGCGTCGTGGCTGGAGCTGGAGATCACCGAGAGCACGCTGATGCACGACTTCGAGCGGGTGACCGGGATCATGGATCGGATCACGGCGCTGGGGGTGGCGTTGTCGCTGGATGACTTCGGGACCGGGTATTCGAGCCTGTCGTACCTGAAGCGCTTCCCGATTCATACCTTGAAGATCGATCGGTCGTTTACCACCGGGATACCGGCGGACTTCAGCGACTGCGCGATCGCGGGGACCATCATCAGCATGGCGCGCCAGCTTCGCTTGCGGGTGATCGCGGAAGGGGTGGAGACGGTCGAGCAGCTGGAGTTCCTGCGCGAAGCGGGGTGCGATGAGGTGCAGGGCTACCTGTATGCGAAGCCGCTGCCGGCTTATGAGTTCGAACGGAGCTTGCGCGAGAACTGGCTGGTCATCGGCTGAACACGGATGAGAAGTGCCTGACCGGCGCATGATTTATGTATAATGCCGGTTCCCCCAAGGAAGCGTGGCCGAGTGGTTGAAGGCAGCAGTCTTGAAAACTGCCGACGGGTGAAACCGTTCGTGAGTTCGAATCTCACCGCTTCCGCCAAGCATACTGAACAAGAGCCCCACATGTTGGGGCTTTTTTTCGTCTCCTCATAGGAGAAATGTCAAAATCGGTGTCCACCGACGTCCACTAGAATTTACCTGCATCCCGCTCTTCAGAGTGGGTAGGGCGGTGGGTAGGTTTGAGAGTGAAGAATGTGGTCGAAAGGTGGGTACACTGATGAGCTACACGATCAACAAGCTCTCTGCGATCAAGGTGCGTTCCGTGACGCGGCCAGGTCTTTACGGCGACGGCGGCGGATTGTGGCTCCAGGTCTCGAAAAGCGGATCGAAGAGCTGGATTTTTCGCTACGATCTCGCCGGCCGGCGCCGCGAAATGGGGCTCGGATCATGCATTACCGTGGACCTGGCGCTGGCGCGTGAAAAGGCCCGGGAATGCCGCCTGCTTCTGCTGGATAAGCGCGACCCGCTGGAAGAACGGGACAAAGCCCGCGCCGAGCATGCGCAGCGCCAGGCCAAGCGCGTGACTTTCGACGAATGCGCCGCATCGTACATCGACGCGCATCGCGGCAGCTGGAAGAATGCCAAACATACGGCGCAATGGGAGACCACGCTCGCCATGTATGCCAGCCCTGTCATCGGTTCGCTGCCGGTGGCCGACGTGGATACGGACCTGGTCGTGAAGGTGCTCAGTCCCATCTGGAAGACGAAGACGGAGACCGCCACCCGCCTGCGCGGGCGCATCGAGAGCATCCTGGACTGGGCGGCCACGCGCAAATTACGTCATGACGTAAATCCGGCGCGCTGGCGCGGGCACCTGGAGAACCTGCTCGCCAACCCGAACAAGATCGCGCCGGTCAAGAACCATCCCGCGTTGCCATGGCGTGAAGTGGGCAGCTTCATGACGGTGCTGCGGCAGCGCGAGGGTAGCTCGGCTCGCGCGATCGAGTTCGCGATCCTGACGGCGTGCCGGTCGGGCGAAGTGCGTGGCGCAAGCTGGGACGAGATCGACCTGGAAGCGAAGCTGTGGACCATCCCCGCCGAGCGCATGAAGGCAGGGAAGGAGCACCGCGTCCCGCTGTCCACGGGCGTGATCGCTCTCCTGCGTGCGCTGGAGCGCCGTGGGCGCTTTGTTTTTCCAGGGCGGGACACGAAGGCGACACTTTCCGACATGAGCCTGACGGCCGTCCTGCGGCGAATGGGACGCAGTGACATCACCGTTCACGGCTTCCGTTCGACGTTCCGCGACTGGTGTGCGGAGTGGGAAAATAACGCGTTCCCTCGCGAGGTGTGCGAACACGCGCTGGCGCACAACCTGCCCGACAGGGTGGAGGCGGCATACCGGCGCGGGGACCTGCTCGACAAGCGTGTCGTCCTGATGCAGGCCTGGGCCGACTACTGCGCAGTCGATCCGGCGCCCAGGCGCTGACGGCGCGTCCGCGATCGATACCGGTGGGTAGAGAGGTCAGTCGTGAACACGCGACCTGGATCAAGCAATCCACCATGGCGATCCGTTACGCTCTAACGGACTACCTTTTCCTTTCCATCGAGGGGGGCCATGAGCAAAGCGAAAACGACGGCGGAACGACAAGCGGCGTATCGGGCGCGGCAGGCATGCGGCGCAAACGACGGGCAGAAGAGGGTTAGTCTATGGCTCAGCACTGGTTGTGCCCTGGCCTTGGCGAGACTCGCGAGACGCCACGGCAGCACGCAACGAGAATTCGTTGAAAAGCTCGTCCTGGCAGAGGACGACAAGGTTCTCGCGACGATGGCGCTCGATTCCCCGGAGTGGAGCGCGTATTTCCAGGTAAAGCCTATGCGTGCCGAGGCAGGGGCGACGTTACACGCAGGCGACACACCCTCTCCCCTGAAGTGAATGCGTCAGCGAATTACGTCATGACGAAATTCGGGACCTTGGCTCAGTTATCGGTCAGCCGAGCTCCGGATCGAACATGAGCCGCTTCCGGCACGCCGCCGGCTCCCATGGACGCAAACCCTGTTCCCTGGCCAGGCGAATGCGCTGCACCTTCATCGCATCGATCAGGTCTGACGGAGAAGCGGCGCTCTCCAGCATCGGCAGGGTTTGTTCAGCTTCGAGAAAAAAACGGTGACGTGCATCGGTACCCGCCGTCAGGAAGGCCTCTTCCCACCATGCGGTGATCCGGTCGCTGGCCCGCTCCAGCGCAGTCTGCGTGACGAGGCGGTTCGACTTCTCGTTGTTGATCCGCTTCGATGCCGGCATCAAGTTCCAGGCGTCCCCGCAGGGCCAGGCGGCGAAGGGAAAGCAGTGGTCGATGTCGTAGTCGTCCCGCAGGCGTTGGCCCGACCAGACGCAGTAGACGGACTTGCCCCGGGTGCGAAGCCGTTCGACGGCGGCACGGGCGAAGCTGGTGTCGCGTTCGGGGTTTGCCCAGGCAAGCAGCGAATACGCAGTCTGGCCGAGTGCCGGGCCGAGTTGCCCCGCGTAGGACTCCATCAGGCGCACCCATTCCGCAACGAGGACTGGTTCGACCCACACGCTGTAGTGGCTCAGCGCATCCCAGATCTGGAGCGGAACGTGGAACTCGCCGAAGCTCCACAGGAAAGGGTCGTCGATCGTCAGGCTTGCCGGTGTCGATGTGCGACGCTGGTGCCTGATGTGGAAGATGTTCTCGTCGCTCGCCGGCCAGCGCAGGTGTTTGACTGGCATGTCGCGTATCAGCCTGGAGATCTCCCACAGGCTGCCATGAAGGTGCCGCGCCGTGTCGTCATGGAACGCCATCCCAGCGCGCAGGTCCACCGGGCGAATAGGACGTAAGGCCGTGAAGTTGTTGTCCACGAAGCCTGGAGCGTTTCCGGCCCGGTTGGGTGGCATCTGGGGAAGCCCGCCTTCGATGAGTGGCTTGTACATGCGTAGCCAGAACAGTGCCACCAGGCCCATTGGCAGGACGACGAACTCCGACTCGTGGCGCGCGGCACCCGCCGCGGTATCGGCGATCCTGGCGAGGATGCGCAGCAGTGCGATCTTGTAGGTCGATGCCTTGCTGTCTGTGAGGATCAAATGGCGTAGCAGGGGAAGTGCGCCCAAGCCATCATCCGGTAGCCCAAGAACTGCAGTCGTCCACGAAATGCCCGGCCGGCCCAACCGGTCGGGGCTGTCGTCGGTGCGTACCAGCCTGAGGCCGAACTGCTGGGCCATCGACGTCAGCTCCGGCAGCGTCACCTCGTACATGGCGCGATCGGTATCGGGTGGGCCGATGCGAAGGCTGATGGCGATGCGCCCATTTGGCGACAGCAGCGTCGCCAGCTTTCGCAGGGCACGCTGGCGTGCAGCCGGTGGAACGTGCATCCAGACCGCCGAGAGCAGGATCAGATCGAAGGTAAGTCCCAGCCGGCGTACCTGGGCCAGGTCCGGCAGGCTGTCAGCCAGCCAGTGAATGCGTGGCGAAGGATGGCGCTGGCGCGCCAGCGTGCGCATCGCTTCCGAGGGCTCGGCGGCGACGACATCGTATCCTTTGGCCGCAAACCAGGCGGCGTCCCTTCCGGAACCGGCGCCGACGTCCAGAATCGTCGCGCCGGGCGGTGGCAGCAGATCCAGCAGAGCAGGGTGCACATGCTCGAAGGTCAGCGATTCGTACTGGTAGACAAGCTGCTCGGCGTTCTGATCGTAGTGAGGAATGGTCTGCATGACCTTCGGTGTGTTTTGTCGACTCATCAATTGTATGCCGAAGCATGCTGCCGTAGGGCAATCGATCGGTTTTGCAATCGTAGGCAAATCTAGTGGATTCGATACCTTCAGTCTGCATCCAGTTCAGGCACTCCAGAATAGGAGATATTGAACAAAATGTCGGCAAATATGGATAAGTGCCGATGTTTTGTGTAGACTGGCTTCATGAGTCAACAAGCTGAACGAATTCTTGAGCTTGCCCGGTCCAAAGGCATACTGCGTACACGAGATGTGGACAGTGCCGGTGCATCGCGCGCACTGCTGGCCTCGCTGACCGACGAAGGCCGGCTGCTCAAACTCGGCCGAGGCCTGTACACATTGCCCGACCGGTCTGCGTCCGAGTACGAGAGCTTTGCCGAGGTAACGACACGCAGTGGAAGCGGGGTGCTATGCCTGCTTTCCGCGCTGCGTTTTCATGATCTGACCACGCAGCAGTCATCCGACGTCTGGCTCGCCATACCGCACAAGGCTCGTGCTCCGCGTTTCGATTATCCGCCGCTACGGGTAGTCCGCATGTCGGGACCGGCGATGACCGAGGGCGTCGAAATTGCAGACCTTGCTGGCGCCCAGGTGCGCGTGTTCAGCGTGGCGAAGACGGTTGCTGACTGCTTCAAGTTCCGCAACAAGATTGGCCTCGATGTTGCGCTCGAGGCCCTGCGCGAAGCCTGGAACGGTAAGCGTGCGACGATGGACGAACTGTGGCGCTACGCGGAGATCTGCAGGGTAGCAAACGTCATGCGTCCGTATCTGGAAGCGGTGGGGGCGGCATGAAAGCAACGAATCGCGCTGCATCGGTTCGCGCACGGCTTCTGAACCGCGCAAGGGCCGACAGGACGGACTTCAACCTGATCCTGACGCGGTATTCGCTCGAGCGGCTGCTGTACCGTTTGAGCGTGTCGCCTTGGACCGATCAGTTCCTGCTGAAGGGGGCGCTCCTCTTCGACTTGTGGTTCGACCAGCCGCACTGGCCAACCCGGGACATCGACTTGCTTGGCTTCGGACCTTCCGAGCTTGACGACCTGATCGAGGTCTTTCAGCAGGTCTGTGTTCAGCCATCCGATGACGGGATGGTCTTCGACCAGGGCAGCGTGCAGGCGGCGCGGATTCGCAAGGAAGCCAACTATGAAGGCGTGCGAGTTACACTGCTCGGCACACTGGACGGTGCGCGCTGCTCGGTGCAGATCGACGTTGGATACGGCGATGCCGTTACGCCTGCAGCAGAACTCGTGCAGTTTCCGGCGCTCCTGGAGGATGTCGCGCCACCATCGTTGCGTGCCTATCCCGTGTACACCGTGATCGCCGAGAAGTACGAAGCGATCGTCAGCCTGGGTATGGCCAACACGCGCCTGAAGGATTACTTCGACCTGTGGTTCCTTGCCACCTATGCTGAAATCGATGAGGCTGTTCTCCCTCAGGCGATCCAGGCCACGTTTGCCCGCCGCCGAATCGAGGTGCCGAAGGCGGCGCCCCTCGGGCTATCTGATTCCTTTGCGGTGAGTCCGATCAAACAGCAGCAGTGGCAAGCCTTCCTCTCGAAAAGCAAGCTCATAGCGCCGGGCCTGACGGAAGTGACAGCGGAACTACGGCGTCTCTTGGGATTACTCGACAGTGGGGCGGCAGGCTAGGAGTTGCAGTCTCGGCGGCTAGCACGAATGCACTGCACGGCCCACTGCTCGACTTCGCTCTTGATCCATGCCGCCGATCGACCCTGGAGCTTTACTGGTCTTGGGAAAGCGCCCCTCTTGATCGCGTCGTAGACACTGCTGCGCGACTTCCCGCAGATCGCCATCACCTCCTTCAACCTGATGAACCGAATGTCGGCACGGTTGCTTGATGCGCGCCGCTCGATAACGGTGTCAATCGCTTGCTGATCCATGTATGCCTCCAGTGTGAATGTGAGCCGTTGCCCTATGGTCGCATCGGCCAGATTGATTTAGTGCCGCGTCGCCTCGCAGTTGCGTAAGCGCGTGGCAGGGTCATGTGGTGCGGATGCTGAACGGCAGTTTGACTTCCGGTGACTGCTGAGGTATTGCGCAAATGCCGGTGTCGGCGCCGTTCGCATGGAGATCGAACGCGTTGAAGACTGCATTTTTGGGTTCGGTTCTTCGGGCAGGATAGACTAGCGTCTCAAAACGTTAACCTTTGCTCGTTGGGCAAGCGATGTTGATTAGGGAGGAGCCGTCCAACAAGGAAGAGCCCCGCTAATGCATCATCATCTACGCCAGAGGCTTTAATCTACCGCTGCCGCCCGAGTAAACATCAGCGAAGGGAGCGGCATACATCCCTCACGCCGTGGCTTCCCGCTGCCCCAAATATTGCCAGTGCGGGATTTCGAAACAGCGGACCGTAGGCGATAAAGTTCTATCTGGCTGTCTGTACCGGCACATGTCGTGACGCGTTGGCACTGAATTTGCCTCGAAAGGGTTACCTGTCCTACCCTCGCGAAAGCTGCACAGCGGAAGTCTTGAACAGCCAAGTCCCAGCGTTTCTTACCCCACAGCCCTAGCTACTACGATACAGGGCTCGTTTCCAGGCTTGCAAAGCGCGAAGGTGCCAAATTGAACTGAGCAATGTCATGAATTGCTTTCGGCCAATGAATGCTGATAAGCTTTAGTCTTCTCAGGGAAAAGCTGTATTTTTATACAGTATAGGATAATCCCAGGCGAAAAAAGCGCAACCAATTGTTGTGTCGTCGATCGTTTTTATAAAGATTGGAGCGGTGTGAACGTAAAACTCGACTTTGATGCTACGAAGCTTTTTGAGGCTTTGAAGTACCAGATTCATGTGGCGATTAACTACTGTCATACTCTCGAAAAGCACGACGTGCTATGGATTGAGGTCTTCGGTGACGTGACTGTGGAGGGGCGTGACCAAGTAGAGATCAAGGACTACGGTGATAGCTTGACCGACGGTCACGAAAATTTTTGGAACACACTCAATAATTGGCTAAAGCCCGATTTTCGTCACCAACAATATGCCAATCTTATTCTTTTGACGACTCAAGCATATGGCGAGCGTGCGTCGCTAAAGAATTGGGAGCAACTCGATGTCCATGGCCGTCTGGCTGTACTTAAAACTATTCACGAGGCGGCCGAGGCTAGGTTTGAAAAGGCAAAGCAATCTGCGGATAACGGCGGAAGCAAGCCAAACGATAAGGCCTCTGACGATGGGAAGATTGAGCGTAAAAGTGTCAATCCATCGGAAGTGCTGAAACTTCAGCGCAAGGTGTTGGCAACGAACGTTCGAGAGTCATTGATGGAAGCTTTATCTAAGGTCAAGATAATCACGGACCAGCCCGACTTGCTAGGGCTGATTTCCACATACAAAATGCGCTATCTCAAGGGTATCCAACCGCATCGCATGGACTCTTTTCTAGATGACCTCTTCGGTTTCATGACCAGCGCTCTTAAGATTACAGGAGGCTGGAGATTTACCGCTGCAGAGTTTGATAAAAAATTCGCTGAACTTACCGCCCGATACCTTATTGGGTCGTTGAAATTCCCGCGTCTTAACAGCGATGATGTAGAGATCGAAGCCTCCAGAATGGATGTGCGCGATCGCCTCTATGCCATAAAACTAGATGAAATTGGCAGTGACGAAGAGATCATTCTTCAAGCAACAGCTGACTTGCTTCATGCACAGCAATACATTGCTGAACTGATCAAGGACTGCACTACGGCCCAAGAGGACATAGAAGACTACAGCAAGAATCAGCTAAGGATGCATCGATCTAGTCGGTCGAGCTTCATGCGGAAATGTAGTTCGGCGTGGTCTCATGCTGAGCTACAAAAGGCATCCTGTACTTTTTATGATGAACGTTGCGCCGAAGCTGCTGAGCGCTTTAGTACCTACGATTTCACGCCTATTGAATTCCGTAATGGAATTTACCATATGTTGGCTGACGAAGAGCCTGCAAGCCCACTTAAGGAGTTTCACTGGAGGCTTTGGAAATGACTAGAGGCCCTGTTGAACACCTTTTTACGCTTCATCGCTCACCTATTGCATTAGCTCCAGTCATTCATCAGTTCTTCGCCAGCTCTCAGCCTCGCGAAAGAGATTTTCTGCTCAGCTATTTAGTGCTTCCTATGGTGTTATACCCTGCTATGCAGGAATATCTTCTTACTGTAAGGAAAACTAGCAATCTTCGGACCCTCTGTAAAGAGCAGTCTAGGCTTGTGGGATTGACTCGAAACGCTCAGCAGTTCAAACCGCTGACTCACGCTGCAATGCTTGTTCTTAAAGCAGAGGGAAAGATTGAAATCACGGATGGCTTGACGGTGAAGACAGCAGGCGATGTCACGACAGATAATGCCAACCCAAATCAACTTGAAGCCGCTCGCCGACTGTCTATCATTTTCGCTGAAGTCGATATTGTTTCCATTTACAGGACGTTAGGATTTAAGTCGCTATGAAATGCTTTCTGCGATACATCGGTGTCGTTGACATCAAAGAGAAGCTTCACTATGTACGTTTCGAGTCTGGGCTCAATGTAATCACCGGTAAGTCCTCCACTGGCAAAAGTGCGATCCTTGAAATATTCGATTATTGTCTAGGTAGTACCGAAGATACTATTCCCGTGGGCAAAATCACTGAGCGAGCCGAGATGTTCTTCATCGCGCTGCAATTTCCCGGTTACTTTCTCGTAGCTGGACGGAAGAAGAAATCGGAACGCTGCTTCCTGTTAGAGGTACAAGGTACCGATGCAGATCAACTGTTAAAATTCATCGAGCGACCGAAAGCATTTTTCGATCCCAAACACTACATGCCGCTTTCTGACTTTAAGAAAAGCATCGGGAGGTATTTTGGGATCACTTTGGAAAATGTTGATGAAGATCCATTCCTCAAAGCGGTAGGTCGCAAAAAATCTCCAACTCCGTCAGTTCGGAGTTTTTTGTCCTTCATGCTTCAGCACCAGAATTTGATTGCTAACAAGCATGCAATCTTTTATCGCTTTGACGAGAAGGAAAAGCGCGACCAAGCAATCAACCATTTTAAAATCCTCATGGGCCTTGTCGATGAAAACTATTTCGACCTTTATAAGGAATTCGAGGTTGCAAAATACGAGCTTAACAAACTCCAGGCACAAATTCCAAAGCAGGCACAGCGTAGAGAAGCGGCTATTGCTTCTTATAATCGCCACTTAACCGATTTCGAGAGCTTGGCCGGCTTTTCACTTGTGAATGCCACGGCTGAAGAGATATATCTAAAGCCAAAGCTATTTCTAAAATTAATTTCCGAACGCTCGATTAAAATTGATGTTCTTTCGGATAAAATCGAAATACGCCGGGGGGAACTACAAGCACAGCAATCGAACGCCCTTGTAAAGAAGCGTAAGCTTCAGGGCCAAGTTAGGATGATTAATGACTCAATCACATCGGCAACTCAATTTAGCCTGGGCATGATGGCGGAAAGGTTGCCAGTGTCCACGGTGTTATCTGAGGCCTACTGTCCTCTGTGTGAAACTCACAGTTCAACTCCTGCTGTTGAAGCCAACAAGCTTGTAGGTGCTATTGAGTGGCTAAACAAGGAGCTCAAACTCTCTTCCTATGCCCGAGAGAGCTTCGCGGATGAGCGCCGAAAGCTCTTGAATGAACTCAACGTTGTAAATGAGGAGCTTCGTCACATTCAGGCCGATATCCGGCCGTTCGATGAAGAAATCGAAAGGCTCAAAACTTCAAAATCGATTAATGAACAGGCGACAAAAGCCAAGCTCCGACTGGAGATCGCTATTCAAGATCAGTTGGCTAAACCTGAATCAGAGCTATCTGAGCAAGAAAAACTTTGGCTCAAAGAGGTGGAACGACTTGCTGGGCTACTCGCTCAATACGACATTAAAGATAGGCTCCATCTATTGAGTCAAGATATCGATGCTAAAATGTGCGAGCTCGGCAACCACTTTGACTTTGAGGAAACGTACAAACCTTCGGCACTTCGGTTCGATATAGAGACGTTTGATCTGTGGTATCAGCAGGATGCTAAAACGCGCGTTTATCTCCGGTCAATGGGAAGTGGTGCGAATTGGCTGTACTCCCACTTGGTCCTATTTATGGCATTACACTACCAATTCGCCGCGCGTTCAGAGAGTGGCTGTAAAATTCCGCCAATCCTCTTCTTGGATCAACCTACCCAAGTTTACTTCCCGGCGTCTTTAGATGATGCGGATGAATTCGACGCTGGGGTGTTGGCCAAGCAAGCTAAGCGCGAGGACGACGTTGATGAAGATATGAAGGCCGTGACCAACATGTTTACTCAACTCGCGAAATTTTGCGCAGAGACAGGTAAGCGCACTGGCGTGATCCCTCAAGTCATCGTATCGGACCACGCTGACAAGCTCTTGCTCGGCGAGGGATATAGATTTCAAGATTACGTCCGCGCGATCTGGCGCACGCGTGGCTTCATTTCGGAAAATTGATATCGATGGTGAAGCGAGGTGAAGCTGAGTTTCCATCAAATTCGTATTGTAAATACAGTACAGAAACAAGCTCTATGTCTGGTCTAGTATTAGGTCTGACTCCCCTATGACTTCTAGAATGCGTGTTTTTAGTTCCTTAATGATGTCAAATTCTACTGAGTCTTTCGAGTTCCTGAGGGATTTTTGAGATTGCTAATTCTTATTGACATCGTAAATCATGAAAGTCTCTATAACTTCGTAAGCAGGTAATCCCGCTCTTTGCTAAAAATTCTAAAGGTGCCAATGCACGTTCGTTACGTCATCTCCAGCCTGAAATAAACTTGGTCGACCTGCTAAAAGTTTGCTTTGCCTAACCACTTTACACGTTATTGGAAAATATTTATGAGTAGCCAAAACCATCGCATGCAGTTATCAGAGGTTGAGGACCAGATTTATCAGAAAAGAAAATCTGTACGTTATGACATTCGCGACTTAACTGTCGAGGTAATTGTCGCAAAATACGATTCAAGTCTTGATGAGGTAAACTCGGAAAAGGTAACGGATCCAGGGAAGTATAATTACATCTTTATTCCAGAATATCAGCGTGACTTTACTTGGGATCGGAAAAGACAGTCTAAGCTGATCGAATCTATTATTCTCGGATTGCCAATTCCCTTCATTTTTGTCGCCGAAAACAAGGATAGCTCTTGGGAAATAGTAGACGGTTCCCAGAGGGTGCGAACGCTCCACAGTTTCGTTAGGAATGAGCTTGAACTCAATAATCTGGAATCGCTTGATGCTCTAAATGGATATAAATTTAATGAACTAGACGTTTCGCGCCGAGGCAAGATATTGAGCACAGCTTTACGGCTTATCGTCCTTTCCGAAGAAACTGCCGATGATGTTAAAAAGGACATGTTTGAAAGGATTAATAGGGGTAGCGATCTTCTAAAGCCGATGGAGAAGAGAAAAGGCATCTATATTGGGCCGTTTAATGAATTCCTATATGATTACTGTAAGACGGAGGAGAAATTCTCGAATCTTACGCTAATTGACAAATGGCTGGAGAAGCGGCAAGAGCGTGAAGAGTTGCTGTTGAGATTCTTTGCGATTTCTGAAAATGATATGCATCAGAAAGGGATCAGCGGTAGCGGTATTGCTGGCTATTTGGATGCATACTTGGATAAAAAGAATAGAGAATTAGAAGACTTGGACGAGACCGGGCGTGAGATTGAAATGTCAAAGCATGCGCGTAAAATTAATGCTGTGGTCGATTTCGTCGATAAATGTTTCCCATATGGGTTTAGACATACTAGAAATCCGCAAACCAAGCGTTCAGTATTCGAGGCTATTTCTGTGGGGGTTTGGCGCTATCTCGAAAGTGTTAACCATAAGCCAGACTTCGAGAAGTTTAAGCCTGAAACTATTGAAAAATATCTAAAGGACGGCGAGTTTAAGAAGTTTACCCACGTTGCCAATGAATTGCACCAGAAGACTCGCCTCAAAGGTCGAGTTGATTTTATTTTCGATATGCTTATTGAGCTTGGTGCAAAATGATTTCAATACGTGGTGATTTTACCGCTAGAAGGAGTGAGATCGATCAATACCTCGATCTGTTGAGGAAGATTGAAGATGGTGAGTATCTTTTGCATTATCAAGGCAATTATGTGAATTTGCCTACCACTGTTAAGACAACGCAAAAAGCTTCGGCCATACTACTCTTGTATAACATTGTAGAATCGGTGGTTACTAAGCTATTGATTAGGATTCATGAAGTCGTAATATCTAAGGATGTGGGGTATTTTGATTTAAATGATAAAATCAAGGATCTTACCCTGGTATATTTTAATTCTGTGATCGAGAAGAAGCAAAGCTTTCATGATGCCGTTCCTTTTGTTCAAAGTTTAATTGGTATGTTGATGAGAAATGCGAAATTTGAAGTTTCCTATGAGGAAATGGAAAAGCACTATTCTCTCTATAGCGGGAACCTTGATTCCCGAAAAATCAAAGAAACTTTTTCAAAATATGGGGTGGTGGTGAGGGAAACTGCAAGTGAGCTGCAAACAATCAAGAATGGAAGAAATAAATTAGCTCATGGTGAAGTTTCTTTTGAAGAGTATGGTCGCGAATTGTCCATTCAGCAATTAAGTGCACTCAAGGACGCTACGCTCAATTATTTGAAGAACCTGATTGATGAAGTTGAGGAATATGTAAATAGCGCAGGTTATCGACTTGAGGCTGGATAATATTGCTTGTAATGGGTGCGTATTCATGCGCAGCCGTAGCGGCCGTTTTGAGAGGCTGGGTTTTGCGGTGCAGCCTCTTGCCAGCGTTTTTACACAGCCTGCGTCGATCGTGGAATTTACTGGACGATTCGGCGCCGAATCTATACTAAGGAATATTTCCTAAAACGTTGAGTGAAGAGGGCAGTGGGTAGGCCGGTGGGTAGCCGCTAAAAAATGTCTTCTTTTTCATAGTGAAAATACTGCTGACACCGCTTCCACTACAATTGTGAAAAAGCCCCAGAAGTTGGGGCTTTTTGTTCTTCTTGCGGAGAAAGACTAGGCTATCTCGCGATCACTCCGCAGTCGCCCCCGACTGCTTCACAATCTTGCCCCACTTCGCCGTCTCGCTCTGAATAAAGGCCGCAAACTGCTCCGGCTTCTCCCCATACGGCTCCGCTCCTTGCTCCGCCATCTTCTTCTTCACCTCCGGATCAGCCAGCGCCTTGAGAATGGACGCATTCAGCTTGGCCACCACCGTCGCAGGCGTCTTGGCCGGCGCCAGCAACCCGAACCACGACGTCGCTTCATACCCCGGCACGCCAGCCTCGGCAATGGTCGGCACATCCGGCAGCGCCGGCGAGCGCTTCGGCGTGGTCACCGCCAGCGGACGCAGCTTTCCGGTCTTCACATGCCCAATCGCCGACGGCATATTGTCGAACATCACCGCGATCTGCCCGCCGAGCAGGTCGGTCACCGCCGGCGCACTGCCGCGATACGCCACGTGCTGCATGTCGACGCCGGCCATGTGCTTGAACAGTTCGCCGGAAAGGTGAATGGAGCTGCCATTGCCCGACGAGCCGAAAGTGACCTTGCCCGGATTGGCCTTGGCATAAGCAATCATTTCCTTCACATTCTTGAAGGGCTGCGACGGGTTGGCCACCAGCAGGTTCGGCACCAGGGCCACGCGCGACAGCGGCGCGAAGTCCTTGATCGGGTCGAACGACATCTTCTTGTAGAGGCTCTGGTTGATGGCATGCGTACCGACCGTACCCATGAGCAGCGTGTAGCCGTCGGGCGTGGCACGCGCCACGGCCTGGGCGCCGATGTTGCCGCCGGCGCCGGCGCGGTTGTCCACGATCACCGGCTGGCCAAGGTCCTTGCTCATGTATTGTCCGATGACGCGCGCCAGGATGTCGGTGGTGCCACCGGCCGAGAAGGGCACGACGATCGTGATGGACTTGGTCGGGAACGCCTGGGCGTGCGCAGCCAGGGGCGCCAGCGACAGGGCGCCGACGGCGGCCCCGGCGGCGAGGATGAAGGTGCGGCGCTTCAGAGCGGCATCAGAAGAGAAACGTGGCATGGAAGAGCCTCCGAGGAAGTTGAATCAACACAGGCGGGTTGCCGCCTGGGCGCAAAGCGGACGGGACAGGCCCGTCCACAGGAATGCACGGGTGCACGGTCTGCGGCCCCGTAGCGAAGCTGGATCAGATCGGTGCAACGCCGAGCGTCGTGCCGCCGCATACATAGAGCACCTGGCCGGTGACGAACCCGTTGTCGGGCGACAGGAAGAACATGGCGGCGCGCGCCACGTCCTCCGGCGTGCCGAGACGCTTCACGACGATGCTGTCGATGATGCGCTTCGTCTGCGGCGCCCCGTCGGGATTGCTCTTGCGGAAGAGGTCCGTCGCGATCGGGCCCGGCGCCACGGCATTGACCGTGATGCCGTCGCCGCCGAGCTCCAGCGCCAGCGTGCGCGTGAGGCCGACCAGCCCGGCCTTGGTGGCCGAATAGACGATGCGCTCGGGCTTGCCGAGGCTGGCGCGCGAGGACATGTTGACGATGCGGCCCTGGCCCGAGGCGCGCATCGCCGGCAGCGCCGCCTGGATCAGGATGATGGTGGCCTTGAAGTGCAGGTCGACCACGTAGTCGAGGTCGGCCATCGTGGCCGTGTCGATCGTGCCGGGGCGCGTGGCGCCGGCGTTGTTGACCAGCGCCGTGACGTCGTAGGCCGACGTGATCTGCTGGGCAATGGCCTTGGTTTCCTGTTCCTTCGTCAGGTCGGCCTGGAAGGACACGAGATTCTCGTGGCTCCAGTCCGGCTTGTTGTAGTCGAGATTGACGACAGTGCGGCCCTGCGCGAGCAAGGCTTCGCAAATGGCCCGGCCGATGCCGGCGCTGCCGCCCGTGACCAGGGCGACTTGTTGTTGACTCATCTTTGTCTCCAGAACTGATAGTCACCGCACGCATGCAGGAAACCGGACGCGTGCGGGATGAATGTCTGCCTTGTCCGTCGAAACGACAGCCCGGGACAGGGCGATCGTCTCCCGACTGGACAGGCATTGTTTTTGTAATATTAGCAGGCTTTCCCTGGCCATTACCCTTTTGCCATGGGCGAAACCAGTAGAGTATTAAACAACTTGCCGCCGAGTGATGTACTTGTGGATGTCCCTTAGTTACATTGCGGTGCAACATGGGCGATAATGGAGGGCTATCGCCCGGATTTCCCCATTTCATTACCATGATTGCCACGGTCAGACACGACCAGCGGCTGGGTTTGCCTTTGTACACTGTAAGGAAAATGAAGCATCATCTCCTGCCCGCCCCGGTCGGGCGCGCCATGTTCGTCGAGTGTTCGTCCCGCCTGGGCGGTTTCGTATTCGCGGCCGGCTGTCCGCGTGCGCGCGGACGCGCGTCAACGCCGTTCTCCGCCCCGGTCGCAGCGGTGGTGCGATGATGCAGGGCGCCCTGCAACGGCAAACGGCGCCGGCAAGCCGTCCGCTTTCGGTCAAGCCGCATTCCCTGCTGGACGACGTCTACGGGATCGCCGTGGGCGTGCTGTTCGTCTCCACCGGGATCCTGCTGCTGCAGGCCGCCGGACTGATCACGGGCGGGGTGGCGGGCATTGCGCTGCTGGTGTCCTACGTGACCGAGCAACCGGTCGGCCTGCTGTTCATGCTGATCAATGTGCCGTTCTTCCTGTTCGGCTACCTGTTCATGGGGCCGCTCTTCACCATGAAGTCGCTGGCCGGCAGCGTGCTGATCATGACCCTGCTCAAGCTCATCCCCCAAGGGCTGGTGATCGGGCACGTGGATCCCATGGTGGCTGCCCTGGGCGGCGGCACCTTCTGCGGCATGGGCATCCTGGCCCTGGCGCGCCATGGCGCCGGCGTCGGCGGCACCGGCATTCTCACGCTGTGGATGCAGAAGACCTATGCCATCAATGCCGGCCGCACCCAGGTGCTCATCGACAGCGTCATCCTGCTGGTGGCGCTGTCGCTCGTGGCGCCGCAACGCGTGGGCTGGTCGGCGCTGAGCGCCATCGCCATGAGCGGCATGGTGATGGCCTGGCACCGGGCGGGGCGCTACTTCGGCAGCTGAGCGCCACGGGCGCCTGGCGCCGATCCCCTGCACAAGCAATCAGGCCGCGGCCGGCATCGCTCCACGCTTGTTGTTAATAAATTGAACAGTTACACTGGGGCATCACAACTTACCCCGGATGCCCCAGATGAGCTTGCGCAAACTGCTTCCGATCGCCGCGCTGTGTGCAGCCGGCGCCGCCACCGCGACCCCGGCCGACGACCCCTGGCACGCGAAAGCGCGCGAACTGCTGGAGCGCACCGTGAATATCCCGACCGTCCCGAGCGGTACGCGGACTCCGGAAATGGCGCATTACCTGGCTGAGCAGTACCGTGCGGCCGGGTTCCCGGACGCCGATATCCGGGTCATGCCCTATGAGAAAACCGCGGCCCTGATCGTGCGCTGGCGGGCAAGCAATCCGACGGCGCGCCCGATCATGGTCATGGCCCACATGGACGTGGTCGAGGCCAAGCGCGAGGACTGGGGCGACACCGATCCCTTCGTCTTCACCGAGAAGGACGGCTACTACTACGGCCGCGGCACCAGCGACATCAAGCAGGGCATCGCGGCCACCACGGCGGCGCTCATGAAGCTCAGGGCAGGTGGCTTCCAGCCGACGCGCGACATCATCGTGTTCTACACCGGGGACGAGGAGACGGCCAGCCACGGCGCCGAACTGGGCGCCACTACCTGGCGCGAGCTGCTCGACGTCGAATTCGGCCTGAATGCCGATGGCGGCGGCGGCGGCTTCGCGCCGGACGGACGGGCGCTCGGATTCTCGCTGCAGGCGGCCGAGAAGACCTATGCGACCTATACCTTCAGCGCACGCAACCGCGGCGGGCATTCGTCGAAGCCGCGCGCCGACAACGCCATCTACGCGCTGTCCAACGCGCTGCGGCGCCTCGAAAGCTACCGCTTCACGCCAAGCCTCAACGAGACCACCCGCGCCTACTTCGCGGGACGCGAAAAGACCGAACCCGGCGCACTCGGCAAGGCCATGCGCGCGTGGCTCAAGAACCCGAAGGATGGCCGCGCCGCCGACGCCATCGAGGCGGACGAGGGCGAGACCGGCCTCACGCGCACCCGCTGCGTCGCCACCCGCCTGGCCGGCGGCCATGCCGACAATGCCTTGCCCCAGCTGGCGACGGCCACGGTCAACTGCCGCATCATGCCGGGCGTCTCGCCCGATGCGATCAAGGCGGAACTCGAGAAGATCGTGGCCGACCGGACGATCGCCGTGACGCGCAACGACGAGGCGGTGTCCTCGCTCGTCTCGCCCCTGCGGCCCGACGTGGTCGGCGCCTACACGGACGCGGTGAAGGCGCGCCACCCGGACTCCCCCGTGTTCCCGGAAATGAGCACCGGCGCCAGCGACGCGAATCCGTTCCGCATCGCCGGGATCCCGATCTATGGCGTGGATGGTTCGTGGGGCATCGTCCCGGATGACCTGCGGGCGCACGGCCGCGATGAACGGCTGCCGGTCAAGGCGCTCGACGACGACGTCGACCACTGGGTATTCATGCTGGGCAGGCTGGCGGGAAAACCCTGAGCGGTCCCCATGAAGTCGCACGCGACTTCATGGGGCAGCCCGCAGAGGCTTGGCCTGGAACATCCATCCGACGATTTTGTTCCCGGCAGTATTCAATATCATCGCCACCGCGAGGATCAGCCCGAGACTGAGAACGAAATCGACGATCGGGTTACCTGTCGGACGAATGAAGAAATAGCTGTGGATCAGATAGATTTCAAGCAGATATTTTTCCAGTCTGGCGAGTGAACCGATGAATTGAAACCGGGGGCATTCGGCCACCGTGAGCCATAGCGCGAGCGCCGTCGACAGGACAAATAACAGCAGGCCGTTCAGTTCCCGGTAGGCGAAGAACGCATTCAGCATGCCGAAGGCGCAGGCGGATAGCAGAACAAGGGCAAGCAATAAAGCCCGCGACAGTCGAAAGCGGTTAACGCCGATATACATCCCGAGAATAAAGCCGATCATCGTCAGCCAAAGCGAAAAACCCAGGCGTACTTCCTGGTTGACAAGCAACAGGGCTGCCACCACGATCGCCAGCAGAAAAGGGGTCTCCCGGGAGGCAATCAGCCTTTTCGCTGTATATGGGTAGAGCACATAGAACAGCAATAACAGCGTGAAGAACCACAATCCGCGACCCAGGCCGCTTTCACTCGCTCCAAAGAGATTCAGGATCCCGGACATCCCCATGAAATGGACGAGGCTATGCCAGTGGAACACCTCCTTGCCTTGCAGGATAAGTAGCACCGACAGCACGCCCAGGATGAACCAATATCGGATGCCGAGCCGCTGGATTTTGTTTTTCCAGAATGCCCCGACATCGATGATCGTCCCGTGGAGCCGGCTGGTAAAGAAGGTCGAGGCAAACCCGAAGATGAACAGGGCGACGGCAGACGGAATCCACAGGGGAAGATGGGTGAACCAGTGGCTGGTTACCACCATGAAAATGGCGAGTACCTTGGCGACTGAAAAGTTCTGGCTGAGAGTTTTGCTATCCATGATCCAATGGGCAACGGGGCAGCAGGCTGCCCGTAGGTTGAATAGGTAGTCAGAAACAAGCCTTGCAATGCTGCAAGGAAGACAGGACGTCTTTTCAAGCTCGCGAGACGGGAACGATGAATCGTCTATAAGAAATTTATAATATTGTAACTTCGGGTAAAGGCAAGTTCACACATATTTTCTTTGTATGTACCGAATTGGCCACATGGCGAACGAGCGGACCGCTACCGGCTGTCGCCGCCGGTAGCGTCCGCCCGTTCCGGTCCGTCACTGGCGCCTGGCGACCGCCGCCCGCGCAGCGTCGATCTCGGCGCCCCATGGGTCCTTCGTCACCACCGGCTTGCCGGTGTCGGCGAAATCCATGATCTCGTCCCTGGCGCGCGCGTAGCGCGGCCAGGCCGGCAGCCCGGCGCCGTTCGGATCGCCTTTCCTGGCGAAGTTCACCAGGTAAGTCGCCATCGCCCGGCTCATGGCGGCATCCCTGGCCGTGCTCTTCGCGCCGTACTTGATGTCGGCGGTATCGAAGAAGAAGGGGATGTCGGTCGCATGGCGGGCGCCCGGCACGCCCACGGAGTCGGCGACATACGAGAAGCGGTAGGCGTACACCGGCACGCCCTGGTCGGCCAGGGTGGCGGCCAGGCTGCGCGCGCCGGCCACCATGAAGCCGGTCTTGCCGCCGATGTCGGCGCCGGTCGCGCCGATCATCACCGGCACCTTGTGGAAGCGCCCCGCGGCGAAGGCGGCGCCCGAGTCGATCGCCAGTGTGCCGTCGGCGAACGGGCCGTGGTAGGTCGGCGCGCCCTGCACCGAGCGGTTCGCCAGGTTGAGGCCATCGACCACCTGTTCGGCGGGCAGGGCGCGCAGCTTGTCCAGCGCCTGCGGATCGTCCGCCGCGATGCCTTTGCCGGCGGCGAAATCGGCGCCGATCCTTTCGACGGCGCCCAGGCCAGGCGCGGGCGTGCCGCCGTCGCCGCCGGACAGCACCACGGCCTTCGCGAACAGGCCCCTGGCCATGGGCGAGGTCAGGAGGGTGTTGACCGACATGCCGCCCGCCGATTCACCGATGAGGGTGATGTTGGCCGGATCGCCGCCGAAGGCCGCCACATTGCGCTTGACCCACTGCAGCGCGGCCAGCTGGTCCATGAAGCCGTAGTTGCCGAGCGGGGCGCCGTCGGCATGCTCGCGCGTGAGCTGCGGGTGGGCGAAGAAGCCGAAGCGGCCGAGGCGATAGTTGAAGCTGACCAGCACCGCCCCCTGCTGCGCCAGCGGGGCGCCAGAGTAGGTCGGCGGCGACGATCCGCCGTTCACGAAGCCGCCGCCGTAGATCCAGACGATGACCGGCAGCTTGCCGCTGGCCCTGGCCGGCTTCCACACGTTCAGGTACAGGCAGTCCTCGGCCGGCGCCGTGCCGAGCGGGGCGGCATCGCTGGCGAACGGCAGCTGCATGCAGTCGGCGGCGTAGCTGCCCGCCTGGCGCACGCCGCTCCACGCCGCCGCCGGCTGCGGCGCGCGCCAGCGCAGGGCGCCCACCGGCGGGGCGGCGAAGGGGATGCCTTTCCAGCTTGCGATACCGTGGCTGATCGCGCCCTCGATCTTGCCCGTGTCGATCCTGATCACCGGACCGGTGGATGCGGACGCCAGCGGCGCGAACAAGGCAAGTGGTACCGCTAACATAATCAGGGAGCGAGAGCGGGGGATGGGCATCGGTGAGTCTCCTGTGGTGTTGGTGTGGATGAGCGGGAACGACGGCCGGAGCGTGGGCATGCGACAAACTTGTCTCGATCGTAATGAGGGCCCGGCAGCTCGTCAACGTGAATCTTTGCCGGCGAAGATCTCCCTGAGCCAGTCGACGAAGACCCGTACCCGTGGCGACAGCTGCCGGCTCTGCGGATACAGCACCGAGACCGGCAGCGGCGGCGGCGCCAGGGCGGGCAGGACGATCTCGAGTGCGCCGGCGCGCAGTTCGGCCTCGATCCGGTAGCGCGGCACCTGCACGATGCCCAGGCCGGCCAGCGCGCAGGCGGCGTACATGTCGGCGCCCGTCACGGCTACCGGGCCCGCCAGGGTCAGCTGGCGCAGTTCGCCGTCCACGACGAATTCGAGCGGGTAGGGCCTGCCGGTCGCGGACGAGATGAAATTGACGGCGCGATGGCGCCCGAGTTCGTCCAGGCTGCCGGGCCGGCCGTGGCGCGCCAGGTAGGCGGGGCTGGCGCAACTCACCTGTTCCAGCCGGGTCACCTGCTGCGCCACCATCGACGAATCCTGCAGCTTTCCCGCGCGCAGGACGCAATCGATGCCTTCGCGCACCAGGTCGACCAGGCGGTCGCCTTCGCCGATCTGGAGCTCGAGGCCGGGATAGCGCGCCAGGAAAGCGGGCAGGGCGGGCGCGACGACATGGCGCGCCAGGCTTGCCTGCAGGCTGACGCGCAACAGGCCGCTCGGCGCGGACTGCGAGAACGCGCTGTCCATCTCGTCCAGGTCGCCCAGCAGGCGCACGCAGCGCTCGTAATACGCCTGGCCGTCGAGCGTCGGCGCCACCACCCGGGTCGTGCGTTCCAGCAGCCGCGCGCCGATCCGGGTTTCCAGGCGCTTGATGGCGTTGGTCACGGTCGCACGCGGCAGTTGCAGTTCGTCGGCGGCCAGGGTGAAGCTGCGCCGTTCCACGATGCGGGTAAAGATCTGCATCTCCTGGAACCGGTCCATGTGGCTTGTCATGCTGTTATCCCTGGATGAAGTATGGCGATCATGCTTGTAATTGTTCGGCAGCACAATGCCGCGATTTCCGGTCAGGACAGGCGCTGCGGAAGTGTGATTTTGTGTGAGAGTGTTGCTTTTCAGCCAAAATAGCCTCTTGGGAATAAAAGATTCCGTTAAGTACTGCCTTTTCGGCAACGTGAGCGCCGGATCGCAGTATCATCGTCAGCTTTTGACTTCATTCGTGTTGCATGAAAGGCTTCCTCTGCAGATTGCGGCTGTCCAGCCTGGTGACCATTGCCGTATGCGCGACCGTGGCGCTGACCGTCGTGTTGCAACTGACTTTGGTAAACCACTTCGCGGTACGCCAGGCCGGCGCCGAGGCCGAGCTGCGGCTGCAGCAATTGTCCTGGCAGATGCGCGACTCGCTGAACCGGGTCATCGAGCAGGCCGGCGGCGACATCCGCCTGCTGACCGAGCTGCCCCAGGTACGCCAGGCGCGCGATCCCGCCGCGGCCCGGGCGGCGCTGGAAAGCCTGCAGCGCACCTTCCCCGACTACGCCTGGATCGGCATCGCCGACCCCGAGGGCAAGGTGGTGGCCTCGACCAAGGGCTTGCTGGAGGGCGCGAACGTCGGCGCGCGTCCCTGGTTCCAGGCCGGGCGGCACACCGTCCATGCCACCGACTACCATCCGGCGCTGCTGCTCGACAAGCTGCTGCCGCGCAGCCCCGACCCCTGGCGCTTCGTCGATCTCTCCGGACCGGTGCTCGGGCCCAAGGGCGAGGTGCTGGGCGTGCTCGGGGTGCACCTGAGCTGGGACTGGGCGCGGCGCCGCGCGCGCAGGCTGCTGACCCCGGCCCTGCGCCAGTACGGCGCCGAGATCATCGTGGTGCGCGGCGACGGCACCGTGATGCTCGGCCCGGACGAGCTGGTCGAGAAGAAGATCGTGACCACCAGCCTGCAACTGGCCCTGCAGGGCGAGACCGGGGCGCTGCGCGAGCGCTGGCCGGACGGCCGCACCTACCTGACCGGCTACAGCCAGACCGGCGAAGCGGACAATCCGGCCTCGCTGCGCTGGGCGGTCCTGGTGCGCCAGGTCGAGGACAAGGCGCTCGAAGGCACGCGCGACCTGCAGCGGCGCATGCTGCTCGGCAGTATCCTGCTTGCCGTGGCGCTGGTCATCGTCGTGGCCCTGCTGGCGCGCCGCCTGAGCCGTCCCATGGCGCAGCTGGGCCAGGCCATCGAACGCGCCACCGAGGCGACCGCCCTCGGGGCGGAGCCGCCGCCGATCCCGCAGGTCGACGGTTTCCATGAAGCCAATGTCTTGTCGAGCACGATGGGCAAGCTCGTGCGCAGCGAATGGGAAAGCCGCTGCGCGCTGCTGGCGCTGAACGAGCGGCTGGAAACCGCGGTTGCCGAGCGCACCGCCGAACTGCAGGCGCTGCTGCTGCGCGACGTGCTGACCGGCCTGCCGAACCGCCGCGCGCTGCTCGGCGCCTTGCCGGAAGCGATGGGCCGCGCGCGGCGCGTCGGCCGGCCGGCGGCCCTGCTGTTCATCGACATGGACGGCTTCAAGGCGGTCAACGATACCTATGGCCACGAAGAGGGCGACGAGCTGCTGCGCCAGTTCGGCGCGCGCCTGGCCCACGCCCTGCGCAAGACCGACATGGTGGCGCGCCTGGCCGGCGACGAGTTCGTCGTCGTGCTGGAGATGCTGACCGACGGCCTGGATGCCGAGGACACGGCGCGCAAGCTGCTGGAACGCATCCAGGAACCCTTCGCGCTGCGCACCACCGAGGTGACGGTCGGCGCCAGCATCGGGGTGGCGCTGCACCGGCCGGACGAGGCGCCGGACCTGGACGGCTGGTTGGCGCGCGCCGACCACGCGATGTATGCGGCCAAGCGCGCCGGCAAGAACCAGGTGGCGCTGGCGGCGACCCTGTCTGAGGGCGGGCTTGCCCGGATGCAAAGCGGGCTGCTACCATTCGCCGCACTTCCCGTCGCCCGAACGCCATGTCAGAAATCAGCCAACTCATCGTCACCCTCAAGCGCCAGCTGAAGCAGCAGGGGATGACTTATCGCGACGTGGCGGCGGCCCTCGGCCTGTCCGAGCCGAGCGTCAAGCGCCTGTTCGCGAGCGAGCAGTTCACGCTGGACCGGGTGATCGAGGTCTGCAACCTGCTCGGCTTCACGCTGGCCGAACTGGCGCAGGAAGCGCAGCAGGGCCAGCGCCGCCTGCGCACCCTGAGCGCGGAGCAGGAGGGCGAGCTGGTGTCGGACGCGAAGCTGCTGCTGGTGGCGGTGTGCGCGCTGAATCACTGGAGCCTGGCCGACATGCTGGCCGTCTACCGGCTGACCGAAGCCGAATGCGTGCAGCATTTGCTGCGCCTGGACCGCCTGCGGCTGATCACGCTGTTGCCGGGTAACCGCATCCGCCTGAACGTGGCGCGCGATTTCGACTGGCTGGCCGACGGGCCGATCCGGCGCTACTTCCGCGAACAGGGCATGCACGAATTCCTCGATGGCGGTTTCGACCAGCAGGGCGAGTCGCTCGATTTCGCGCACGGCATGCTGACCGAGAGCGCGCAGGCCAAGCTGCGCGCGGAACTGCGGCAATTGCGGGCGCGCTTCGCGCAGCTGCACGAGGAGAGCCTGGCGGCGCCGCTGGCGCAGCGCCGCGGCAGCGGCCTGCTGCTGGCGCTGCGCGAGTGGGAGCCGGCGGCGTTCGGGGCCTTGCGGCGGTAGTTGAACACGTAGGGTGGGCGGATTCCGCCCACGCGGTGATACGGGCAAATCGCATATCGGGGGTGTGAACGCCGGTTGAACGCGTGGGCGGGAGACCCGCCCACGCTACTGCGCGTCGATCCGGTAATCCCAGGCCGCCAGCCTGCGCTTCGCCGCACCGCCCGGCAGCGTGTACTGCTGCGGCGCCCCGCTCAGGTTGACCGCGACCGACACCGCATTGCCATCCTTTTCGCGCCGGAACGCGAACACCTTGTCGTTGCCGGTCTCCAGTACCTTGGCCGGTCCGCCGTGCTGGCCATTCCACAGCGCGCGGTTGTCGTGCTTGAGCTTGAGCAGCCCGGCGTAGAAGGTGGCGTACGGATAGTCCTTCCAGTCGATCGGATCCTTCTCGAAGAACTTCAGCCGCTTGTCGAAGCCGGCTTCCTGGCCGCCGTAGATCAGGGGCATGCCCGGCAGCGTGGCCGCCAGCACCGCCATCGCCTTGAACGCCGGCCCATAGTGCTCGGCGTCGCTGCCGTGCCAGGAGTTCTCGTCGTGGTTGCTGGTGAAGCGCATGCGGTAGGCGTGGGCGGGGTAGGGCAGCGGCGGTTTCTCGAGGAAGGCGCGCAGGGCGCGGGCATCGGATTTGCCCTTGGCGATGTCCTTGAAGATGCCCAGGGTGTCCCAGCCATAGGTCATGTCGAAGGCGCCGTGCAGTTCCGGCTGCCAGGCCTCGGCCAGCATGAACACCGGCTTGATCTTCTCCAGCTCGACCCGGGTCTGCTCCCAGAACGCGGTCGGCACCTTGGCCGCGACGTCGGCGCGGAAGCCGTCGATGCCGGTCTCGCGCACCCAGAACGCCATCGCCTCGCCCATGCCCTTCCACAGGCCGGGCTGCTTCCAGTCCAGGCCGGTCACGTCGGTCCAGTACTCCGGCTCCGCGCCCTCGGTATAGGTGACCGGATAGATCTCGCCCTTGTCGTTCTTCAGGTACCAGTCCTTGTGCTCGACCGTCCACGGATGGTCGAAGGCGGTGTGGTTCGCGACCCAGTCGAGGATCACGCGCATGCCCAGGCCCTGGGCCTGCTGCACCAGGCGCTTGAAGTCGTCCAGCGTGCCGAACTCGGGATTGACCGCCGTGTAGTCGCGCACCGCGTAGTAGCTGCCGAGCGTGCCCTTGCGGTTCATTGCGCCGATCGGCTGCACCGGCATCAGCCACAGGATGTCGACGCCCATCTTGCGCAGGCGCGGCAGGTGGGCGGCAAAGGCCTTGAACGTCCCCTCCCTGGTGTACTGGCGGATGTTGACTTCGTAGATGTTCGCGCTGCGCGACCAGTCCACGTGCCCGCCCGCCGCCGGCTGGGCTTGCTGGGCAGACACGTGCAGCGGGGCAAGCGCGGTACACAGCGCAAAGCCGAGCAGGGAAAGGAAACGGGCGGCGTGTCTCATCGATTGTCCTTGTTATTGGCCAAAATAAATTCCGCCCATTGTAAGGCGCTCGATCAAGCGATATGCATAAAAGTTCGGCTCGGCGGGTTTCAAAACCCGGTTTTTTGGCCTACCCTAGAGTTGTGTGCGGTATTAGACAGATCGTCTCGGAACTAAGCGGCTAACTTAGGGCCAGAGAGGGATGACGCTATGAAATTGTCAATCGTCGCATGTGTCGTGCTCGGAGGAAGCGCGGCATGCGTCTCGGCGCAAGACACGGTGACCCCGCATGGGGGCGCCAACGCCGGGGCTGTCAAGGAATACGCCTGCACCGACAGCTGTGTGCAGGGCACGCGTGCGCCCGGCCAGGCAGCGCTGGCGGCGCAGGCGGATGCGCCCGCCATCTTCACGATCGAGCAGGAAGAGAACGCTGGCGCGCTGCGTCGGCTGCAGGGCGCGCCGGGCACGCTCGCGGTCGGACGGCAGTACAGCCTCGAATACATGGCGATCAACGATGTCGCCGATCCCTTCCACGGCGGCCTGGCCGGCGCCGCCGCGCCGAACGGCCGGCGCGCCGAAGACAGCGTCACCTACCAGGGCAGTGTCGCCGGCCTGTCGACCGGCACCCAGTGGCGCAAGGGCGATGTCGACGGCTCGCCCGCGGGACGCGCCTGGGGCATGACGGTCGGCCTCAAGGCCGGACCCCTGACGATCCGCGCCGCCCACCAGAACCGCAACGTGGCCAAGATCACCCGCTACGACCAGGTCGGCATCAGCATGGCGGCCAAGAATTCCCTCCTCGCCGCCAACATGCGCTTCGACTGGGGCACTGCCTATGCGGCCTATAGCGCCAGCAAGGGCTGGGGCAGTTCGCCGCTGTTCAATCCCGACAATCCCTACAGCGTCGGCATCGCGACCACGCCCTCGACCAACAGCCGCGACGTGCTGGCCGGGGTGGCGGTGCCGGTCGGCCATGCGACCACGCTGCTGGCCTCGTTCATCCGCAAGAACGACCGCGATCCGGCCGACCGCGACGCGCGCCAGGTGGCCGTCGGGGCCAGCTATGCGGTGTCGCGCAGGCTCGACTTCTACGCCGCGTATTCGCGCATCCAGCACCTGAGCGCCGTCCCGCTCGGCAGCGTGCGTCCGGGCAGCGGCGCGGCCATCAATGTCGGGATGCGGCGCGCGTTCTAGGTCCTTGCCCAGCGCTGCGCCGCTGTACGGCGAAAGTCAGTACGCTGTCTCCATGGTTCAATGATCATCTACTGGAGGCATCATGACTGGCGCTAGCACACTTGATCCGGACAACTTCCCGGAACGACCCGACCGTAGCCTGGGCAAGGGTCACGGCATCGACTCGCTCGGTCCGAGCGACATTTCCGACACCGGCAGCGACGTGGTGGGCGGCCCCGGTTTCGCGGGCAACCTCGATCCGGAGCAGCGACTCGATTTCGACGAAGGCACGACCTCGGACCTGGAGGCCAGCCACGCGCACGGTACCGCGGGCCCGGACGTGGGCGACGCGAATTTTTCGGGTGACAGCGACATGGGCGGCACCGGCGAGCGGGCCGCGGCCGGCCGCGATACCGTTGCCAAGGATGGCGCCGACATCGACACCGACCACATCGAGTCCATCCCCGATCTGCCGCTGACCGAGGAGGACACCGACTTCCTATCGAGCCAGCCGCCGGGACAGGGTAAGGGCCGCAAATAGCGCGCCGCCGCCCAGCAGGGCGGTCATGAGCGGACCCGAGCGCAGGCTGGCCTTCGTGTACAGGCTGTTCTCGGCGACGTGGTGCCGCATGCCCTGGCGCTGGCGCAGTTCGTGCGTGTGGTCGGGCGCATGCAGCGCGTCGCGGCGGCCCGGGAGGGTCGTGACGGGCGACTTCTGCTGCTTGAACATGGTTGCGCGCATGTAGCGGTCGAACAGGCCGGGCATGGCGCGCGAGCCGGCCGAGATCATCTTCGAGGCGCCGCCCACGAACACGTCGCGCTTCGGATGCTGGGCCGCGTACAGGATGGCGTCGGCCACCAGTTCCGGCGCGTAGATCGGCGGGGGCAGGGCCGGTTCCTTGTCCATGTAGTTCTTGGCGTGCACCGCGAACATGGTGTCGATGGCGGCCGGCTTGACCAGCGTGACCGACAGCGGCGCATCTTCCTTTTCCAGTTCCATGCGCAGCGACTCGGTGAAGGCTTTCACCGCGTGCTTGGACGCGGAGTACATCCCCTGCAGCGGCACGGCGCGGTCCGACACTTCGCTGCCGATGTTGATGAGGGCGCCGCCGCCGCGGGTCTTCATGCGCTTCACCGCTTCCAGCGAGCCGTTCACCACACCCCAGAAATTGGTCTGGAACAGGCGGTGGTGGTCTTCGGGCGAGACGTCCTCGAGACGGCCGAAGACCGAGACCCCCGCATTGTTGACCCAGGTATCGATGCGCCCGAAGCGTTCCATGGCGACCTGGCCGATGCGTTCGACATCGGCGATGTTGCCGACGTCGGCCGCCACGGTGGCGACCGCGACGCCCTTGACGCGCAGTTCGCTGGCCAGTTCGTCGAGCGCATCGGCCGCCCGTGCGGCCAGCACCAGTTTCACGCCGCGTTCGGCGGCCATGCGGGCGGTGGTCAGGCCGATGCCGCTGGTGGCGCCGGTGATGACCATGACCTGTTCGCTGAGTTTCCGGAGTTTGACTGACATATCGAATCCTTTCCGTGCGTTGGACCAGGAAGGACTGCCACGGCGGCGCCGGGCAGGCCACGCGTTATCGAATAGATCACGTCGTGGCCGATGGGGGAATTTCAAGCGGTTTTTTTGATGGGGCCGGTGATGGCTGAGGAGGAGGGATGGGTAGGGTTGGCGGCGATGCCGCCGACGCGTCGATAGTGATCGGCACCATATCGGGCTCGATGATCGTTCCGCTCACTATCGACGCGTGGACAAGCTTGTCCACCCTGGGGATTACTTGCCAGGCGCATAGATCTGGTCGAACACGCCGCCATCCGCGAAGTGCGCCTTCTGCGCCTGGGTCCAGCCGCCCAGTTCGCTGATATTGAACAGCTTGATGTTCGGGAACTGCGTCGCGTATTTCTTCGCGAAACGGTCCACCGCCGGACGGTAGTAATTCTTGGCAACGATCTCCTGGCCTTCGTCGCTGTACAGGTACTCGAGGTAAGCCTGCGCCACCTTGCGGGTGCCGCGCTTGTCGACGTTCTTGTCGACCACGGCCACCGGCGGCTCGGCCAGGATGCTGAGCGACGGAGCGATGATCTCGAACTTGTCCGGGCCCAGTTCGCGCAGGGCGAGCAGGGCTTCGTTTTCCCAGGCCAGCAGCACGTCGCCGATGCCGCGCTCCACGAAGGTGGTGGTCGCGCCGCGGGCGCCGGAATCGAGCACCGGCACGTTCTTGTACAGGCGTCCCAGGAACTCGCGCGCCGTCTGCGGCGAGCCGCCCGGCTGGCGCAGCGCGTAGCCATAGGCCGCCAGGTGGTTCCAGCGCGCGCCGCCCGAGGTCTTCGGGTTCGGCGTGATCACGGACACGCCCGGCTTGACCAGGTCGCCCCAGTCGCGGATCTGTTTCGGGTTACCCTTGCGCACCAGGAACACGATGGTCGAGGTGTAAGGCGAGCTGCGATAGTTCAGCTCCTTTTCCCAACCGGGCGCAATCAGCCCACGTTCGCTGATAGCATCGATGTCGTAAGCAAGCGCCAGCGTGACGACGTCGGCCTGGAGGCCGTCGATCACGGCGCGCGCCTGCTTGCCCGAGCCGCCGTGCGATTGCTTGACCGTGACGTTGTCACCGCTCTTTGCCTTCCAGTGGCGGGCGAACGCGGCGTCGAAATCCTGGTAGAGCTCACGCGTCGGATCGTACGAAACGTTGAGCAGGGTAACGTCTGCCGCGAAAGCCGCGGACTGGGCCAGCAGCGTCAGTGCTGCCAGCGAGCGGATGATTGTCTTGCGAAACATTTGTTGTCTTTCGATGGTTGGGAACCTGTAGAGTACGTTCCCGCCATCCATCGGAAAACGAATAAATTCGCTTAACAATATGAGATTTTCAGTGGGCCCTGGACAGGATCAGCAGCCAGCGGCGGAACAGCAGGATCTCGACGTGGCCTGCGTCGACGCCGGTGTCGCACTCGATGATCGGGTTCACCGCATAGAAGCGCTTGCGGAAATCACGGGTGACCCGGATCTCGCGGCGGCCGATGCGGGCCATAAAAGGGACAGGTGCGTATTCCAGGCCGAAGGAGCTGTTCAGAGTGGTCATGGCGTTTCCTTTTTATCGAGTTGTTGTGCAGTAAGTAAAGAATAGCACAACTACTGTATAAATCTACAGGTACTGTGTGGATATACAGTAAAAATATTTTTGTGGTTTTTTCGCCAAGCACCCTCATATCGTGCAGCATGCTGAACAATGTCTTCCCCCGCCTGCACCGCTTCGCCGCGGCGCGCTTCTCGCCCGAGGGCGAATACGGCCTCCACCTGACCGTCGGCGTCGCGCTGCTGGTGGCCGCCATGGCCGTCTTCGCGCGCCTGGCCGGCGATGTCGTCGCCGGCGCGCCGATCACCCGGCTCGATGTCGAGGTCGCCAACTGGCTGCACGCGCATGCCCACGACAACCACCTGTGGCGCCAGGCGCTGCTGGTGCTCACGCACCTGCACAGCACGCCCGGCGTGCTGGCCCTGGCGTGCGCCGCCGGCCTCTGGCTGTACCGGCGCGGACACCGCTACTGGGTGCTGGCGCTGGGGTCGGCGGTGCCGGGAGGCATGCTGCTGAACGTGGCGCTGAAGGAGACCTTCGAGCGCGCCCGTCCCCATTTCGAGGAACCCATCGTCAGCCTGGGCACCTACAGCTTCCCCAGCGGCCATACGATGGCGGCCACGGTGCTGTACGGCGTGCTGGCGTGTTACTTCGCGCGCCGGGCGCGCGGCTGGCCGGGCAGGGTGCTGCCCTTCGTGCTGGCGGCGCTGATGATCTTCTCGGTGGCGTTCTCGCGCATGTACCTCGGCGCGCACTACCTGTCGGACGTGCTCGCGGCGACGGCCGAAGGCTGCGCCTGGCTGGCCATCTGCCTCTCCGGGGCCACCACCCTGAACCGGCGCCGCATTGCACGCGAGCGGCGCGCGACCGGTTCGGCCCCGCCCGAAGAAATCTGAAAGGAGCCACGATGCGTACCCTCGTCCACCTGTCCGACCTGCATTTCGGCCGCGTCGACCATGTCCTCCTCGGACCCCTGCGCGACCTCATCGAAACGATCGCGCCGGACGTGCTGGTGGTGTCCGGCGACCTGACCCAGCGCGCGCGTCCCGAGCAGTTCGAGGAGGCGCGCGCCTACCTCGACACCCTGCCCGGGCCGCAGATCATCGTCCCGGGCAACCACGACATCTCGCTGTACAACGTGTTCCGCCGCTTCGTGAAGCCGCTCGAGCGCTACAAGCGCTACATCACCGAGGACCTCGATCCGATCTACATCGACGACGAGATCGCCGTGCTCGGGGTGAATACCGCCCGCTCGCTGACGATCAAGGACGGCAAGGTCAGCAGGGACCAGATCGACGGCATCCGCCAGCGCCTGTCCGGACTGGATCCATCGATCACGCGCATCGTGGTCACCCACCATCCGTTCGACCTGCCCGATCATTTCGAGGAGCGCGACCTGGTCGACCGCGCGCCGATGGCGATGAAGGTGTTCTCGGAATCGGGCGTCGACATCCTGATGGCCGGCCACATGCATGCCAGCCATGCCGGCAGCACGGCGGAGCGCTACCAGATGGGCGAATACGCCGCACTGGTGGTCCAGGCCGGCACCGCGACCTCGACCCGCGGGCGCGGCGAGGTGAATTCGTTCAACGTGGTGCGGGTCGAGCCGATGAAGGTGGAGATCGACCGCTACGGCTGGAACGTCATCCACAACAGCTTCCAGCTGGTCGCCACCGACAAGTTCATGCGCAGCGGTAACGTCTGGACCGAGCACATCGACGGCATGCTGGCGGCCGGCCTGTAGCGGGCCGCCTCCGCTCAGATCCAGTATTCGGTCAGGCGCGACAGCATCTCGCGCAGCCGGTCGCTCCACGGCCGGCGGCGCCATTCCTCCAGGGTCACCGGCTTCGAGTCGCGCAGGTCTTCGTTGAACGCGGCTTCCATGTCGCGCCCGAAGGCCGGGTCGAGCACCACCACGTTGATCTCGTAGTTGTGGATGAAGCTGCGGCGGTCGATGTTGGCCGAGCCGATGGTCGACCACATGCCGTCGATCACGGCCGTCTTCGCGTGCAGCACCGCCACCTGCAGCTGGTAGATGCGCACCCCGCCCTTGAGCAGCTGCTCATAGAAGGCCTGGCCGGCATACATGATGAAATCGTGGTCCGACACGCCCGGCAGCACCAGCTTGACGTCGACCCCGCGTTTCGCCGCGGCGATCAGGGCGTCGACGGTCTGCTGGTCGGGCACGAAGTAGGCCGAGGTGATGTGGATCGACTTCCTGGCCTCGTTCATCGCGACCAGCAGCGATTTATAGATCTCGGAGTCGCGCTCCGGGCTGGTGGCCAGCACCCGCACCACCTTGTCGCCCATCGGCGCCAGGCGCGGGAAGTAGTCGGCCTTGGGCAGCTCGCCCGCGTCCTGGTGCACCCAGTTGTCGACGAAGGCCCATTGCAGCGCCGCCACCGCCGGTCCTTCGATCTTGATGTGGGTGTCGCGCCAGCCGACCTTGCTGCTGTCGGCGGTGCTGGCCTTCATGCGCGAGCGGAACAGCGAGCTGTTGGCATAGGTGCTGCTGATGTTGATGCCGCCGGTGAAGGCGACCTTGCCGTCGACCACCATGATCTTGCGGTGGTCGCGGTTGTTCAGCTGCCATTTGCCGGGGCGCTTGGCGGGATTGACCGGGTTGAAGATCAGGACATTGATCCCGGCCGCGCGCAGCTTGTCGAAGAATTCGGACGGCGTCGCCAGGGTGCCGACGCCGTCGGCGATCACGTTCACGACCACGCCCTGGCGGCGTTTCTCCATCAGCAGCTCGGCGAACTGCAGGCCGATCGGGTCCTGGTCGAAGATATAGGTCTCCAGGTTGATCGAACCGGTGGCGCCCTGCGCCGCCGCCATCATCTCGCGCATGGTCGCCGGGCCGTCGAACAGCAGGGAGACCTTGTTGCCGGCGATCAGGGGGACGCCGGTGGCCTGTTCTTCCAGCACCGCCAGCTGCTTCAGGTCGGGAGTCGCGTTGGCCCAGCGCCGCGCCAGCAGTTCCGCGGCCTGCTTCTGCCGGAGCGCACCCTGCTGGGTGGCGACGGTCGGGGTGGCCTTGGCGGGATTCTCCGGCAGGCGCTCGGCATCGGGCAGGGTCTTGCACGAGGCGACGATGCAGACGAAGGCCAGGAGGGAGAACCAGGCAGTCGGGCGGAGGTTTTTCATTTCAGTCCCTTCAGGGGCAAGGTATCGGGCGGCGGCTGCGGCTGGCCTTTCGGCCCGATGAAGAAGTCGACCGGCGCCGACAGGAAGCGGCGGCCGAGTGCGCGCAGCAGCAGGATGCCGCGCTTGAAGCGGATCTTGCGGGCGCGCAGCGCCACCCACAGCGCCAGCCCGAAGCTGACCAGCAGGTTGACGGCGCCGATCAGGACCACGCCCAGCGCCGCATTGCCCAGCTGTACAGCCGTGAGCTGGTAGTCGAGGCCGACCAGGGCGGTGGCGAAGTTGGCGGTCGAGAAGGTGATGTGGCGGATGTCGAGCGGCAGCCCGAGCAGGTAGCCGACGGTGCCGGTGGTGCCGAGCAGGATGCCGAAGAAGAAGTTCCCCATCAGGCCGCCCAGGTTGTCCTCGATGTACTGCGACAGCCGTCCCAGCCGCTCGGCGCCGAGCACGCGGCGCAGCCCGCGCAGCTGGCGCACGCGCTGGCCCATGCGGGTGTACAGGGCCTTGTTGTCGTAGTAGCCCGAGATCAGGCCGGCGACGAACAGCCATACGCCGGCGATCGCGGCATAGTACAGGGCCAGGCTGTGGATCGGGTCGATGTCGGCCAGCAGGTGGTGCGCCTTTTCCGGATCGACCAGGTGGCGGCCGGTGGCGTAGAACCAGGCTTCGG
This sequence comes from Massilia niastensis DSM 21313, assembly GCF_000382345.1. Lineage (GTDB taxonomy): Bacteria > Pseudomonadota > Gammaproteobacteria > Burkholderiales > Burkholderiaceae_D > Telluria > Telluria niastensis. Next base: position 123,056 of record NZ_KB908083.1, read on the forward strand.
CGATGCCCCAGGCGACCGGGAAGGCGACCAGCACGTTGCCGAGCACGGCGGCGACCTGGGTGCGGAACACCTTGTTCACCAGCTCGGCCATCCGCTCGACGTCGACGCCGCGCCCGTTTTCGCCGCGGTGCAGCGAGGCGGCGATGCGCTGGGCCGTCATGGCCGGCTGCTTGGTGGCGATGGTGAACTGCATCAGGTGCACGAACACGAAGCCGAGCGAATAGTTCATGCTGAACAGGAAGGCCTCGACCAGCGGCGGGCTGCGCAGGGTGCCGAGCAGGATCTTGAACAGCGCCATGAAGCCGACGATGAAGCCGGCCCCGGAGGCCCGGGCGAACATCTGGCGCAGCTCCTTGCGGCTTTCGGCGATGTAGTGCTCGCCGGTGCGGCTGGCGTTTTCCGTCATGTTGCGCGCCAACAGGTCGACGTTGTCGCGCACCAGGCCACGGACCTGGTACTTGGTGTTGTGCGCCTCGATCAGTTCCTGGGCCAGGTCGACCGCGGCCAGGCGGCGGTCGCTGTCGGCCGGCTCCTGCGGGCGCGCCGTGCTGCCGGCCAGCGCGTCCAGGTCCACCGTGGCGGCGGACGGCAGCTCGCCGCTGAGGTCGACCAGGTAGAGCAGCTTGTGCAGGCGGTCGATGCTCTGCTGGAGTGCGACCAGCAGGTAGGTGAGGGCGACGCTGGTGCCGGAGCTCAAGGCGCCGCGGCGGATCTTGAGCACCACTTCCTGGCACTGGTCGAGCATCACCAGCAGGTGGCGCGCATCCTCGGGCTGGGCGATCTTCCCCCCGAGATAGCGCGCGTATTCGTCGAGGTAGCGGTTGACCTCGATGTTCTGCATCAGGAAGGGCGAATCGAAGTCCTCGATCTCGCTGTAGCTGTGCACCAGGCGCGGCTCCAGGCCCAGGGCGCAGATGCGGCAGGACAGGGTGCGGATCGCATCGAGCAGGCCCATCAGGGTGACCTGGCGCGCGCGGTCGGGCGTGGCGTCGTCCGGCGGCGGGGCGTCGGCGACGATGTCGAACAATTCCATCCAGTCGGCGTTCGGCACCAGCCGGATCCATTCGTAGTCGTCCTCGCGGTACAGCACCTGGTCGAGGGCGTCGGACAGGTACAGGTCGTTCAGGGCGGGCGGCAGGAAACGGTAGGTGACGCGGCGCTTCAGCTCGGTGACGAAGCCGTCGTTCGAGAGGATGCCGATATCGCTGTACAGGCTGGTATGGCGGCGGGTCTCGAGCAGGGCGGTGACATAGCGGCGCAGCTTCCAGGCATGCACAGGGTTCCCCTTGAGCAGCTGGATCAGCGTGCGGACCGCCTGCGCGGGATCGTCCGGCTGCTGCCACACCCAGCGCTGGCGCGGCCGCAGGCGCTCGACCAGCTGGACCAGGAGGTCGATGTTGTCACTGTTCGGATCGATTTGTTCGAGAATTGCTAGCATGGACAACAACTACTGTGGAAAGCTACAGTGTACGCGAGGGACACGGTCAACATGGTTCGGCAACGAACAGTATGCGAACTGGACGGCAAGGGGGCGGAGCCGATACACTGGTTTGGTTCTGTTTCGACCGAGGATGAGATGTACCTGACTTATTACAATGGCCAATGGGCCGAAGGGAATACGCCTTTGTACGGCGCGATGGACCACAGCCTGTGGCTGGGTTCGTCCGTCTTCGACGGCGCGCGCGCGATCCGCGGCAAGCTGCCCGACCTGCGCCCGCACCTGGAGCGCGTGATTGCCTCGGCCGAGAAGCTGGGCCTGCGCTGCCCCCTGAGCGTGGCGGAGATGGAAGCGCTGGTGCGCGAGGGCGTGGCGAAATTCCCGGCCGACGCCGAGCTGTACATTCGTCCGCTGGTGTTCGGTTCCGAGGGCTTCCTGATCCCGGTGGCCGAGAAGAGCCAGTTCGCGCTGACCCTGTTCGACGCGCCGCTGCCGCCCTTCGCCGGCTTCTCGGCCTGCCTGTCGACCCTGCGCCGCCCGCAGCCGACCATGGCCCCCACCGACGCCAAGGCCTCGGCCCTGTACGCGAACTCGACCCGCGCCATGCGCGAAGCCAGGGAGCGCGGCTTCGACCAGGCGATCATGCTGGACGCGGACGGCAACGTGGCCGAATTCGCGGCCTCGAACCTGTTCCTGGTGACGCCGGAGGGCGCGGTGGTGACGCCGAAGCTGAACGGCACTTTCCTGGCCGGCATCACCCGGGCGCGCGTGATCGTGCTGCTGGAGCAGGCGGGCGTCAAGGTGGAAGAGCGCACGGTCAAGGAGGAAGAGCTCGGGGCCGCGCGCGAGATCTTCAGTACCGGCAACTACGGCAAGGTCACGCCATGCACCCGGTATGAAGGACACGTCATGGAGGCCGGCCCGGTGGCGCGCAAGGCGCGCGAGCTGTACCTGGCGTTCACCGAGAACACCTGATCCGAAAAAAAGCCGCCCGGCTTGCACCAGGCGGCTTGCATCGCGCTGCAGGTCCGACCGGCACCCGCAGCCCGCCATCACCAGGGGGTCAGCCCTGACGTGCGGGTTCGGCGACGTAGATCTCGACGCGGCGGTTGCGGGCGCGGCCCGAGTTGTCGGTGTTGGCCGCGATCGGCTCGCGCGAGCCGCGGCCTTCGATCGTGATGCGGCCCGGGTTCACGCCGCGGCCGGCGAGGTAGTCGCGGGTGCGCGAGGCGCGGTCGACCGACAGCGGCTGGTTGATGCTGTCGCTGCCGGTGTTGTCGGTATGGCCGATGATGGTCACGGTGGTGGCCGGATTTTCCTGCAGGGTGGTGGCGAAGCGCTGCAGGATCGGCTGGAAGTTCGACTTGATGTCGGCACGGCCGGTGTCGAACGAGATGTCGCTCGGGATCTCCAGCTTCAGGCGGTTGTCCGAGGTCTGGCTGACCTGCACGCCGGTGCCCTGGGTCGCCTGTTCCATCGCCTGCTTCTGCGCTTCCATGCGCTTCGACCAGATATTGCCGATGACCGCGCCGGCGGCGCCGCCGATCAGCGCGCCACGGGTCGCGCGGCCGCTGCCGCCGCCGCTGGTGGTGCCGCCGATGATGGCGCCCAGGCCGGCGCCGATGCCGGCGCCGGTCGCCGTGCCTTTCTGGGTCGGGGACATTTCAGCGCAGCCGGTGAGGGTCATGGCCACGATGGCGACGGCCGCGGCCGATTTGGTGAGTTTGGAATGCATATTGTTCTCCTTCAAAAAAATCCGTTTCGGGGTCGCGCCCCGTTGCAGGCGCGACCGCGAAACGGATTGGGTTACTACTGCAATTCATTGCTATATGCCGCGCCCACTGATCAGGCGAACCAGGATCATGATGACCGCGACGACCAGCAGGATATGGATGAAGCCGCCGATGGTGTACGAAGTCACCAGCCCGAGCAGCCAGAGAACGATCAGGATCACTGCGATTGTGTAAAGCATAATGGGTCTCCTCAACTGAGTTTCATGCGCCATGCGCGCTGTGATTCCAGTATGCTTGCCACCCCTGTTGACCACCGTTCGATGGCGTACATTCAGCTCAACTTTTAACTTTACGCAAGCCCGGAATCCAGCCCATCAGGCCCATCAGCCCGGTGATGCCGATCAGGCAGGTGAGCATCCCTCCCGCGACCAGGAATACCACGTCGTGCGCCTGTACCGTCCCGTCCGTTTCAGCCGGCGACGGCACCGACAGCAGCCCGAAGGCGGTGAGTAAGATTCCCCAGATGATGATGCCGATCCACGCTACGTTGTTCATGGCTTCTCCCTCCTTGGTAGTTTCTGCACCGCCATTGCTTCAGCGTAAGTCGATTGTCGGTTTAGCTCATCCGTTCTTCCGTGCGCTACCGCACATTGCCAGTAAGAAAATTTTTGGCCAGGCTCCATGCGGATGCCTGGCCATCTGCCAGCCATGCAGCCCGGGTCAGGCGGCCGAACGCAGGCGGCCTTTCACGATGCGTACGCGGTCGCCCGAGCGCCACGAGGGCTGGGTGGTCTGGCGGAAGGTGCGCAGGGTGCCGTCGTCGAGGCGGACCCGGATCTCGTAGCTGGTGGTGGCCTTCATGTTGCCTTCGACGTGGTTGCCGGCCACGGCGCCGCCGACGGCGCCCGCCACGGTGGCGATCTGGCGGCCGCTGCCGCTGCCGACCTGGCTGCCCAGCAGGCCGCCCAGCACGGCGCCGCCGGCCGCACCCAGGCCGCTGCCTTCGCCACGCTGGGTGATGGTGCGGACCGATTCCACGTTGCCGCAGTTCGAGCACCAGTTGCGTTCGCTGTCGGCGGCCGCGACCTGGGTCGCTTTCCTGGCCGGCTTCTGGACGGGCTCTTCATGGACGACCGGCGCCGGCGCCGGCGCCGCAGTGGCCTGTTGCGCCTGCTGTGCCGGATAGGCCGGGGCCATGCCCGGCTGCGCCGCATAGCCCTGCGCGAGCTGCTGGCCCGCGATCGCCGGCGCCACACCCGGCTGCGGGGCGCCCTGCGGCAGGCTGGAGGCCAGCGCCAGGCGGTCCGCCTCGCTCAGCGGGCGGTTCGCGTTGCCACCGATGGAAGAGGGAATCCAGCCCATGATGGCGGCGGTGCCGATCAGGCTGAACAGCAGGACGGCGACCGCGGCCAGCAGCATCAGGGGATGGTGCCGGCCCTGCGCGGGGGGAATTGGTGGGTTGTTCATGTTTGGTCCTTTCCAGTTGAGGCGGCGCCGGGGAAACGGCACGCCTTGTCGTGCAAATATTGTCGCTGGGAACAACGAGCAGTTCCGTGCGTCACCGTACATACTCGCTCGTGCGGGGGCGGTTACGCTGACCTAAATTGTTTGCAAATGTATCCGACACGCCGCCCACGGGCTTGCCATGTTGACACCACCCGAGGACCCGATGAATTTCGCCGCACACCCGCCTGTCACCGAGCACAACAGTAACCTGCTGCTGGCAGCCTTGCCGGCCCAGGAACTGGCCCGGATCCTGCCCCTGCTCGATCCGGTGAAGGTGGAAGTGGGCGACGTGCTGTTCGAGGCGGGCGAGCCGATCCGCCACATCTACTTTCCCCATGATTGCCTGGTCTCGCTGCTGGGCGTGGCGGGCGGCCGCATGACCCTGGAAGTGGGGCAGGTCGGGCGCGAAGGCATGCTGGGCGCGACCGTTGCGCTGGGCCATGAGAACACCCAGGTGCGCGCGGTGGTGCAGCGCGCCGGCAGCGCCGGCCGCATGGACAGCGAACGCTTCCGCGCCGAGGTGGCGCGCAATGCGCCGCTGCAGCGGGTGCTGTACCGCTATACCGACACCCTGCTGGCGCAGGCGATCCAGATCGCCGTCTGCAGCCGCTTCCACGTGCTGGAAGCGCGCCTGGCGCGCTCGCTGCTGGTCACGCGCGACCGGCTGCAGTCCGACCGTTTCCACCTGACGCATGAATTCCTGGCCCATACCCTCGGCGTGCGCCGGGTCGGCGTGACCAAGGCGGCCAGCGCGCTGCAGCAGCAGGGACTGATCAATTACAGCCGGGGGAACATCGAGATCCTCGATCCGCAGAGGCTGGCGGCGGCGGCGTGCACCTGTTACGAGATCGTCAAGGAGGCGGGGGCGATACCGGTGAGCGAGGCCTTCGTGTAGCAGACCGCGGCGTGCGGCAGCGGGAACCGCCGGGGGCGGTCCGGCGAGGCGCTTACCCAGCCCCCCCGGAGTGTGTCTTTCGAGCATTGCTTTGTTAACATTTGCTTACAAAAAACACAAACGCCCGGCGAGCCGGGCGTTCGTTGGCAACCGGATAAGGCTTAGTTGGTCTGTTTGACCTGGTTGCCGATCACGCCGCCGACCGCTGCGCCGCCGACGGTGCCGGCTGCGCTGCCGCCGGTCAGGGCGCCGCCGATGACCGCGCCGGCGCCGGCGCCGATCGCGGTGTTACGGTCCTGCTTGGACATGTTCGAGCAGCCGGCCATGCCAAGCGCGACAGTTGCCAGCGAGGCGGTCACTACCAGTTTCTTGATCGTTTTCATAGGATTCTCCTTACGGTGGGTTCTACTTCAGGCGCAGGTCATTCCTGACCGACTTGACGCCCCTGACGGTGCGGGCGACCGTCGCTGCGGCCGCCACGCTGTCCGCCGAGCCGACGAAGCCGCTCAGCTGAACGACGCCCTGGGAAGTCTCGACATTGATATCGGATACCTTCAATTCCGGATCCCGCAGGATCGCCGCCTTCACTCCGGCGGTGATCCCCGCATCGTCGAACGCCTCGGCAACGCCATGTCGGGTGTCGCTACGCCGGGGTTCGTTCGACCCGCATCCGGCAAGCCCGCCCAGTGCCAGCAGGGCCAGCAGGGCGGTGGCGCCGCCGAAATGCCTCATGTCGCAGTGTCCGTTCATTCCAGTATTTCAATCATCGATGACCTGGATCCAGCTTAAAACCGGCCTTCCATCTGATCTGTTCGGCAACACACGGATGCTGCACAGATTAAATCTTTCTTCATTGGCGCTGCAGCTTGCCCGGCGGCGGGGCGGTCGGCTTTTCCTTCGCCTGGGCCACCAGGCGCGCGCAATCGCTGTCCCGGCCCGGCCCGGCGTTAATCAGGGGCAGCAGGGCCGCCACCGGCGCGGCGGCGACCGCCAGGGCGGCGGCGCCGCCCGCCTTCATCGCCAGCACGCCCTTGTCGACCGAGACGTCCGGCTGGCTGAAGGTGCCGCGCACATACAGCGGCGAGCGCAGCGAGAACAGGCGCAGCGCCTTGGTCTGCGGATTGATGCGCAGGTCCATCTGCTCGCCGGCCAGGTTGATGGCGCCGTCGACCGTGATGATCGCTTCCTCGGTATCGACCACGAAGCTGCGCGTGCGCGCGATGCCGTTGGTGACGGCGAAGTCGGTCGCCATGCAGTTCAGCTTGACCTGCTTGTCGCCGAACAGCTTGGTCAGGATGATGTTGCCCACGTTGAGTCCCATCATTTCCAGCAGCATCTTGCTGACCTGGCCCTGGTTGATCACCGTCTTGAGCTCGCCGTTCGAGGCCGCCAGCAGGCTGGCCACCGAGTTCCCGACCGCCGACAGCTGGGCGTCGCCATTGATCTGGCCGACCGTGGCCTGCAGCTGCTCGATCTTCGGGAACAGCTGCTTGATCTGGATCTGGCGCGCCGTGACCTTGGTGGTGGCGCGGATCGCGTTCTTGCCTTCGCGCCCGCTGCCGTCGAGGCGGATGTTCGAGCGCACATTGCCGCCCGCCATGGCGAACTCGAGCGGATCCAGGGTCAGCACGCCGTTCTGCATCTTCAGGTGGGTCGACAGCTTGCTGATCGGCAGCTGCTTGTCGCGGATGATGCGGTCGGCCGCGTAGCGCACGTCGGCGTCGAGCCTGGTCCAGCGCTCGGTCCTGAATTCCTCGACCGGCAGCACCTTGCCGGCCGGCTGCAGGGTCTCGGCGGCGCGCGCCTTCTTGGCCGCATTCGAGTCCGCGCCGATCAGCGGCGCCAGGTCGGTGAACACCAGCTGCTGCGAGCGCACGTTGCCGGACAGGACAGGACGCTTGCCGCCGGTGACGAATTCCAGGCGGCCGCCGATGTCGCTGGAGCCGACCTTGCCCTTGAAGCCGTCGTACACCCAGCGGCTGCTGTCTTCCCCCAGGGTGCCGATCAGCCGGCCCGAGGTGGAATAGGGCCCCGTGGTCGGCAGCAGGATGCCGGTGAAGTTGTACAGCTGGTCCATGCTGGGGCCGGCCAGTTCCAGCTTCAAGTCGATCGCGGCCAGCTGCGAGGGCCGGGTGACCGTGCCTTCGAGGGCGATCCGCGTCCTGCGCGAGCGGAACTCGGCCTGGATCGGGTAGGGCGTGGCCTGCTGCTTGAGCGAGAGCACCGCGCCGGCCTTGCCGCCGCCATCCACGCCGGCGCCGTTGTAGGTGCCGTCCAGGGTCCAGCCGACCCCATAGGTGCGGTCGTTCTCCAGGGTGCGCACCTTGGCCGTCACGTCCGCCCGGGTGACCGCGTCTTTTATATGCACCACGCCATCGGTGAACACCACGCGCTCGAGGTCGAGGTTCCAGCGCGACGGCTCTTCGTTGCGCTTGAAGGTCCAGTTGTTGCGGGTGGCGTCGGTGCGCAGCAGGTCCACGCGCGGCGAGTCGAAGCGCAGCAGGGGAATCCCGATCGTGCGGTGCAGCAGTCCGAACGGGTTCAGCGAGAACGAGAACTGGCGCACGCTGGCCATGTCGCGCACCGGCATGCCGGCCGGGTTGCCCACGTAGACGTCGTTGGCGATCAGGTGCGGCCACGGGATGTGGTCGCGCCAGGTGCGCTCGGCCGGGGCCATCGTTTTCGCGGGCCGCTCCCACTCGACATCCAGGTTGCCGCGGATCGCGAACGGGCGGTCGATCGCGTCGCTGACCCTGGCGTTGATCCAGGGCCGGGCGCGGTTCCAGTCGAAGGTGAGGATGAATACGATGGCCAGCACCGGCAGCGCGACGGCGATGCCGAGCAGGGTCAACAGGATCTTCTTCTTGTTGCGGCGGGCCGGCTTGTGGCCTTGCGCCGCCGGCGTCGAGCTTTCGGCCATGGCGGTCCTTCCTGAAAGATGACTGGATGATTGGCCGAGCGTAGCGCGCGCCCGGTAGCGCTGCTGTGCGTTGCCGCACCTACCCCTCGAGCCCGTGCACCGCGGTAGTGCGCGACAGTAAGAGGGAATGTGCGGCAGCGTACCGAAGGCGGGCGATAACAGGTTTATAACGTTATCTAACATTTTCTTTACCAGGAGACCGCAATGGAAAAAACTCATCCGATGACCCAGCTGGCCCGCCTCGGCTGCACCGCTGCGGTCCTCGCACTGACTGCCTGCGCCAGCCCGCAAAAGGCGCCGGCGACGGCCGACGTGGCCGTGTCCCGCAATGCCGTCGAGAACGCGGTATCGGCGGGCGCCGCGGAGCTGGCCCCGGAAGAGATCACGGCGGCGCGCAGCAAGATGATGCGCGCCAACCAGGCGCTGGCCGCCAAGGACTACAAGCTGGCGCGCGAACTGGCGATCCAGGCCCAGGCCGACGCCAAGCTGGCGCAGAGCAAGGCCAACTCGGCCAAGGCGACCGCCGCCTCGAACCAGCTGAACGAAGACCTGCGCGTGCTGCGCGAGGAAGTCGACCGCATCAACACGTCGCAGCAGTGATGCACCCCCGCCACGAGTCCGCGCCTGCCGGCGCGCAATAACAAGAGGACCCAGACGATGAAACACACGAAACGATTCGCACCCATGATTTCCCTGCTGGCCGCCGCCGTGCTGGCCACCGCCTGCGCCAGCGGCCCGATGACCACCCCGACGCTGGACCAGGCGCGCGCCGACTTCGTCGCCGCCAACAACAACCCGCAGGTCGCGACCCACGCGCCGCTCGAATTCAAGCAGGCCAGCGACGCGCTCGACCAGGCCAACGCCGCCGCCGCGCGCCGCGAAAGCCTGAACGACATCGACCGCCTGGCCTACGTCGCCAAGCAGCGCATCGCCGCCGCCCAGGAAGTGGCCAAGGCCAAGACCGCCGAAGCCGAGATCGCGAACGCCTCGCAGCAGCGCGACCAGGTGCGCCTCGAGGCCCGCACGGCCGAGGCCGAACGTGCCAAGCGCGACGCCGAGGCCGCCCAGGCCCAGGCCGCCCAGGCCCAGGCGCAGGCCGCCGCCGCCCAGCAGCAGAACGCGGCCCTGGCCCAGCGCGCCGCCCAGCTGGAATCGCTGCTGTCCGACCTGCAGGCGGTCAAGACCGAGCGCGGCTATGTGGTCACCATCGGCGACGTGCTGTTCGGCACCGACAAGGCCAGCCTGACCCCGAACGGCATGGCGAGCCTGCGCAAGCTGGCCGACGTGATGGCGCAGAACCCGCAGCGCACCGTGCTGATCGAAGGCTTCACCGACAGTACCGGCAGCTCCAGCTATAACCAGGAACTTTCCCAGCGCCGTGCGAACGCCGTCGCCACGGCGCTCGGCCAGCTGGGCGTGCCGCGCGACCGCGTCGCCATGCGCGCCTACGGCGAGGCCTACCCGGTGGCGTCCAACGACAACGCCGGCAACCGCCAGCTGAACCGCCGGGTCGAGATCGTGCTGTCGAACGAGGGCGCGCCGATCCCGCCGCGCGCAGCGAGCCGCTGAGCCGGCTTAAACCAGAGTCAAAGGAATAGCTATGGAACAGACGACCCACCTGGCGCACGGCTTCGACATCGCGGCGATCCGCCGCGCCGCGGCCAACCTCGACGAAGGCGCGGTGACCGAGGGCTACCAGGCCGACCGCGAGGCGGTCATCGCGATGCTCAACGACGCGCTGGCCACCGAGCTGCTGTGCGTCCTGCGCTACAAGCGTCACTACTACACGGTGAGCGGACCGAACACCGGCCACGTCAAGGCCGAGTTCCTCGAGCATGCCCAGCAGGAACAGGACCATGCCGACCGCATCGCCGAGCGCATCGTGCAGCTGAACGGATCGCCGAACTTCAACCCGGCGACCCTGACCGCGCGCAGCCATGCCGAGTACGACGACTCGGAGGACGTGCAGGCGATGATCCGCGCCGACCTGATCGCCGAGCGGGTGGCGATCGAGTCCTACCGCCAGATGATCGCGGCGATCGGCGACAAGGACCCCACCACGCGCAACATGCTCATCGACATCATGGCGGTGGAAGAGGAGCATGCGGACGACATGCGCGACCTGCTGGCCTGAGGCCGGCTTCCCACCACAACACAACGACACAAGGAGTACATCATGCAAGAATCCACCCGCAGCAGCCATCACCCGATCAGCGGCAACACATACGCCACCCAGTCCGACATGAAGGCGCTGGTGAACGATGCGCAGGCCATGCTGACGGCGGCGGCTTCGCTGACCGGCGTCAAGGCCGACGAGCTGCGCGCCCGCGGCATGGAGATGCTCGACCGCGCCGTGGGCAGGGCGAGCCAGGTGCAGGGCCAGGCCGTGGTCAAGGGCAAGGAACTGGCGCACACGGCCGATATCTACGTCAAGGACAATCCCTGGCGCACGATGGCCATCGCAGCCGGGGTCGGCCTGGTGCTCGGCCTCCTGCTGAGCCGCAAAGAATAACGGATGCCGGGGGCTGCCGTGGATAAAAATGATGCCGTAGTGCAAAACCCCGGCCTGATGGGCGGGATTTCCGGTCTGCTCAAGAGCGTGTTCGGGCTCGTCGTCTCGCGCCTCGAGCTCGCGGCGCTCGAGATGTCCGAGGTGCGCAACCATGTCATCGAGCTGCTGGCGATCTTCGCGGTGGCGGTCATGGCCACCTGGTTCGCGATCGCCTATGGTACGGCGATGATCGTCGCGCTGGCCTGGGACGAGATGGGCTGGAAGATCCTGTTGATCATGTTCGTGATTTTTCTTCTCATCACGGGAGTGCTGGTGGCGAAGGGACTGTCCATGCTCAAGCAGAACAAACTCGCTTTTCCGGCCACCATGAAGGAACTGAAGAGCGACCGCGACGCACTGCTCTAAGCGGCGACACGAAGGGGAGAAATTATGCACAATCATGACGGAACGACCGGTCTGGCCGGTCACAAGCACAGCCTGGACCCGGCGACCCGCAAGGAGGAGTTGCTGCGCGAGGGCGAGTTCTTCCGCGCGGGGGTCGCCCAGGCCAAGGCGAACATCCGCTACGGGGCCCGGCCTGAAGTCATCCTGCACTCGACGATCGACCATGCGACCTGGGCGCTGCGCGCGCGGGCCGATGCGCTGCTGAAACCGACCGGCACGAATGTATCGATCCTGATGCCGTATGCGCTGGCCGTGGTCAATTTTGTGCGCCAGCGCCGGCTCGGCAAGCAGGCGGTGGGCGCGGTCGTGGTGCTGGGGGCGCTGGGCTGGTATGTGAACCGCCGGCGTGCAAAGCAACTGGAGGCCTGAGTAAACGCTTTACAAGAACAGGACTCTCTGCAAAGAATATGGTGGGGCTTGAGCGGCGTCGCAATCGGGGATTGGACGCCGTCTTTTTTTGCCTGTCGCCAGCGCATGGGGCCGGTTTCACGGGCGTGAAAATCCGCGTATTTTGCGCAATGGCAATCTGATAATCTGGTGCTCCCGTCCACCCGGTGAACGTGGAGCGGCGCCGCTGCCTCCTCCCGACGCATGCCGGCGCCGGAAGCGTTCATCCGCGCCTGCCGGCGCTCGTCGCCATGGCAGGGGCGCCCGTCGCGAGGCCGTCCGCACCGGGCCCGGCAGGGTCAGACTGCCTGCATGACAAGCCGTCATGCAACCGGAGACAAAGGATGAAGCCACACACCGTTCTGCTGGCCGCCATGGCCACCACCTCGCTGCTCGCACTGGCGGCCGCGCCCGATCCGCTGCCCGCTGCCTGGGTGGTGGGCGGCCCGGCGGCCGACAAGTTCAGCGCCGGGGTCGAGACCTCGGACGCGAAGGACGCGCGCGGCGCGAAGTTCCTGCGCAACGAGAGCGCAGACGCCCAGGCCTGGGGTTCGCTGACCCAGGTTATCTCCGCAAAGAACTATCTCGGCAAGCGGCTGCAGTTCAAGGCCCGCATCAAGACCGAGGACATCAGCAATTATGCCGGCCTGTGGATGCGCATCGATGCGCCGAACCGCCACAGCGCCGCGTTCTACAACAGCGCCGACAAGCCGATCCGCGGCAGCACCGACTGGCAGGAAAGGACCGTCACCCTGGATGTGCCGCCCAATGCCGCCGTGGTGGCCTTCGGGGTCGTCGGAAGCGGCCGGGGCCAGGTGTGGATCGATGGCTTGACGCTCGAGCCGGTCGGCCAGGAGGTGCCGGTCGACCGCTTCGCATCCCGTCCCTTGCCGGCGCAGCCCACGCTGTGAGCGCCGCCCCGATCCGCGCCGACGGCGGGGCAGTGCGGGCCGCGCTGCGGCGCACCCATGCCTGCACCCCGCTCCAGCTCGCACTGAGCGCGGCCTGCGGCGCCGCTTGCCTGGCCCTCGCCTGGGCGCTGCAGGCGGACCGGTGGCTCGGCCTGTTCGGCGCGCTCCTGCTGCCCATCCTGTGCGGCTCGGCCGGCATGAACGGCGCGCTGCGGCTGCGGCGCGGACCAGTGTCCTGGACCGCAGCCTGGCTGCTGCTGGCGCTCGGCGCCGCCATCGGACTGCTGTTCTACCGGCACTGGCTGGCGGCTTCCGGCCAGGCGCGACTGTCCGACCAGCAGGTGCTGGCCGCGGCGCTCGGTGTCGGTGCGCTGGCGCTGGGCTTGCCGCTCTGGCGGGCCCAGATCCAGTACCGGGCCCAGCAGATCGCGCGCCTGCAGCAGGCCGCGCTCGCCGCCGAGCTGAAGACCCTGCAGGCCCAGATCGAGCCGCATTTTCTCTACAACACGCTGGCGAACACCCGCTACCTGACCCGCCACGACCCCGACAAGGCGGGCCGCATGCTCGAGCACCTGATCGCCTACCTGCACAGCGCGCTGCCCGACATGCGCGCCGACAGCTCGACCGTCGGGCGCGAAGTCGAGCTGGCGCGCCATTACCTGGCCCTGGTCGGGCTGCGCTTCGGCGAGCGGCTGCGGGTCGAGATCGCAGTGCCGGAGGCGCTGGCCGGGCTGTCCCTGCCGCCGCTGATGCTGATGACCCTGGTCGAAAACGCGGTGCGCCACGGACTCGAACGGCAGCCGGGCGAGGTCCGCATCCAGCTGCGCGCCGCCATGCGCGGATCCTTCCTGCTGCTGACGGTGGCCGACGACGGGCCCGGCATCGGCAATGCCGTGCTCGGCAACGGGGTAGGGCTGCGCAACCTGCGCGAGCGGCTGGCGGCGCTGTATGGCGGCGCGGCCGGTTTCGACTTGCTGCGCACCGATGCCGGCCAGACCGAAGCGCGCCTCACGATCCCCTGCGCGCGGGCGGCCGCCGCATGAACCGCCCGCGCATCCTGATCGCCGACGACGAGCCGCTGCTGCGCGCCGAACTGCGCGAGATGCTGGCCGAACTCTGGCCCGAGGCCGAGATCGTCGGCGAAGCGGTCGACGGGATCGATGCGGTGCGCCTCGGGCGCGAGCTGGCCCCGGACGCGGCCTTCCTCGACGTGCGCATGCCCGGGCTGGACGGGATCGCGCTGGCCCATGTGTTCGGCGGACGCAGCCACGTCGTCTTCGTCACCGCGCATCACGAGCATGCGGTGGCGGCCTTCGACGAGGGCGCCGTCGACTATGTGCTCAAGCCGGTCAGCCAGGAACGCCTGCGGCGCGCCGTGGACCGGCTGCGCGCACGCCTCGGCAGCCCGCCGCCCGACCTGGCGCGCGCCTTGCGCCCGCCTGCGCCGAGGAAGGCCCAGCCGGTCTGGCTGCAGGCGTCGAGCGGCCAGACCATCCATTTCATCGACCTGGCCGACGTCATCTATTTCTGTTCGGACGCGAAATATACCCGCGTGGTCACGGAGACGATGGAAGCCCATCTGCGGCTCCCGCTACGGGAACTGGCGGAGGCGCTCGACCCGGATGCGTTCTGGCAGATCCATCGCGGCTACCTGGTCGCGCTCAAGCGCATCGCCCAGGCGCAGCGGACCGAGGATGGGGCGCTATGGGTCCACCTGCGCGGCCATCCGGCCAGGCTGCCGGTCAGCCAGCGCTACCAGCACCTGTTCCGGGGCATGTAGCCGGCGCCGGCTACTGGCTGTCGACCTGGCTGCGCGCCTGGGCCATGTCCTGGCGCCAGGTGGCGCGCGCTTCCTGCAGGCACGCGCTGCGCGTGGGCTCGCGCCGCTTCTTGCAGGCGGCCTGCGCTTCCTTCAGCGCCGCGCCGATTTCCTTCTGCAGGGTCTGCAGCCGGGCCTGGCGGGTGCTGTCGTCGCGGTACCAGCGGGCCGGATCGCCCTGGGCGATCTCGCGCGCCTGCTGGCGTGCGACGATGGGTTCGACGGCGGCATCGCTGCCGGCCGCGCCGGTACCGGCCGTGCCGGTCTGTGCCTGCGCTGCGCACGCGGCCATGCCGAGCACGCAGGCGAGCACGCCGCGCACTGCGCGCTGAGCATGGGTCATGCTTCCTCCTGGCTGGATGAAGGACCGGCGCAGGTGCGCCGGCGGGGATCAATAGCGATAGACGCGGCCGTCGACGATGCGCACGCGGTTACCCACGCGCAAGTCGTAGGCGCTGTCCTGGGTCACGGTTCGGTATTCGCCGTTATCCATGCGCACGTTGATCTGGTACAGCTCCTGGCCGGTGGTGTTCCGGTTAGCCTCGACCCGGTTGCCGATGGCCGCGCCGGCCACGCCGCCGGCGACGGTGGCCGCGGTACGGCCGCTGCCGCTGCCGACCTGGTTACCCGCCAGTGCGCCCACCACGCCGCCGAGGACGGCGCCGGCGCCGCTGGTGCGGCCGCCGTTGGCCTGGGTGACCTGGATCGTTTCGATCACGCCATAGCCCATCGACGCCGTGTTGTCGTAGCCGCTGTTATAGCCGCCGCTGCTGGCGCTGCCGCTGCCGTAGTGCGGCTGGGAACTGGTACTCGCGCAGCCGGAGAGAAAAGCGCCGGCAGCCAGCACGGCGGCGGCAAGGGTACGGGTTGTTTTCATGTTGTTCTCCTGACAAAAGTATGATGCCAGAATAAAACTGGGACTTTGGTGGGTCTGTGCGGTGTCGCACCCACCTGTCGACCTCGTCGAGGTCTGGAAGCTCTTCTGTTGCTGATGTGTTCGACACCGAACAGAAGGCGCGCGGCGCCACGTGTAAAAAGAGCATGAGCGTTGACAAACGGAGAAGAAAAAATGAAAAGCTCTCATGCGGTATTGATGATCGGCGCGGCGCTGGCCTGGGCCGGACACGGCCGCGCCCAGCAGCCGGTGCCGGACGCCAGGACCGCCTACGAGCAGGCACGCGCCATGGCCGAAGCGAACTACAAGGCGGCGCGCGCCAAGTGCGACCTGATCGCCGGCAACCCCCATGAGCTGTGCGTGGCCGAGGCCCGCGCCGCCAGGGTGCGCGTCGAGGAAGAAGCGAACGCCGCCTACAAGAACACCCTGGCGGCCTATACCCAGGCGCGGCTGCGCATCGCCTCGGCGAACCACGACCGCGACAAGGTGCGCTGCGAGGCCCTGACCGGCAACGACAAGGATGTCTGCATGGAGCAGGCCAAGGCCACCCTGATCGCGGCCCAGGCCGACGCCAAGGCCGACCGCAAGAGCATGGAAGCGCGCCTCGATGCGCGCGAGGACAAGATCACCGCCGAGTACCGCGTCGCGCTGGAGAAGTGCGATGCCTACGCCGGCGCCGCCAAGGACCAGTGCGTGAGCGCCGCCAGGACCGCCTATGGCAAATGAAGAACCGCGGGCCGGCCATGCCGGCACCGCCCAACCCCGCCCAACCGGGCACTGCTTTACCCTTGACCACCAATAAGGAGCCATCATGAAAATCGCACAACGCCTCATCACCGCCGCCTTCGCCGCCACCGTCGCCATCACCGCCGTCGGCTGCGTCTCGACCTCGAAGCAGGAAAGCGCCGGCGAATACGTCGACGACGCCGTCATCACCACCAAGGTGAAGGCGGCCCTGGCCCAGGATCCGAGCGTGAAAGCCACCGAAGTGAACGTCGAGACCTTCAAGGGCGACGTCCAGCTGTCGGGCTTCGTGGCCGATCCGGCATCCGCGCAACGCGCCGTCGAACTTGCACGTGGCGTAAAAGGCGTGACTTCCGTCAAAAACGACATTCGTGTGAAATAATGTCGGATCGCCGGGGCGGCCCGGTTTTTAGTTCAGGCACCCTTCATGCAGCTCGCAAAAACCGATCCGGTCCCCGCGCCGGCCACTTCGCCTGACCTTGCCGCCCCGGAGGCGTCCGCCAACGGCGCCGAGCCTCGCCCAGCGGGGGACGATCTCGCCCTGCAGCTCGGCGGGCTGCGCCTGCCGCTGCACGTGAATGCGCGCGGCGTCTCGCTGGGCATCCTGGCGACCATCGCCTTCGTCTTCGCCCTGCAGTGGGCGCAGAAGTTCTTCGTGCCGCTGCTGCTCGGCATCCTGATCGCCTATACCCTGAACCCGGTCGTGCGCTGGCTGGAGCGCTGGCACATCCGGCGCGTCATCGGCGCGACCCTGGTCACCGCCGTGATCGTCAGCGCGATGGGCGGCACCCTGTATCGGCTACAGGACGAATTCTTCAACATCATCGACGAGCTGCCGACGCTGACGCACAAGATCACCAAGATCCTGACGAATACCAGCGGGCAGCGCACGACCCTGCAGCAGATGCAGGCCGCCGCCGCCGAGATCGAGCGCGCCGCCTCGAACGTCGGCAGCGATGCGCGGCGCGCGACGCAGAAGCGCCCGCCGCAGCTGCCGCCCGCGGCAGGCTCGAATTTCCGCGTGATGGACTGGGTGCTGGCCGGCTCGATGGGCCTGGCGACCTTCCTGTCGCAGGCGACGATGGTGGTGTTCCTGGTGTTCTTCCTGCTGCTGGCGGGCGACACCTTCAAGCGCAAGCTGGTCAAGCTGACCGGGCCTTCGCTGACGCGCAAGAAGGTCACGGTCCACATCCTGGACGAGATCAACACCTCGATCCAGAGCTATATGTTCATGCTGCTGGTCACCAACATCCTGCTGGCGCTGCTGATGTGGGGCGCGCTGCGCTACATCGGCCTGGAGAACGCCGGCGCCTGGGCCGCCTTCGCCGGCGTGGCCCACCTGATGCCGTATTTCGGCCCGCTCCTGATCACGCTCGCCACCGGCATGGTGGCCTTCCTGCAGTTCGAATCGCTGCGCATGGTGATCCTGGTCGCCGGCGCCTCGCTCGGGATCGCCACCCTGGTCGGCATGGTGGTGGCCACCTGGATGACCGGCAAGATCGCCAAGATGAACCCGGCCGCCGTGTTCGTCAGCCTGCTGTTCTGGGGCTGGCTGTGGGGCGTGTGGGGGCTGCTGCTCGGGGTGCCGGTGGTGATGGTGCTGAAAGTGGTGGCCGAGCGGGTGGAAGGGATGGAGTTCGTGGCGGAGTTGCTGGGAGAGTGAGCCTGGGCGACGGCATGCCATTGCCGCCGGCGGCGGCAATGGCATGCCTGGTGAGCGGGCTGGCGCTGGCGCCGTGCTAAGCCCTGCTGACCTTGGGCGTCGCCCCCGTCTCATGCGCCGGCTTGTGCCGCAAACTTCCCAGCTGTAACGCATACTGGCGCGCGAACTCCGCCCCCAGGAAGAAGATCTGCGCCGAGTAATACACCCACAGCAGCAAGGCGATCAGCGAGCCGGCGGCGCCGAAGCTGTCGGCGGCGCCGCTGTTGCCGATATACAACCCGATCCCGAACTTGCCGAGTGTGAACATCGCCGCCGTGCCCAGCGCGCCGATGGTCACGTCATGCCAGGACAGCTTGATGCGCGGCAGCAGCTTGTAGATGATGCCGAACAGCGTGGCGATGACGAGGAAGCTGATCCCCGACGCCACCCATCCCAGCACCACGGCCGCTTCCTTCCACATCCCGCCGATGTAGTTCTCGACCACGGCCAGCCCGGCGCTGACCACCAGCGACACCATCAGCAGGAAGCCCAGCACCAGGATCAGGCCGAAGGACAGCAGGCGGGTGCGGACCACGTCCCACATGGTCGAATCCTTGGGAGGAGGGACGTCCCAGATCTCGTCCAGGCTGTCCTTCAGCTCGGCGAACACGCTGGTGGCGCCGATCAGGAGCAGCACGGTCGCGATGATGGTCGCCAGCCGGCCGCTTTCCTTGTTCTGCGCGCCGGCCAGGATCGTCTGGACGGTTTCGGCGCCCTGCTTGCCGACCAGGCCGCGCAGCTCGCTCAGCAGCTGGCCCTGGGCCGCCTCGGCGCCATAGAAGAAGCCGGCGACGGCGATCACCAGCACGAGGATCGGGGCCAGGGAAAACAGGGTATAGAACGCCAGGGCCGCGCCCTTGCTGGCGGCGCGGTGCTCCAGCCATTCGGTGAGGGCGCAGCGCAGCACGTGCAGCACCTGGCGCGAAAAGGGAATCCAGTTTTTTACAGCCATTGCCCATCCTCCAATGAAAAGGGGGCCGAAGCCCCCCTTGGTATGCGATCAAGCGGCAGCCTTGCCATGGCCAGCCACGCCTGACAGGAAGCGCCGGTCAGGCGTGGCTGGCCCGGGCAGGGCCGCTTCAGGCAGGGCCGCTCCAGGCGGCGGGCCCTCGGGTATTACTCGACCTTGCGCTCGACCGTGATCTGCTCGACCTCGACGCGGCGGTTCGGTTCGAGGCAGGCGATCAGTTCTGCGCGCTTCTTCTGGTTGCAGGTCACGAGCGGGTTCGCTTCACCCTTGCCGTAGGCCTTCAGGCGATTGCCGTCGATGCCTTTGCTGATCAGGTAGTCGCGCACCGAGTTGGCGCGGCGTTCCGACAGGGCCAGGTTGTACTTCTCGGAACCCAGGCGGTCGGTGTAGCCGGTGATGTCGACGTCGGTGACGTTCGGATCGGCCTGCAGGGCGGCGGCGATCTCGTCCAGCTTCGGCGCCGGCAGGATCACGTCGGACTTGTTGAACTCGAACACCTTGTTGGCTTCCAGGGTCACCTTCTCGAAGCGTGCCGGCGGCGGCGGCGGCGGTTCGACCGGAGCAGGCGCCGGGGCGGGAGCCTCGACCACGGGAGCCGGAGCCGGCGGTGCAGGCGGCGGGTTGAAGGCGTAGTTCAGGCCGACAGTCAGGTACTTGTTGTTGCTGCGGCGGAAACCGAACTGTTCGTCGTCACGCAGGAAGCCGCGCACGCTGCGGACGTCGGCCTGCAGCGACCACTGCGGGGTCAGCGATGCCTGGACGCCGAGACCGATGGTGGCGTACGGAGAGGTCTTCTTGACGTCGCGCAGCGGATTGTTGACCTTGTCGCGCGAAGCGCCCACGCCGAACAGCACGAACGGACGGAAGCGTTCACGGCTCAGCATCAGCAATGCATCCACACCCAGCATGGACTGGCGGTATTCGGCAGGGCCGTCCTCGAAGCGGGCATGGCTGCCGCCCACCTGGATATCCCACATCGGGTGGACAGCCTTACCGAACTTCAGACCGCCGCCCCAGTCCTTGTCGTCCACGCCGAATTCACGATCCGGCTTGCCGTACATCACGCTCGGCTGGACGTACCACGACGGATTGATTTCCTGGGCGAGGGTTGCTCCGGTCGAGCACAGCAGTGCAACGGCCAGGGCGATCTTCTTCGAATTATTCACGGATAGGCTCCCTTTGGTTAAAAGTAAGTGACATCTCATGCCTAGCAAGGGATGTTGGATAAAGAATAACAGTGTGAGTTCCTGGGGCTCGGTGCGTTAGCGCACCCAAGGAATTGGGCTGTGCGATTTTACAACGGTGTGAAAAAGTAACATTTGCACAAATGAAACAAGCTGTAACGATATGGGTGTGTGAAAAACATGACATGGATCATGAAGCGAGCTTCTGGGAAATGCTTGCAGGAATGTTGTCGAATGTTGGATGGCGCACAGACCGGCGGGGCTGATGCAGGCAATCTTGAGCCCAGTTAAGCGGAACCGAGGTGTTGTCAGGGTGTCCAAAAACGGCACACAGCGACCCGGACCACACAGTCTCTCTCTCTCATGGAGCTCATAATATGCATGCAACGACTCACCATAACGCGGCACAAGGCGAAACCGGCGCAGTGCACACGTCCAGCAATTCGGCACTGATCGAACGTGTCCCGCCGCAGCCGACCGAACGTGCCCCGATCTCCCTGGCTCCGATCGAGCGCGTCCGTTCCACCTCGGCCACCCAGCGCCGCATCGAAAACATGCAAAAGCTGATCAATGAGTTGTCGAGCCATGAAATGCTGGCCGATGAAATCGCCTGGTTCCTGAAGTTCTCGCCGTCCGGTGCGCGCAAGTACATCCGCGACCTGCGCGAGGCCGGCGTGATCGAACTGGCGCGTTACATCGAGGGCACCGCCACCTACCTGGGCAAGGCCGTGTACCAGATCTCGCCCGATCCGGATCGCGTCAAGGCCTTCCTGGCAGCGATCTGCCAGCCGAAGCGCGAAGGCGCCACCCCGCGCAAGGAGCGTCCGGGCCTGCGCGAGCAGAACATGGCCGGCAGCGGCCGTCACTTCCATATCCTGGCGGATGACACCCATTACGCGATCCGCGTGAACCGCAGCCCGGTCAGCCGCGATCCGCTGGTTGCAGCACTGTTCGGCCCGCCGCCGAGCCAGACCGCCAAGTAACGCGCCCGAGTGCGCGTACCATGGCCGGCGCGGCAGAGACCCGCGCCAGTCCTGGTCCGACGATCGCTGTCGTCGCTTGCCGCGCCCCGTGCGCGGCTTTGTTTTTTGCGGCCCCGGAAAGGGCGGCGTAGTATTCAGGTAAACAACTATTTGCACTTGACGCGTTGAAAACCGGTCAATAATCCTTATTTGACCCATGCGGCAGGCTCAGCCGGCCGATCAACGTGAAAAGGAGTAATGATGTTACCGAATGCCGAAGCGCTGGAAGGCAAGCCTGTCCCGCGGGTGAGCTTCAAGGCGCGCCTCGACGACCAGTGGCGCGACCTCAGCACCGATGAACTATTCAGCGGCAAGACCGTGGTGGTGTTCTCGCTGCCCGGCGCGTTCACGCCCACCTGCTCCTCGACCCACCTGCCGCGCTATAACGAGCTGGCGCCGGTGCTGCGCAAGAACGGCGTCGACGAGATCCTGTGCATTTCGGTCAACGATGCCTTCGTGATGAACCAGTGGAAGGCCGGCCAGGACGCCGACAACATTACCGTCATCCCGGACGGCAATGGCGAGTTCACCGAGGGCATGGGCATGCTGGTCGACAAACGCGACCTGGGCTTCGGCAAGCGCTCGTGGCGCTATTCGATGCTGGTGCGCGACGGCATCATCGACAAGATCTTCATC
This sequence comes from Massilia niastensis DSM 21313, assembly GCF_000382345.1. GTDB lineage: Bacteria > Pseudomonadota > Gammaproteobacteria > Burkholderiales > Burkholderiaceae_D > Telluria > Telluria niastensis. The sequence goes on from NZ_KB908083.1 coordinate 144,774, forward strand.
GAACCGGAGCGCGAGGGCGACCCCTTCGAAGTGTCCGATGCCGACACCATGCTGCGCCATATCAATCCGGATGCCACGGTGCCGGAACCGATCGTGATGTTCACGCGTCCCGGCTGCCCGCATTGCGCCCGCGCCAAGAAGACGCTGCATGACGCCGGCATCCATTTCACCGACATTCCCGAAAACGAGCAGATCACCACCGTCGTGCTGCGCGGCGTGACGGGCCGCCTGACCTGGCCCCAGCTCTTCGTCGGCGGCAAGCTGATCGGCGGCGCCGACGAGGTGCAGGCCTGGGTGGCGTCGGGCCAGGCCGGATGATGGAAGCGCTGCTCGCCAGCCTGCTGGCCCTGGCCCTGCTGGCCGCCTGGCTGCTGCCGAAGTGGCGCCTGCGGCGGGCGCTGTCGCGTCCGCTCGCTCCCGCCCAGGTGGCGCTGCTGGCGCGCAATGTCGTGCAGGTTCGCGGCATGGACCCGGCCCAGCGGGCGCGCCTGCAGCGCCTGGTGCAGCAATTCCTGCATGAAAAGAAATTCGTCGGCTGCGCCGGCCTCGAGGTGAGCGACGAGATGCGGGTGACGATCGCCGGCCAGGCCTGCCTGCTGCTGCTCGGCCGCGCGGGCGGCGACGGTCCGGCGCAGCTGTACCCGCTGCTGCACACCATCCTGGTCTATCCGGGCGCCTTCCTGGTGCCGCGCACCGAAGTCGACATGTCCGGCGTGGTCACCGAAACCCGCCAGGACCTGCTGGGCGAATCCTGGGGCGACGGGCGCGTGATCCTGTCATGGGACCATGTGCGCCGCGCCGACCAGCCCGAGCCGCCCGGCCACAATGTCGTGCTGCACGAATTCGCCCACCAGCTCGACAGCGAGTCGGGCAACACCAACGGCGCTCCCTACCTGGGCAGCCGCGAGCGCTACCGCAGCTGGTCGGAAGTCCTGTCGCGCGACTATGCCAACCTGCGCGCCGAGGCCATGTTCGGCATGCATGGCGTGCTCGACCACTATGGCGCGAGCAGTCCGGCCGAGTTCTTCGCGGTGGCCACCGAAAGCTTCTTCGAGCAGCCGCACCAGCTGGCGGCGCGCCATCCCGCGCTGTACGGGGAGTTCCTCAAGTACTACCGGATCGATCCGCGCCAGTGGCAGCCGGAGCCGGTGGCCGCGGCGCCGGAACCGGATTTTTCTGGAGTGGCCTACGGGCAATGGCGGTAGGCTGCGTGCGTCCGCGTACAGAGCAATGAACGCGACAGGAGCAAGCTTGGGGTACCACGATCCAGGAGGAATCGATATGTCCACAATCATCGCAGGGCACTTGCAGCTTCAGGAGGACGTCGAGCGGGCACGCCGCGCGCTGATCGACGCCGGTTTCGATCCGGACCGGATCAGCGGCTTCTACGTCAGCCAGCCCGGGCAGCACGACATGACGCCGCTCGGCGGCGACAACATCGAGTCTCCCGGCGCCAAGGAAGCCCCGGCAGGGGTGGTCAAGGGCGTGGCGACCGGCGGCGCGGTCGGGGTGGCGATCGGCGCGGCCACGGCGCCGCTCACCGGTCCGCTCGGGCCGATCGTGGGCGGCCTGCTGGGCGGCCACGTCGGCTCGCTGTTCAGCTTTACCAAGATGAAGGAAGCCGGCGAGCCGGAAGCGGGCGGCGAGAACACCTTGCCGCCGCGCCTGACCGGCATGCTGGTGGCGGTCGCCTTCGACGACACCGGGCTCGAGGGCCGCGCGGTCGACGTGCTGCGCCAGCTCGGCGCCCAGCGCATCGAGCGTGCGCAGGGCAATATCGTCGACGGCGACTGGGCCGATTTCGACCCCAGCAGCCGTCCCGACGTCGTCAGCTGAAGGATGGCCGATTCTTGATCGGCATCAATAGGACTCCCTGACGCTTCCCTACACTCGGACTTTCGCCGCGCCGCCGGTGCGGAAGACTGGGAGAGGGGATCCTTACATGCATCAGCAAGTAGCCCTGGTTACGGGCGGAATGGGCGGGCTCGGCACGGCGGTGTGCCGGCGCCTGCACCAGGAAGGCTTTCTCGTCGCCGCCACCTATTCGCCCTCGAATTGCCGCCACGACGCATGGCTGGCGGCGCAGCGCGCCGACGGCGTCGAGGTGCTCGCCTTCGAGGCCGACGTGGCCGACAGCCCGTCCTGCTCCAGCGTCGTGCGCCGGCTGCTGGACATGGCCGGGCGCATCGATGTGCTGGTCAACAATGCCGGCATCACCCGCGACTGCAGCCTGCTCCGGATGAGCGTGGACGACTGGCACGCGGTCCTCGGCAGCAACCTCGACAGCGTCTTCAACATGACCCGCCATGTGCTCGAGTCCATGATCGCGCGGCGCTGGGGGCGCATCATCAACATCTCCTCGGTCGATGGCCAGCAGGGCGCCTTCGGCCAGAGCAACTACACGGCCGCCAAGGCCGGCATGCACGGCTTTTCCAAGTCGCTGGCGCTCGAGGTGGCGCGGCACGGCGTCACGGTCAACACGGTCTCGCCCGGCTATCTCGATACCGCCATGGTGCGCCGGATGCGCGGCGACGTGCTGCGCGAGCGCATCCTGCCGCAGATCCCGGTCGGGCGCCTGGGCTCGCCCGACGAGGTCGCGGGACTGGTGGCCTACCTGGTGTCGGAACAGGCCGGCTATGTGACCGGGGCGAACATCGCGGTCAATGGCGGCCAGCACATGCAATAAGGGCCGCCTCTTCAGCCTGCGGCCGTGGGCGGCGTGGGAGGCGTGGGCGCGAGCGCCTCGATCGCCTTGACCTGCCTGTGGATCTTCTCGAGCGCGAGCAGGATCGGCGCCGGCCGGCCGGTGGCGGCCGCGCCGGCCAGGGCCAGCAGGCCGGCCACCAGGCTGGTGACTTCGCCGATCAGGCCGATGCGCCGGATCTTTTCCGCCGCGTCGGCGGTCAGCGCCGTCAGGTGGCTTTGCGGCTTGCCGAGCGACTGGACGACGAAGGCGGCGGCGTCGACATACAGGCTGCTGGCGCGCTGGCGCAGCAGGAGCTCGTCCTCGAGCAGCTTGCGCATGGCGGCCTGCACCTTGTCGGGGACGGTGCGGCCCTGGTAGCTGCGGATCTCGCGCATGATGCGTTCGTGCAGCTGGTCGGCGCAGGACGAGAGCTGGTCCGCCAGCTCGACGACCTGGTCGCTGCTGGACAATCCGGACCGGGCGGTCCCGGACTGCGGGGCAGGGGCGGGCGCCGGAGGCGGTGCGGGGTCCAGGTTTGCCATGGTGGTCCTTTCAGTCGCCGGACAGCTTGTCGCGGATCGTGCGCAGGTCGCGGCCATGGTTCGCGAGCAGGCGCCGCACTTCTTCGCCGGAGAGCGTGTGCAGGTGCTCGCGCAGCTTCTGGTGGCCCAGCGCGACCTTGGTCAGCCCCTGCAGGGCCAGTTCGTAGCGGCGGTCGATCAGCTTGTACTCGGTGGACTTGTTCAGGTAATGCACCTTGGCCAGGGTCACCAGCATGCGGTCCGACTGGCGGTTCGAGAACGGGATCTCGACATCGAAGATGCCCAGCACGGTCTTCTTCTCGTTCTGATTCGTCTTGTAGTACAGGCGGGTGAGCGTGATCATGGCCTTGAGCAGGACCTGGACGTCGGCGTCGCCGTCGCGCACCATGGTCTCGACGCTGCGGTTCTGGTAGCCGGACGCGATCACGCGCGTCAGCAGCCGCGACAGGCCCGTGTACGCCGCGATATGGCGCTGCTGTAAGCCGGAGTCGGTATTCGCCTTCAGGCCGTTGCCGAGGTCGTCGATGCGCTCGGACAGGTCGTAGCGGCCGTCGCCGGCCAGCAGGCTGAGCGTCTGCATGTAGAGGACCACGGTCTTCTGGATCGCGATGAAGTCTTCGTGGACGGCCTTGCGCCGCGCATCGCTTTCGCGCGCCAGCTTCTCGGCCGGCGGCGACAGGTAGGGCTGTTCGCGCTCGAAGGTATCGCGGTAGCGCCGCGACAGCTCGGCGTAGCCGCCCAGGCGCGCCGAGGCGTCGGCGAATTCGCGGACTTCCTGCAGGCTGACGTGGCCGGTGGAAGCGCAGCCGGCCAGGAGCATGCTGGCCAGCAGGCAGACGCGGAGCGCAAGGCGGTGCAGCATCGTGGGTCCTCCCTGGCCGCGCGGCGCGCGGCCCGACAGTCCCCATTCTTTCAAACCCGGGCGGGTTTGATCTTGCTGATCGTCAACTAGGCGACCTTGGCGCGGTCGAAGTGCGGGTTCTGGATGATGCCGAACAGGTTGCCGTCGGGATCGCGCACGGTGGCGACCCGGATGCCTTCGCCGACGTCGGCCACGGGCGACTCGACGGCGGCGCCGAGCGCGATCAGGCGCGCCAGTTCCTCGTCGGCGTCGGCCGTGCCCCAGTAGGCGGTGGCCCCGGCGCTGCCGGGCTGGCCGTCCGGCACCAGGCCGAGTTCGAAGCCGCCGACCTCGAAGCCGACATAGAAGGGCTGGTCGAAGTAGGGCGCCTTGCCGAGCACGCGCGCATACCACGCGGACGCTTCCGGCAGGTTGGTGACGGGGTAGATAACGGTACGCAATCCCTGGATCATGGTGTCTCCTGGCTGGCGAAAACCTTGATGTTGCCTGATTGCCTATGTCCTGTCTAGCGCTCGCCGCGGTAGTCGCGCAGCCAGGCGAGCGAATCCAGGGTAGCGCCCAGCGGCACATACTCGCAGCCGACCCAGCCGGTATAGCCGAGCTCGTCCAACAGGTCGAGCAGGAAGGGGAATCGGATCTCGCCGGTGCCGGGCTGGTGGCGGCCGGGCACGTCGGCCAGCTGGACATGCCGGATCAGCGGCAGCAGGGTGCGCAGGCTGGCGGCGAGGTCGCCTTCCATGCGCTGCATGTGGTAGAGGTCGAATTGCAGGAACAGGTTCGGTTCGCCGCATTCGGCAATGATGGCGGCGGCCTGGCGCGACCCGGTGAGGAAGTAGCCGGGGATATCGCGGTCGTTGATCGGTTCGATCAGCAGCTCGATGCCATGTTCGCGGCAGCGCCCGGCCGCGAAGCGCAGGTTGTCGACATAGGTGGCGTGGGCGCGTTCCGGCGACACGCCGGACGGCCGCTTGCCGGCCAGGCAATGCAGCCGCGGCGTCCCGAGCTCGAGCGCGTAATCGAGCGCCAGCGCAACGCCGTCCTGGAATTCTCCCACCCGGCGCGGATCGCAGGCCAGCCCGCGATCCCCGGCAGCCCAGTCCCCCGCCGGCATGTTATGCAAGACCAGCTTCAACTGATGGCGTTGCAGGCGCCGGACAATGCTGTCCGCCTCCACGCCATACGGAAACATGAACTCCACCGCCTCAAACCCGGCCGCCCGCGCCAACGCCAAGCGCTCAAGAAATGGCGCTTCAGCAAACAACATACTCAGGTTGGCGGCGAACTGGGGCATAGGTCAGGTCAATAACATTTCGTCATCCCCATCATCGCCGCCCACCCTGCCACCCGTCAAGATTCCCACGCCCTCCCGCCCTCGCAAACAACGAGGGTCAGAGTCAAATTACCAGGAAACTTCCAAAAATTTCCCACAATTCGACTCTGACCCTCCCCTTACCCGGAGCAGCCTGTACCGTAACTAAATAGGGTCAGAGTCTAATGCCGTTAAGTTAGGGATGGCGG
>NZ_KB908084.1 GCF_000382345.1 Massilia niastensis DSM 21313
TCCGTCATCGGAAGACACGGTACCGCGGGCTGGCGAAGAACACTGCACAGCTGTTCACCTTGTTTGCCTTTGCCAATCTGGTGCTTGCCGGCCGTACCTTTGGGAGCGCTCGCGCCCGAACTCCGTCCTGAATGGGGAAACGCGTGCCGCGACACGCCGAAACCTGCTCGGCAGCGTCGAATAGACGCAAAAAATAGCTGATTTCGGCGCTCGTCTCTGCCGGCACCGGTTTGTCGCACCGGCGCGAAGGAAACCTTATTTATTCAGCGCTTCCTTAATGTAAGAACCATCTCGCTTTCTCTGGCTGCGGCTTTGACAGCGCCGGCGGCGTGGAGCATCACCGTTTTTGAAGACAGGGCGCCAAGCGGCGCGCACTACCGCCAGAACGCCGGTGAGCCGGTCTGCACCGTGACTAACCTGGTCGTAAGCTGCACCGGAACCCAGATCGCCGGCGTCGGCAACAATGATGCGGATGTGAGGCTGACAGTGAGTTATTCAGCGACTGTGCAGTGCAGGAACCGTGGGGGCCAGATCGTCGAGGTGAAGACGCAATCCACGAGCTCGACGCCGGCCCCCGACGACACGACCGAGCTCAGGAACGGAACACTGGTGGTGGCCGCCTTCAGTGCGCAGAATGTCCCTTCGAACCAGGCTTTCGAAAACCTGGCTGTCTGCCCCAACGGGAACTGGACCAAGGTGTTGCTGGGCACTCCCAGGGTGACCAGTTTTACCTACACGCTGACCTTCCAGGGCTATACGGCGCCCGCCATTACCGTGACCGGACCCTGACGGCATGCGCCGCCGGGCCACCCGGACTTCCCGGCGAGAGTGCCTTTGCATTCATTAACGCAACATTGTGTCTCCTTTGGGGGAAGTGTGACAAAGAGTGAGTAATATTGCATTTCCGTTGTGTAAGATGGCTTTCCCTTGAACCGGAAACCTCTATGCAAAGACTAGTCGCCGCGCTCCTGCTGTGCCTGAGCTTCGGGCTGGCGTGCGCCCAGACCGGCGTGCAACCGGTGGCGTCCGGGCAGGCGGCGGAGGAGTTGCTGGCTTCGCTCAGGTTCCAGCGCGGCGGCATCACCTTGCCGGGCGCCGTGGCGACGCTCGACCTGCCCGCTTCCTTCCGCTACCTGGCGCCTGCCGACACCGCGCGCCTGCTGGAGCAGGGCTGGGGCAATCCGCCAGGATTGCGCACCCTGGGCATGATCGTTCCCTCCGGCGCCAGCCCGCTGGGCGCCGGCGGCTGGGGCGTCGTGATCACCTACGACCCGGGCGGCCACGTCCTGGAAGGCGATGCCGCCGGCATCGACTACGCCATGCTGCTGGAAGCGATCAAGGAAAGCATGGCGCAGGAAAACCGGGTGCGCAGGAAGCAGGGCTATCCGGCCATGACCCTGGTCGGCTGGGCCGAGCGCCCGTACTACGATGCGGCCGGGCACAAGCTCTACTGGGCCAAGGAATTGCATACCGAAGGGGCGCCGGTGAATGGGCTCAACTACAGCGTCCGGGTGCTGGGGCGGGACGGCGTCCTGGTCCTCAACGCGGTGGCCGGCATCGGCCAGCTCGAGCAGGTCCGGAGCGAGATGCGCAAGGTGGCGGCGTTCACCCACTTCACTCCCGGGCGCCGCTACGCCGATTTCCATCCCGGCGCCGACCGGGTGGCCGGCTACGGCATCGCCGCGCTGGTCACGGGCGGCGTCGCCGCCAGGCTGGGCCTGTCGGACAAGCTGCCGGCCCTGGCCACGCCGCTCGCGGCCATCCTGCTGGCGCTGGCGACGCTGGTCCTGGTGTCGCTGGCCTGGCAGCTGTTCCGGCGCGGACGCGGGCTCAGCCTGGGCCGCTGACGGCGGCGTCGCCCGCGCGTAGGCTGCGCAGCTTACGCCAGCCTGACGTTGTCATCATTGTTGTAAATATCCTGCAAGCAATTCATTATGAATTGACATCTCCAATCGTGCCCAGCAGTATTAATTTGCTATTGTCGCCCTGGAAACTCCGGGGCGGCTGGCGCCAACAACAACAAGAGGAAAAACGAAGATGCAGAAAAGAGTGACGCAACGAACCGCCATGGCCCTCGCGATCGCATCGCTGTTCGCAGGGACTGCCCAGGCACAGGAAGCGGCGGCCGCACCGGAAAGCGCCGCCGCCACCGTCGTGGTGACCGGCACCCGGGTGGCCAACCGCACCGCGCTCGATACCGCGGCCCCGGTCGACATCATCTCGTCCGAGACCCTGAAGAACGCCGGCACCACCGAGATGAACCAGGCGCTGTCGGTCGCGCTGCCCTCGCTGAACTTCCCGCGTCCCGCGATCACCGACGGCACCGACACCATCCGTCCCGCCACCCTGCGCGGCATGGCGCCCGACCAGACCCTGGTGCTGGTCAACTCGAAGCGCCGCCACGCCTCCTCGCTGGTCAACGTCAACGGTTCGGTCGGACGCGGCTCGGCCGCGGTCGACCTGAACACCATCCCGACCGCCATCGTGAAGAGCATCGAAGTGCTGCGCGACGGCGCCGCCGCCCAGTACGGCTCGGACGCGATCTCCGGCGTGGTCAACCTGCGCCTGCGCACCGACCGCACGGGCGGCGAGGCCAGCGTCACCTATGGCGCGCGCAAGACCGAATACGAGCTGTGGAACGACGTGGCGCCCGTCGGCGCCACCTGGAGCGCGCCGTCTTCGCGCGAGCGCACCGACGGCCAGACCGCGACCGTCAGCGTCTGGAAGGGCCTGGCCCTGGGCGAGACCGGCTACCTGACCCTGGCCGCCGAATACCGCGACCAGCACCGCACCGAACGCAGCGGCTACGACATGCGCCAGCAGTACCCGCGCGTGAACGGCGCCTTCGACCCGCGCGAGAACACGATCAACCGCTTCAACGCCTGGTATGGCGAGCCGGAGACGGAACAGGCCACCCTGTTCGCGAACGCCGGCAACGACCTGGGCGGCGGCGTCAAGGTCTACGGCTGGGCCAGCTACCAGAACCGCGACGCGCGTTCGGGCGGCTTCTTCCGTCCGGCCCAGGACGTGCGCAACATCATCTCGATCTATCCGGACGGCTTCCTGCCGATCATCGCCCCGACCGTGAACGACTTCGCCCTCACCGGCGGCGTCACCTGGCGCCTGGGCGAGTGGGACATGGACGCCTCGCTCGGCTACGGCAAGAACAAGATGGAATTCGAGATCCAGAACACGCTGAACCGCTCGATCGGCCCGACCAGCAAGACCGTGTTCGACGCCGGCGGCTTCTCGTACGACCAGACCGTGTTCAACCTGACCGGCGTGCGCCAGTTCGAGGTCGGCCTGGCGTCGCCGCTCAACGTGGCGGTCGGCGCGGAAGCGCGCCGCGAAGGCTACGAGCTGTTCGCCGGCGAACCCGATTCCTACCGCTACGGCGGCCAGGTGCTGGCCAACGGCACGCCGGCCGCGCCGGGCGCCCAGGTATTCCCGGGCTTCCGTCCCGCCAACGAAGTCGACACCAGCCGCAACGCGGTTGGCGCCTTCGTCGACGTCGAAGCGAACATCACGCCGCAGCTGCTGGCCTCGGCCGCGGTGCGCGCCGAGCGCTATTCCGACTTCGGCAACAGCCTGGCCGGCAAGCTGTCCGCGCGCTATGACTTCACCCCGGCCTTCGCGCTGCGTGGCGCGGTCCAGAACGGCTTCCGCGCGCCTTCGCCGCAGCAGCAGAACTTCACCGCGACCTCGACCAACTTCATCAACGGCGTGCCGTTCGAGATCACCACCTTCAAGCCGAGCGATCCGGTGGCCGTCGCCCTCGGCGCCACGCCGCTCGACGCCGAAGAGTCGATCAACTACTCGCTCGGCGCGGTGATGCGCCTGGGCGCGGTCAACGTCACCGTCGACGCCTACCGGATCGACATCGACGACCGCATCATCCTGTCCGAGAACCTGACCCAGGCCAACGTGCGCAACTACATCGCGTCGCAGGGCTTCGTCGGCGTGGGCGGCGGGCGCTTCTTCATCAACGGCGTCGACACCACCACCAAGGGTGTCGACGTGGTGATCAACTGGCCGTACAACGCGGGCGCGGCGGGCCGCTTCGACGTCACCCTGGCCGGCAACTTCACCGAGACCGAAGTGACCAAGGTGCCACAGACGGCCCAGCTGGCGGCGCTGAATCCGGCGCCGATCCTGTTCGACCGCCTGAACGTGCTGGCGCTGGAGAAAGGCCAGCCGAGGAACAAGATCAGCGCCAACCTGAACTGGAAGCTGGGACAGTGGGGCGCCACCTTGCGCGCCACCCGCTACGGCAAGGTGCTGACGCCTGGCACCACGGCGGCCTTCGACTACGAGCACGGCGCCAAGACCCTGGTCGACATCGAGGCGCGCTTCGCGCTGAGCTCGAAGCTGAGCCTGGCGCTGGGCGCGGACAACGTGTTCGACCAGTATCCGGAAACCCTGCCGCCGGCGCTGAACACGACCGGCAACACGCCGTTCTCGAACTACGCGCCGTTCGGACGCTCGGGCCGCTTCATCTACGCCCGCGCCACCTACGGGTTCTAGGCAGTACCGCGCGCGGGCTTGCCGGCCCGCGCGCCGCCGCCATCGACCCGGCCGCGCGGGACGCTAGAATCCATCATGCAGTCACAACCATGAGGACGAACGATGACCTACGATTCCCAGAACCCGTTTGCCAGGATCCTGCGCGGCGAATTGCCTTCCATCCGGCTGTATGAGGATGAGCTGACCGTGGCGATCATGGACATCATGCCCCAGGCCGAGGGCCATGTGCTCATCCTGCCGAAGGAAGGGGCCGTCGAAATCATGGAACTGTCCGACGAGAGCGCCGCGGCGTGCATCCGCACCGCGCGGCGCCTGGCGACGGCGGTGAAAGCCGCGCTGCAGCCGCCGGGTATCATGATTGCCCAGTTCAATGGACGCGCAGCAGGGCAGACCGTCCCCCATGTCCATTTTCACGTGGTCCCGCGTCACCAGGCCGAGGCGCTGAAACCGCATTCCGCCGTTCCCGCCGACCCCGAGCGGCTGCGCGCGGTCGCGGACCGCATCATCGCCGCCTTGCCCGACTGATCGCAGCGCAGCGGCCATCGACCCTCCTCATTTGGCATTCAGGGTCAGGTCTGTCATTCGGACACCGAGCGAGCACCTTTGCTCTCTCTCAAAATACTGGTTTGTTTATTCCAAACCCGTCAATGCGCGGCTCGTATCTGTCACCGAAACCCGCGCATCACGGAGAACGTCGGGAAGAGGGGAAAAGTCTCGGCATGCTTAAAGCCATTCTGAGATTTCGCAAGGGTTGTGCGTCCATGTCCGAATGACAGACCTGACCCCGAACACCACCTCTCGCGCGGTCGCGGAGCGGATCATCGCCGCCTTGCCGGATTGAGCGCCCACCGTCCACGCTTCCATGGCCTTTGCCTTAAAACAAGCATCCTCGACGCCATCGCCGGCCTGCGCGCCAGCACCCAGGCTGGCATTGCCGGGAACGCGGACGAGATCGCGGCCCGGATCGTCGCGATGAGCGGCGTGATCAAGCTGCACCTGGCGGTGGAGGACAGCGTGCTGTATCCGGCGCTGGCCAGGGGCGGGGCGCGCCTGGCGCGCATGAGCCAGGCGTACCAGAACGAGATGCGCGGCATCGTGGCCGACTACATGGAATTCGCGGGGCGCTGGAACCTGGCCAGCCGCCTGGCGGCCGCGCCGGAACAGTTCCGGGCCGACGCCAACCGCGTGCTCAGGACGGTGTACGAGCGCATCCGCCGCGAGGATGCCGAGTTCTATCCGGCCATCGAGGCCGGGAGCCATATGTCTGCTTGACGTAGGGTGGACAGCTTGCTGTCCACGCGGTGATGGTTATCGGCCCGGATATCGGGCTCGATGATCTCGCTTGCAACTATCATGCGTGGGCAGCAAAGCCGCCCACACTACGCGGCCTTCTTGCGGTGCAGGGTGACGGTGACGGGCAGGTCGCGCGGCGCCGGTTCCGGCAGCAGCGAGGCCAGGGTGTGGCGGTCGAGTTCGGCGAGGTAGGCGCTCGTGGCGTCGCCGAGGACGCCCTTCAGGCGGCAGGACTTGACCAGGCCGCAGGGCGAGCCGGCCGGGTCGAAGCACTCGGCCATGTAGAAGTCGCTCTCGCTCATGCGCACCACGGCGCCGATGTTGATGTCCTCGGGCTCATGAGCCAGGCGGAAGCCGCCGTTGCGGCCGCGGATGGTCTCGATCACGCCGTTGCGCGCAAGCTCGTTGACCACCTTCATCAGGTGGTTCTTCGAGATATTGTGCAGGTCCGCGATTTCCTGGATCGTCACGAGGCGACCCCGGTTGCTGCCCAGGTGCAGGAGGGTACGCAGCGTGTAGTCGGTGAAAGAGGTCAGGCGCATGGTCGGCCAAGTATAACGCATTCACCCTGGGGCGGCCGGCGGCGGCGCAGCCGCATTTTTTACATGTCTTAACTTGCCGGGGCGGGTCCGCGGTTTCAAGATGATGAGCGGGTAACAAGCCCGACGCCGTCAATTCAGGAGTAGACCATGCAAACGATTCAATCCGCCGTCCATATCATGCACGCCGATCCGGTGATGACTGCCGGACTGCATGCCATCCTAGCCGAACGGCCCGAATTGCGAGTCACCACCCATCTGTCCCAGCCGGAAGCGCAGCGTGTCGCGCGCGTGCTGGTCGCCGACTATGATTCCGGCATCGCGCTGGCCCGCCAGCCGGTGCCGGATGCCTTCCGCCATCCGGGCGTGCTGATCGTCACCCAGCTCGACAAGGAGTGGGAAGTGCGCATCGCCATGGATGCCGGGGTGCACGGCTATGTGCTGCAGTCGTGCAGCCCGGACGAGCTGCAGAAAGCCGTGACCGCGCTGTCCCAGGGCCAGCGCTACCTGAGCGAATCGGTCACCCGCAGCGTGGCCGATAGCCTGAGCCGCGAAACCCTGACCGGCCGCGAAACCGACGTGCTCCAGCTGCTGGCCCAGGGCTGCTGCAACAAGTCGATCGCGCGCAAGCTGGGCATCGGGGTCGGCACCGTGAAGACCCACGTCAAGGGCGTGATGAGCAAGCTGGACGCGACCGCGCGCACCCATGCGGTGGTGGTCGCCACCCAGCGCGGCCTGATCCGCCCGGGCAGCGGCGTCCATCCCGCCACCTATTCCTGAAGCCGGGAAACCGGCGCCGCTCCGGCCTTGCCGGTGCGGCGGCCGGAACCAGTTGTCGGGAGACCGGCGCGGCGGTTCGACCGCGCCGGAGCACCGCCGCAGCGGCCAGGACCAGCGGTCCCGCCGTGCCTCCGGCCTGGCGGGCGCGTGCCCGCTCCAGCCTTCCGCTTCCTTCAGCGCGCCGTCACGGCGCAGGAAAACACATAGCCTTCGTAGCGCAGCGTCTTGATGTAGCGCGGCTCGCGCGCATCGTCGCGCAGGCGCTGGCGCAGGCGGCTGACCAGCAGGTCGATCGAACGGTCGAAGATGTCGGCGTCGCGCCCCTGGGTCAGCTGGAGCAGCTGGTCGCGCGTGAGCACGCGCTGCGGATGGTCGAGGAAGGCGCGCAGCAGCCGGTATTCGGCGCCGGTCAGCGCGACCACGGTGTCCTCGGTGTCGAGCAGGTGGCGCGCCACCGTGTCCAGGCGCCAGTCGCCGAACGAGAGCACGGTGGCCTGTTCCGTCAATTCCATGTTGGGCGGCAGCATGCGCGCGCGGCGCAGCACGGCGCGCACCCGCGCCAGCAATTCGCGCGCCGCGAACGGCTTGGCGAGGTAGTCGTCGGCGCCCATCTCGAGGCCGAGGATGCGGTCGGCTTCGTCCGAGCGCGCGGTCAGCATCAGCACCGGGATGCGCTTGTGCGGCCCGGCGCGCAGGTCGCGGCACAGGGCCAGTCCATCCTCGCCGGGCAGCATCAGGTCGAGCACCACCAGGTCCACCGGATGATTGTCGAGCACGTCGCGCATCTGGCGCCCGTTGCCGACGGCGGTGGCGTGCACGCCGTTGCGTTCCAGGTAGCTGACCAGCAGTTCGCGGATTTCGCGGTCGTCGTCGACGATCAGGATATGGTCGGCTTGTTCCATCGCTCGTTTCCCGCCAGGTCAGTCGTAGGGCGCCTGCATGTCGAGCGCCTGCGCCACGCGACGCGCCAGTTCCCCGGCCTGGGCCGGGCTGGTGACATTGGTAAAGCTTAACAGCAATGCGCCACGCTCGGGTGGACCGGCATAGAAATCGGCCAGCGCCATCGGCGCCAGGCCGTGCTCGCGCAGGCGCTCGGCCATGGCGCGGTCGGCCCCCGGCGCCACCCGGGCCACCAGGTGCAGCCCGCCGGCCTGCGGCGCGATCTCGGCGCGGCTGCCCAGGGCCGCGGCGAGCGCGCGCGCGGTGTAGTCGCGGCGCTCGGCGTACAGCCGGCGCATGGCCTGGATATGGCGCACGAAGTGGCCGTCCTGCATGAAATCGCACACGATGCCCTGGGTCAGCGCCGGGCTGCCGTTGCTGACCAGGCTGGCCGCGTCCTCGAAGCGCTCGACCAGCGAGGTCGGCACCACCACGTAGGACAGGCGCAGGGCCGGGAACATCACCTTGCTGAAGCTGCCGCAGTACACGACCCGTTCGCCCCGGTCCATGCTGGCCAGGGCCGGCAGCGGCCGTCCGGTGTAGCGGAATTCGCCGTCGTAGTCGTCCTCGACGACCCAGGCGCCGGTGGCCTGGGCCCAGTCGAGCAGCGCCTGGCGGCGTGCCGGGCTCATCGTGATGGTCAGCGGGCTCTGGTGCGCCGGCGTCACCACCGCCATGCGCGCGTCCGGGGCCAGCGCCGCGCCGCGCGCGATGTCGATCCCGTGCTCGTCGACCGGCACCGGCACCGGTCCGAAGCCCAGTCCCTTCAGCACCTGGCGGGTCGGCGGAAAGCCGGGATCCTCGGTCCAGGCGCGCTCGCCCGGCGCCAGCAGCGCGCGCGCGACCAGCCCGAGCGCGTCGCGGTAGCCGGACGTGATGAATACCTGGCAAGGCATGCAGTCGATCCCGCGCGACAGCTGCAGGTAGCTGGCGATCGCGGTGCGCAGGCTGGAGGCGCCGAACGCCGAATCCTTGACCAGGTGGCGGGTCTGCAGGGAGCGCGCGGCGCGCGCGGCCATGCGCGCCCACACCTTGCGCGGGAAGGCGTCCAGGGCCGGCAGTCCCAGCTGGAAGGGCAGGGGCGCGATCGCGCCGCCGACGTCGAGCGGCAGCGGGCGCACCCGCGGCGTCATCGGGGCGCGCGGCGTCGAGGCGTGGCGTGCGGCGATCACCGAGCCGGCCGCGCCGCGCACCTCGAGGTAGCCTTCCGCCGACAGCAGCGCATAGGCGGCCGCCACGGTGCCGCGCGCCAGGCCGAGTTCCTGGGCCAGCACGCGCGTGGCCGGGATACGGTCGCCCGGCCGCAGTACGCCGGTATCGACCGCCTCGCGCACCCGGGCGTAGATTTGCCGGTACAGGGGAACCGGGCTGGCAGCGTCAAATGACAGGTAGTCGCGGGCCGCGAAGTCTTGCATCGAAACGTCTCCTTCTTGAGCGGCGATTATGCACGCAGGCTGTACTGTAAATATAGTGCGCACAAGAAACTCACCCCTTGGCTCAGGCAAAAAGTCACAATTTGGTTCGTCATGGCCCAGCCGGGATGCGCCTGGCTTCCCTCCTTGGGGTGAAGCCGGCTCCGCGCCGCGCCGCATGCCTGCCCGGGCAGGCGGCGTTCAGGCGCCATGCGCCGCCTCCTTCGCCGCGGGCGACAGGCGCAGACGCGCTTCCAGGCCGCCTTCGGGGCGGTTGTGCAGGCTGAGCGAGGCGCCCATGGCCTCGCTCAGCTGGCGCGCGATCGCCAGTCCCAGGCCGGTGCCGCCGCTGTCGCGGCTGCGCGAGCCCTCGACCCGGTGGAAGGGCGCGAACACCGCTTCCAGCTGGTCTTCCGGAATGCCCGGGCCGTCGTCGCGCACCGTGACCGCGATCCCGCCGTCGGGCAGCGCCTGCGCGTCCACCTCGGCGCTGCCGCCGTAGCGCAGCGCGTTGTCGACCACGTTGGTCAGCACCCGGCGCAGCGCCTGCGGGGCGGCGCGCACCACCAGGCCGCGGCGCGGCCCGACCGTCACGGGCTTGCCGGCGGCCGCGTAGTCGTCGCCCAGGGTGCCCAGCACGTCGTCCAGGCTCAGCGCCAGCGGGGTTTCCGCGGTGCCGTGCATGCTGCGCGCGTAGTCCAGTCCCTCGCGCACCATGCCCTCCATCTCGATCAGGTTGCGCTCCAGCCGTTCGCGGGTGGGCTCGTCGTCGCCGAGCAGGTCGACCGCCAGGCGCATGCGCGTGATCGGCGTCTGCAGGTCGTGCGACACCGCCGCCAGGATCTGCATGCGTTCCGCGGTGTGGGCGGCGATGCGGCGCTGCATGGCGTTGAAGGCGGTGGCGGCGCGCGCCACTTCGAGCGGCCCGTGTTCCGGCAGCTGGGCGGCGCGCAGTGCGGGACCGAAGGCGTCGGCCGCCGCCGCCAGGCGCGCCAGCGGGCGGGTGGCGAGGCGCACGCTCAGCCAGCACAGCAGCGCCAGCAGCACCAGCTGGAGCAGCAGGGCCGGCACCAGCCAGCTGGAGAGCGGCAGGCCGCGCGGGCGCAGCTCGATCGTCAGCGGCATGCCGTCGCGCAGCTGCAGCGCCACCTGCAGCGGCCCGCCGGGCGTGCGCACCGCGCTGGCGCGCAGGGCGTAGTGGCTGCCGAGCGCCTGTTCGATCGAGGCCACCAGCATGGCCGGCAGGCCGCCGGCCGGCGCGCTGCCCGGCGCCGGCGGCGCCAGCACCAGCCGGTAGCTGCGCCGCTCCAGCTGGCCCAGCCAGTCGGCGCGCTCGGCGGCCGGCAGGCGGTCGAGCAGGGCGACCGAGGTGGCCAGGTCCTGCTCCATGAAGTTCAGCATCAGGCCGGTGGTGGCGTCGCGCCGCTCGGACATGATCACCACGAAGCTCAGCGCGTGGGCCAGCACCAGGGCGCCCACCAGCAGCGCCACCAGGCGCCCGGACAGGGTGCGCGGCGACAGGCGGCCCAGTGCCTGCATGAGGTGCGAAAGGCCAAACGAAGAGGGTGACATGGCGTTCTCCAGCGGGTTCGAGCCGACGTTATAGCCCAACTTTACGGCGCGATTGTGTCCTTGTGTATCCGTCCCATGGCGCGACACATGCGCTTACGCCGGCGTGGCGATGCTGACATTCGCCAGACACACCAGGCGGGTCAAATGGCGCCATCCGATAACAAACCCCAAGGAATCAGACCATGTCCACACCGTTCGAAGCCCCGCTGGCCGTGCTGGCCGGCGTACTCACCATCGCTTCCCCCTGTGTGTTGCCGATGCTGCCGCTGCTGCTCGGCACCAAGGTCACCGAAGGCGGGCGCGCGCGGCCCCTGTTCGTGATCGCCGGCTTCGTCCTGGCCTTCTCGAGCGCGGGCCTGCTGCTGGCGCTGGCCTCCGGCGCCGACGTGCTGCAGGACAGCGTGCGCACCATCGCGCTGGCCATGCTGGGCGCCACCGGCGTGCTGCGCCTGTGGCCCGCGCTGTACGACCGCCTGGCGGCGGCCGCGATGGCCCTGATGCCGGCGGCCGGCGGCGCCGTGTCGCAGGCGCGCCCCGGCAACGCCGGCGGCTTCCTGCTCGGCCTGACCCTGGGCGCGGTGTGGACGCCGTGCGCGGGCCCGGTGCTGGCCTCGATCCTGGCCCTGGTGGCGCAGTCGCGCGACCTGGACCGCGCCGCCATCCTGCTGGCCCTGTATGCGGCCGGCGCCGCGCTGCCGATGCTCCTGATCGCCCATGGCGGCCGGGCGGCTGCCGGCCGCCTGCGCTGGCTGACCGCGCCGCTGGTGCAGCGCGGCTTCGGCGCGCTGGTGCTGGCTACCGCGATCGCCATGTATTTCCACTACGACGTCCGCGTGGCCGCCTGGCTGAGCGGCGCCCCATTCTGACCCTGAAAGGACAGCATCATGAACCTTATGAACACCATCAAGACCCTGGTCATCGCCGGCGCGGCCGTCGCCGGCCTGGCCCAGGCGGCGCCGCTGAAGGACTACGGCGCGGCGCCGGAATTCACCGGCATCAACAACTGGCTCAACAGCGCCCCGCTGAAGCAGCAGGACCTGCGCGGCAAGGTGGTGCTGGTCGACTTCTGGACCTACACCTGCATCAACTGCATCCGCACGATGCCCTACGTGAAGGCCTGGCATGCGCGCTACAAGGACCAGGGCCTGGTCGTGGTCGGCGTGCACACCCCGGAATACGCCTTCGAACGCTCGACCGAGAACGTGAAGGCCGCCATCGCCCGCTTCGGCATCACCTACCCGGTGGCCCAGGACAACCGCTATGCGACCTGGCAGGCCTACCAGAACCAGTACTGGCCGGCGGTCTACCTGATCGACAAGAAGGGCCGCGTCGTGTACCAGCACTTCGGCGAAGGCGCCTACAAGGAGACCGAGGAGGTGATCCGGACGCTGCTGGCGCAGCCGGGCTGACCTAGATCAGGCCGAGGGTCAGCGCCTTCAGCGTGGCGGCCGCCCGCGTCGAGCACTCCAGCTTGCGGAAGATGCTCTCGACGTGGGTGCGCACCGTGCTCGGGCTGATCCGCATGGCGCGCGCCGCTTCCTTGTTGCTCTCGCCTACGCTGATCCTCTGCAGCACCTCGATCTCGCGCGCCGACAGGGTCGTGCGCGCACGCACCGGGGCCGGCTGGGCGCCGGCCGCCGCCGCGGCCACCGCGGCCACCGCCGCGCGGTCGAAGCGCCCGCCCGTCACCTGGGCCTCCAGCAGGGCGCTGGCGGCGCCGTGGTCGTGGGCCGCGCGCCACGGGCGCGGCGAGCGCAGCGCCACGAAGGCCGCGGCGGCGGCCAGCAGGCGCTGGGGCAGGCCGAGCGTGTCCGGGCCGAGGCTGCGGAAATAGCCGCTGCCGTCCAGCCGCTCGTACACGTGCGAGGCCAGCGCGGCGTCCGCGCCCAGGCCCGCGATGCGCGCCCCCGCGCGCGCGGTCCAGTAGGGCACCAGGCGCACCGCTTCCCAGTCGGCCGCACTGAGCTTGCCGCGACGTTCCCACACCGTATTCGACACGGCCGCGCGGCCGATGCCGTGCAGCAGGGCGGCGCGCGCCAGGCTGCGCTGCTGCACCTCGGGCAGGCCGGCCAGGGCCGCCGCCTGCTGGGCCAGCGCGGCCACGCGGCGCGAATAGCCGGCCAGCCAGGGCAGCTTCAGTTCGATCATGTCGGCCACCAGGGTCAGCGGGACCGAGACCGGCAGGAAGGAGGGCGCATCGGCTTCCCCGGCTTCCCCGGCATCGTGCTCGAGTTCGTCCAGCCAGGCGCGCGCATGCTCCGGCAGCAGGCGCACCAGCGCGGCCGGATACTTGGCGTCGGCCATCCCGGCGATCATGCCGAGGGCGGCGTCGACGCCGTGGGCGCGCGCCAGGATCTCGAAGTCGCCAGCCAGGGTCACGTAGAACACCAGTTCGGGAATCTCCGGCCCGCGCAGGCCGAGCGGAATCCCGCCGCCGCCGTATTGCTCGAACACGTGGCGCAGCCCCAGCTCGACCGCGGCCGGCAGGCCCATCATGGCCGCGATGTCGCCCGAGACCTCGCAATGCACCTGGGCCAGCGGCGCGATGTTGTCCAGGCGCCGCGCCATGCCGGGCGACAGGGTATGGGTCAGCATCGCATTGCGGCCGCCGACGTCGTCGCCCAGCAGCTCGGCGAAGCCGGCCGCGTTGGCGGTGCAGCCCGACCAGCGCAGCTGCGCCACCATGCGCGCATGCTGGCAGGTGGCGGCGTCGGCGCCGGCGGCGCGCGCGATGCGCAGCGCCAGGCGGGCGCCCCGTTCCGACTGGTCGATCGGCTGGCCCATGCTGAGATCGCCGACGATGGCGAGCGCCTGCATGGCCTGGTCCAGGGTGACCGTGTCGTGGCCGTGCAGGTCGGAAAAGGAAGGCGGCAAGGAAGTGGAATGCACCTGCGGTCCTGCCTCCATCAGGGCACCGCGGCGCGCAGCTTGATGGACTTGGGCATGGGTTTCCTCACATTCTCAGGGGATGGCGCGCCGCACCGCGGCGCGCTTCGGCAATTACATGCCCGGGGCAGGCTGCTCCGGGATCTGGTTGCGCAGGCTCAGGTTGATCGCGTTCCAGCCCCGGATGGCGGCGATAGTATAGCCAAGTTCGGCAATCTCGGCG
The DNA here is from genome assembly GCF_000382345.1 of Massilia niastensis DSM 21313. Taxonomy (GTDB): domain Bacteria; phylum Pseudomonadota; class Gammaproteobacteria; order Burkholderiales; family Burkholderiaceae_D; genus Telluria; species Telluria niastensis. The sequence goes on from NZ_KB908084.1 coordinate 14,169, forward strand.
TCGCTGAAGTGCTCGCGCAGGGCCGGCCAGGCGGCGTCGGTATCGTCGCGCTGCGGCAGCGCGTTGACGGCGTCGGCCCAGGCCAGCGCGGCGCGTTCGCGCTCGCTGAAGAACGGCGCTTCGCGCCAGGCGGAGAGTGCATTCAGGTGGCGCGGATCGGCGCCCTGCTTGACCAGGTCGCGCCAGTGCATGTCGACGCACATGCCGCAACCGTTGACTTGCGAAACGCGCAGGTGGATGAGTTCGACCAGGCGCTCGCCGAGCGCGCCCTTCTTGTTGACCGTCGACAGGTTGACCAGGGCTTTCAGGTTGGCCGGCGCCAGGGTGAACAGGGGGATACGTGCGGACATGATGTGTTCCTTTCAGGTGGGGGAGGGCGCTGGTTGCGTCCTGCATGCCGATAAGACGACCCTGGATGCCGGGATGTGACACGCGGCATCAAGACTCCTGCGATTTTTTCCGATCCCTGCCAAAGGAAAGAGCCGGGCGCTAGCACTTTGGTGGGATGCGGGACACTGCCACAGGCGGAATAGCCCCAGCCGGGGGCCGGAAGTACAGTAGGTACTGCTTCGGGCGCCGTTTCCGCGAAAGGGCCGGCCGTGCGCCGGCCACCTTCGCAGGACCGATAACACAACAACCAAGGAATGATCATGTCGAAACAACACCCGCAAGATGTCAGCCTGCCGCGCCGCGCCGCCATGCTGGGAGGCGCCGGCGCCGCCCTCGCGCTGCCGATGGCGAGCCTCACGGGCGAGGCGGTCGCCGCCAGCGCCAAGGGCGCGACCAACCGCACCGCCAGCACCTTCACCACCCGCGATGGCGTGCAGATCTACTACAAGGACTGGGGCAAGGGCCAGCCGATCGTGTTCTGCCACGGCTGGCCGCTCAGTTCGGACAGCTGGGAATCCCAGATGTTCCACGTGGCGAACAACGGCTTCCGCGCCATCGCCCACGACCGCCGCGGCCACGGCCGCTCCAGCCAGCCATGGTCGGGCAACGACATGGACCATTACGCCGATGACCTGGCCCAGCTGATCGAGATGCTGGACCTGAAGAACATCTTCCTGATCGGTTTCTCGACCGGAGGCGGGGAGGTGGCGCGCTACATCGGCCGCCATGGCACCGCGCGGGTCGCGAAGATCGGGCTGGTGGCGGCGGTGCCGCCGCTGATGCTCAAGACCGCGGACAATCCGGGCGGCCTGCCGCGCGACGTGTTCGACGGCATCCGCGCCGCCCACGTGGCGAACCGCGCCCAGCTGTTCATCGACGTGCCGAGCGGTCCGTTCTTCGGCTTCAATCGCCCGGGCGCCAAGCCGTCGCAGGGACTGATCCAGTCCTGGACCATGCAGGGCCTGATGGGCGGCGCCAAGAACACCTATGACTCGATCGAGGCGTTCTCCGCCACCGACTTCCGCAGCGACCTGAAGAAATTCGACAAGCCGACCCTGATCATCCACGGCGCCGACGACCAGGTGGTGCCGGTCGACGTGGGCGGACGGGCCTCGGCCAAGCTGCTCCCGAAAGCCAAGTACATCGAATATCCCGGCGCGCCCCACGGCCTGACCGACACCCACAAGGACAAGGTGAACGAAGACATCCTCGCCTTCGCGCGCGCCTGAGCGGCGGCCGCGCGACCGAACCGTCCTCCATGTCCGCGCGCGCTTGCGCGGACTTTGCGCGTGCCCCGCGGCGCGCGCATTTTTTTGCCCCTGTCCGCAACACAGGCCCGCGGGGTCGGTCGATCGACCGATACCCGTCTGGCAAGCCCCTTCCTATACTTCCTTCACACCAACCAAGCATGAAGGAGAACCCCATGTCCGCACTGAAGACCACCCTGCGTTCCCTGGCCGTCGCGGCCGCAGTTGCCACACTCGCCGCCGGCGCCGCCCACGCCGCACCGGCCGCCCAGCCCTCGGTCGTGATCGTCCACGGCGCCTTCGCCGACGGCTCCGACTGGGCCCGGGTGATCCCGCTGCTGCAGGCGAAGGGCGTGAAGGTGACCGCGATCCAGAATCCGCTGACCTCGCTGAAGGACGACGTCGACGCCGCGCGCCGCGTGATCGACAGCCAGACCGGCAAGGTGGTCCTGGTCGGCCACTCGTGGGGCGGCACCGTGATCACCGAGGCCGGCCAGCACGACAAGGTGGCCAGCCTGGTGTACGTCGCCGCGTTCGCGCCGGACGCGGGCCAGTCGACCATGGAGGTGGGCAAGGGCTACCCGGTGGCGCCGGGCGCCGCCAAGCTGGCTCCGGGCAAGGACGGCTTCATCAGCCTGCCGGACGACGTGATGCGCGAGGACTTCGCCCAGGACGTGCCGGCCGCCCAGGCGGCAGTGATGGCCGCGACCCAGGGACCGATCCGCGCCAGCGCCTTCGGCGAGAAGGTCGGCGGCGCGGCCTGGAAGACCAGGCCGTCGTGGTACATCGCCGCCGCCAGGGACCGCATGATCGACCCGGGCCTGCAGCGCGCCCTGGCGAAGAAGATCGGCGCCCGCACGGTCGAACTGGACGCCAGCCACGTGCCGCAGCAGTCGCGTCCCGCCGACGTGGCGAAGGTGATCCTCGAGGCCGTCGCAGCCGCCAGGTAAACGGCGGCGCCGCGCCGCCCGATGTCACATCCGGCCCGCGCCGCTCGTCTTCTTCGCACAGGCTTGACATTGCCACTAGCGTCAAGCCGCGACAATCGATGAAAAGGAGTGACGCATGCGCATAGGCGCCTTAGCGCAGGCCACGGCGGTCAGCACGCGGATCCTGCGCCATTACGAAGCGCAGGGCCTGATCGTGTCGCGGCGCTGCCCCAACGGCTACCGCGAGTTCGATCCCGCCACGCAGGAGCAGGTGCTCTGGATCCGCGACCTGCTCGACTGCGGTTTCAGCACCCGCCAGATCGCCGGCATGATGGACTGCCTGCGCGGCGGCTACGACGCCGGCAGCTGCGCCGCCGGACTGGCCCTGCACCGGCGCAAGCTGGACGAGCTCGACGCCCTGATCGGGGTGCTGAGCGAGCGCCGGGAGCGGCTGCGCAGCCGGATCGCGCATTTCGGGCGTCACGCCTCCCCGTCAACCATCGAGTGAGGAAAGCATGAATCAAGATTTCACCGGACAAGTCGTCCTGATCACCGGCGGCGGCGCCGGCATCGGCCAGGCCGCCGCGCTGCGCTTCGCCCGCGCCGGAGCGCGCGTGGTCGTGACCGGGCGCCGCGAAGCGCCGCTGCGCGAACTGGCCGCGCGCCATGACGGCATCGACTGGCTGGTCGCCGACGCCGGCGCGCCGGAAGACGCGGCGCGCACCGTCGCCGCCGTGATCGAACGCTGGGGCAGGCTGGACGTGCTGGTCAACAATGCCGGCGCCGGCGCGATCCTGCCGCTGCCCGACGCCGACGCCGCGCGGATCCGCCGCATCTTCGATGTCAACGTGGTCGGCCCGTCGCTGCTGGCCAGCGCGGCGCTGCCGCACCTGCGCGCGACCCGCGGCGCGATCGTCAACGTATCCTCGACCTTCGGCCACAAGGCCGGCGCCATGCTGTCTCACTATGGCGCCAGCAAGGCCGCGCTCGAGCACATGACGCGCTGCTGGGCGCTGGAGCTGGCCGCCGACGGCATTCGCGTCAACGCCATCGCGGCCGGGCCGACCGAGACCGACTTCCTGGCCGAGCGCATGGGACTGTCGGACCAGCAGATCGCCGCCGTCAAGGAACAGGAAACGCGCAGCATCCCGCTGGGACGGCGCGGCGTGCCGGACGACGTGGCCGGGATGCTGGTGGCGCTGGCCTCGCGCGACGGCGGCTGGGTCACCGGCCAGGTGCTGGCGGTCGACGGCGGACTGAATATCGCCTGAGTCGAGAACCTGTCTCAGCAGGACGCCGCGCGGATCAGCCACTGGCCGTCGGTGAACATGGCGGCGCGGTTCTTGCCCGCGTTCTTGGCCATGTACATGGCGATGTCGGCGCGCGACAGCAGGGCGTCGGCGCTGTCGCCTTCGGCGTGGAAGGCCACGCCGATGCTGGCGCCGACCTCGGTGCGGCCGGCCACCACCGCATAGGGCTGGGCGGCGGCGCTCAGGATCTTCTGCGCCACCTGGTCGGCGTCGATGCGGGCATTGCTCACGTGGTCGAGCATGACCACGAACTCGTCGCCCGCCAGGCGCGCGACCAGGTCGGTGCGCCGCACCGAGTGGCCCAGGCGCTGGCCGAATTCGATCAGCACGGCGTCGCCCGCCTCGTGCCCGCACAGGTCGTTGACCGCCTTGAAACCGTCCAGGTCGATGAACAGCAGCACCAGCGGACGATCGCTCTCGCGCTGCACCCCCTCGATGGCGCGCTGCAGCCTTCCCATGAATTCATAGCGGTTCGGCAGGCGGGTGAGGAAATCGTGGGTGGCCTGGTAATGCATCTGCTCGCTCATCCGGCGCTGTTCCGACACATCGCGCAGGAAGGCGTGGAAGTAGCGCTCGCCCCGGTGCTGCATGGTGCCGACCGTGAATTCGACCAGGATTTCCTGTCCATCCTTGCGCAGCGCCGGCACTTCGACCCGTTTCGTCGCGCCCTCCTGGCCGCTGGCCAGGAACCTCGCCACGCCGTCCAGGTGGCCCTGGCGCAGGCGCTCCGGCGGCAGCAGGTCGACCATCGGCCGGCCGATCGCTTCCCGGGCCGACCAGCCGAAGGTGGTTTCGGCCTGCTTGTTCCATTCGGTGATGATGCCGTCCTGGGTCATCGCGAGGAAGGCGTCGTTGGCGTTGTCGATCAGGAGCCGGATCTTTTCTTCCTGGCTGCGCAGCCGTTCCTCGTTCTCGATCTGGGTGGTGACGTCGCGCACCGAGCAGTACAGCAGCCCGTGGCCGTCCGCGCGCGAACTCCATTCGAACCAGCGGTAGCCGCCCGCCGCGTGCCGGTAGCGGTTGCGAAAACCCGTGGAGATGCCGGCCGCGCGCGCCGCTTCGATGGCCTCGCGGGTGCGCGCGACGTCGTCGGGGTGCACCAGGTCGGAGTACGGCCGCGACGTCAGTTCCTCGGGCGCCCAGCCCAGCACCTCGGTCCAGGCCGGGTTCACCTGCAGGAAGTAACCCTGGGTGTTGGCGATGGCCAGCAGGTCGGGCGACAGCGTGAAGAAGGCTTCGCGGTCCTCGACCGCGTTCTTCTGGGCGGTGATGTCGATCACCTGCGCGATGAAGCAGTCGGGTCGGCCTTCGTCGTCGCGGCCGAGCGAGACCGTCAGCAGGCCCCAGACCGTGTGGCCGTCGCCATGGCGGTAGCGCTTTTCCAGGTTATACGATTCGATCTCGCCGGCCAGGACCTTGTTCGCCAGCCACAGGTCGCCCTCGACGTCGGCGGGGTGGGTGATGTCCTGGAAGGTCTTGCCCAGCAGTTCGCCGCGCGAATAGCCGAGGATGCGGCAGAGTGCCGGATTGACTTCGAGCCAGTTGCCATGCAGGCCTACCAGCGCCATGCCGACCGCGGAGTGGGCGAAGGCAGTGAAGAAGAAGTGGGTATTCGACGAGCGAGTTGGCATTGGTCAACAGCAAGTGAGTTCCTGCCAGTGTAGCGCAAATATAAGTAGATGAGATATCTATTATTGCTAAATCGTCTACTGTTGGTTTTCCGCACGGCCAATTCGATACAAGACAGGCACGATGTCAATACACATATTAATGTCTATTGCTTTAGATCATTGCGTATGCGAATATCCTTGCACTGCGGCCAAGGACGGGGATGTTCTTTAGGATTTGGCGGCAAGTCAATCCGGTGATCACATGCCCAAATTTATTTATCTCTCCGAACAAGAGGTGCACATCGGGGCCGTGCTTCCGTGGCCGATCTATTTGCGCTCGGGAGAATTGCTGGCGCCTGCGGGATACCTGGTGGAGAGCCAGGACATCCGCAATCGCTTGCTGGAAAAACGACCGGTGCGTGCGTCCTTGCCCGGCGACCGCAGCATCGCCGCGACCCTCGTCGACGGCGAGGAGGCGATGGCCCGGACACAGCGTGACCCGATCACGCACCTGAAGCACAACGCCGAAGGAACGACGCTGAGCTTCAAGCTGCCGGGCGACTTCGAACAGCGCAGCGAACAGGTCGAATTCATCGGCCGCATTCCGATGCAGACCCTGATCGTTTCCGCGCCGCCGCTGAGGCTGGGGAACGGGCAGGTCTGGAACGATTTCGAAGGCTTGCCGATGGCGGTGCAGGTCATCTTCGGCCGCAACCTGTGCCTCTTCAAGACCGCGCTGATGCGCTACGCTTCCCTGCCGAGCCCGCACATCTTCCTGCGTTACCCGCAGGATGTGGTGACCAAGCCCTTCCGCCAGGCGCTGCGGGTCGATTCCCGTATTCCGGCCGTCCTGACGGTGGAGGACGATCATACGATCCCGGCGGTGATCATCAACCTCTCCGGGAGTGGCTGCGCGATCGCCACCAATTTCGTACTGGGACAAATCGGTTCCAAGATGAAAGCTGCTTTCCGTCTCAAGATCGGTGGCCAGAATCACCTCCTGACGGTCTTGTGCGTGATTCGCAGCATCAAGGGCAAGCTGTCGCAGCAGATGCGCTACGGGATCGAATTCGATAGCGCCAACGATGCGGCGACCATGCTGTTGATCAAGTCGTTCGTCTACGAACACCTGGCCGAGCGCTGAGACGATGTGCCGGCGTGCGCCGGCATGCTGCCTGCTCAGGCCAGGCCGGCCAGGCGCGCGTTGCGCTCGCGTTCGAGCTTGGTGATGTAGCGCTGCACGCCGGCCAGGGCGCCGCGCGAGATGTCGACGAACTGGCAGCCCAGGCGGCGGTTGGTCTTGTTGTTCAGCAGCGTCATGTCCAGCGAATTGCGGACCTGCAGCGAGGTCGTGATGGGACCGATCTCGGGCAGTTCGATGCGGCAGTTTTCATAGACCTCGCCGATCGTCGTGCCGAGCTGGAGCTTGTTGTCGAGGATGGAGATGCCGCCCACGCTGATGTCGTGCAGCGGGAACACGCCCATGCCGCCGCCGGCCGCCGGCGACACCGGGACCAGGGCGCGCACCGGGTTGCTCACCGGAGTGGGCATGCGGTAGAACTCGCGCCGCTGCAGGCGGATCAGGGTGGCGGGGATGTCGGCGCGCAGCGCGGCGCCGCCCCGGTAGCTGGTCTCGCCCAGGCCTTCGGCGGCGAACAGGATGCGGATCTTGTCGAGCGAGGTTTCGCACATCACGCGCCCGGCGGCGATGATGCGATCGTTCTGGGCGCGGTCGATCGAGCGGTCGAGCACGAAGCTGTCGCCGTCGTCGTCGACTTCGAGGATCGAGGTGACGCAGACATCGGTCTCGCCCTTGACGAGCATGCGGATCAGCTGGTTCTTCTCGCCGATCTGGCGCAGCAGGGAAACGATCTCGCGCCGCGATCCCACCTCGTAGTCGTGCCAGTTTTCCAGTTCTGCTTCATTCATTGCTGTTTTCCGTTCTTGCCGCTGTATTTTTATCGAGGTGTGCGGTCGGATCGGGCGGAGCGGGCGGGACCTCTCCATGTTGTTGAGCCGACTCAATATGATATAACCATGCCAACAGTTCCGCAATCACGCGGTAGAGGGCGGGCGGAATCTCGCGGTCGAGGTCGACCTGCATCAGCAGGGCCACCAGTTCCTTCGATTCGTGCACGAAGACGCCGGCTTCCCCGGCGCGGCGCATGATCTGCTCCGCCACCAGGCCCTGGCCCTTGGCCACCACCCTGGGCGCGGCATCGTCGCCGCCATAGGCCAGCGCCACGGCGCTCTGGCGCCGCTTGCCTTCATTCCCAGGCATCGCCATCCCTGGCGGCGCGCACGTCGAAGCTGGCCAGGCGGGTGCCGGCCGCGCCGAGCGCCTCCTCCAGCTGCGGCGCGTGGCGGCGCAGCTGGCTCGCGCTGGCGTGGCTGCCGGTCGATAAGCGCAGCTGGAGGGTGTCGCCGGCCAGGCTGATGTTCGCCTCGAGTTCGCCCAGTGCCGGGAAGCGCAGGCGCAGGCGGCTGAGCCAGGCGGGCTGGCCGTCTTCCTGCTTCGTGTCGCCGCCGGCCTCGCGCTGCACATCCCATTCCATCGGCTGGCCCGGCCACAGCTGGCCCTGCCACGTCAGCTGGGCCTGTTCCTGGGTGGCCAGCTGCAGGCTGATGAACTGTGCGGTGGCGGGGTCCAGGGCCACCGGCCGCGCGCCTTCGCGCGCCGCCTGCTGCTGCGGCTCGGCCGCCAGCTCGGCCAGCGGGCGTCCGCCCTGGGCCCATTCGGCCACATGCGATTCGTAGAACAAGCCGCTCTTGACAAGTGTTTGCTGGAGCCCGGCCGCGATCGCGCCGGCATCCGCGCCGGGCGCGCCGACCACGGGCGCGCGGCCGACCAGGGAGCCCAGGGGGGCATCCGCCTTCAGGGCGGCGGCGAGCACGCCGCCGATCGCCTTGCCGGCAGGGCTGAGGGTGGTGTGCCGGGCTTCGGCCCCGGCCAGCAGGACCCCGGCGCCCGCCGCCGCGCTCTGCGCCAGCAGCGCCTGCGCGCGTCCGGCCGCCCCGAGCTGCTGCGCCGACCCGCCTTCGCGGTAGGCGAGGGGCGCCTTGCCGGGATCGGCGCCGTCCGGCAGCGGCGGGCCGGCTTCGCTGAAGGCGGGAGTGGCCTGGCCGCCGACCTGGAAGGTGGCGCGCGGCTGCAGCGACACCAGGGTCAGGGGCACGTCGGCGCCGACCTGGGCGCCCGGGGGCAGCTGCATGCGGGCCGCGATGTCGGCGACCTTGACGACGAAGCTGCCGTCGGTGAGGCGGGCCAGCACCTGGCCGTGGACCGCCTTGCCGAGCAGGGGCGCGAGCGCGCGCTGGAAGGCCTGCTGGCGCGGGTCGGCGAGCTGCTCGGCCCCCTGGAACGGCGCGGCGCGCGTGACGGCTGATACGAGCTCGCGCGGCAGCATGGGTCAGCCCGGTCCGGGCTAGACGCCGTAGGCGCGCGCGACGCGGCGTTCGGTCGTGGTGTTGCTGATCAGGGCCGACAGGCGCGCCATCCACGGCGTGGTCAGGTCGCGGATCTGGCGATCGGCGTCGAGCATGCGGCGGATCGCGTTGACCTTGCGCAGGCGCTCCTGGCCGGCGAGCGGCTGGGCGTCTTCGTTTTCCTTCAGGCGGCGCACGCAGTCGGCGCAGGCCTGTTCCAGCTCGACCATGCGATCCCAGTCGTTGGCGGTGGCGGCGTCGAGCATCTGGTCGGTGATCCCGACCATGGTCTCATATACGGAAACAACTTCCTGTCCGGTCATCTTCATCATGCGTTCACCAGGGTCGGGGTCTTCGGCATCGCCGGGGCGGCTTGGGGAACCGGCTGCCCGGACTTCTCGCCGATGCTGAGCCAGGCTTCGCGCAGGTCCGACAGCAGGCCATGGACTTCCTCGATGCCCGCGACATCGTTCTTGATGTTCGCCTGCAGCAGGCGGCGGCTCATGTAGTCGTACAGGGCGTCGAGGTTGTGGGCGATGTCGCCGCCCGCATTCTTGTCGAGCGAGGCGCGCAGGCCGTTGTCGATGATCGTGATCGCCTTCGAGATCGCGGCGCCCTTGGCGGCCACGTTGCTCGACTTCATATTGCTGATCGCGCTCAGCAGCGCGACCATCGCGCCGTCGTACAGCATGATGATCAGTTTATGGGGCGAAGCGGCCGCGACGCCGGTTTCGAGACCGACATTCGCATAGGCGTTGACGCCGCGTTTCATGCTTCCGAACATGGTGTTCTCCAGTATTGCTAGATTAGGTGTTTGCCGACAGGGCGGCAAGCTGCTGGGTCAGGTAGGCAGAGGTCGACTGCATCGACGACAGGGCGACGTCGAGCGCGGTGAACTGTGCGCGATAGCGTTTTTCGAGGACGGTCATGCGTTCGTTGAAGGTGGATTCCTTCTTCTTGACCTCGCTGATGTTGCTGTTCAGGCCATTGGTCTTGCTGGACAGCAGGCTGTCCTTGCCGATGAAGGTGGCTGCCAGGTTGGTCAGCTGGAAGGCATGTCCCTGCGAGAAGCTGACGGTGCCGCGCTCGCCGGCCGCACCGCCCTTGATCGACACCTGGATCCCTTCGGCCGCGGAACCCGGCGCCGCGGTCAGGGACTGGCCGTTGCCGATCGCGGCGACGCCGCCGATGGTGCCGACCACGTCGCTACCCTTCACCGGGCTGGCGCTGCCGAACAGGTCGCTCACCGCCGTGCCGCTGGCGCCGCTGATCGACAGGCTCGAGGTCGATCCGTACTTGCTCGACGAGATAGACAGGTTGCCGAGGTCGTCGACCGAAGTCTCGACGGTATCGCCGGCGCCGGCGAAGGTCGCGTTGCCATTGATGGCGGCGCGCAGCATCGAGGCCAGTTCGGTCTTGGTGTAGGTACCGGCCGGAATCGCGATCTTTTGCGTCTTGCTCTCGGTCACCGGATCGGTCTGGTTGAGCGTGATGTTCCAGGTCGTGTTGGCGGCGATGGTCGTCGATCCGCCCAGCGGGGCCGCACTGGTCAGCTTGCCTTGCGTCGCCATGCTGGTGACATTGATCGCATAGTTACCCGGCTTGGTCGCCTTGGTCGACTTGTCGAAGCTGACCAGGCCGTCGGTGGTCGAACCCATCGCGGCAAACAGGCCGCCGATATCGGCGAAGTTCTCGTCGATTGCCTTGTTGAGCTTGGTGGAATCCACGGCCAGGCTGCCGTCTCTCTGGAACGTGATGCCGACCTGGCTCAGCGAGGTCAACTTGCCGCCCGAGCTCTCCAGCGCCGAGCTGATCTGCCTGCGCAGCTGGCTCTGGATCGAGCGGACGCTGGCGTCGCCCTGCAGGATGGCGCCGCTCTTGGTCTCGGCGTTGTAGGCGGTAAGACCGTTGATCGTCTTGTTCAGTTCGTTGTAGGCCTTGACGAAGTCGTTTACCGCCGTGGAAATCGGTGCGGTGTCCTTGGTCACGGTCAGGGTCGTGCTGCCCACGCCGCTCACGTCCATCGTGACGCCCTGGATCGCATCCTTGACGCTGGTGGTGTCGCTCTTGATCTCGATGCCGTTCATGTTCACCAGGGTGCTTTGGGCGCCGCTGGTCTGGGTCAGTTTCTGTGTGCCGGCGGGATCGTAGGACAGCAGGTCGGCGATCGCCGGATCGCCCTGCTGGCCGTCGACGCCGTCGACCGTGATCTTCATCGCCGAGCTTTCGCCGGTCTTGTTCGAGGTCAGCACCAGGTGGTAGGGCTTGGAACTGCCATCCGAGACGATGGTCGCGGTGACGCCCATGTTGGCCTTGTTGATCGCGTCGCGGATGCCCTGCAGCGACTGGTCGCCGGCCTTCAGGGTGACGCTGCCGCTGGCCTGGCCGCCGTTCAGGGTGAAACCGGAACCGATATGGCTGCCGACGTTGCCGGCGGTAAAACCAGCCGAGGCGGGATTGTTGCCGCCGATGAGGATCTGGTCGCCATCCTTCGACGTCAGGGTCAGGCCGGCGGTGGCGGTCAGGCTGGAGCCTGTGTTCGGGGTGGCGCTGTTGCGGCCGATACCGCCCATGACGTTGCCGCTGACGGTTTCGGTGACGACGATATTCGAGCCGTCGGCGGCGGTGAACTTCAGGGTGCCGTCGGCCGCGGTGCCGGAAACGGTGATGTTGGCGGCGGCCAGGGCCGCCTTGGTGCCGGCATTGCCGAGGGTGGCGTCGATCGAGGCGGCCGTCACCGGCGAGGAGGAATCGGTCTGCGCGCCGAGCTGGACGCCGCCGACCGACAGCGCATAGCTGGCGCCCGCAGCGACGTTGACCGCGCCGAATCCGGCGAACAGGTTGTCCGCGGTCGCGGTGCTGCCGGCCTTGGCAATCACGCCGGTCTTGTCGCTTTGCGCATTGATGGCGTCGGCCAGCTGGCTGGCGCTGCGGGTGGCCGTTCCGGTCGTGATCGCGATGCCGTTGATCGTCAGCGCGCCGTTGCCGATGCCGTTGGCGGCGACCGCTGCACCCAGCGCACTGCCGTTCACGCCGAAGTTGCCTCCGGTGACGGTGCCGAACTGGAAAGTCAGGGTCGTGGGAGCGCCGCTGCCGATGGTGGACGTCACGCTGGCATTGCCGCCGGTCTTCAGGCTCTGGGCCTGGGCCAGCTGGGTGACGTTGACCTTGTATTTCCCCGGTACGGCGCCGCTGCCGGCCGAGCCGGTCAGGATGTCCTTGTTCGACGAGCTTGCGCTCAGTGCACGGAAGGTGGACGGGTTGTTGAGCGAGGTGAGGACGCCCTGGAAGCTGCCGACCGACGCGCTCACCTTGTTGAACGCCTCCAGTCGTCGTGCCAGCTGTTGCTGCTTGTATTGTAGGCTTGCGAGCGGCCCGGCGGACTCGGCCTGCATCAATTTGGCGACGAGGGCGTCAACGTCAAGTCCCGAGCCGATACCAGATGAACTGAGTCCCAATTGTTTCTCCCGTGAAAGCGATAATGTAAGTCATTATCGACAGAAGTAATCGGTACTTAAGAGCAGGAAAAACGGGCCATTTCTTTTTTCACGGAAGAGTAGGCCAAGATGCGGGAAACAAGGACAGGCAGCGCCGTCTTCCTCCCGGGAGACGGCGCTGCGGGACCAGACAGGGAGCTCAGGCGGTTTGCCGGATCAGCAATCCCTGCATCTTGTCGATCGATTTCGCGATCTGGAGCGCTTCCTCGGACGGGATCTGGCGCACCACTTCCTTGGTGTCCTGGTCGATCAGCTTGACGACGATTTCCTTGCTGTCGTCGTCGATCGAGAATTCCAGGCTCTGGGACGAAGCCGGCATGGCTTCGTTGAGCTTCTTGACCGCAGTCGATACGTCCTCGCGCGAGGGGGGCGAAGCGGGGGGCTCGGTACGCGCGGTACTGGCCGGCACGCCTGATTGCCCCGCCACCGGCGCCGCGCGCTCGTCGAGCTTCGGCGTGAGCGGCGAATGACTTGGTTGGATGTTCATGTTGACTTCCCTAGTAAAAATTCCCCGGCTGAATTTCTTCAGCCGGGGAATTGCTTACAGCGCAAGTTGTTGTGCTAAGGATTAGCCACGCAGCAGCGACAGGACGCCGTTCGGCAGCGAGTTCGCCTGGGCCAGCATCGAGGTGCCGGCTTGCTGCAGGATCTGGCCGCGGGTCATTTTCGCGGTTTCCGAAGCGAAGTCGGTGTCGACGATGCGGCTGCGCGATGCCGACAGGTTCTCGGTCGAGGATGCCAGGTTCGAAATCGCGGTTTCGAAGCGCGACTGCAGTGCGCCGTATTCCGCGCGCTTGGTGTTGACCGAACCCAGGGCCGCGTCGGCAACCTTGATGGCCAGCTGGGCGCCTTCGAAGGTGCTGACGTCGAGGTCGGCGACCGACTTCAGTTCGGACGAGCCGGTGGTGGCGCCGGCGTCGAGGTCGAAGCCGCTGCCGTCGACCACCGAGAAGCTCTGCTCCGAGTCCAGGATGATGCGGCCCATGGCAGTGGCGCCGGTCGCACCTTCGGTGGCCACACCGGCGCCGAGTTTGACGCCGTCCTTGTCGTAGTTGCCCAGGGTTGCAAGCGCGGTCGCATCGGTCGACTTGTTCGCCAGCTTGATGTCGTTGCCTTCGGCGTTGGTCAGCTTGAGGCCGCCGTTTTCCGCATCATACGAGGCGGTGACGCCGGTCTTGGCCGACTGGGCATTGAACGCGCTGATGGCGCCGGCATAGCCGTTTGCATCGGCCGCACCGACCGAGAACGAGACCGTCACGGCGGTCGAGTTGTCCGAGGTCAGCTCGAAGGTGTACGACTTGTTGGCCGTAGCGGTGACCAGGGCGTCGGTCTTGGCGCTTGCCGTGACGCCGGTTTCGCCGCTGAGCTTGTTGATGGCTGCCGCGGTGGTCTTGGCCGTATCGTCGAGGTTAACGTCGACGTCTTTCGAGCCTTCCGCACCATTGATGGTCATGGTGCCCGCGGTAACGCCGTTCGTGGCGCCGACGGCGGCTTCCAGGGCGCTTGCGTCCAGGCGGTTGTTGCCGTAGGTCGAGGTGGTGAAGTTCGAGCCGGTCATCGAGATCAGCTGGCCAGCGTTGGCGCCGACCTGGAAGCTGGCGGTGCCCATCGAGCCGTCCATCAGCTTCTGGCCGTTGAATTCGGTGGTGCCGGCGATACGGTTCAGTTCCGAGGTCAGCTGGGTGACTTCGGTCTGCAGTGCCTTGCGGTCGCTGGCCGAGTTCGACGAGTTCGACGATTGCACTGCCAGTTCGCGGATACGCTGCAGGACGTCGCCCGAGCTCGACAGTGCGCCTTCAGCGGTTTGCGCCATCGACACGCCGTCGTTGGCGTTGCGGGTTGCCTGGGTCATGCCCCTGATCTGCGAACTCATGCGATCCGAAATCGCCAGGCCGGCTGCGTCGTCCTTGGCGCTGTTGATGCGCAGGCCCGACGACAGGCGCTGGATCGAGGTGTTCAGGGTGGCTTGCGAAGCCGACAGGTTACGCTGCGAATTCAGGGATGCGACGTTGGTATTGATGACGGATGCCATGGTGTTTCTCCAGACTGTGCTGCTATTTCGGGGCGGGCGACCTTGCCCTGTTCACTTTGGTCCGCCACGCTGTTCCGTGACGATCAAACCGCTGTTGATGCTGGTAACGTGTTTCTGGGGAAAAACTTTAGGGGCCTGCACGAAGATATGTCGACTTTTTTTCCTTGAGTTCCGGCGCAGGCCGCTTCTAGACGGCGCAAGAAACCAGGACTTTAGGGCTAAAAAATATTTTTTATCGACGCCCTGGCTGGGGGCGGATGGATGGGGAAGCAGCCCGCAAGGACTGAAGACCGGGTAGATTGATGTCGAAACGACAAGGGGGGACTGCGCGCCGCAAGCCCGATCAGGGCGAGTCCGCCACCACCACCCGGTTCTTGCCGCTGTTCTTGGCCTGGTACATGGCGCGGTCGGCGCGCGCCGTCAACGATGCCTGGTCCTCGTTCGGCAGGCGCAGCGCCACCCCGCACGAGAACGTGATCAGCATCTTCTCGTTATCGTGCAGGAAGAAGTGCCGGGTCAGCTCGCGCTGCACCCGCACCATCGCGGCGGAGGCTGCCTCGACATTGGTCTCGGGCAGCAGGATCAGGAATTCCTCGCCGCCGAAGCGGGCGATCACGTCCATCGAGCGCAGGGTGTCGCGCACCACCTTGACCAGGTGCTTGAGCGCGGCGTCGCCGGCCAGGTGGCCATAGGTGTCGTTCAGGCGCTTGAAATTGTCCAGGTCGAGCAGGGCCACGCACAGCGGCGTGCCGCGGCGGTCGGCGCGCGCGCTCTCGCGCTCGAACACGTCGTCCAGGCCGCGCCGGTTCAGGCTGCCGGTCAGCTGGTCTTCGCGCACCAGTTCGCTCATGTGCTGGAGTTCCGCCTCCAGCTCGCGGATGCGCTGCTCGGCGCCCTGGGCCTCGCGGTGCGCCGCGACCATGCGGTCGCGCGCGGCCAGCGCCTCGTCCTGGGCCTGGCGCGTCTCGCGCAGCACTTCGTCCAGCAGGGCGTCGAGTTCCTTGACGTCGGTGGCGCGGCCGATGCGTTCCGAGAAGCCGCCCAGCTTGGCGTGGTAGTCGCCGGTCGAGGCGGCCACCGAGCCGAGCCGGTCGATGAAGGTGATCATCATGTTCTTCATCGTCAGCCGGACGTCGGAAATGCCGTGCTTCAGGTGGCCCTGCCTGACGATCACGTCTTTCAAACTGCGCGTCGCGTCTTCCAGCGCCCTGGCGTCGAGCGGACCGGAGATCAGGTCCTGCACGGCGGCGATCTGGCCGCGCAGCCAGTTGTCGTCGTCCAGCAGTTCGCTGACGTTGTCGAGCAGCAGGCGGAACAGGCGCAGCAGCAGTTGCTGCTGTTCCGCGCCGTCGCCGCCGCGCAGCTCGATCTGGAAGCACAGCTGCTTCAGGCGGCCCGCGATGTCCTGCAGCTCGGCTTCGCCGACAGCCTGCTTCACCGCAGCGCCCAGCGCTTCGGATTCAAGCACCAGTTCCGGGCTGCCGTCCAGCAGCGAGGCCACGGCGAACGACAGCGTGCGCGCCAGCATGTCGCGCAGGAGGCGGGTATCCGGCTCTTCGTTCCCGAGCGCGAGCACCGGCGTGTTGCGGCGCAGATGACGTTCCGACAATTGCCCGAGTATCTGGTTAAAGCCGTTCCAGTCGCCGCTCCTCAGCGCGCGCTGCATGCGGCGGCCGTATTCGGACACCTCGCCCGGCGTGTCGGCCAGGCGGCGGGCGAAGCCGGCCAGCACCTCGCCGGCGCCGTTGTCGGGCGCCGCGGCAGGCGCCGGCGGAATGCCGGCGATCTCGTCATAGATGGCGCGGTAGGCGTCCGGGGTCGGGGCGATGCGGCGGGTGGCAAGGCGGCGGAAGGCTTCGCGCGCGATGTCGGCGGGGTTCAGGCCGGACGCGGCGGGCGAGGGGGACGGCAGGTTCGGCATGGAGGTATTGACGCAAAGACAGACCCATAATGATAAGCATCTTTTTTGCTTATCATCAATTGAAAAACGGTAACAAAGTACCGCTTTTCGCCTGAGCGCAACAGCCGCACAAGAGGAGGGGGTCAGTCGACCAGCTGGTTGCGGATCGCGTAATGGGTCAGTTCGGCGCTGGTCTTGAGCTTCATCTTGACCAGCAGGCGCGAGCGGTATTCGCTGACCGTCTTGACCGACAGCGACAGTTCGCGGGCGATCTCGCTGACCGTCATGCCGGAGGCGATCATGGTCAGGGTCTGGTATTCGCGGTCGGACAGGGTCTCGTGCGCCGCGGCCTCGTGGTTCTCGCCGATCTGGCTGGCCAGGGTCTGGGCCAGCGCCGCGCTGACGTACTTCTGGCCCGAGGCCACCAGCCGGATCGCCGTCACCAGCTCGCGCGGGGCGCTCTGCTTGGTCAGGTAGCCGGAGGCGCCGGCCTTGAGCGAGCGGATCGCGTACTGGTCCTCGCGGTGCATGGACAGCATCAGCACCGCCAGCTCGGGGCGGTCCTTCTTGATCTGCTTGAGCACGTCGATGCCGTTGCGGTCGGGCAGCGAGATATCGAGGAGCATCACATGGCAGCGCGCCTTGCCCGCCAGCTTGACGGCGTCGAGTCCGTTCTCGGCTTCGCCGGCGACGATGATGTCGCGCTGCTCGGCCAGGATCTGCTTGAGCCCTTCACGGACGATGGCGTGGTCATCGGCGATGAACACCCGGATAGTTGCTTTATCTGTCATTCTGTTATGCGGCGGTGCTGGCTGCCTGGGCAGTCAGCCGGATCTTGATTGTTACCATCGTGCCACCTCCAGGCGCTTCCGACAAGTTCAGCGTACCGCCCAGCGCGGCCGCGCGTTCGCTCATGCCGCGCAGGCCGAAGGAATTCGGCTTGAGGCGGTCGGCCGGATCGAGGCCGCGGCCGTTGTCGCAGATGCTCAGGGTCAGGTGCTGGCGCTGGCGCCGCAGCGAGATCGTCACCCGGGTGGCATAGGCGTGCTTGGCGATGTTGGTCAGCGCCTCCTGGAAAATCCGGAACAGGGCGGTGGCGTGGTCGGGGTCGAGTTCGATGTCCTGGTCGGCGCAGCGCATGATGACGGCGATGCCCATCTGCTTCTCGAATTCGCGCGCCTGCCATTCGAGCGCCGCGACCAGGCCCAGGTCGAGCATGGTCGGGCGCAGGTCGAGCGAGATGCGGTGCACCGCCTCGATGGTGCGGTCGACCAGGTCGTCGACATAGGCGGCCTTCTCGGCGAGCTCGGGCTGGCCGGCGGGCAGGCGCTCGGACAGCATGGCCAGCGCCATCTTGATGGCGGTCAGGTTGCCGCCGAGGTCGTCGTGGATCTCGCGCGCGATGCGGGCGCGCTCCTGCTCCTTGGCCCGTTCGATGTGCGCGGTCAGCTCGGCCAGGCTGGCGCGCGAGCGGCGCACCTCGTCCTGTTCCTTGCGGCTGGCGCTGATGTTGGTCATGATGCCGTCCCACTGCACCGCGCCGTCCGGCAGGGCGTGGGGGCTGGCGCGCAGGTTGATCCACTTGACGTCGTTCCAGGCGTCGATGCGGATCCGGCCCTCCCAGTTCCAGCTCGACAGCGCCGCGCGCGAGGCCTGCATCGCCTCGAGGAAGCCCTTGCGGTCCTCGGGCAGGATCAGCTGCCCGAAGCGGGCGGCGTCGCGCTGCAGGTCCGGCGCCGGCAGCCCGAGCAGGGCCTGGCAGCCATTGCTCAGGTAGGGGAAGGCGGTGCGTCCGTCCCGGTACTGGATGAACTGGAAGACCAGGTAGATCTCGGACGCCGCCGGCTGCATCCCGGCGTCGAGGGAGGAGGGTGAGCTCATGGGGGTTCGGTTTCCGTGGTTTTCTGGCGGCGCGCGCGCCACTGGGCGTTGAAACGGCGCAGCACGCGCAGCAGGTGGCTGGAGCGGCCCGGCGCCGGGCGCAGGCGCCGCAGCAGCCTGCGCGCACTGTGGCGCCACAGGGCCACGAGGCGCCGCGCGCGGCGGTAGAAAGCGCTTGCCCTGAGCGCGGCCAGCAGCCGGTCCTTGAGGGCGACGAAGCCGCCGTGCCAGCGCGCGAACCAGCCCAGGGTCAGCAGGACGGGCAGGGTCAGCATATAGATGCGCGCCACCACCACGGCGCCGCCGAGCTTGGCGGCGACGAAGCCGGCGATGCCCGACAGGGCGTGACCATGGGCAATAGCGATGATGGCCAGCAACTTGACCGGGAAGAGCAGCAGGCCCGGCAGCACGAAGGCGCACAGGGCCGCGTACGGGGGCAGGGTGCGCACCCGGGCTTCGAGGCGGCGCAGCGGCGGCCAGGCGGCGAGCGCGGCTGCGAAGCGGGCGCCGACGTCCCAGGTCCAGGCTTCGGCGAGCATGACCAGCGCCGCCAGCTGGACCAGGGGCGCGAGCAGCCGGCTTCGGGATGAGGATGCGCGTCTCATGAGCGCATGATACGGTAAATGCGGGCGAACGCAGGGCGATCCGGGGCGAGTGCCGTACAATAAGCCTTATGAACAAGGCATTTGTTAAAGAGTCCGACAACGAGGACGACGACGAGGCGTTGGCGCTGGCCCAGGCGATCCCTGCGGGGGCCAAGAACTACATCACGCCCGCCGGCTACCAGCGCATCAAGGACGAACTGCTCCAGCTGATCGATGTCGACCGGCCCGAGGTGGTGCGCGTGGTGCACTGGGCGGCGTCGAATGGCGACCGTTCCGAGAACGGCGACTACATCTATGGCAAGCGCCGCCTGCGCGAGATCGACCGCCGCATCCGCTTCCTGACCAAGCGCATGGATTCGGCCTTCGTCGTCGATCCCAGCGTTCATCATGGCAACGACCAGGTCTTCTTCGGCGCCACCGTCGCCTACGTCAACAAGGCGGGCGAAGAGCACACGGTGACCATCGTCGGCATCGACGAGCTCGACCCGCTGAAGGGCAAGATCAGCTGGGTGTCGCCGGTGGCGCGCGCGCTGACCAAGGCGCGCGAGGGCGAGCTCATCACCCTGCAGACGCCGCTCGGCGTGGACGAGCTCGAGATTCTCTCGGTCGAGTATCCGGAGCCGCACGCCGACTGAACGGGCCGGGCTGGTAAGATGGCGGCTTGCCGTCTTCCAGGTCCCCCATGAACCCTTACCAAGAAATCGCGCGCGACGCCGATGTGCTGGCCGCGCTGCGCGCAGCCACGGCCTCGCGGCACGAGCGGCTGGACCACGGCCTTCCGCTGGCGGGCGCCGCGCCCGGCCTTGCCGAGTATGCTTCCCACCTGCGCCTGGTGCGCGACTGGCTGGCGCCCCTGCAGGCCTGGCTGGCCGGCTACGGCGACGGGCCGCAGGCGGTCCTGGCGCCGGTGGCGCGGCTGTCCCTGATCGAGGCCGACCTGCTCGAGGCCGGCATGCCGGCCGCCTGCGCGCCGCTTGCGGCGCAGGTGTGGCCGGAAGGCGCGAGCGCCGCTTACCGCTGGGGCGTGTGCTATGTCATCGAGGGCTCGCAGCTGGGCGGGGCGGTGCTGTACGGGCGCCTGGCCGAGCGGCTGGCGCCGCATCCGCTGCGCTACCTGCGCGGCGAGCCGGGTGGGCCGGGGCCGCGCTGGCGCACGGTGATGCAGGCGCTGCGCGGCGAGGTGCGCACGCCGGCCGAAATCGCCGAGGCGTGCGCGGGGGCGTGTGCGGCGTTCGACAGTATCCTGGCGTTGTCACCCGACACGCGAAAAATGTTTACCTCCCCTGTCGATTCCCGGCCTCCGCATTCGTCGTAGGATGAACGGCGCCGGCTGTTGCCGGGCCGCCGCCTTTCAACTACACCACGACTGGAGGATGCGATGCGTTTCATGATTTTGCTGAAAGCCGACAAGAACACCGAAGCCGGCCACATGCCGAGCGAGCAGCTGCTGGCCGACATGGGCCGTTTCAACGACGAACTGATCAAGGCCGGCGTGATGCAGGCGGGCGAGGGCCTGCACCCGTCCTCGCGCGGCGCGCGCGTGCATTTCTCGAAGGATGGCGGGGTGCGGGTCGAAGAGGGACCGTTCGCGGACACGAACGGGCTGGTCTGCGGTTTCTGGATCTGGCGCGTGGCTTCGCGCGAGGAAGCGATCGAGTGGGTCAAGCGGGTTCCGATGCCCCATGAGAGCGGCGAAGCGGATATCGAGATCCGCCAGATCTTCGAAATGGAAGACTTCGGCGAGCTGATGACGCCCGAACTGCGCGCCCAGGAAGAGCGCCAGCGCGCCCAGCTGGGCGGCTGACAAGAAGGCAGGGTGGGTGGGGACATCAGCCCAGTGGACTGAAGTCCGCCCACGCGTTCAATTCACAGGCGCGCTGTGGCAACGCACATTTTGGCTGGACGCGTGGGCGGAGAATCCGCCCACCCTACCGCCTTGGCTGAACGGCATCAGCCGCAAGGCCGGCCCGGATGATCTACGAGCGCTCGCGCTCGACCCGGTTGACGCCCGCCACCCTGCGCAGGTTGCGGATCAACTGCGCGAGGTGCACCCGATCCTGGATCTGGATCGTGAAGCGCAGCTGGGTCATCATGTGTTCGTCGTCCTCGTCCATGCCCACATAGGTGATGTTGGCGTCGGACTCGCCGATCTCGGCGGCCACGCGGGCGAGGATGCCCTTTTCGTTGTTGATCAGGAGGCGGATGCGGCAGTCGAAGCGGCGGTTCAGCTCCGTGCCCCACTGCACCGCGATCCAGCGGTCCGGTTCCTTGGCGCGCACGCGCTTGGCCGGCAGGCACTCGCAGGTGTGCACGATCAGGCCCTGGTCGCGCCGCAGCTGGCCGATGATCGCGTCGCCCGGGATCGGCAGGCAGCACGGCGCCAGCTGGACCGCCACGCCTTCGCTGCCGTAGATCGTGACCGGCGCGATGTCGCTGGCCGGCATCGGCTGGGTCGACATCGTCAGATCGGGGTCGCCTTCCATCAGGCCGAAGATGTGGCGCGCCACCAGCGCCGGCATGCGCTTGCCGATGCCGATGTCGGCGTACAGCTCTTCCATCGACTTGGCCGAGGACTCGGCCAGCAGCTTCTCGATCGTGGCCGGGGCCAGCTCGGCCTTGATGTTGCGCAGCGCCAGCGCCTGGGCCAGCAGTTCCTGGCCCAGATCGACCGACTCGTTCAGGTTCACCGTGCGCAGGTAGTGGCGGATCGCCGAGCGCGCCTTGCCGGTGCGGACAAAGCTCAGCCAGGTCGGGCTCGGGCGCGATTCCGGATCGGTGACGATCTCGACGATGTCGCCATTGTGCAGCTCGGTGCGCAGCGGCTGTTCCTCGTTGTTGATCTTGACCGCCACCGTATGGTCGCCGATGCCGGTGTGGATCGAGTAGGCGAAGTCGAGCGCGGTGGCGCCGCGCGGCAGCGCGATGATCTTCGACTTCGGCGTGAACACGTAGACCGAATCCGGGAACAGGTCGACCTTCACGTGCTCGAGGAATTCGGCCGAGTCGCCGGTCTGCTGCTGGATGTCGAGCAGCGACTGCAGCCACGCATGGGTGCGCTGCTGCAGGTCCGACATGTTCGAGTCGCCCGTCTTGTACAGCCAGTGCGCCGCCACGCCGCTTTCCGCGGTGCGGTGCATTTCCTGGGTGCGGATCTGGAATTCGACCGGGGTGCCGTAGGGGCCGATCAGGGTGGTGTGCAGCGACTGGTAGCCGTTGATCTTGCGGATCGCGATGTAGTCCTTGAACTTGCCCGGCATCGGCTTGTACAGCGCGTGCAGGGTGCCGAGGGCCACGTAACAGCTCGGCACGGTGTCCATCACCACGCGGAAGCCGTACACGTCCAGCACCTGCGAGAACGACAGGTGCTTGTTGCGCATCTTTTTATAGATGCCGTACAGGGTCTTTTCGCGGCCGTAGACTTCGGCCTGCAGGCCGGCCGCGGCCAGCTGGGCCTTGACCGCCTCGAGGATCTTCTTGACCACTTCGCGGCGGTTGCCGCGCGCCGCCTTGATCGCCTTCGACAGGGTGCGGTAGCGCAGCGGGTACAGGTGCGAGAAGGACAGGTCCTGCAGCTCGCGGTAGATGTTGTTCAGGCCGAGGCGATGCGCGATCGGCACATAGACTTCCATCGTCTCGCCGGCGATGCGGCGCTTCTTGGCGGCGGTCATCACGCCCAGGGTGCGCATGTTGTGCAGGCGGTCGGCCAGCTTGATCAGGATCACGCGCACGTCCGAGGCCATGGCCAGCAGCATCTTGCGGAAGTTTTCCGCCTGCGCCTCGACCAGGCTCTGGAACTCGATCTTTTCCAGCTTCGACAGGCCGTCCACCAGGTTGGCGACCTGGGCGCCGAAGCGCTCGATCAGCTCGTCCTTCTTGACGTCCTGGTCCTCGATCACGTCGTGCAGCAGCGCCGCCATGATGGCCTGGGCGTCGAGCTTCCAGTCGGCGCAGATCTCGGCGACGGCGATCGGGTGGGAAATATAGGGCTCGCCCGACTTGCGGACCTGGCCCAGGTGCATCTCGTCGGAGAAGCGGTAGGCTTCCTTGACCTTCTTGAGTTCTGCGGGGGTGAGGTAATCCGACAGCTTGTTGATCAGCTGCGTCACCGAAGCCACGCCCGGAGCGGGGGCCTCGACGGGGTCCTGCGGGCGGGAATCAGGCCGTTTGGCCCGGGTGGTGGGGTTGCCTGGATGAGTCGGTTCCGGGAAAGGCAGGTTCATACGCTAGTCGATCAGCCGCAATGTAATAACGAAAGCAGAATAACAGAATAACGGGCTGACGCAGCCAGGCAACCCCGGGGGGCCTTACATCGGGACCTTCTTCAGCATCTCGATGCCGACCTTGCCGGCCGCGATTTCGCGCAGGGCGACGACGGTCGGCTTGTCCTTGGCTTCGACCTTAGGAGTGTGGCCTTGCAGCAATTGACGGGCGCGATAGGTAGCGGCCAGGGTCAGCTGGAAGCGGTTCGGGATATTTTTCAGGCAATCTTCGATGGTGATACGGGCCATGTTTGCTCCTAAATAGACGATGATGCGGCGGGCCGAAAGGCGCGATCGCTCAGGATGGTGATTGGTGCGCGTGGATTCCCAGCTGGGCAAACAGCGCAGCGTTGCGGGCGGCCTGTTGGGCGAAGCGGCAACGTGTCGCTTTGACAATCGCCCCTAATTCGGCCAGGGCGACGTTGAACTCTTCGTTGATGATAGCATATTCGAACTCCGGAGCGTGAGCCATCTCGCCCCCGGCCGCCAGCAGGCGGCGGGTGATGATGTGCGGCTCGTCGGTGCCGCGCTTGTGCAGGCGCTCCTCCAGCGCCTCGATCGACGGCGGCAAGATGAAGATGCCGGCGGCGTCCGGGAACTGCTTCTTGACCTGGCGCGCGCCCTGCCAGTCGATTTCCAGCAGGATGTCGGTGCCGGTCTTCATTTCCTGTTCCACGGTCAGGCGGCTGGTGCCGTAGTAGTTGCCGTGCACTTCCGCCCACTCCAGGAACTCGCCGCGCTCGGCGCGGTTGACGAAGTCCTCGGCCGTCGTGAAGTAGTATTCGCGGCCGTCCTTCTCGCCCGGACGGGGCGCGCGGGTGGTGGTCGAGATCGACAGCTTGATGCCCGGTTCCTGGGCCAGCAGGGCATTCACCAGGGTCGACTTGCCGGCGCCGGAGGGCGCGGCGACGATGAACAGGCTGCCGGAGAAGGCGGTTGGGAGCATGGTTGTTTCCTTCTTTTTACTTGATCGGTGAGTCATGTTAACGCTGAACGCGTGGGCGGGAAACCCGCCCACCCTACAGAACCGGAAATGCCGGCGATCCGTAGGGTGGGTGGGTCCCCCGCCCACGCGTCCGACGAACGTCTGCTGTCTCGCAGACGCCGGGTTATTCGAGGTTCTGCACCTGCTCGCGCATCTGCTCGATGAGCAGCTTCAGTTCCATCGAGGCGTCGGCCAGTTCCTTGACCGAGGCCTTGGCGCCGAGCGTGTTCGCTTCGCGGTTCAGTTCCTGCATCATGAAGTCGAGGCGCTTGCCGACCTGGCCGCCCTTCTTCAGGATGTGGCGGGTTTCGTTCAGGTGCGCTGACAGGCGCGACAGTTCTTCGGAGACGTCGATGCGGATGCCGTACAGCGTGACTTCCTGGCGGATGCGCTCGAGGACTTCCTGGCGCGTGAGCGTCGACGGGTTGCCGTGGCCGGCCAGGCCCAATGCATCCTGCATGCGCTCGACAGCCTTCTGCTGGAACTGGGAGATGACTTGCGGGATCAGGGGCGTGATGCGCTTGACGATCGCTTCCATCGAGTCGATGCGCGACAGCAGCATCGTTTCGAGCGCCGCGCCTTCGCGCCTGCGGCTGTCGACGAAGGCGGCGATGGTCTTCGCGGTGAGGGCGGCGACATCGGCCTGGAGCGATTCCTGGCCCACGCTCGATTCCTCGATCACGCCGGGCCAGCGCAGCAGTTCGGCAACGCTCATCTGGGTCGCGGAGGCGAAGTGACGCGTCACTTCGGCCTGCAGGCGCACGAGGTCGGACAGCAGTTCCTGGTTGAGCACCTGCGAACTGCCGGCGGTCTTGCGTCCGAACGACAGCCGCACTTCCACCTTGCCGCGCGTGATCGCGGCCATGATGGCCGAACGCAGCTCGGGTTCTAGGGCGCGCAGGTCGTCATTGATGCGGAACTGAAGGTCGAGGAAGCGCGAGTTGACGCTCTTGATCTCGATCGTGAGGGTGCCGGCAGCGCCTTCGCTGGTGGCGACCGCATAACCAGTCATGCTTGAAATGCTCAATGGGATCCCCGGTTTTTATTCTTTACAAAGCCGACATTTATCCACACAATCGCCCTGTTAAGCAAGGGAAACCACTTGGATGGCCGCACAGAATAACGCTCCCCTGCCCGAAGGGCTGGAAATTGCCGGATACCGCATTGTAAAGAAAATTGCGTCCGGTGGGTTCAGTATTGTTTATCTGGCATATGACAGCGACGGGAATGCGGTCGCCATCAAGGAATACCTGCCCAGCGCACTGGCCCTGCGCCCGCCCGGCGAGCTGGTGCCGGTGGTCTCGCGGCCCAACCTGCCGGTGTTCCGTATCGGCCTGAAGTGCTTCTTCGAAGAGGGCAGGGCGCTGGCGCGCATCGTCCATCCGAACGTGGTGCGGGTGGTGAACTTCTTCCGCGCCCATGAGACGGTCTATATGGTGATGGCCTATGAATCGGGCCATACGCTGCAGGAGCACATCGCGCGCGCGGCCGCCAGGGATGGCCGCCCGGGCGAGAACTTCGTGCGCCAGGTGTTCAACGGCGTCTGCAGCGGCCTGCGCGAAGTCCATGCGAACAAGCTGCTGCACCTCGACCTCAAGCCCGCCAACATCTACCTGCGCACCGACGGCTCGCCGCTGCTGCTCGATTTCGGCGCGGCGCGGCAGACGATCAACAGCGATGCGCCGATGCTGGCGCCGATGTACACGCCCGGCTTCGCCGCGCCCGAGCTGTATGCCAAGGGCATGGCGCTGGGGCCGTGGACCGACATCTACAGCATCGGCGCCGCGATGTTCGCCTGCATGACCTGCTCGACGCCGCAGCCGGCCGACGCGCGCCGCCTCGAGGACAAGGTGGCGGCCCAGCTGGCTGCGCTCGACGGACGCTATTCGCGCGAACTGGTCGAGATGGTGCGCGCCTGCCTGGAGCCCGATCCGCTGGCGCGTCCGCAGAGCGTGTTCGCGCTGCAGAAGGTGCTGCAGGCCGTCCCGGCTGCGCCGGCGCCGCCGCTGGCCGAAGCGGGCAAGCCGTCCGGCTGGCGCGGCCTGGTCGGCCGCGTCAAGGGGCTTGGGCTTCCGAAGGCGCGGACCTGAGCCATGCAGTTCTCCGTCTACCAGCAAAGCCATATCGGCGGGCGCAAGGTCAACCAGGACCGGATGGGCTACAGCTTCACGCGCGACGCGCTGCTGCTGGTGCTGGCCGACGGCATGGGCGGCCACGCGCGCGGCGAGCTGGCCGCCACCATCGCGCTGCAGACCATCTCGATGATGTTCCGCATGCAGGCGCGTCCCTATGTCAAGAAGCCCGAGCGCTTCCTCGAGGAAGCGCTGCAGCAGGCGCACTGGGACATCGTCGCCTATGCCGCAACGCACAAGCTGCCCGAGGCGCCGCGCACCACGATCGTGGCCTGCCTGGTCCAGCATAACTGCGCGATGTGGGCGCACGTGGGCGATTCGCGCCTGTACTGGGTGCGGCGCAACCAGGTCCTGGCGCGCACGCGCGACCATTCGCACATCGAATACCTGATCGAGAAGGGGCGCGCCGATCCGTCGGAACGCAACACCCATCCGGACCGCAACAAGCTGTACAACTGCCTGGGCGCCTCGAGCGAGCCGAAGGTCGAGCTGTCGCGCCAGGCCAGCCTGGAACCGGGCGACGTGCTGATGCTGTGTTCGGACGGTTTGTGGACCATGCTGCCCGAGACCGAGATCGTGCACCGGCTCTCGACCGCCACCGTGGTGCAGGCGGTGCCCGACATGGTGCAGATGGCGGCCGCGATCGGCGGCGCGCGCGCCGACAACACGACGGCGCTGGCGATTGCCTGGCAGGGCGCGGATGCGCCTGGCGGCGCAGGCATGGACAACGTGATCTCGACCCAGGCGCTGCCGGAGGACGAGGTCAGCTCGACCATCACGGCCGGGCAGCCGGTCCCTTCGGCGACCGATGCGTTCGACGAAGACGAGATCGAAAAGGCGATCGCCGAGATCCGCGAAGCGATCGAGAAATCATCCCAGTTACTCAAATAAGAAAGAAGCGAGAAAACCTCATGACATTTGAACACCGCCCGAGCGGGCGCGCGGTCGACCAGTTGCGTCCGGTCCGCATCACCCGCCAGTACACCCGGCATGCCGAGGGCTCGGTCCTGATCGAGTTCGGCGACACCAAGGTGATCTGCACCGCCAGCATCGAAGAGAAGGTGCCGCCTTTCCTGAAGGGGAAGGGGCAGGGCTGGCTGACCGCCGAATACGGCATGCTGCCGCGTTCGACGCATACGCGCATGGACCGCGAGGCGGCGCGCGGCAAGCAGACCGGCCGCACCCAGGAAATCCAGCGCCTGATCGGCCGCTCGCTGCGCGCGGCCTTCGACCTGGAGGCGTTCGGCGAGCGCACCCTGCACCTGGACTGCGACGTGATCCAGGCCGACGGCGGCACGCGCACGGCCTCGATCACCGGGGCGATGGTGGCGGCCCATGACGCCTTCAGCGCGCTGGTGGGGCGGGGCCTGGTGGCCGCGCTGCCGGTACGGCACTTCGTGGCGGCGGTCTCGGTGGGCGTGTACCGGGGCATGCCGGTGCTGGACCTGGACTATGTCGAGGATTCGGATTGCGATACCGACATGAACGTGGTGATGACCGAGCAGGGGCACTTCATCGAAGTGCAGGGCACGGCGGAAGGGGCGGCCTTCGACCGGGAAGGGATGAACCGCCTGCTGGACCTGGCGCAGCTGGGCATTGCGGACCTGGTGCGCCTGCAGAAGCAGGCCCTGGGTCTCGCCAGCGCCTGAGGCGAGCGTCGGCGCTGCCGGTTTGCCTGCAAACCGGCAGCGCCAGCCACGCGCCGCTTCCGGGCGCAGCGCCGCCCAAACCGGTAAAATACCGCCTCCGCACCACCCACACCCCCACACCATGACCCAACGCCTGATCCTTGCCTCCAACAACGCCGGCAAACTGAAGGAATTCGCCCAGCTGCTCGAACCCATCGGTTTCGAACTGCACCCGCAGGGCGAGTTCAACGTGCCGGAAGCGGAAGAACCGTTCGGAACCTTCGTCGAGAACGCCCTGGCCAAGGCCCGCCACGCCTCGCGCCTGACCGGCTTGCCGGCCCTGGCCGACGATTCGGGCGTGTGCGTCAATGCGCTCGGCGGCGCCCCCGGCGTCTACTCGGCGCGCTATGCCGGCGAGCCGAAGTCGGATGCCCGCAACAATGAAAAGCTGGTCGCGGACCTGGCCGGCCACGCCGACAAGTCGTCCTACTATTATTGCGTGCTGGTCTACGTGCGCCACGCCGACGATCCGCAGCCGGTCATCGCCGACGGCCGCTGGAACGGCGAGATCATCGCGGAACCGCGCGGCGCCAACGGCTTCGGCTACGATCCGCATTTCCTCATTCCCTCGCTCGGCAAGACCACGGCCGAACTCGACCCGCAGCAAAAGAATGCGTTGTCGCACCGTGGCCAGGCCTTGCGCGCACTGGTCGAAAAACTCACATGATCCCGATTAAAGTCGCCGGCCCCGCGCCCAGCGAGCCGCGTTCGCCCGCCAGCGCCGCGCTGCAATACCTGCAGCCGGGCGCCCTGAACCTGGCCGCGCTGCCGCCGCTGTCGCTCTACATCCACTGGCCGTGGTGCGTGCGCAAGTGCCCGTATTGCGACTTCAATTCGCACGAAGCGAAGGGCGAGGCGCCCGAGCAGGAATACCTGGACGCGGTGCGCCTCGACCTGGAACAGTCGCTGCCGCTGATCTGGGGCCGCAAGATCCACACCGTCTTCATCGGCGGCGGCACTCCCAGCCTGATGTCGGCCGCGGGACTGGACCGCCTGCTGTCGGACGTGCGCACCCTGCTGCCGCTCGACCTCGACGCCGAGATCACGATGGAAGCCAACCCCGGCACCTTCGAGGCCGAACGCTTCAAGTCCTACCGCGACAGCGGCGTGAACCGCCTGTCGATCGGCATCCAGAGCTTCAACCCGGCCCACCTGGAGGCGCTCGGCCGCATCCATGACGGCGACGAGGCACGGCGCGCGGTCGAGATCGCGCAGTCCACCTTCGACAACTTCAACCTCGACCTGATGTACGCGCTGCCGGGGCAGACCCTGGAACAGGCGCGGCTCGACCTCGAGACCGCGCTGTCGTTCGCGCCGCCGCACCTGTCGCTGTACCACCTGACGATGGAACCGAACACGGTGTTCGCCAAGTACCCGCCCGCGCAGCTGCCGGACGACGACCTGAGCGCCGACATGCAGGACATGATCGCGCAGGCCACCGCCGCCGCCGGCTACGGGCACTACGAAGTGTCGGCCTACGCCAGGGCGGGCCACCGCGCGCGCCATAACCTGAATTACTGGCAGTTCGGCGACTACCTCGGCATCGGCGCGGGCGCGCATTCGAAGATCTCGTTCCCGCACCGGATCCTGCGCCAGGCGCGCTACAAGCAGCCGGGCTCCTTCATCGAGGCCGCGCGGCGCGGCAACGCGGTGCAGGAAGAGCACGAGATCGGCCGCGCCGACATGGGTTTCGAGTTCATGCTCAATGCGCTGCGCCTGACCGGCGGCTTCGACCCGAACCTGTTCGGCGAGCGCACCGGCATGAGCATCAGCACCATCACCAGGGCGCTGAACGAAGCCGAAGCCAGGGGCCTGCTGGTCCGGGATCACAAGCTGATCCGCCCGACCGAGATGGGGCAGCGTTTCCTGAACGATTTGCAGGAGATGTTCCTGGCCGAGTGAGGCCGGCGGGTGGAACCGTGGGCGGGCGGGTTCCCGCCCACGCGTTCAAGACAGCCCTTGAGGTTTCGCCTCGGACGCCCCCGGCAATGCCAGCGGCGCCCGGCTCTGCTCGTTGTTCTCCTGCACCAGCCTGGACAGCAAGCCCATGAACAGCGCCTGTTCCTCCTCGCTCAGCGGCGCCAGCAGCCGCTGGCGTATCCGCTGCGCCCCCGGCTCCATGTCACGCAGCAGCCGTTCCCCCTCGGCCGTGATGCTCAGCGCGCGCTGGCGCCGGTTGTGCGGAATCACCTTGCGCTCCAATAAACCCTTTTCCTCCAGCCGGACGCACACCGTCGCCCCGGTCGAGGTATCGATCGCCGCCAGCCCGGCCAGCGACACCTGGTCGATGCCCGGATGCCCGGCCAGCTGGCTCAGCATCGCGTACTGCACCGGCGTCAGCTCGTTCCCCATTTCATCGTAGAACATCGAGACCGAGATCTGCTGGGCGCGCCGCAGCAGGTGGCCCGGGTGCTGGACCAGGTCGAGCATCGCGCCCTGGCTCTCGTGTGCGCGCATTTCTAAGGTTCTTGTCGGCATCTTTCCTGTCGCTTTTGGTGCGGCGCACCAACAATAATCGTGGCTCGTAGTTTACTTCGTCCGGTAAACGCGTGATACTTTTCCACACATTCAGTGTACTGAATCTTAAAATTATAACCAAGGAGACGTGTATGTTCCCCAAGAATGCCTGGTACGTGGCCTGCACCCCGGACGAAATCGCGGGCAAGCCGCTGGGCCGCCAGATCTGCGGCGAGAAGATCGTGTTCTACCGCGGCCAGGAGGGCAAGGTCGCGGCGGTCGAGGATTTCTGTCCGCACCGCGGCGCGCCGCTCTCGCTCGGCTTCGTCCGCGACGGCAAGCTGGTGTGCGGCTATCACGGCCTGGAAATGGGCTGCGAAGGAAAGACCATCGGCATGCCGGGACAGCGCGTGCGCGGCTTTCCCTGCATCCGCAGCTATCCGGTCGAGGAGCGCTACGGCTTCATCTGGGTCTGGACCGGCGACAGGGAACTGGCCGATCCGGCCGCCATCCACCACCTCGAATGGGCCGACAATCCGGAGTGGGCCTATGGCGGCGGCCTGTACCACATCAACTGCGATTACCGCCTGATGGTCGACAACCTGATGGACCTGACCCACGAGACCTATGTGCATGCGTCGAGCATCGGCCAGAAGGAGATCGACGAGGCGCCGGTCACGACCAGGGTGGAGGGCGAGCAGGTGGTGACCAGCCGCTTCATGGAAAACATCGGCGCGCCGCCGTTCTGGCGCGCCGCCCTGCGCGGCAACGACCTGGCCGACGACGTCCCGGTCGACCGCTGGCAGATCTGCCGTTTCAACGCGCCCAGCCACGTGATGATCGAGGTCGGCGTCGCGCACGCCGGCAAGGGCGGCTACCATGCCGATCCGAAGGTCAAGGTGTCGAGCATCGTGGTCGACTTCATCACCCCGGAGACCGAGACCTCGCACTGGTATTTCTGGGGCATGGCGCGCAACTTCAAGCCGCAGGACCAGGAACTCACGCGCGCGATCCGCGAAGGCCAGGGCCGCATCTTCAGCGAAGACCGCGAGATGCTCGAACTGCAGCAGCAGAACATCCTGCGCCACCCCGAACGCAAGCTCCTGATGCTCAACATCGATGCCGGCGGCGTGCAG
This sequence comes from Massilia niastensis DSM 21313, assembly GCF_000382345.1. Lineage (GTDB taxonomy): Bacteria > Pseudomonadota > Gammaproteobacteria > Burkholderiales > Burkholderiaceae_D > Telluria > Telluria niastensis. The sequence goes on from NZ_KB908084.1 coordinate 45,653, forward strand.
TCGCGGCGCATCATCGACGGGTGGCTGGCGCGCGAGCAGGCCGGCGAGGTGGCGGCATGAACGGCATCGACGTCCGCGTGGCGAGCAAGACCTGCGAGGCCGACGGCATCTGCAGCTACGAACTGGTGCGCCTGGACGGCGCGCCGCTGCCGCCCTTCGAGGCCGGCGCGCACATCGACGTGCATCTCGGGGGCGAGCTCGTGCGCCAGTATTCGCTCTGCAATGCGCCCGGCGAAACCCACCGTTACCAGATCGGCGTGCTGCGCGACCCCGGTTCGCGCGGCGGTTCGCAGGCGATGCACGACCACATCGAGACCGGCTCGTTCCTGCGCATCAGCGCGCCGAAGAACCACTTCCCGCTGGTCGAGGCGAAGCGCACGCTGCTGCTGGCCGGCGGCATCGGCGTCACGCCGATCCTGGCGATGGCCGAAGCCCTGGCGGCGAAGGGCGCGGACTTCGAGATGCACTACAGCGCGCGCGCGCCGGAGCGCGCGGCCTTCAGGGAGCGCATCCGGGCGTCAAGCTTCGCCGGCCAGGTGCGCTTCCACTACGACAGCGGCGACGCCGGACAGCAGCTCGACCTGCCGGCGCTGCTCGCCGGCGCCGGCCTCGAGACCCACCTGTATGTCTGCGGTCCGCAGGGCTTCATCGGACACGTGCTGGACAGCGCGAAAGCACGAGGATGGCCGGCGGCGCGGCTGCACGTCGAGTATTTCGGCGCCGCGGCGGTGGACACCAGCGGCGACCGGCCCTTCGACGTCAGGCTGGCCTCGAGCGGCAGGGTGGTGACTGTCCCCGCCGGCAAGACGGTGCTCGGGGTGCTGGCCGAGCAGGGCATCGACATTCCGTACTCGTGCGAGGAAGGCGTGTGCGGGACCTGCCTGACGCGGGTGCTGGAAGGGACGCCGGATCACCGCGACCTGTACCTGACCGAGGAGGAACAGGCGGCCAACGACCAGTTCACGCCCTGCTGTTCGAGGTCGAAGACGCCGGTCCTCGTGCTGGACCTGTAGGAGGGGCCCTAGCTGCGCACCGGGCTCGCGAGCGCCGCGATGGTGCGCGCCAGGCCCCGGACCACGCGCGACATGCCGTCGAAGTCGGGCTTTTCCGGCGCGCCGCCGGCCGTGTGGTGGTAGGGGTAGCGCAGGAAGGCCGTGTCCGTGATCATCAGGGCAGGGTAGCCCTGGCGCTCGTCGGGGCCATGGCCGGACAGGGTCACGCCCATCACATGGGCCTGGGCCGCCAGTCCCTGCGCCGGGAAGTCCGCGCCGGCCTTGAAGGCGGCCAGGGCCTGGCGCACCAGGGCGGACGATTCCAGCGTGCCCACGAAGGCGATGAAGTCGCCGGCGTCCGGATACCGCGCTTCCAGCTCCGGCGGCGGCTGCCCCGTGCGCCCGGGCAGCAGGCCGCCCATGTCCTCGCCCAGGAACCAGGGCGCTTCCTCGTTGACGAAGAAGACGAACTTGACCTCGGTGCCCTGGCCCGGCCGCATGTCCCTGAGCAGGCGCGCCAGTTCGAGCACGGCCGCGGCGCCGCTGCCGTTCTCGCCCGCGCCCGGCGTGGCATCGAAGTGGGCACCGATGATGAAGATGCGCTCGGGGCGCGCGCCCGGCGCCAGGTTGGCGAGCGAGGCCTCGACGTTGCGCACCCTGCGGCCGCCGGCCTCGTATTCCTGGCGCCGCACCGTGTAGCCGAATCCGTCGAGTGCGCCCTCGATATGGCGCGCAGCCTGCTCCGGCTCGCGCGGCATGGCCGTGTCGTGCCGCTCGGCGGCGATCGCCGCGACATGGGCGTGCAGGCGCGCCGTCAGCGGCGGGGCCGCACGGGCGGAATCGGTCTCCACGGTCGTCAGTGCCAGCACGATCGCCAGGATGATCGCGACAATGACTTTCCAGTGTGATTGAAAGAAGTTGCGCATGGCAGTCGGCGACGCCGGCGCTGGGTCGGCAAGCTGTCGATGCACCCAGTGTAGCAAGCCGGGAACAGACCGCGTTCGGAAGGCAAGCAATTCCGCGCGCCAACACCGACCTTGCCCCTGCAAGGCACAAAGGACCCGGAGGTCCTTTGCACGGGGTATGCCGCCGAGCTCAGAAACCGATGCGCACGCCCGCGCTCCAGGCGTCGGCCTTGGCGCCGCTCGGCTTGTCGCGGCCATAACGCTCGTACTCGGCGTTCAGCGCCAGGTTCTGCGTCAGCCTGTACTGCACGCCCACGGAAGCGTAGGCCCCGGTGTCGGTATCGTTGTGGTAGGCGCCGGTGTCGTTGTCGTACTGGCGCCCGCTGTGGGACAGGCCCAGCTTGCCATAGGCCGAGAAGCGCTCGGTCAGCGGCACGTTGTACCTGGCGGCCACGTAGCTGTCATGGCCCTTGGTGGAGCCGCGGATGCTGCGGGTCGCGTCCGAACGCTGCCAGGTGCGGCGGTCCAGGTAGGTGTAGCCGGCTTCGACGCCCCAGTTCCGGTCGAACTCGTAGCCGGCGAACAGCCTGGGGTTGGTCCTGGAGCCTTCGGCCAGGTAATCGACCTGCGAGGCGCCGATCCCGATATAGGCCTGCGGGGCGGCGCCGCCTTGGGCCTGGGCCGCGCCTGCAGCGGCAAGTCCGGCGATCAGTGCAAACATCGTCTTGTTCATGCGTCTCTTCCTTTTTCGTGTTTTGACTGTATCGCGGCTCATCAGTGAGTCGCGATGGAGCGGAAGATAGCATTGGCAACCCTGCCAACAATGCGCATTTGGTAAGTAACTGTAACGAATTGCATGCATATTCGTCGAAAAATTGGCATATGCACGCGCTGAATTGCCGCGCGATGAAGCCCGATTCACCGAGCTAACACGACATGATGCGAAGGCGATCATGTGTCATCCGGCCGCAGGAGGGACCGGATGCCGGCCCCGGCGCGCCGCTCAGGCCAGTGCGTCGGACGCCACGACATGCACGCCCGGCCGCGCCTGGATCGCGGCCTCGAGCAGCGCCTGGGCGATCCGGGGCGCCGGATTGATGCGCCAGCGCCGCGGCAGGACCGGCCCGAGCACCCGCAGCGCCAGCACCATGGCCTGCTCGCCGGGACGCGATTCCTGGCGCTGCCCGCCGATGAAGCCCGGCCGCACATGGGTGAGCGAGGCGAAGCCGACCGCGGCCAGGTCCCGTTCCAGTTCGCCCTTCACGCGGTTGTAGAAGATGCGCGACGCCGGGTCGGCGCCGATGGCGGAATTCAGTACGAAGGCCGGCGTGCCGTGGCGCCTGGCCAGTTGCGCCGCCGCCAGCGGATAGTCGTGGTCGACGCGCCTGAACGCTTCCTGCGAGCCTGCCGCCTTGATGGTGGTGCCGAGCGTGCAGATCGTCGCGTCGGCCTGCCACCAGGGCGCATCCTGGGGAAGCCTGTCGAAGTCCACCTGCGGCGCCTGCAGTTTCGGATGGGTCGCCAAAGGCCGGCGCGCCGGCGCCGCCACGTGCCCGACGCGGCCGTCGGCCAGGGCCAGCCGCAGGAGATGACTGCCCACCAGTCCGGTCGCACCCACGATCAGCAGTTTCATGTCGCCTCCCTGTTTTCCGCTTGCCAGCGCATCACCGCCAGAACAGCATGATCACACAGGCCGCCATCGCCCACCACACGCCTGTCCGCATCGCCCACCTCGGCGCGCCAGGCAAGGATGGAAGCGCCGGCAGCAAAGAAATGCGGCATTCAGGGTCAGGTCTGTCATTCGGACATGGACGCGCAACCCTTGCGAAATCTCACAACGGTTTTAAGTATGCCGCGACTTTTTTCCTCGTTCCGACATGGTCCGTGATGCGCGGGTTTCGGTAACCAATGCGAGCCGAGCATTGACGAGTTCGGGATAAACAAACCAGCATTTCGAGATAGAGCAAAGGTGCTCGATCGGTGTCCGAATGACAGACCTGACCCTGAATGCGCTCATCCGTGCAGAACCAACAAAAGCCGGGCTGCGAACAGCCCGGCTTTGCTGGCGGGGGAGGGCGGTCAGCGCGCCGCGACGGGCGGCGTCGGCTCGGTCCAGCCGCCGCCCAGCACCCGGTACAGGGTGACCTGGTTCTGCAGGCGCAGCAGGTTGGCCTGGACGGCGGCCTGCTGGGCCTGGAACAGCGAACGCTGGGCGTCGAGCAGGTCTAGGTAGCTGGCCGCGCCGCTGCGGTAGCGCAGGTCGGACAGGTTGAAGCGGTCGGCTTCGGCTTCCGCCACCGCGCGCTGGGCGCGCAGCTGCTCGCTGAAGGTCGCCTGGCCCGCCAGCGCATCCGCCACTTCGCGGAACGCGGTCTGGATCGCGCGCTCGTACTGCGCCACCGAGATGTCGCGCTGCGCCCGGGCGCTGCCCAGGATCGCCGTGTTGCGGCCATAGTCGAAGATCGGCAGGATCGCCTGCGGCGCGAAGGTCCAGCCGAAGGAGCCGCTGTCGAACAGGCCGGACAGCTCGGTGCTGGCGCTGCCCGCGCTGCCGGTCAGCGTGATGCGCGGGAAGAAGTTCGCGCGCGCCGCGCCGATGTTGGCGTTGGCCGCGATCAGCTGCTGCTCGGCCGACCGGATGTCCGGGCGGGTGGCCAGCAGGTCGGACGGCAGTCCGGCCGGCAGCTCGGGCAGCTCGGTCGTGGCCAGGGTGGCGCCGGGCGCCAGCGTGGCGGGGATCGGCTGGCCGACCAGCAGGGTCAGCAGGTTGATGTCCTGCGCGCGCAGGCGCTGCTGCTGGGCGAGCGTGGTGCGCGCGGTTTCCACCAGCGAGACCGACTGCTGCACTTCCAGGCGCGAGGCCACGCCATTGTCGAAGCGCAGCTTGACCAGCTTGTCCGATTCCTCGCGGGTCTTGAGGGTGTCCTGGGTGATCTTCAGGAGTTCCTCGTCGGCCAGCAGCTGCAGGTAGGCGTTGGCGACCGAGGCGATCAGGCTGATCTGGGTGGTCTTGCGCGCTTCCTCGGTGGCCAGGTACTGCGCCAGCGCCGCCTGCGACAGGTTGCGCACGCGGCCGAACAGGTCGAGCTCGAACGCCGACACGGCCAGGCCGGCCTGGTAGACGCTGTTGATCGGCTCGTCCTCGCCGGTGGTCTGGCGGTTGCCGGTCACGGCCGCCGACACGGTCGGCAGGCGGTCGGCGCGCGCCACGCGGTACTGCGCGCGGGCCTGCTCGATGCTGGCGATGGCGATGCGCAGGTCGCGGTTGTTGGCCAGCGACAGCTCGATCAGCTGGCGCAGGCGCGCGTCGGCGAAGAAGCGCTGCCATTCGATATTCGCCGGCGCTTCATTGGCCGCCGGGGCGCCTGGTGCGCTGGCCGCGCGCGGCAGCTCGGGGAAGCTGCCGGCGACCGGCGCCTGCGGACGCTCGTACTTCGGCGCCAGCGACATGCAGCCGGCCAGCGCCATCGACAGCGCGAGCGGGGTGGCGATGCGTGTGAGTTGCTTGATCATGTTGTTTGATTCGATCATATTTTCTTGTCCTCGACGACCGGTTCTTCCTGGTGTGCGTACTTCTTGCGCTGGCGCTCGCTGCCCTTGAACAGCTTGCGGATGAAGACGAAGAACACCGGCACGAACAGCACGCCCAGCAGGGTCGCCGTGATCATGCCGCCCATCACGCCGGTACCGATGGCGCGCTGCGACGCCGAGCCGGCGCCGCCCGCGATCACCAGCGGCAGCACGCCGAGGATGAAGGCCAGCGAGGTCATGATGATCGGGCGGAAGCGCAGGTGCGCCGCCTTGATCGCCGCCTCGACCGGCGACATGCCCTGCGCCTGCAGGTCCTTCGCGAACTCGATGATCAGCACCGCGTTCTTCGCCGCCAGGCCGATGATGGTCACCAGGCCGATCTTGAAGTACACGTCGTTCGGGTAGCCGCGCATCATGGCCGCCAGCACGGCGCCCAGGACGCCGAGCGGCACCACCAGCAGGACCGATACCGGGATCGACCAGCTTTCATACAGCGCCGCCAGCGCCAGGAAGATCGCCAGCATCGAGAACATCACCAGGACGCCCATGGTCGAACCGGACAGCAGTTCCTCGCGCGACTGGCCGGTCCATTCGAAGGCGAAGCCGGGCGGCAGCTGGCCCGCCAGGCGCTCCATCTCGGCCAGCGCGTCGCCGGTCGAGTAGCCCGGCTTGGTGTCGCCGGCGATGCTCATCGCCGGGTAGCCGTTGTAGCGGATGGTCTGCATCGGGCCGGTGACCCAGCGCGTGGTCGCGAACGAGGACAGCGGCACCGGCTGGCCCTGGGTATTCAGGGCGTTGAGGCGCAGCAGGTCGTCCGGCTGCATGCGGGCGCTGGCCTCGGCCTGCACCACGACGCGCTGCAGGCGGCCGGCGTTCGGGAAGTCGTTCACGTAGGACGAGCCGAGCGCGGTCGACAGCGCGGTGTTGATCGCGTCGAAGGTGACGCCCAGCGCCTGCGCCTTGTCGCGGTCGATGTCGAGCTTCACCTGCGGCGCGTCTTCCAGGCCTTCCGGACGGACGCCGGCCAGGATCGGGCTTTGCGCGGCCATGCCCAGCAGCTGGTTGCGCGCCGCCAGCAGCGCATCGTGGCCGTTGCCGCCGCGGTCCTGCAGGCGGAAGGTGAAGCCGGTGCCGCGGCCCAGTTCCGGGATCGGCGGCGGGCTCAGTGCGAACACGAAGGCGTCGCGGATGCCGCCCAGGTGGCCGGTGATGCGGCCCGCCAGACCCTGCGCGCTCGAGCCTTCGCCCTTGCGCTCGTCCCAGCTCTTGAGCGGGATGAAGGCCAGCGCCATGTTCTGGCCCGAACCGGAGAACGAGAAGCCCATCACGCTGACCATGTCCTGCACTTCCGGCTGCTTCATGATGTACTCTTCGGCCGTGCGCATCACCTGGTTGGTGCGCTCGAGCGTGGCGCCCGGCGGCAGCTGGAAGTTGGCGATCACGTAGCCCTGGTCCTCGTTCGGCAGGAACGAATTCGGCATGCGGGTGAACAGCAGCGCGACCGCGCCGACGACCACCGCGAACACCACCATCGTCCGGCCCGAGCCGCGCAGCAGGCGCGCGACCCAGCCTTCGTAGCGGGCCGCGGTCTTGGTGAAGCGGCGGTTGAACCAGCCGAAGAAGCCGCGCTTCTCGTGGTGGTGGCCGGCCTGCACCGGCTTGAGCAGGTGGGCGCACAGCGCCGGGGTCAGGGTCAGCGCCAGGAAGGCCGAGAAGGCGATCGAGGACACCATCACCGCCGCGAACTGGCGGTAGATGTTGCCGACCGCGCCGGCGAAGAAGGCCAGCGGCACGAACACCGACATCAGGACCACGGTCACGCCGATGATCGCGCCCGAGATCTGGCTCATCGCCTTGCGGGTCGCCTGCAGCGGCGGCAGGCCTTCCTCGCTCATGATGCGCTCGACGTTCTCGACCACGATGATGGCGTCGTCGACCACGATACCGATCACCAGCACCATGCCGAACATGGTCAGCACGTTGATCGAGAAGCCCAGCGCCAGCAGGGTGCCGAGCGAGCCCAGCAGTGCAACCGGCACCACGATGGTCGGGATCAGGGTGTAGCGGATGTTCTGCAGGAACAGGTACATCACCAGGAACACCAGCACGATCGCCTCGACCAGGGTATGCACCACCTGTTCGATCGAGATCTGGATGAACTTCGAGCTGTCGAACGGGATCGACCACTTCATGCCGGGCGGGAAGTACTTCGACAGTTCTTCCATGCGCGCGCGCACCAGCTTCGCGGTTTCGAGGGCGTTACCGGACGGCGACAGCTGCACGCCGATACCGGTCGAGGGCTTGCCGTTCAGGCGCGCCGAGGTCGCGTAGGCCTGGCCGCCGATCTCGATGCGGGCCACGTCCTTCAGGCGGACGGTCGAGCCGTCCGGATTCGCGCGCAGTGCGATGTTGCCGAACTGTTCGACGGTGCTGAGCTGGCCGGTGACCACCACGGTGGCCGAGATTTCCTGGCCGGCCGCGAGCGGCTGTTCGCCGATGGTGCCCGAGGCCACCTGGGCGTTCTGGGTGCGGATCGCATTGTTGACGTCGGCCGGCGACAGGCGGTAGCCCACCAGCTTGGCCGGGTCGATCCAGATGCGCATCGCGCGCTCGGTGCCGAACAGCTGCGCGGTGCCGACGCCCTTGATGCGCTGGATTTCAGGCAGCACGGTGCGCGAGGCGTAGTCGCCCAGCGCGATCGGGTCCCACTTCGGATCGTCCGACGACAGGATGGTGAACAGCAGGAAGTTGGCGCGCACCTTGTCGACGCGCACGCCCTGCTGGTTCACCGCCTGCGGCAGGCGCGGGGTGGCGCGCGACAGGCGGTTCTGCACGTCCACCTGGGCCAGGTCCGGGTTGGTGCCGGACTCGAAGGTCAGGGTGATCGAGCCGCTGCCGTTGGCGGAGCTGCTCGATTCCATGTAGATCAGGCCCGGCGAGCCGTTCATCTCGCGTTCGATGACGGAGATGACCGAGTCTTCCAGGGTCTGGGCCGACGCGCCCGGGTAGGCGGCGTTGATCACGATCGCGGGCGGCGCCACGTTCGGGTACTGCGCGATCGGCAGCTGGGTGATGGAGACGCCGCCGATCACCATGATGAACAGCGCGATCACCCAGGCGAAAATAGGGCGGTCAATAAAATAACGTGCCATTGGAGTAGTCCTGTTTCTGTGCTGCGGCGCTTAGCGGCTGGCCGGCGCCGGAGCGGCGGCGGTCGTGGCGCCTGGAGCGGTGCCGGTGGCCGGTTTCCACGGCACCGGCTTGACCGGGGTGCCCGGCGGCATCATCTGCACCTTCTGGAAGCCGTCGACCATCACGCGCTCGCCTTCCTTCAGGCCGTCGGTGACGATCCAGTTCTGGCCTTGCTGCGAACCGATCTTGACGGTGCGCTGGGCCGGCTTGTTGTCCGGGCCGACCACCATCAGGGTATCGCCCTGGGCGCCGCCGCGGGTGACGGCCTGCTGCGGCACCACGATGCCGTTCGGCAGCTCGGCCTGCGCCAGGCGCACGCGCACGTACTGGCCCGGCAGCAGGGCGTTGTCCGGGTTCGGCACGGTGGCGCGCAGGGTGACCTGGCCGCTGCTCGGATCGACCGTCACGTCGGAGAACAGCAGCTTGCCGCGCACGCCCAGCTCGGAGCCGTCTTCCAGCAGCACCGTGACCGGCAGGCCGCCGGCGACGCGGCTGGCGCCGGCCTGCTTGCGCAGGCGCTGCAGCTCGACGGCCGACTGGGTGATGTTCAGGTACATCGGGTTGGTCTGCTGGATCAGCGCCATCTGGGTGGCTTCGGTGGCCGAGACCAGGGCGCCTTCGGTGACCAGGGCGCGGCCGATGCGGCCCGCGATCGGGGCGTTGACGCTGGTGTAGCCGACGTTGATCTGGGACACGCGCAGCTGGGCCCTGGCCGCGGCGACGGCCGCCTCGCCCTGTTTCTGGGCGGCGACGGCGTTCGTGTATTCCTGCTTGCTGATGGCGTTGGCCTCGACCAGCGGCTTGTAGCGCTCGGCCTGGGCCGCGGCCTGGGTCAGGTTGGCCTGGGCGCGCGCCAGCTCGGCCTGGGCGCTGTTAAGCTGCGCCTGGTAGGTGTCGGGATCGATCTGGAACAGCGACTGGCCCTGCTTGACCTCGCTGCCTTCGGTGAACACGCGCTTGAGCACGACGCCATTGACGCGGGCGCGGACCTGGGCGGTGCGGACCGGCTCGGCGCGCGCCGGCAGTTCGGTCTCGAGGGCGACCGGTTCGAATCTGGTGGTGATGACGCCGACTTCCGGGGCGGGCATCTTGCCGCCGGCGGCGGCCGGTGCAGCATCATCCTTTTTGCCGCAGGCGGACAGCAGCACCAGGGCAGCCAGGGTGCCGGCGGCGATCCGGGTCAGGGACAAGGAGGAGGAGGTGGCAGAGCGCATTACGTGTGCTTCCTTCTAGAGTAAACAGATTGACCCATGCGCAGGAAAACAACACCTCTCCTTGGCACGGGATCAACTCTGGCTTTTGCAAATAGTTTTATATACTATCACGACTGTATGTAAAATGTTTTAGACCCCTCATTTTCAGGAGTAGGCTTCAAAAAATGCGCAGGACGAAGGAAGAAGCGGCCGCGACCCGCGACAGTATTCTTGATGCAGCAGAGATATTGTTTGCTGAACAGGGTGTGTCCAGAACGACATTGCAGCATATCGCAACTAAGGCCGGGGTGACGCGCGGCGCAATTTATTGGCACTTCATGGACAAGGGCGCGCTCTTCAATGCCATGATGGAAAGGGCCACCCTGCCGCTGGAGGCGGCGGTGAAGCTGCTCGACGAGCGCGCGGCTGGCGATCCCCTGCAATGCCTGCGCGACGAGTTGATGACGGTGCTGCGCATCACGGTGGAGGATCCGAAGGCGCGCCGGGTGTTCGAGATCGCGATGCTGAAGGTGGAATTCACCGACGAGGTCGATGCCGTGCGCGTGCGCCGGCGCGAGTCGATGACGCAGTGGCAGGAACGGATGGAAGGCTACCTGAACCTGGCGCTGGCAATGGGACTGTTGCGTCCCGGGGTCGATCCGCGCAATGCGGCGATGGGTTTCTGGACCATGATCGATGGGCTGATCCGCAACTGGGTGTTCGAGCCCTCGACCTACGACCTGATGGAACTGGGCGGGCAGGTGCTGGACACCTACCTGGCCGGCCTGCGCGCCCGCTGACGCCAGGCCTTGTCGGCGCGCCACGGGGCGTGGCGCGCCGTACTACGCCAAGAAGCGACGCGCTTAGCGCATTTCCTTGATCATCTTCTTGAGCTTGATCGAGTCGGCGACGAAGGCGCGGATGCCTTCGGCCAGCTTCTCGGTCGCCATCGCGTCGTCGTTGAGCATGAAGCGGAAGCTCTTCTCGTCGATGGCGATCTTCGCGATGTCGGCGTCGGCGTCAAGCACCAGCTTGCGCTCGACCGTCGCGTCGGAATCGGCCAGCTTCTGCAGCAGGTCCGGCGAGATGGTGAGCAGGTCGCAGCCGGCCAGTTCCAGGATCTGCGAGGTGTTGCGGAAGCTTGCGCCCATGACTTCGGTCTTGTAGCCGAACTTGCGGTAGTACTGGTAGATGCGCTTGACCGACTGCACGCCCGGATCGTCGGCGCCCTGGTAGTCGGTGCCGGTCGATTTCTTGTACCAGTCGTAGATGCGGCCGACGAAGGGCGAGATCAGCTGGACGCCGGCTTCGGCGCAGGCGACGGCCTGGCACAGCGAGAACAGCAGGGTCAGGTTGCAGTGGATGCCTTCCTTCTCCAGGATCTCGGCGGCGCGGATGCCTTCCCAGGTCGAGGCGATCTTGATCAGCACGCGCTCGCGCGACACGCCGGCCTTCTCGTACAGGGCGATCAGTTCGCGGCCCTTGGCGACGGTGGCTTCGGTATCGAAGGACAGGGCGGCATCGATCTCGGTCGAGACGCGGCCCGGGACGAATTTCAGGATCTCGACGCCGAAACCGATCAGGAGGTTGTCGACGATCTCATCGATCTCGGCGTGCGGCGCGTCGGCGATGGCTTTTTCCAGCAGCGGGAGGTATTCCGGCTTCTGCACGGCCTTCAGGATCAGCGACGGGTTGGTGGTCGCATCCTGCGGCGCGTAGGCCTTGATCGACTGGAAGTCGCCGGTGTCGGCGACCACGGTGGTGTACTGCTTGAGCTGTTCGAGTTGGTTCATGGCGGTCTCGGTGGTGAATCTGGTGTTGATCGGTGAAACGGGGATTCTGGGGCCTCAGTTGAAAAGCCGCTGACGCATCAGCAGTCCGTACCCTCGAGGAAGGCCGCAACCATGCGTTCCAGGCCGACACGGTCGTCGTCGGAAAAGCGATCCACTGTCGGGCTGTCGATATCGAACACGCCGACCAGCTTCCCATCCTTGATCAGCGGCAGCACGATTTCCGAGGCCGACGCCGAATCGCAGGCGATATGCCCCGGAAACGCGTGCACGTCCGGCACGACGATGGTCTTGCGCTCGACCGCGGTGGCGCCGCACACGCCGCGTCCGAACGGGATGCGGGCGCAGGCCGGCTTGCCCTGGAACGGGCCGACCAGCAGGTCCTGGCCTTCGCCCTTCTTGGCGGGCACGGTCAGGTAGAAACCGGCCCAGTTCAGGTCGGCGAGGGTGTCGTAGACGAGGGCGGAAAACTGCGACGCATTGGCGATCAGGTCGCGTTCGCCTTCGAGGACGCTGGCGACCTGGCGCACCAGCAGGTCATAGTCGGGGCGGGCGCTGCGTTCGGGATTGATGTGCATGGCGGGGCCGGGAACTGTCGAAACCGGGTATTTTACACCTGTGCCGCGCACAGCTGGGAAGGCTGGCGGAACAGCGCCAGCGGCATCCGCTCAAAGGACCGGTCGGCAAGCTCAGTCAGGCGGCTCCTAGCCGATGAAGGAATCGAACTGCATGTCGAACTCCTGCAAGGCCTTCTGCGCATTCTGCATCTTCTTGCGGAACTCGGGCCCGCGGCGCAGCGCCAGTCCGACCGCCAGCACGTCGATGACCACCAGGTAGGCCAGCCGCGCCGAGATCGGCGTATACGGATCGATCGCGAACACCAGGTCGATCGGGATGAACAGCGTGGCCATCTCGGCCAGCGGCGTGCCCGACGGCGCCAGCACGATCACTTCCGCGCCGCCGCTGCGGGCCAGCTTGGCCGAGCGCACCATCGAGGGGTTGTTGCCGCGCTGTGAGATCGCCACCACGGCGTCTCCCTCGCGCAGCAGCGCCGCCGCGATCGAATGGATCGCCGGGTCGGTATAGGCCACGGTCGGCACGCCCGAGCGGAAGAACTTGTGCTGGGCGTCGGCCGCGACGAAGCCCGAGGTGCCCTGGCCGTAGAACTCGATCTTGTTGGCGCGCGCCAGGATCTCGAGCGCCTTCTGGATCAGTTCGGGATTCAGGTTGTTGCGCAGGTCGAGCAGGGTATTGATCGAGCGGCTGCAGATCTTGTTGATCAGGTCGGCCGCCAGGTCGTCCTGGGCCGGCTGTTCATTGGCGCCGGGCAGGGCCAGCGCCAGCCCCTGCGCCAGCTTGAGCTTGAACTCGTGCCAGCCCTCGTAGCCGAGCGTGCGGCAGAAGCGCACCACGGTCGGTTCGGACACCTGGGCGCTCTTGGCGAGCGCCGTGATGTTCTGGCTGACCGTCACGGACGGCGCGGCAAGCACCGCGAGCGCGACCTTGCGCTCCGACTTGGAGAGCGTATCGAGCTGGGTGCGGATCGAGTCGAGCAGCATGGGCCTGGCCTCAGTCTTCCGGCAGCACTTCTTCGCGCCACTGCAGGCCGTCGCGCCCGATCAGCGCGCTCGAGGCGGCAGGGCCCCAGGTGCCCGAGGTGTAGGGCACCGGCGTGGTGTCGTCCTGCTCCCAGTATTCCAGGATCGGCTCGACCCATTCCCAGGCCGCTTCCAGTTCGTCGCCGCGCATGAACAGGGTCAGCTGGCCGCGCAGCACGTCGACCAGCAGGCGCTCGTAGGCTTCCATGCGCGGGCTCTTGAACTGCTCGCGGAAGTCCAGTTCGAGTTCGGCCTGCTTCAGGCGCATGGCGTCGCCCGGGGTCTTGGCCATCAGGTTCATCGACAGGCCTTCGTCCGGCTGCAGGCGGATCACCAGGCTGTTCGGCTGGAAGCTCGAGGTCGGCTGGTTGAAGATCGAATGCGGGATCGGCTTGAAGCGCACCACGATCTCGGCCAGGCGGTCGGCCATGCGCTTGCCGGTGCGCAGGTAGAAGGGCACGCCGGCCCAGCGCCAGGTGTCGATCTCGGCCTTCATGGCGACGAAGGTCTCGGTCTTCGAATACTTCGGCGCTTCCGGCTCCTCGCGGTAGCCCGGCACCGGCATGCCGTCCACGTAGCCGGAGCGGTACTGGCCGCGCACGATGTTCTGCGCCAGGGTGGTCGGGGTGAAGCGTTTCAGCGAGCGCAGCACCTGCAGCTTGGCGTCGCGCACGGCGTCCGGCGCGATCGAGGCCGGCGGTTCCATGGCGACGATGCACAGCAGCTGCAGCAGGTGGTTCTGCAGCATGTCGCGCAGCGCGCCCGAGGTGTCGTAGTAGCCCAGGCGGTTGCCCACGCCGATCTTCTCGGCGATGGTGATCTGCACGTCCGAGATCCATTCGCGGCGCCACAGCGGCTCGAACAGGATGTTCCCGAAGCGCAGGGCCAGCAGGTTCTGCACGGTTTCCTTGCCCAGGTAGTGGTCGATCCGGTAGATCTGCGATTCGGCGAACACCTTGCCGACCTCGAGGTTGATCTGCTTGGCCGAGGCCAGGTCGCGGCCCAGGGGCTTTTCCAGCACCACGCGCGAATTCGGCGTGACCAGGCTGGTGGCGGCCAGGTTGTCGCAGATCGTGGCGAACAGGTGCGGCGGGGTGGCCAGGTAGTACACCCGGGTCAGCGCCTCGTCCTTGCGCAGGGCTTCGACCAGGTCGCCATAGGTGGCGACGTCGGTGGCGTTGAGCCCCACGTAGACGATGCGCTTCAGGAAGCGGGCCCAGGCTTCGCTGGACGGGGTGTCCTTGATATGCGGCTTCGAATTGGTCTCGATGGTCTGCAGGAACTGTTCCTGTGACGCTTCGTCACGGCCGACACAGATGATGCGCGCGGTCGGCGGCAGGTCGCCGGCGACGTCGCGCGAGTACATCGCAGGGAGCAGCTTGCGCATCGCAAGGTCGCCGCTGCCGCCAAAGAGAACGAGATCGAAATCGGATAGAGCCATGGTCAATGTCGGGGCAAAAGTGGGTGGAAGCGTCGCATGTAAATTTACTACATAAATACCTGATCTGCAAGAAAATTTACTACGTAAGTTTGGCCCGAGCAGGATGCATGGTGCCACATTTACCGCATGGGAGGCGCGGTCGATCCGCGCCGCACGCGCGCGTTTTCCGATGACAACAGGGGCGAATCGGCATATAGTTGCCGTACGTAAATACACTGGCCATGCGCAGCAGGCGGGAGCCGGGAAGCGGAAGGAGACAGGGATGAAGTGGTTGAAAGGCGCCATGCGCGCTTCCAGGATGGCGTTCGCGCCGGCCGGCAGGGGCGGCGTCAGCGGCAGCGTGCGCGCGCTGGTGGTCAAGGCCAGGGACGGCAGCATCAGGACGGCGATCAACACGGCGCGGCTGCACAAGGAGGTCGACCATGCGCTGGCCCAGGCCACGCGGCAGTACGAGGCGGCGCACGAGCTGGCCGATGCGGCGCACGAGGTGACCCAGCTGTCCGCCGGCGTCAAGCTGGGCGCCGACCAGATCGCCCGCACGGCCGAGCGCAACCTCGGGGTGGCGCGCGCATCGATGGACGAGCTGGCGCGCCTGGAGCAGCGCATGCGCCACATCGAGAGCCAGGTGCAGGGCTTTTCGCGCACCGTCGAGCAGCTGGTGGTGCACCTGCAGTCGATCACCGCATTCGGCACCATCATCGAGAACGTCGCCAACCAGACCAACCTGCTGGCCATCAATGCGGCCATCGAGGCGGCCCGCGCCGGCGAGGCGGGCAGGGGCTTCGCCGTGGTGGCGGCCGAGGTGCGCCGCCTGTCGCAGGTGGTCAACGCGGAAGTCGTGAAGATCTCGACGGCGAGCGGCGCCATGCGTTCGCTGGTCGAGTCGACCTCCGGCGCGACCGCCGATGTGCTGGCCGGCGTGAACGTCTCCGCGCGCGAGGTCGGCCTGGCGGCCGGGCACTTCACCACCTTCGTCGCCGATTTCGAGCGCATGACCGGGACCGTGAACGAGATGGCGGCCGCGATGCAGTCGCTGGACGGCATCAACCAGCAGATCGGCGCCCGGGTGGGCGAGGTGGCCGCGAATGCCTCCACCTCGGCCAGCACCATGACCGACGCTTCGCGCCGCGTCGACGAGGTGCGCGTGGCCACCGAAGAGATCCAGGGCGTGCTGGCGGAATTCCGCACCGGCGGCACGCCCTTCGACGCGCTGGTGGAAACCACCACCCGCCTGCGCGAAGACGTGCTGTCCTGCCTTGGGCGCCATGCCGCCGGCGGCGCCGACATCTTCGACCAGGCCTACAAGCCGATCCCGCAATCGAACCCGCCGCGCTTCACGACTTCGTGGGACCGCGCCGTGGAGCGCGACCTGCAGGCCATCTTCGACCGCGTGCTGGGCGACCTGCCGGGCGCGGCGTACGCGCTGGCGGTCGACAACCGCGGCTTTGCGCCGGCGCACAACACCAAATTCTCGCAGCCGCCCACCGGCCGCCCCGAACACGACCTGGTCTATTGCCGCAACAAGCGCATCTTCGACGACCCGGTCGGCGGCAAGCTGGCGAAGAACCGCCAGCCCTTCCTGCTCCAGACCTACCTGCGCGATACCGGGGAGGTGATCAACGACCTGTCGATGCCGGTCATGATCGAGGGCCGCCACTGGGGCGCGGTGCGGATCGGCTACGATTCCGCGCGCATGCAATCGTAGCGTGGGCGGGTTTCCCGCCCACGCGTTCAAATAACGCATGCACGAATGCGCCACCGTGCGTTGCACGCGTGGGCGGCAAAGCCGCCCACCCTACTAGCCGCGGTACTCGGGCTCCTCGCGTCCCGCCACGCCCACGCGCGTGCACAGCACCTTGCCGCTCAGCGGATACTTCGCCAGCTCCTCGGGCGAGCGGCCATGGCTGGCGCTGGTGATGTACAGCGTGCGCAGGTCGGTCCCGCCGAAGGCGACGGAAGTGGGACAGCGCACCGGCAGGGCGATCTCGCGCAGGATTTCGCCGTTCGGCGCGATGCGCAGCACGCGCCCGCCTTCGAACATCGCGACCCAGTACGCGCCTTCCTCGTCGATCGTCGCGCCGTCCGGACGGCCGCCGTAGCCGGGCGCCGTTTTATCGGCCGGGAAGGTCGTCAGGGTGCGTCCGTTGCTGTGGGCGCCGGTGGCGGGATCGAAGTCGTAGCAGTCGATACGGTGGCTGGTGGTATCGGCATGGAACATCGTGCGGCCGTCCAGGCTCCAGGCCAGGCCGTTCGAGTTGGTCATGCCGCCGGCCCAGGCGCGGCGCAGCTTGCCGCGCTCGAGCACGTACATCTCGGCCGCGGGCTGGTCGCGCGGCTCGTACATGGTGCCGATCCAGAAGCGGCCCGCCGGATCGAC
The DNA here is from genome assembly GCF_000382345.1 of Massilia niastensis DSM 21313. Lineage (GTDB taxonomy): Bacteria > Pseudomonadota > Gammaproteobacteria > Burkholderiales > Burkholderiaceae_D > Telluria > Telluria niastensis. The sequence goes on from NZ_KB908084.1 coordinate 62,672, forward strand.
GCGGCCGTCGTTGAAGCGCACCTTGCCGGTATCGTAGGGCGCTTCGGCGATCAGGTGTTCCGCGCCGCTCGTCGTGTTCAGGCACACCAGGCCGGTGCGGGTGGCGACCACCAGGTTGTTGTCGCCGTCCACCGCCAGGGCCGAGGGTTCCGATCCCATCTTCCAGGACGTGAACTTGCCGCTGGCCGGGTGCACCCGGTTCACGGTGTGGCCATTGATGTCGACCCAGTACAGCGCAGACTCGACCTCGTGCCAGGTCGGGGATTCGCCGACCAGCATCGGCGTATCGTGCAGGACTTCAAATTTTTGCGTTGCCATAGAGTGCGTGTTGCTTGTTGTGTTTGTGAGTCAGACAGCCGCCCTGGCGCGGGCGATCAGGCCGTTGGTGGAGCTGTCGTGCTGCGCGGGCTGGGCCTCGCCGCCGAGCTCGGCCTCGATCTTTTTCGCCAGGACCTTGCCCAGTTCAACGCCCCACTGGTCGAAACTGTTGACATCCCAGAGCACGCCCTGCACGAAAGTCTTGTGTTCGTACAGTGCAATGAGGGCGCCCAGGGTGGAGGGGGTCAGGCGCTCCATCAGAATGGTGTTGCTCGGGCGATTGCCCGGGAAGGTCTTGTGCGGGGTCAGGCGCTCGACTTCGGACGCATCCAGTCCCTGCTGTTGCAGGTCCGCGCGCACCTCGTCGGCGGTCTTGCCCTTCATGAAGGCCTCCGACTGGGCGAAGCAGTTCGCCAGCAGGGCGGTGTGGTGGTTGCCGAATTCATGGGCCGGACGCAGGGCGGCGATGAAGTCGATCGGCGTGACGTCGGTACCCTGGTGCAGCAGCTGGAAGTAGGCGTGCTGGCCGTTGGTGCCGCACTCGCCCCAGATCGCCGGGCAGGTCGGGGTGTCGACCGGCGCGCCGTCGCGGGTGACGCGCTTGCCGTTGCTCTCCATGTCGAGCTGCTGGAGGTAGGCCGGGAAGCGGTTCAGGTCCTGGTGGTAGGGCGCGATCGTGACCGAGGGCGCGCCCAGGAACTGGCGGTTCCAGAAGCCGACCAGGGCCAGGATCGCCGGCAGGTTCTGTTCGAGCGGGGCGGTGCGGAAGTGCTCGTCGAGCTCATGGGCGCCGGCCAGGAAATCGCTGAAGTAGCCGAAGCCGACCGCCAGCGCGACCGGCAGGCCGATCGCCGACCATACGGAATAGCGGCCGCCGACCCAGTCCCAGAACGGGAACATGTTGGCCGGATCGATGCCGAAGGTCTTGATGGCCTCGGTGTTGGTGGAGACGGCGACGAAGTGCCTGGCCAGCGCCGGTTCCGGCGCCTGGCCCAGGAACCAGCTGCGCGCGGTCTGCGCGTTCATCATGGTCTCGGCCGTGGTGAAGGTCTTCGAGGCGACGATGAACAGCGTGGTTTCCGGATTCACCTGGGCGAGGGCGGCGTCCATGTCGTGGCCGTCGACGTTCGACACGAAGTGCATGCGCAGGCGCGGATGGGTGTAGTGGCGCAGCGCCAGGCAGACCATCTTCGGACCCAGGTCGGAGCCGCCGATGCCGATGTTGACCACGTCCGTGATCGGCTTGCCGGTATGGCCCAGCCATTCGCCGCTGCGCACCGCGTCGGTGAAGGACTTGACGCGGTCGAGCACGGCGTGCACGTCGGCGTCGATATCCTGGCCATCCACGACCAGCTTGCTGCCGCGCGGGGCGCGCAGGGCGGTATGCAGCACCGCGCGGTTCTCGGTGTTGTTGATGCGTTCGCCGGCGAACATCGCGTCGCGGCGCGCCTCCACGCCGCGCTCGCGCGCCAGGCTTGCCAGCAGTTCAAGCGTGCGCCCGTCGACGCGATTTTTTGAATAGTCTAGGAACAACCCCGCGGCCTCGACCGACAGGCGCTCGAAGCGCTGCGGATCGGCTGCGAACAGGTCGCGCATCAGCCAGTCCCTGGCATCGGCGGCATGGGTGGCGAGGGCTTGGAAGCTGGCGGTAGTGGTCAAAGGTGGCTGGCGCATGGGTTGGGGGTGCGTGGCACAATGTTGTCAATAGCAGATTATTGAATAATACAAGGAACTCCGCGTAAATTCACTACAAAAAATGACCGTGCATATGCTCTGCCATTTCAGCACGGGCAATCCCCGTTCTGTCCGGAACGCCTGCCGGGAGAGAGAAAAGCAGCTTGCGTCCGCTCCGTATAAATCTGTAGTAAAATTTCAGATACCAAATTTAGGAAGGAACGAACATGGCGCTCCACCCCGTAGTTGAACAGGTCACCAACCGCATCATCCAGCGCAGCCGGCCGTCGCGTTCGGCTTACCTCGCGCATCTCGAAGCAGCGCGCTCCCACGGGGTCCAGCGCGGCGCGCTGGCGTGCACCAACCTGGCGCACGGCTTTGCGGCCTTCCCGCCCAGCGACAAGCTCAAGCTGCGCGAATACAAGAAGCCCTCGGTGGCGATCGTATCGTCCTATAACGACATGCTGTCCGCGCACCATCCGTTCGAGTATTATCCGAAAATCATCAAGGAAGCCGCGCGCGAAGTCGATGCCGTGGCCCAGTTCGCCGGAGGCGTGCCGGCCATGTGCGACGGCGTGACCCAGGGCCAGCCGGGCATGGAGCTGTCGCTGTTCTCGCGCGATACGATCGCGATGAGCACTGCGGTGGCGATGTCGCACAACATGTTCGACGCCGCGACCTATCTCGGCATCTGCGACAAGATCGTGCCGGGCCTGCTGATCGGCGCACTACACTTCGGCCACATCCCGGGCGTGTTCGTGCCGGGCGGCCCGATGACTTCCGGCATTTCGAACAAGGAAAAGGCGCGCGTGCGCCAGCTGTACGCGCAGGGCAAGGCCACCCGCGATGAGCTGCTCGAAAACGAGGCGCAGTCCTACCACAGCGAGGGCACCTGCACCTTCTACGGCACCGCCAACAGCAACCAGATGCTGATGGAGATGATGGGCCTGCACCTGCCGGGTTCCGCCTTCATCACGCCAGGCACGCCGCTGCGCGATGCGCTGACGGCCGAAGCCGCACGGCGCGCGGTCGCGATTTCCCAGCAGGGTGGCAACTACATGCCGGTCGGCCACGTGGTCGACGAGAAGAGCATCGTCAACGCCATCGTCGCGCTGCACGCGACCGGCGGCTCGACCAACCACACCCTGCACATCGTGGCGATCGCGCGCGCGGCCGGCATCGTGATCGACTGGAACGATTTCGACGAGCTGTCCAAGGTGGTGCCGCTCCTGACCCGCATCTACCCGAACGGCGAAGCCGACGTCAACCACTTCCAGGCCGCCGGCGGTCCGGGCTTCGTGATCCGCGAACTGCTCGACGCCGGCCTGGCCCACGACGACGTCAACACCATCCTCGGCCACGGCCTGCGCAACCACTGCAAGGAGCCTTTCCTGGGCGAAGACGGCAAGGTGGTGTGGAAGGACGTGCCGGCGCAAAGCGCCGACGAATCGGTGCTGCGCCCGGTGTCGAATCCGTTCAGCGCCAATGGCGGCATGGTGCTGGTGAAGGGCAACCTGGGCCGCGCGGTCATGAAGGTCTCGGCGGTCAAGAAGGATTACCACGTGGTCGAGGCCCCGGCCATCACCTTCGACTCGCAGGAAGACTTCATGCACGCCTACAAGGCCGGCCAGCTGAACCGCAACTTCGTGGCCGTGATCCGTTTCCAGGGTCCGCGCGCGAACGGCATGCCGGAACTGCACGCCCTGACGCCGGCGCTGTCGAACCTGCAGGACGCCGGCTACCATGTGGCGATGGTGACCGACGGCCGCATGTCGGGCGCCTCCGGCAAGGTGCCGGCGGCGATCCACGTGTCGCCTGAAATCCTGGCCGGCGGCCCGCTCGGCCTGGTGCGCAACGGCGACATGATCCGCGTCGACGCCACCACCGGCACCCTGGAAGCGCTGGTGCCGGACGATGTCTGGCATGCGCGCAGCATGGCCACCGCCGACCTGTCGAAGAGCCACATCGGCATGGGACGCGAACTGTTTGCGGTATTCCGACAGGCGATCAGCGCGGCCGAGGAGGGTGCGGCCACCTTCCCGCTGCCGTCGCCGATCCCGACCACCGTGCCGTTGCATGAGGGCGCCGACAGCGGCGAGATCATGCCCGGCTCCGATGAAGACTTTCTTTTCAGGACCCAGAAATGACCCTTCTTGACATCATGCGCTCGGCGAGCGTGATCCCGGTTATCGCCATCGACGATCCCGAGCATGCCGTGCCGCTGGCGAAAGCCCTGGTAGCGGGCGGCATCCGCGTGCTCGAAGTGACCCTGCGCACCGAGCATGGCCTGGGCGCGATCCGCGCCATGAGCCAGGTCGAAGGCGCGATCGTCGGCGTCGGCACCCTGACCCAGCCGGAAGAATTCGCCGCCTCGCGCGATGCGGGCGCGGTGTTCGGCGTGTCGCCGGGCCTGACCCCGGCCCTGATCGAAGCCAGCAGGAAGAGCGGCCTGCCGCTGCTGCCGGGCGTGATGACCCCGTCCGAAGTGCTGCTGGCGCGCGAAGCCGGCTTCCGCCAGCTCAAGCTGTTCCCGGCGGTGCCGGCGGGCGGCGTGGGCATGCTGAATGCGATCGCCGGCCCGCTGCCGGACGTGACCTTCTGCCCGACCGGCGGCATCTCGATCGAGACCGCGCCGAAGTTCCTGGCCTGTAAGAACGTGGCCTGCGTGGGCGGTTCCTGGCTGACGCCGAAGGACGTGATCGCCGCGGGCGACTGGGGCAGGATCACCGAACTGGCGAAAGCGGCCGCCACGCTGCGCCAGTAAGCCTGGCCGTGCCGTCGCTGGCGCGCCCGCTGAGCGCGGGCGAAATCGCGATGGCGTCGCAGCTGTTCGGCGACGCCATCGACTACCGCCGGGTACGCGTGTACAACCGGCGTTATCTGCCGTTCCAGCCGAGGAACTGCGCGATGACGCCGAACGGCAGCATGTACTTCCACTATTCCTGTTTTCTCCCCGACTACACGCGCGGCGACCCGCCCGCGATCCACTGGTTCATGCACGAGATGGTGCATGTGTGGCAGCACCAGCTGGGCTATCCGGTGCGCCTGCGCGGCGCTTTCCGTATCGGGCTGTCCTACGGCTATGCCCTGCGCGAGGATGCGACCCTGGCGGACTACAACATGGAGGCCCAGGGCGACCTGCTGGCCGATTATTTCATGTTGAAGTACCTGGGCAAGCCGCAGGCGATGCGGCAGCAGCGCTATCGCAACAGCCTGGCCCTGTACGAGAAGGTGCTGGCGCAGTTCCTTGCCGATCCGGCGAGCCTGGACAACCTGCACCATGGACCGGCGCGCTGGCTGGCGGGGTGGTTCACGCCGAAGCCGGTCGCTTGAATTTGCCGCATTCAGGGTCAGATCTGTCATTCGGACATGGACGGACAACCCTTGCGAAATCTCAGAACGGTTTTGAGCATGCTGAGACGTTTTCCTCTTTCCGGCATGGTCCGCTGCTGTTCCGCGACGCCATCGACTACAGCCGCGTCCGTATTCACGTCCGGCGCCATATGCCTTTCCAGCAGAAGACGGCAGCCAGGCCACCGCCACAGCCTGGCGCTGTTCCAGCAGGTGCTGGCGCCGTTCCTGCGCGATCCAGCCGACAAGGCCAACCTGAACCCTGGGCCGGCGCGCTGGCTGGCCTGCCTGGCCTGACTTCAGGCGGAGGCGATTTCCTCGACCTCGCTGTGCGCCGCGCTGGCGCGCATGGCCAATGCGCGGCCGGCCGGCAACCGGCGCGACCCCGGCCGCGCAAGCGGGGCGCGCGCGCCGGCCGCGCTGTCGCCGACATCGAATACGCTCACCAGCCCGGCCAGGGTCGTGGCCTGCTCCTGCAACGAAGCCGCCGCCGCGGCGGCCTCTTCGACCAAGGCCGCGTTCTGCTGGGTCACGCCATCCATCCGGGTAATGGCGGCATTGACCTGCTCGATGCCGAGCGTCTGCTCGGCGCTGGCGGCGGCGATCTCGGACATGATGTCGGTCACGTGCGCGATCCCCTGCACGATCTCCTGCATGGTTGCGCCAGCCTGGTCGACCAGGCGCCCGCCGGCGTCGACCTTGTCCACCGAATCGCCGATCAGGGTGCGGATCTCCTTGGCCGCCCCGGCCGAGCGCTGCGCCAGGCTGCGCACCTCGGAGGCGACGACCGCGAAGCCGCGTCCCTGCTCGCCGGCGCGCGCCGCCTCGACCGCCGCGTTCAGCGCCAGGATGTTGGTCTGGAAGGCGATGCCATCGATGACGCCGATGATGTCGGCGATCTTCTTCGAGGATTCGTTGATCGAGGCCATGGTGGTCACGACCTGGGCCACCACCTCGCCGCCGCGGGCGGCGATCAGGGAGGCGTTCCTGGCCAGGGTATCGGCCTGGCGCGCATTGTCGGCATTCTGGCGGACGGTGCCGGTCAGCTCTTCCATCGAGGACGCAGTCTCCTCCAGCGAGCCGGCCTGCTGCTCGGTGCGCGCCGACAGGTCGAGGTTGCCGGCGGTGATCTGCTGCGAGGCGGTGACGATGGTATCGGTGCCGGCGCGCACCGCGGTGACGGTCTTGAGCAGGCTGGCGTTCATGGTCTTGAGTGCCTCCATCAGCTTGCCGACCTCGTCGCGTGAATCGATCCGGATGTCAGCCGTCAGGTCGCCGGATGCGACCTGCCGCGCCAGGTCTACGGCACGTGCGAGCGGCCCGGTGATGCTGCGCGTGAGTAGCCAGCCGAACAGCGCCGCGCTGGCCAGCGCGAAGGCGCCGACGCCGACCAGGACACGGCGCCCGGACACCTGCAGCGCGTCGATGTCGGCCTGCGCCTGCTCGGATAGCTTGCCCTGGTAAGCGACCAGCTCCTCGACCGACGCCATGTAGGCGCGCATCTGGGGGGCGACTTTTTCCTTGAAAAATTTCTGCACCTCGGGACTGTCGCCACCGAGTTCGGCCTTGCGCCGGAAGCCCTCGTCGCCCAGGCTGTACCAGGTCCGGTCCTGCGCGATCACCTGGTCCAGCAGGGCCTTGTCGTGTTCTCTGTCGACCAGCGCTGCCAGTTCCTGCTGCACCTTGGTCACCTTGGCGCGCGCGGCCTGGATCCGGTCGTCGTAGTACTGGTCGTCGCCGGCGACGGTGCTCCTGAGCTTTGCGACGATGCGCACGCTGTTGGCAGAAATCCCTTCGAGCCAGTCCTTGGCGAGGGAGGCCTTGTGGCTGGCTTGTGCCATGACCGTCTTCGCCGCGCCGATGCGATCGAGTTGCCATAGCATACTCGCGAGCATGAGTGCCATAAGGAAAATGACTGCAGCGAATGCTCCGCCCAGCCGGATGCCGATATTGAGGTCGTTGATTTTCATGGAGTCCAAGTCAGAAAGCGATGTCGATGGATTTATAGATCAATTATTCTAGAATCAATCGTCAAGAATAATTCGCAATGGGCTGGCTTGGTCAAACCGAAGTAAAAATTTCAACAGTACTGTTGCAAACAAGAAACGAAATGGTGTCTAAACATTATCGTTCATGGCCGGATGGGGAGTTCCCGCACGCCGCTATTGCCCATCCGGGGCGTGATGCGCGGGTTTCGATGGCAAATGTGAGCCGAGAATTGACGAGTTTGGGATAAACAAACCAGCATTTTGAGATAGAGCAAAGGTGCTCGATCGGTGTCCGAATGACAGACCTGACCCGAATCCTGTGGTGCGAGCGACGAATTCTGGGAGTGGCGCGGGGCGATCCGCTAAAATGGCGGATTCTTTTTCTTCTACCAACAGCATCATGACTCAAGACGAACTCAAGCAGGCAGTGGCGCGCGCCGCCATCGATTACGTGGTCGACGGCGAAATCATCGGCGTCGGCACCGGCTCGACCGCCAACTTCTTCATCGACGAACTGGCCAGGATCAAGGACCGCATCAAGGGCACCGTGGCCTCGTCGGAAGCGACCGCGGCGCGCCTGCGCGGCCACGGCATTCCGGTGTTCGACCTGAACGAAGTGGAATCGATGGCGGTCTACATCGACGGCGCGGACGAGATCACCGCTACCGGCGCAATGATCAAGGGCGGCGGCGCGGCGCACACGCGCGAGAAGATCGTGGCGTCGGTGTCGAAGAAGTTCGTCTGCATCGCCGACGGCTCGAAGCTGGTGGACACGCTGGGCAAGTTCCCGCTGCCGGTCGAAGTCATCCCGATGGCGCGCGCCTCCGTGATGCGCAAGCTGGCGGCCCTCGGCGGCCAGCCGCGCCTGCGCACCAGGAAGGACAGCGATGAAGCCCTGATCACCGACAACGGCGGCGAGATCATCGACGTGGCCGGCCTGTCGATCACGGACCCGGTGGCGCTGGAAGCCGAGATCAACCAGATCGTCGGCGTGATCGCCGTCGGCCTGTTCGCCAGCCCGGGCGCCGATGTCTGCCTGCTGGGCACGGCGGAAGGCGTCAAGACCCTGTCGTTCTAAGCGGGAGGGTGCCGATGAAGCGCGCGCTGGTGCTGGCGGCCGTCCTGCTGGGCGGCTGTTCCATGTTGAATGGCAGGATGGAGCCGGCGCCGGTGGCGGCCGTGCAGCCGGTGGCCGTGCAGCCGGGCGCGCAGATCGAGCGCGTGCCGTTCCAGGTGGGCGTGTCGTCGGCGACCGTCGAAAAACTCGCGGCGGAGCAGGCCTGTACCGGAGGGAAGGGTGCGGGGCTGATGACCGAGCCGGGGCCGGTCGAGGTGTATCGCATGCAGTGCGATAACGGGAAGGTGTTCCTGGCGCGCTGCGAGCTCAGGCAGTGCAGGAAGATGTGATCGGTTGATGCAGGGTGGACGGGGAATTCAGTCCACCCTGCATTGGCGTCAGGCCGCCGGCGGCACGTAACCCATCGCCTGATCCGCGCCCTCGCCAAAGAAATGCTTTTCCATCTGCGTCGCCAGATACTTGCGCGCGCGGTCATCCGCCAGGTTCAGGCGGTTTTCGTTGATCAGCATGGTCTGGTGCTTCAGCCAGGCCTGCCATGCCTCTTTCGAGACCGACAGGTAGAGCTTTTTGCCCATTTCGCCAGGGACCGGCGGGAAATCCAGCCCTTCGGCTTCCTTGTTCAGTTTGATGCAGTGGACGGTGCGGGCCATCGTGTACTCCTGTTATCCGTATCGGTGTAAAACAATATTATAGAGTCTTGATCAAAACCTGTGACCGGCGCTGCCAGTTATACATGTGCTGGCGGTCCTTCGGCAGGTCGTCCACGGTGGCGGGCACGAAACCGCGTTTCTTGAACCAGTGCGCCGTGCGCGTGGTCAGCACGAACAATTTGTTCAGGCCGGCCGCCCGCGCCCGGTTTTCCATGTGTTTCAGGATCCGCTCGCCGTCGCCCTGGGCCTGCGAATCCATGCTCACCGTCAGGCAGGCCATCTCGCCCATCTTCGATTCGGGGAAGGGATACAGCGCCGCGCAGCCGAAGATCACGCCGTCGTGCTCGATCACCGAGAACTGGTCGATCTCGCGCTCGATCAGCTCGCGGCCGCGGTAGACCAGGGTGCCGTCGGCTTCCAGCGGCTCGATGAGCTTGATAATTCCGCCGACGTCCTCAATTGAGGCCTGACGCAGGCTTTCCAGGTTCTCGTGGCTGATCATGGTGCCCACGCCGTCGTGGGTGAACAGTTCGAGCAGGGTCGAACCGTCCAGTTCGAACGGTACGATGTGCGCACGGTCCACGCCGCTGTGGCAGGCCTTGATCGCATGCTGGAGGTAGAAGGCCGCGTCGGCCGGCAGGAAGTCGGCCTGCAGCACGGCTTCGGCCTGGTGCGAGGACAGCTCGCGCAGCTCGACGCCGGCGACGTCCTTCATGATCGGGGTTTCGGTGATGTAGATCAGCTTGTCGGCGCGCAGGGCGATGGCGGCCGAGGCGGCCACGTCTTCCATGGTCAGGTTGAAGATCTCGCCGGTCGGCGAGAAACCCAGCGGCGACAGCAGCACCAGGCTGTCTTCGGTCTGGAGGATGGGGTGGATCTTTTCGGCGGCAATCTTGCGCGTCACGCCGGTGAGTTCGAAATCGATGCCGTCGATCACGCCCAGCGGACGCGCGACGACGAAGTTGCCCGACACGATACTGATCTGCGCGTGCGACATCGGCGTGTTCGGGAGCCCCTGGCTGAAGGCTGCTTCGATGTCGAGACGCAATTCGCCGGCGGCTTCCTTCGCGCATTCGAGCGCGGCGGGATCGGTGATCCGGATACCGTTATGGAAACGGCCTTCGACATTGCGCAGCGCCAGCTGTTCCGCCACCTGGGGACGCGAACCGTGCACCAGCACCACGCGGATGCCGAGGCCGAGCAGCAGCGACAGGTCTTGCGCCAGCGTCGGCAGGGCGCCGGCGGCGACGAGTTCACCGGGGAAGGCGACGACGAAAGTCCTGCCGCCGAAGGTATGAATGTACGGCGCGACGGAGCGCAACCACTGGACGAATTGGGTAGGGTTTTCCATTTGCCGCATTATAATTCGCTGCGCGTTGTGCGCACCAAATACCTTGTAAAAATCAATGTCTGAACAGAGTAACAAGCCTGCGCCACCGGCGGCGCGCGTCGCTGCTTCCCCAACTTCCGCATCCACTGGCGAGCCTCGGCGCCGCACGGAGGGTGAGCCGCGTGCGCCGATGACGCAGGCCCGCGAGGGCGAACCGCAGGCGAAAGGCGAGCGCCGCAGCGGCGGACCACGCGCCGCCGGCGACCGGCAGCGCGAGCGCCCGCGCAGGCAGGAACATGCGCGCGACGAAGAGCGCGCGCCGCGGGAGCGCAATCCGCTGCCGCCGATCGTCTTCCCCGAAGACCTGCCGGTCTCGGGCCGCCGCGCGGAGATCGCGAAGGCGGTCAGCGAGAACCAGGTGGTCATCGTGTCCGGCGAGACCGGCTCGGGCAAGACCACCCAGCTGCCGAAGATCTGCCTGGAGCTGGGCCGCGGCAGCAAGGGCCTGATCGGCCACACCCAGCCGCGCCGTATCGCGGCCTCGTCGACCGCCAAGCGCATCGCGCAGGAACTGGGTTCGCCGCTGGGCGAGCACGTGGGCTTCAAGGTGCGCTTCAACGACACCCTGCAGCGCGGCGCCTCGGTCAAGCTGATGACCGACGGCATCCTGCTGGCCGAGACCCAGACCGACCCGCTGCTCAGGGCCTACGACACGATCATCATCGACGAAGCGCACGAGCGCAGCCTGAACATCGACTTCCTGCTCGGCTACCTGAAGCAGCTGCTGCCGCGCCGTCCCGACCTGAAGATCATCATCACCTCGGCGACCATCGACGCCGACCGCTTCGCGCGCCACTTCGGCACGCCGGAAAAGCCGGCGCCGGTGATCGAGGTCTCGGGCCGCCTGTACAAGGTCGAAGTGCGCTACCGCCCGGTGGACCGCGATCCGGTCACGGGCGCCGGCGCGTCCAGGCCGGGCGAGCCGATGCCCAAGGCGCAGGCCGCGCGCGACAAGCGCGACCTGATGGACGCGGTGGTCGACGGTGTCGATGAACTGTGCCGCATCGGCTCGGGCGACGTGCTGGTGTTCCTGCCGGGCGAACGCGAGATCCGCGACTGCGCCGAGGCGCTGCGCAAGCACCATCCGCCGCATGTCGAGATCCTGCCGCTGTTCGCGCGCCTGTCGGTCGAGGAGCAGGACCGCGTGTTCCGCACCACGAACGCGCGCCGCATCGTGCTGGCCACCAACGTGGCCGAGACCTCGCTGACCGTGCCGGGCATCCGCTACGTGGTCGATACCGGCCTGGCGCGCGTGAAGCGCTACAGCTTCCGCAACAAGGTCGAGCAGCTCCAGATCGAACCGGTCGCGCAGTCGGCCGCCAACCAGCGCGCCGGCCGCTGCGGCCGCGTGGCCGACGGCGTCTGCATCCGCCTGTACGAGGAAGACGACTTCCTCAAGCGCCCGAAATTCAGCGATCCGGAAATCCTGCGCTCGTCGCTGGCCTCGGTCATCCTGCGCATGAAGTCGCTGCGCCTGACGGACGTGGAGAGCTTCCCGTTCATCGAGGCGCCGCAGGGCCGCGCGATCGCCGACGGCTACCAGCTGCTGCAGGAAATCGGCGCGGTGGACGACACCAACGAGCTGACCCCGCTGGGCCGCAAGCTGGCCAAGCTGCCGCTCGACCCGCGCGTGGGCCGCATGATCCTGGCCGCGCTGGACAACGACTGCCTGAGCGAGATGCTGATCGTGGCCTCGGCGCTGTCGACCCAGGACCCGCGCGACCGCCCGATCGAGTACCAGCAGCAGGCCGACGAGAAGCACAAGAAGTTCGCCGACGAGAAGTCCGAGTTCCTCAGCTACCTGAAGATCTGGAACTGGTTCGAGGACGCGATCGAGCACAAGAAGTCGAACCGGCTGCTGCAGGAGAACTGCCGCGCCAACTTCCTGTCGCAGCTGCGCCTGCGCGAGTGGCGCGACGTGCATTCGCAGCTGCTCACCATCGTGCGCGAGCAGGGCTGGCGCCTGAACGAGACCGCGGCCACCTACGACCAGCTGCACCTGGCGCTGCTCACCGGCCTGCTCGGGAACATCGGCTTCAAGGCCGAGGACGAGCAGGGCGGCGTCTACCTGGGTGCGCGCGGCATCAAGTTCCACATCTGGCCGGGTTCGACCCTGGGCAAGAAGGCGGGACGCTGGGTGATGGCGGCCGAACTGGTCGAGACCACGCGCCTGTACGCGCGCACCATCGCGCAGATCCAGCCCGAGTGGATCGAGAAGATCGGCGGCCACCTGCTGAAGAAATCCTGGGGCGAGCCGCGCTGGGAAAAGAAACAGGCGCAGGTGACGGCGCTCGAGCGCGCGACCCTGTACGGCATCGTCGTGTACAGCAACCGCCGCATCAACTACAGCCAGCACAACCCGGTCGAGGCGCGCGAGATCTTCATCCGCGACGCCCTGGTGGCGGGCGACTACGAGACCCGCGCCCCGTTCTTCGCCCACAACCACAAGCTGGTGAAGGAGATCGAGAACCTCGAGCACAAGTCGCGCCGTCTCGACGTGCTGGTGGACGAGCAGCTGATCGCCGCCTTCTACGACAAGGAAATCCCGACCAGCGTGGTGAATGGCGCCGGTTTCGAGAAGTGGTACAAGGATGCGTCGCGCGACAACCCGAAGCTGCTCTACCTGAACCGCGAAGAGCTGATGCGCCACGAGGCGGCCGGCGTCACCACCGAGCTGTTCCCGAAGACGATGACCGTCACCGGCATCGAGATGGGCCTGTCGTACCACTTCGAGCCGGGCAGCGTGCGCGATGGCGTGACGCTGGCGGTGCCGCTGTTCGCGCTGAACCAGATTCCGCAGGAGCGCGCGGGCTGGCTGGTGCCGGGCATGCTGAAGGAGAAGGTGCACCTGCTGCTGAAATCCCTGCCGCAGAAGCTGCGCCGCCATTGCGTGCCGCTGCCGGAGTATGCGGCGCGCTTCGTCGAGCGCGTCGAGGCGAAGCTGAATTTCGGCCGTGGCGACCTGGTCGACATGCTGATCGCGGACATCCGCGCCCAGACCGGCATCGCCGTGCTGACCGGCGACTTCAAGCTGGAGACCCTGCCGGCCCACCTGTCCATGAATTTCAAGGTGATCGACGAGCACGGGCGCCAGCTCGACATGGGACGCAACCTGGCGACCCTGCAGGCCGAACTGGGCGGGCAGGCGCGCCAGAGCTTCCAGAAGATGGCCGAGGTGAAGCCGGCGGCGGCGCCCGGCAAGCTGCAGCCCGCGCAGGCGCCGGCCGCAGCGGCGCCTGCCGCCAGGGGCAAGGGCGGCGCGCAGCCTGCCGCCGCGCCGGCCGCGACCGCCGCACCGGCAGCGCCGAGCGCGCATACGGGCTTGACTGGCTGGACCTTCGGCGAGCTGCCCGAGCTGCTGGAGATCACGCAAGGCAAGCTGACCCTGATCGGTTTCCCGGCCCTGGTCGACAAGGGCACGCACTGCGACCTGGAAGTGTTCGACGACCCGAACGTGGCGGCGCGCATCCACCGCATCGGCCTGCGCCGCCTGTTCGCGCTGCAGTTCAAGGACCAGCTGAAGTTCGCGGAAAAGAACATCCCTGGCCTGCAGGGGATGGGCATGCAGTTCATGAACATCGGTTCGCAGGAAGACCTGCGCGACCAGATCATCGCCAAGGCGATCGACATCGCCTGCCTGCAGGATCCGCTCCCTGTCGATGCCGCCTCGTTCAACAAGCGCAAGGATGAGGGCAAGGGCCGCATCGGCCTCCTGATCAATGAGGTTGCGCGCCTGGCGGGGCAGGTCCTGGCCGAGTACCACGGCATGCCGAAGCGCCTGCAAAGCCTGCCGCAGCCGGTGGCGGCGGACATCCAGTCGCAGTTGCAGGGACTGGTGCACAAGCGCTTCATCGCGGACAACGAGTACAGCCAGCTGTCGCACTTCCCGCGCTACCTGAAGGCGATCAACGTGCGCCTGGAGAAGCTGCGCGGCAATCCGTCGCGCGATGCGCAGCTGATGGCCGAATGGCAGAACGCGGCCAGCCAGTTCCAGCGCACGCTGAAGAACCTGGCGGGCAAGAACAATGATCCGCGCATGATCGAGTTCCGCTGGATGCTGGAAGAGTTGCGGGTGTCGCTGTTCGCGCAGGAGCTGCGCACGCCGATGCCGGTGTCGGCCAAGCGCCTGCAGAAGGTGTGGGAGTCGATGCTGCGCTAGACAGGAAAACGGGTGGCCGGGCAAGCGCCCGCACCACCCGTTTGCTTGTGACGGCTGCTTAGCCGATGTTGCTGCCCCTGATATGACTCAGGTTCTTGTCATCGCCCAGGTTGTCCGGACGTGGATCGAGGCTGCCGGCCTTCCCGTATTCGGTCGACGAACCGCCGGCGCCCGAGCCCAGCGACGAGCTTCCCGAGCCCGCTGCGGTGCCCGAACCCGCGCTGCCGCCGAGGGCGCTGCTGCCCCCGCCTGCGCCCGATCCCAGGTTGCTGCCGGCGCCGCCCACGCCCGAGCTGCCGCCCAGGTCGCTGCTGCCGGCCGAGCCGGCGCCCATGCCTGAACCCATGCCCGAGCCCATCCTCGAGCCTGTGCTCGTGCCGCTCCCGCCGCCGACCAGGCCGCCCATCGGGGCAACCGGCCCCATGCTCGGAGCGCCCGGACGATCAGGGTCGGTGCCGTAGAAGCTGTGGACACCGCTTGCCCAGCCCATGTCGCTCATGTTCGGCCATGCGTCCGCATCGAAGCCGGGAGCGGTTTGCAGGCGCTCCTTGTCGACATCCAGCACGAAGCGGTGGTTGACGGTATCGAGGTGCAAGGCCTGCCAGGGCACGGCGAACAGCTTTTCACCCATGCCGAGGAAGCCGCCGAAAGACAGCACGGCATAGGCCACCTGGCCGGTCTGCATGTCGAGCATGATTTCCTTGATGTCGCCGAGATCTTCCTCTGCGGCATTAACGACGCCATCGCCGATCAGCGTGTTGGCGCCCATCAGTGCGGGGCCGGGACCTGCATGTCGGGAGTCTTTGTACATCCCATATTTGTCACGATCTGCGTAGCTCATGGCATCCTCCTGTTCGGTTGATTTGCCACCGCAACGCAACAAACCACCTTGATAAGGCAGCCTGCAACATTGCTGTAACAATGATATGGCTCAATCGAAGTAAGGGGCGCGCGTTAGTAATGGATCAGATGTTGCGCTATGCGAGGTAGCGCACAGAACTGAACAACAAGCGTGTCTATTGTGATAAGAAACTTCGGAGACCATAAAAATGACGATCACTTCGCGTTGCAACTATGGCGGGACGCTGGGCAAACTGATCCGTACCCGTTCCCTGTCCACCCTGTTTGCGCGCCTGCGCTGGCTGCATAGCCGCTGACCGGCGCTCCGGGTTCGCCGAACCCGGGCCCTTCTCCGTTCAGGAGGCGCCGCTGCCACTGCCACACCATGGACGTGGCCGGCGGTATGGCGCGCCTCGTCCGACGCCAGCGTGACCAGGGCTGCCGCCAGTTCGGCCGGCCGGGACGCTTCATTGGCGACGATTCTCCGACACTCCCCAGTTTTCCCTGCCTCTGGCCGCCCGACACCTGCAGCGGCGTCCACACCGAACCCGGCGCCTGCGATCTGGAACGATCGGATGCCGCTCTTGTCCAATTGACGAGCTCCAGCTGTTGGATGCCCCTTGTTCATGCATCGCGCTGATCTGTACGAGCGGCCTCTGCGCACCGGCGACTGGGCCGGTCAGGGCGAGTGAAGGCTTGCGAGGCGCCGTCAACGCACGAGCGCCGCTGGCACTAAGGCTGGGAGCCGGGTGCCTGCCCCTCGGCCAGCGACTGCAGCGGCGCCGCTGGCGCGGTCGCCGCCAATCCCGGCGGCAGCGCAACCCGCACCGGCCGGCCGCTCGCGCCGGCCGAGGACAGCACATTCTCCTTCTGCTCCGGCGCGGCATTCCATACCGGCGCGGCGATGCCTTCGAAGACGGCTTTCAATTGCTGGCCCCAGCTGCTGCGCAATTGCTGGAAGTACTGGTTCTGTTCGTCGATCGAGACGAAGCGCGTGACGGCCAGGCTGTCCTTCTCATAGACCAGCAGGTCGAGCGGCAGGCCGACCGAAATATTCGAACGCAAGGTCGAGTCCATCGAGATCAGCGCGCACTTGGCGGCATCGTCGAGCGAGGTGTGCGGCGAGATGACGCGGTCGATGATCGGCTTGCCGTACTTGTCTTCGCCGATCTGGAAATACGGGTTTTCGTCGTGCGACTCGATGAAATTGCCGGCCGAGTACACGTAGAACAGGCGGCAGCGCTCGCCCGCGATCTGCCCGCCGAAGATCATGCTGATATTGAAGTCGACGCCGTGCTCGGCGAGCCTGGCGCCTTCCTGCTTGTGCACCGTGCGCACGGCTTCGCCGACGATGCGCGCCGCCTCGTACAGGTTCGGCGCGGTCCAGATGGTCGTGCCGTCGACGCCGGCGTGGCTGGCGATGATCTGGCGGACGGCCTGCGAGATCGACAGGTTACCCGCGGTCATCAGCACCATCATGCGCTCGCCCGGCTGCTCGAACACGCTCAGCTTGCGGAAGGTGCCGACCTGGTCGACCCCGGCGTTGGTGCGTGAATCTGCCAGGAATACCAGTCCCGCATCCAGGCGCATGCCTACACAATATGTCATTGCATGTTTACTCGGTGATCAGGTCCGTTCCATTCTACATGGCTACTGGACGGGCACGATCAGGGCTTCGACGCTCATGGTTTCGCCGCCGCCGCCGCGGCGCATGCCGCGTACCGGCGCCGCCGATTCATAGTCGCGTCCGATTGCTAGTCGGCAATAAGACTGGGTCATCAGCCGGTTGTGGGTGACGTCGATGCTGATCCAGCCCGAGAAATCCTCGTCCTCGACCCAGGCGTCGACCCAGGCATGGCTGGCCGCATGCCCGGTCGATTCCGGATCGATATAGCCCGAGACATAGCGTGCCGGAACGCCGCGCGCGTGGCAGCAGGCCAGGAAGATGTGGGCATGGTCCTGGCAGACGCCGGCTCCCAGGATCATGGCGTCGCCCGCCGTGCTGAACACATCGGTCGCACCACTGCGATACGTGACCGCACCGTGGATGTGCGAAGCCAGTTTCATCAGGTCGGCGGTGCCGATCCGGGCGCCGGGCGGCGGCAGGCAATGCCCGGCGACGTCGGCCAGCATCGGCGTCGGCTGGGTCAGGTGGGTCGGCACCGTGAAGATCAGCGGCGACAGGCTGTCGGCGCCCTGCAGGCGGCCTCCATGCAGCGCGGTGGTCGCCACCACGCCTTCGACCAGGATGCGCACCGCGTCGTGCGCTTCGTTGACCGTCAGCATGTGCGAGAAATTGCCATACGCATCCGTATAGGAGGAACAATGACCTGGCGTCGAGATCTTCCAGGACAGGACATGCTGCTGCGCTTCGCCGCGCGGTGTCAGGTGCAATTGCTCGATGCTATAGGCCTGGGCCTGGGTGTAGCGGTACAGGGTTTCGTGGCGGATGGACAGGTGCATGTCAGGCTCCCAGGGGCACGAGGAAATCGCGGCTGATGCCGTTGCCGAGCGCGTAGATGTTTTCCATGAAGGCGCCCAGGGTATCGTCGATGCCGGCGGCGAGGATGTCTTCGATGCGCGCGAACTGCAGCTCCGCGTGCATCTTGCCGGCCAGCCGCTCGGTCTCGCTGGAGACATCGTTGCGCACCGCCTTCAGGTTGGCCACGACCTGGGCCATGCAGGCCAGCAGCGAGCGCGGCATGTCGGCGCGCAGCATCAGCAATTCGGCCACCCGCGAGGGCGTGACCGAATCGCGGTACACCTTGCGGTAGGTCTCGAAGCCCGCCACCGAGCGCAGCAGGGCGGACCAGTAATAGAATTCGCGCTGGGTGAGCATGTCGTGGGTGGCGCTGCTCTTGGCGCCGTGGTACTTCACGTCGAGCAGGCGCGCGGTGTTGTCGGCCCGTTCGAGGAAGGTGCCGAGGCGGATGAAGACCAGGGCCTCGTCGTCCAGCATGGTGCCGACGGTGACGCCGCGCGACAGGTGGCAGCGGTGCTTGACCCAGTCGAAGAAGGCGCTCGGGTCGCCGTCCACGGCGGCGCGCTCGCGCAATTCGATCCAGGTCGCGTTCTGGGTTTCCCATACCTCGGTGGTCAGGACCCCGCGCACGGCGCGGGCGTTCTCGCGCGCCGCCGTCAGGCAGGACACGATCGAGGACGGGTTGCCCGGATCGGTGGCCATGAAGGCCAGCACGTTCTTCGCATCGAGGACGGCGTGGCGGGCGTCGAAGGCGGCGCGCAATTCCGAGATGCCGAGCATGGCGCGCCAGGCCTGCCCGGTATCGAAGGCCGACTGCGGCAGCATCGAGGTCTGCACCGCCACATCGAGCATGCGCGCGGTATTCTCGGCGCGCTCGGTATAGCGCGCCATCCAGTACAAGTGGTCTGCGGTCCGGCTGAGCATCATTCCTCCAGTATCCAGGTGTCCTTGGTGCCGCCGCCCTGCGACGAGTTCACCACCAGCGAGCCTTCCTGCAGCGCCACCCGGGTCAGCCCGCCGGGCACCATCGAGATGGTCTTGCCCGACAGGACGAAGGGACGCAGGTCGATGTGGCGCGGCGCGATGCCGCTCTCGACATGGGTCGGGCAGGCCGACAGGGCCAGGGTCGGCTGGGCGATGTAGCCGTCCGGCCGGGCGATGAGGCGGCGGCGGAAGTCCTCGATCTGCTGCCTGCTGGCGGCCGGGCCGATCAGCATGCCGTAGCCGCCGGCGCCGTGCACTTCCTTGACCACCAGCTGGTCGAGGTGCGCCAGGGTGTACTTCAGGTCTTCCGGCTTGCGGCATTGCCAGGTCGGCACGTTGTTCAGCAGCGGCTCCTCTGTCAGGTAGAAGCGGATCATGTCCGGCACGTAGGGATAGATCGACTTGTCGTCGGCGACGCCGGTGCCGATCGCGTTCGCCAGGGTCACGCGGCCGGCGCGGTACACCGACAGCAGGCCGGGCACGCCCAGGGTGGAATCGGAACGGAAGGCCAGCGGATCGAGGAAGTCGTCGTCCAGGCGCCGGTAGATCACGTCGACGCGGCGCGGCCCGCGGATGGTGCGCATGTAGACCGCGTTGGCGTTGACGAACAAGTCCTTGCCCTCGACCAGTTCGACGCCCATCTGCTGGGCCAGGAAGGCGTGCTCGAAGTAGGCCGAGTTATGCATCCCCGGCGTCATGACCACGATGGTCGGGTCCAGGACGCCGGCCGGCGCCACCGAGCGCAGGTTCTCGAGCAGCATGTCGGGGTAGTGCTCGACCGGCGCGATGCGGTGGCGCGCGAACAGTTCCGGGAACAGGCGCATCATCATCTTGCGGTCTTCCAGCATGTAGGAGACGCCGGACGGCACGCGCAGGTTGTCCTCGAGGACGTAGAACTCGCCCGCGCCGGCGCGGACGATGTCGACGCCGGCGATGTGGGCGTAGATATCCGAAGCCACGCTGATGCCCTGCATCTCGGGGCGGTACTGGGCGTTCTGGTAGATCTGCTGGGCCGGGATGATGCCGGCGTTGATGATGTTCTGGTCGTGGTAGATGTCGTGCACGAACATGTTGAGCGCCTTGACGCGCTGGGCCAGGCCGGCCTGCAGCGCGCTCCATTCGTGCGCCGGGATGATGCGCGGGATCGTATCGAAGGGAATCAGGCGCTCGGTGCCGGCGCCGTCGCCAACCACTGCGAAGGTGATGCCGACGCGGCGGAAGGTCAGGTCCGCCTCGGCGCGCTTGCGTTCGATGCGCTCCAGCGATTGCAGCTTGAGCCAGGTGTCGAATTCGCGGTAGTGGTCGCGTACCAGGCCGTCCGCGCCATCCGTCATCTCGTTGAAAAAATCCCGCATGTTCTTGTCCCTGAGTGTCGACACTCTTGGTATATCAAGAATCGTGCCCGAAAAACACCGGGGAAATGCACCGTCCTGGTGCGTGAAGATGGGGAAAGAGAAAAAGACAGCCGGGAAAAAAATAGACCGAAATGATTAGGTGAATCGGGGGAAGTGCTGTATCTTTTGTCTGGCACTACATCAAGTCGTTGTTACTGTTGGTCTTTCTCTCCCGTCTCGCCTTTCGGCGGTCCTGTTTGATTTCCTCCGTTATACCCCCTCTTGGTCGATGTGCATATCGGGCGTCTTGCCCATGCAAATCTAAAGGACTAAAAATGACTACTCAAACCGGCACCGTGAAATGGTTCAATGACTCCAAGGGCTTCGGCTTCATTACGCCTGACGCGGGCGGTGGCGACCTGTTCGCCCATTTCCAGGATATTCAATCGGAAGGCTTCAAGAGCCTGTCCGAAAACCAGCGCGTCGAATTCGTTCGCTCGACTGGTCCCAAAGGCGACAAAGCCGGCAATATCCGCGTGATTTAATCAGCCAGCCTGGTTAGCGGCCCGCACCATGCAGATAGCATGGGCGCCGCCGCAGCGCTGAAAAGCCCGCCTTCCGGCCAATGCCAGTCAGTTGAGGCATTGCGCTCCGGGGGCTTGGGATAAAACGGATTCACGTGCAACGTGAATCCGTTTTTCATTATGGCTCTCCAAATGACCCGGACCATGCAGAAGCCCTGCGACAGGCCGGGACGCTCATGTCTTCGATGGCGTCTTCCGGTTGCTTCCCGCTACATTGGCAAAGTGCGCGAAGACGCTCTCGCTCGCGCCTTCGCCGGTACTTTGCGGACTGGCCTTGGCTTGAGCACTATCGTTGTCGCCTTGCGTGCCCTCCTGCAGGAACGGGTCGCGAACGTTCTTCAGGGCTTCTTCTTGCTGGCGCACAGTGCGGTCGGTTTGTTCCGCAGCGACACGCGTCACCTCGTCTGCCAAGGCATGTGCGGTACGGGAAGTTTGCGGTACATACTGCTGGGTGACACGCGCCATTTCGGCCTGCGCATCGGTTGTAAGGCGGGAGAGCTGCTGCTGGTAGGCGCGCAGTTTGTCCGATGCCGGTTGGGCATGGGATGCGACGGCCCGAAACGCTTCGCCAGCGTCCCTGGTCGTCAGCATGCGCTGGATGGCGGTCATGGTTTCCTCGAGCATGCTCTGGCAGAGCTTGAGATTGGCTTCGCACAGGCTTTGGAAACAACCCGACAGCGACTTTGACAGGTCGTTGAAGAATGCGACCTGGGAGTCGAGATGGGAGCGGACAGCAGGATTGACGGATTGGGAAAATGGGAACATGGCGTACCTTTTCGGTTTGAGCCGCACAAAATGCGATCACGTGAGGAATGACTTGCGGAGGCGCCTGGCGGACCAGGGAAGGAAGCAGCAGCGTGCTGCTCGCGCAGGATCAAGAAGGATCGTGCGAACAACTAGGACTATGCGCCTCTTTGTGGTGAGCACGGGACAAACCGCAAATGTATTTGCGCGCGTTAAATTCCGGCAATGTGCGGAACAGCCGGCGTCAGCGCAGCAGCTTCAGTCCGGGCGGCAGCGCATCGCCCAGCATCCGGGTCTCGCTGGCCTGGTCCAGTTCGACGACCTCGCGCACCATGTCGGCCCACGCGGCCGGGGCGCCGCTGGACGCCAGGCGCCGCAGCACCTCCTCGCGCACCGTCTCGCCGATGTCGCGCGAACGGTCGCCCGTCATGCGCGCGATGTGCGCGGCCGCGAAGCCCGCCGGTTCGACCTTGCGCCAGTCCAGTTGCAGCAGCCTGTTCAACCATTCCTCGGCCACTTCCAGCGGCGCCACCTCGTGCGCGCTGGACTGGAACGACTGGCGCGCACCCACACGCCCCAGCGCCCACAGGTAGCGGCCATAGCGTGCAGTCGTCCTGGCATCGAGCTTGGCCGCGGCGGGAATCGCCATGATCTGCGCCAGCATCCATTCGCCGATTTCCGCCTTGTAGGCGGCCGGGATGCGTTCCAGCGAGGCGCCCACGCGCAGCATGTCGTCCTCGCTGCCGTCGACCAGGGTCACCGGCCGCCGCCCGCGCTCGGATTCGTCGGCCTGCAGGTTGAACGCGAAGTCGTCCAGCACGCGCAGCTGCGCCTCCGTCGACAGGCCACCGGCCACGCGCCGCCATAGCGTCCACCATTCGGCGCGCACCTGGCTGTCCTTGTGGTACTGGACGCCGGTTTCGAACATCTCCCACAGCTGCTCCATGCGCCATTCGTCGAGCGGATGGCCGAAGCCGGGGCGCAGGCAGTAGCCGGCCAGGTTCAGCCAGGCGCGCTCGTGCTCGGCCGAGCGGCGCCGGCCCTTGGCGCGCGCCATCAGGGCGTCGAACAGGTGGCGCAGCAGCGGCGTGTCCCAGCGCTCGCGCGCGCCGAGCAGGTGTTCGAGGCCGGCGCGCAGCTGGCGCACTTCCTTCACGTCGACCTGCTTCGAGCGCGCGCCGAACACGCGCTCGATCTTCTCGATCGCCCCGTCGAGCTGGGGCGGAAGCACCTCGGCGGCAGGCGTGTCGCCGCCGTCTTCCTCTTCGGCCCCGCGCAGCTGGAAGGCGAGCTGCCAGCGCTGGCCGCTGCCATCCTCGGCGACGCAGTGCACGTCGAGCGAACCGACTTCACTGAGCGCCGTCACCAGCTGCACCGGGATCTCGGCGCGGGCGCTGGAGCCGGGCGCCGCGCGCAGTACGGTGGAAATCGCCGGCAGGCGCACCACGTCGGAAGGGGAGAGATCGACCAGTTCGCCGGCCTGCGGCGCGACCGCATCGGCGACCGTGGACACGAGGTGGAAGCGCACCGGGCGTCCCACCCGCAAGCCGAAGCTGCGCCCGGCCAGCGCCACTTCAAGGGCGGCCGGCGTCCCGCGCGGCAGCAGGCAGACGGCGCGCAGCATGTCGCCGCGCGCCTCGCCGTCGAGCAGCAGGTAGTAGCTGCGCGCCGCGCCGCTTTCGATGGACGGCGCCAGGCCCTGGCGCGCCAGCGAATAGGCGACGCCGCCGCGCGCCACGGCGACATCCGGATTCTCGTTGTGCAGCACGCGCAGCGGCGCGCCGCGCCAGCCGGCCAGGGTGTCGGCCAGCCGCTGCGCCAGCGCCGCGCCGCGGAACACGCCGCCATTGAGCAGCAGCGTATCGGGCACCGGCAGGGTGCCGTCGTCCGGCAGTCCCAGCGCCGCGCGCGCGGCATCCGCATGCTGGCGCAGGAAGCCCGCCAGGTGATGCGTGACGGCCGGATCGCTGGCGTAGGGCAGGCCGAATTCGACGATGCCGGCGCGCGCCCGCTTGGCTTCTTCCTGCGCCGGATTGAGCGGGAAGAAGCCGTCGAGCACGACGCGCTCGACGTCCGCGCGGCGCAGTTCGGCCTTGCGGCTGGCGCCGATCAGGCGCGAACCGGCGCCGAGCAGGGTGACGCCGACCTGCTCCGGGGCATCCGGGGCCAGCAGCTGTTCCTTGGCCGCGCGGCAGCGTTCGGTGAGCTGGGCCAGGCGCGCCGCCGACAGCCGCGTGCGCGGGCTGCCGGGCGGATCCTGCTCGGCCATGCGGGCCTCGAGCAGGTGGGCCAGCGCCAGGTCCATGTTGTCGCCGCCCAGGATCAAATGGTTGCCGACGCCGATGCGGGTCAGGCGCGGCTCGCCGTCCTCCAGTTCGACCTTGACCAGGCTGAAATCGGTGGTGCCGCCGCCGACGTCGGCGACCAGCACCAGGCGCGCGTCGCCAAGGTCGGCGGCGAGGGTGGCGTGGTGGCGGTACAGCCAGTCGTACAGTGCGGCCTGCGGTTCCTCCAGCAGGCGCACCGAGCCCAGGCCGGCCTGCTTCGCCGCTTCCAATGTGAGCGCGCGTGCGCCTTCGTCGAAGGAGGCGGGAACGGTGAGGACGATCTGCTGTCGTTCGAGGGGATGCCTGGGGAAGCGCGCGTTCCATGCCGCGCGCAGGTGCGCCAGGTAGCTGGCGCTGGCGGCCACCGGCGAGACCTTCGGCACCTCGGCCTCGGCGCCCCACGGCAGGATGGGCGCCATGCGGTCGACGCCCGGATGCGACAGCCAGCTCTTGGCGCTGGCGACCAGCCGGCCCGGCGTGGCCGCGCCCAGCACCCGCGCCAGCCGTCCGAGGGCCACGCGCTCGACCCCGGCGGGGTCGATCTGCGCCCACGGCAGCTGCAGCTCGCCGGGCGCGAGTTCGTCCGGCGCCACGTGGTAGCGCATCGACGGCAGCAGCGGCGCGCCGGCTACCTCGCCGGGCGCGACCAGCTGGTCGATGGAGAACAGCTCGATGCCGCCCTTGCCGGCGGCCCAGGCCAGCACCGTGTTGGTGGTGCCGAGGTCGATGCCGACGAGGTAGGTCACTGCCCTTCAGGCGCTGCGCGCACGTCGAATTCGACCTTCCAGCGTTCGCCGCTGCGCGACACGGCGGCCAGTTCCAGGGTGCCGGTGTCGGTCGCCAGCGCATGCAGCGTCACCTGCACGACGTCGCCGGTGACGCGGCCTTCGGCCGGCAAGGTGGCCTGGATCTCGTTCAGTTCCTGCAGCTCTTCTGGGCCCCAGGATTCGAGCATCTCGCCGATGCGGTCCTGGCGCCGGGTGGTCGAGCCGAAGAAGCGGAAGTGCACCGGCTCGCCCACCACCAGGCCGAATTCCTGGCCCGGCAGTTCGAGTTCGCTGCCTTCTTCCATGCCGAACGGCGCCACGCACAGCGCCTGGAGCGGCGGTTCCATGCCCGGGATCGCCGGCATCGACGATTCCACGCCGACGTAGTAGGAGCGGGCCGTGCCGCCGCGGATGCGCACGCCGCCGCCGCGCCGGGCGTAGCTGTAGTAGGCGGCGCCGCGCGCGACCGCGAGGTCGAGGTCCGCGCCTTCCAGCATGCGCGCCGGTTCCGCGCCTTCCATGTACAGCCAGTCGTTGATGGTGTCCATCACGCGCTGGGCCAGGATGCTCGACTTGAACACGCCGCCGTTGAACAGCACCGCGCTCGGGTGCAGGAAGCTGTGCTCCGGATTGACGCGGCCGCTGAAGCCTTCCAGTTCGGAGGTGGCGCCGGCCTGGCGCGCCAGGAAGGCCGCCAGGTGGCGGGTGATCGCCGCGTCCTGCGCATACGGCAGGCCGAGCTGGGTCAGGCCGGCGCGCGCGCGGGTGGCAGGACGCGCCGCGGCTTCGACGCGCGGGAAGAAGCCGTCGGTGATGAAGGCGGTGACTTCCTCGCGCGTGAGTTCGGTGCGGATCGAGCCGCCGATCAGCTTCGAGCCGCGGCTCGGCACCACGATCGGCCAGGTGGTGGCTTCCGGATCGGCCAGCAGGTGTTCCTTGGCGCCGCGGCAGCCGTAGGTGAGGGAGCGCATCTGCCAGGCGTCGAGCTGGGTGCCGTTCGCGGCCAGCTTGCGCGCCACGAAGTGGGCCAGCGCCAGGTCCATGTTGTCGCCGCCCAGCAGGATATGGTCGCCCACGGCGACGCGGTGCGGTTCCAGCTTGCCGTCGCGCTCGAGGATGGCGATCAGCGAGAAGTCGCTGGTGCCGCCGCCGACGTCCACCACCAGGATGATGTCGCCCGGCTGCACCTGCTTGCGCCAGCGGCCGCCGCTGCCCTGGATCCAGCTGTACAGGGCCGCCTGCGGCTCTTCCAGCAGGGTGGGCGCGAAGCCGGCGTGGCGCGCCGCCTCGGCGGTCAGTTCGCGTGCGGCGGGGTCGAACGATGCGGGGATGGTGACGGTGACCGACTGCTGCTCGAACGGCGCGTCCGGATGGGCGGCGTTCCAGGCCTGGCGCAGGTGGCTCAGGTAGCGGGTGGACGCCTCGAGCGGCGAGACGCGCGTGACTTCTTCCGGCGCGTCGTGCGGCAGGATCGCGGCGCGGCGGTCGACGCCGGGGTGGCACAGCCAGCTCTTGGCCGAGGACACCAGGCGGATCGGGGTGGTGGCGCCGCGGCTGCGCGCCATCTCGCCGGCGATCGCGGTCTCGCCTTCCGTGCTCCAGGGCAGGGCCAGTTCGGCCTGCGGCAGTTCGTCCGGGTGCGGCAGGTAGAGGAAGGACGGCAGCAGCGGCAGCGCTTCGACGGTGCCGGGAGCGGTCAGCTGCGGCACCGGCAGCACGCCGTCCGCGGTCTTCTCGCCATCGCTGGCCTGCAGGTCGACATACGAGATGGCGCTGTGGGTGGTGCCGAGGTCGATGCCGATGGCGTAACGGGGATCGCTCACAGTTCCACCTCCGCCGGCGCCAGCACGCGCGCGTCATGGGCTTCGGCCAGCTGCGGCAGCGTCACTGTGGAAGCGCGCCAGCCGCGGTGGCTGAGCGTGCCGGTGAACGGCGCCTTGCCGACCACGTTGCCGGTCAGGCGCACGCTGGCGGCGTCGAAGCCTTCGGCGAGCGTGAGGCGGCTGCCTTCGGCTTCGCCGCGCACCGGCTCGATCGTGAAGTGCTCGCGCAGCACGCGCGCGCAGCCTTCGTGCACGACGCGCGCGGCGGCGCCGATGTCGGCGTCCGAGTAGGCGGACAGGTTCTCCTGGGTGAAGTCGATCAGGCGCGCTTCACGCTGGAAAAGGCTCAGCAGTTGCAGCGCGGAGTCCGGCGTCGGGGCGCGCAGCGGCGTGGGGGCCGGGGCTGGCGTCGGCGCTGGAGCTGGCGCAACAGGGGCGGGAGCCGGCGCGGCGGTCGGGCCGACGCCGTCGTCACGCACGCGCGCGGCGAACTCGGCGTCGCCGATCGACTTGAAGAAGGCGCCGAAGGCAATCGAAATCCTGCTCCAGAAGGAGGGCAAATTGGTCGGTGTGGTCATGTTTTTTTTAAGTGGGTGCGAGAGCGGTCGCCGGGCGCCGTAGGACAGGCTCGGGAATCGACCCCGGAAAATTGCGAATCATACCAGTAGTATGCCGCTCCCGCTGTGGTCGCGGCGGGCGGCAAGCTTCAGCCGGTCGTGCGTGCGCCGCTCATCAGGGCGGTCGCGTAATCGCGAAAGTCGTCCAGGCCGCGCTTGATGATCGTCACCAGCGCCGGCAGCGGCGCCTGCTGGTAATCCCATTCGGCGCGGCAGAACTCGCCGGTGCGCTTGAGATCCTCGGCCAGGGTGGGAGCGATCCAGCCATTGTCGGCGAGCAGGGTGATGACTTCGCGCTCGTCGTGCGGCAGGCCGAGGCGGGCGGAACCGATCACGTAGTCGCCCATCTCGATCGCCGCTTCCCAGGCGCGGATCACGTTCAGGGTGGCCGCGTCCTGGCGGGTGAGGTCTTCGGAAAAGGTCGCCGGATCCTTCTCGTATTCCTCGCGGGCGCGGCTGCAGCAGCGCTCGATGGTGCCGGCCTTGCTGACAAGAATGTCGTCTTCCATGCGTCCCCCGTGTTGGTATCAGATCAGGAAAAACACCACTGCCGTACAGGTGGGTGCGAGCGCGCCCAGGAACAAGCCTACCATGCCGATCGACCCATGGTTGAAGCCCTGGCGCAGCAGGGCCGCGCCGGCCGGGTTGGGGGCGTTCGCGATCACCGTCAGGCCGCCGCCGCCGACCGCGCCGGCCACCAGCATGTACTTGGCCTCGTCGGACAGCCCGCTGATCAGGGAGCCGAGGTAGGTCAATGCCGCATTGTCGGTGATCGCGGTCAGGGCCAGCGCGCCGAAGAACAGCGCGGTCGGCTCCAGGCTGGAGACGATCGGCTGGAGCCACCACTGCTGCATGCCGCCCAGCACCACCAGGCCGGCGAGGAAGAAGCCCACCAGCAGGGCTTCCTTCAGGATCAGTGGATCCTGGTGGCGATGATAGGCCTGGGTGAAGCCGAGGAACAGCAGGAACAGGCCGATGAACAGCACCGGGTGGTGGGCCAGCAGCACCACGGCGGCCAGGAAGGCAAGGTGGATCAGCGAGACCGCCAGCGGCGCCGAGGGCGCGCCGGCGGTGTCGTGCGGCGCCAGGTGGCGGCGCAGCAGCAGGGTGACGACGGTGGCGTTGACGAGCACCGCGAGCGCGGCGCGCCAGCCGAAGGTGGCGGCCATGAAGGCGCTGTCCCAGCCCCAGGGACCGGCCACCATCAGCACCGGCGGCGCGGCGTACGAGGTCAGGGTGCCGCCGATCGATACGTTGACGAACAGCACGCCGAGCGCGCCGTACTTGAGCCATTCGGGCATGCCGGGACGGAATACGTAGGGCGCCAGCATCAGGGCAGCCAGGGTCATCGCGGCCGGTTCGGTGATCAGGGAGCCGGCCAGCGGCACCAGGGCCAGGCCGAGCCAGCACAACGCCGCCTCGGTGCGCGCCGGCGCCAGCCGGGCAAGCAGGCCCAGCAGATTGCGCACGGCGTCCAGCACCGGGCGCGAGGCGGCGATCACCATCACCACGAACACGAACAGCGGCTCGGTGTACTGGCGCGACTCGACATAGCCGATCGCGGCCGCGCCGCCGCCCAGCAGGGCCATGGCGAGCACCAGCACGAAGGCCCAGAAGCCGAACACGACCTCGACTTCGCCCAGCAGGTGGAGCAGGCCGGCATGGCGCGGGTAACGGTGGGCCAGGACCTCGAAGGCCTTGGTGGAAAAGGTGTGGATCAGGGCGAGGGCGAACAGGACGGCGCTGATGATGTCGATGGGGTTCATCGGGCCCCTCCGCAGGGGCGAATCGAGCTTGCAAGCATTGTGAAAATGTAAATTTATCAGCCTACATTATTTCATCTTTTGCTAGCCGGCTGGAATTTTTCGGCGTGGTCTGCCTTTGAGTTTACTGAATACCAAATCCGCAACTGGTATGTTCAAAATGAAT
This sequence comes from Massilia niastensis DSM 21313, assembly GCF_000382345.1. Taxonomy (GTDB): domain Bacteria; phylum Pseudomonadota; class Gammaproteobacteria; order Burkholderiales; family Burkholderiaceae_D; genus Telluria; species Telluria niastensis. The sequence continues at coordinate 91,711 of NZ_KB908084.1, forward strand.
ACACCTTGCCAAACTCTATCCCAGCTAGTACTGTATGTTTGTACAGTATTCGTTTGATAATTATGATAAATTGCTCAGAAACCCGTGCTGCGCCCGAGGCCTTGCACCCTTCGCTGTGGCGCGCTTCGCAGCTGGCGCGTGGCGGCGCGCGCTGCGTGGACACCGGTCATGCGACTTTGTCGAAGCAGCTGCCGGGCGGCGGCTGGCCCACCGGCACCCTGGTCGACCTGCTGCTGCAACAGCCCGGCATCGGCGAAATGCGCCTGCTGCGTCCCGCGCTCGCAGCCTGCGCCGAGCGCCGCATCGTGCTGCTGCAGCCGCCCCATCCGCCCCAGGCGCTGGCGCTGGCCGCGCTCGGCCTGGAGCCTTCGCAGCTGCTGTGGCTGCGCACCAGCCGCAGCGCCGATGCCCTGTGGGCGGCCGAGCAGGTGCTGCGCAGCGGCAGTTGCGGGGCGCTGCTGTTCTGGACCGGTCATGTGCGCAGCGACAGCCTGCGCCGCCTGCACCTGGCGGCGCAAAGCGGCGAAACCCTGTTTTTCATGCTCCGCCCGCTGGCCGCGGCACAAGACGCATCCCCCGCGCCCCTGCGTCTTTCGCTGCGCCCGGCGGCCGGCGGCATGGAGATCGGTTTCCTCAAACGCCGGGGACCGCAGCGCGACGCGCCGCTGTTCCTGCCCCTTACTCCTTCACTATTGCAACGCCATGCGTCTCTGGATCGGACTGTATTTGCCCCAGCTACCGCTCGAGGTCTTCAGCCCGAACTGGTCCAGTGACCCCGGCAGCGTCGTGCTCGAGCAGGAGAGGGTGCTGGCGATGTCGGCGGCCGCGCGCGCGGCCGGGGTGCGGCCCGGCATGCGGCGCGGCGGCGTGCTGATGCTCCTGCCCGAGGCGCGCCTGGTCGAGCGCAGCGGCACGCGCGAAGCCGAGGCCCTGGACGCGGTGGCGATGGCGCTGCTGCAGTACACGCCGCAGGTGGCCCAGGCCGAGGAAGCCACGCTCCTGCTCGACATCGGCGCCAGCCTGCGCCTGTTCGGCGGCATCCGCCGGCTGTGCGAGCGCGTGCGCGCCAACCTGCGCGCGCTGGGCTTCACCGCCTGCCTCGGCTGCGCGCCCACCGCGCGCGGCGCCTGGCTGCTGGCGCGCCGCAACGCCGGCCGTGCGCTGCGCATGGAGTCGCTGACGCGGCGCCTCGACCGGCTGCCGGTGACCCTGCTGCCGCCCGCGCGCGCCTACGCCGACTGGTTCGAGGGCATCGGCTGCCGCCATCTGGGCGAGCTGCGGCGCCTGCCGCGGCCCGGCCTGCAGCGGCGCTGCGGGCGCGCGCTGCTCGATATCGTGGATGCGGCCTATGGCCTCAGTCCGGAACTGTTCGAATGGGTCGAGCCGCCCGAACGCTTCCATGCGCGGCTCGAACTGTTCGACCGCATCGACCAGGCCGACCTGCTGCTGGCCGGCGCCCACCACCTGGTGCTGCAGCTGACCGGCTGGCTGTGCGCGCGCCAGCTGGCGGTCGAGCGCATCCGGCTGCTGCTGGAGCACGAGCGCGGCCGGGTGGCGCGTCCGCCCACAACGGTCGAGGTGGCGCTGGCCGAGCCCACCTGGCGCGACGAGCACCTGATGCGCCTGCTGAAAGAGCGCCTCGCCAAGCTGGAACTGGAAGCGCCGGTGATCGGCATCGGGCTGGAGGCGCAGCAGTTGCAGGCGATGGCGCCGCCCACCGAATCGCTGTTCCCCGAGCCCGGCGGCAGCGAGGAAGACCGGATGCGCATGATCGAGCTGCTGGTGGCGCGCCTGGGCGCCGACAACGTGCTGCAGGCGCTGCCGCATGCCGACTACCGCCCCGAGATCGCGAACGTGTGGGTGCCGGTGCAGCAGAAGGTCAGCGCGGCGGCGCGCGCATCGCAGATGCCGCCCGACGTGCAGAGCCTGCCGCGCCCGACCTGGCTGCTGGCCAAGCCGATCGCGCTGCTGATGCGCAATCACCGGCCGTTCTATGGATCGCCCCTGAAAGTGGCGTCCAGCCCGGAGCGCATCGAGGCCGGGTGGTGGAGCGAGCTCCAGGCGCGCGATTACTTCATCGCGGAAGGGCAGGACCATACGCTGTACTGGATCTACCGCGAGCGCATCGTCGGGGCGGGGGAGGATGCGCTGCCGCGGTGGTTCCTGCATGGGCTGTTCGGGTGAGCATCCTCACCCCGTCGCACCCGGCCGGCGCCAGGTTCAGAGCCCGAATCCCCCTTCGGACTGCGTCATCTGGTTCAGCCCGGCAGCCATGGCCGTGATCATCGCCCGCTCGGCCGCCGACAAATGCGGATGCCAGATATCGAAGATCAGCACCACGCGCAACTGATCGCTGTTATTCCAGGCTTCGTGCTCGATCGTATCGTCGAACACCCACGCCTTGCCGGGCACCCATTCACGCGTGTCGTTACCGACCCGGAACCCGCATCCGGGCGGCACGATCAGCGGCAGGTGCGTCACCAGCCGCACATTGCTGACCCCCGAATGCGGCGGAATCCGGGTTGCCGGTTTCAGCACCGAGAACATCGCGCTGGGCGTGCGTCCGGGCTGGTCGGGCTGCGGCGCGCCGCCCAGGGCCGCCATCGTGCGCGGACAGCGGGCGGCATTCTCCCCGACCACCTGTCCGCCCTCGATCAGGCGGAAGGCGCTCCAGCTCAGCGACTTGTTCAGTTCCGCCCACTGGTTCAGCGGCTGGTCGGCCGAATAATCGATGTAGGGCGTGAAGCCTTCCTCGGCGCCCAGCACCGCCAGGAATTCGGCGCGGATCTCCTCGGTGGCGGCCTCGATCGCGTCGAGCCAGGGAAAATCGGCGCGCTCGAAGAAGCTGACCGGCGACAGGCCCTGGTAGTGAAACAGCGCCGGCTGCGGATCGTAGCGGCGCTTGCGGCCGGTCATCACGTCCAGCGAATCGCGGAAGCGGCGCAGGTTTTCCCCCTGCAGCTCGCGGAAGTGGGGCGCGAGGTAGTCGTCCAGGAATGCGCCCAGCTCGCGGTTGTAGGTCTCGTGCCAGGCCAGCGCTTCGCGCACCGCCGGCTTCAGGTCGGCGGGCAGGGAGTCCAGCGGCGGCGCGACCGCGGCCACCGCGGCGCACGCGCCGGCCGCCGCTTGGCGCTTGCCCTGGCGGATATACAGCCTGGCGCGCAGGATCAGGGCGACCAGGTCATAGGGATCGACCGTGAGCGCTCCGCGGATGGCGGCTTCCTCGCCTTCCTCGTCCTTCAGCGCCAGGCATGCGACGGCCAGGTTGAGCCAGTGCTGCCTGTCGCGGCCGTCAACCTCGACCAGCCGCTGCAGCAGGTCGCGGGCGCGCGCCACCTGGCCGGACTGGAAGGCCGCCTGGGAGAGCGCCCGCAATGCTCCCGGATGGCCGGGGACGCGCGCCAGGATGTCGTCCCACAAGCGGACGGCGCGCTTTCCATCGCCCCGCCTGCCCGCCTGCAGCGCCTCGTTCTCGAGTGCTGCGATTCCGTTGATGACCGTATTCTGCATGCCTGGCTCCCGTTGTGGATGTATGTATTTTTTGTACATACGATTCTGGGCCAAACATATGCATACTGGCAAGTTGTATTTATGAGATACAAGTTTATTCGGCGAGCCTGACCCGGGTCAGGTGCAACTGCCGGCGCACCACATATCCCAGCGACGCGTACAGGGCGATCGCGCCATGGTTATGCGGATAGACGTGCAGGAAGGGAACATCGCCCCGGTCCACGATGCGGCGCATCTTTTCGACCATCAGGATGCGCGCATAGGCCTTGCCGCGATGCCCGGGATGCACGCACACGGCGCTCACCTCGACCAGTCCCGGCAAGCGCATGCGCTCGCCGGTCATCGCGGCCAGGGCGCCGCCTTCGCGAAAGCCGAGGAATTCGCCCAGTTCGTGGGTACGGGAGCCGAAGGGCCCGGGATTGGTCAGCGCCGTCAGCGCGCGCATCTGCTCGGCATCGGCATCGCCCAGCAGCAGCGGGTCGGCGCTCGACGCGCCCGTGTCGCGGGTGGCGACCATCTGCAGGACCGGACTGAGTCCGGTGAAGGTGAAGCCGGGCGCCACGCGTACCGCTTCAGGCGTCACCAGCATGACCGCTTCTTCCGGCCCGATCAGCGCGCCCAGGGCATTCCATGCGCCCGGACTGTCCTCGGCCAGCGCGGCGAACGGGCCGATCTCGCGCGGATAGCGTTTGGCCAGCGGGCCGCCCAGGGCGAAGTGCCGGTGTCCGCCGGTCAGGCTGGACCAGACCGGATGGTCGAGCGCCGCCTGGGCGGTGGAAGAGAGTGTGAAAGTCAGCATGTCGTGAATCGCCGTGAACGTTGACGCCTGCGGCGCCAGGAGGCGCCGTACCGATGATGCCGGACAATGATACCGCGCCGCCGCCACCGCGCTGCGGCGATGCGCCCGGGCGCCCATCGTGCTGGCCAATTGGACGATACCAGCCTGCGCGGACGCTATGCTATCGTTGCTTGCATGGCACGGCGCCGGCTGCAAGCGATGGCCCGGGCTCGCATGTCAAACCTGAAGGGAGGAGTAGGCCATGGCTGGGGAAGCGGTTCATTTCCGGGGGGCGGATGGGCAGATGCTGGCGGCGCGCCTCGACGCACCGGATGGCCTGGTGCGCGCCTACGCGCTGTTCGCCCACTGCTTCAGTTGCGGCAAGGATGTGTTCGCGGCAGCACGCACCGCCCAGGCGCTGACGCGGCATGGCATCGCCGTGCTGCGCTTCGACTTCACGGGCCTCGGGGCCAGTGAAGGCGATTTCTCCAACACGAATTTTTCATCGAACATCGCCGACCTGGTGGCAGCCTGCGACTTCCTGCGCGCCGAGTACGAAGCTCCCCGGCTCCTGATCGGCCACAGCCTGGGCGGCGCGGCGGTGCTCGCGGCCGCGGCCAGCATGCCCGAAGTGCGCGCGGTGGCGACCATCGCGGCGCCGAGCGACCCGCACCATGTCACCGGCCTGTTCAGCGAACACCTCGACACGATCGCCGAGCACGGCGAAGCGCTGGTCAAGCTGGCCGGGCGCGATTTCACCATCAAGCAGCAGTTCATCGAGGACGCGGCCGAGCACCGCCTCGACAAGAAGACGCAGGCGCTGGAACGCGCGCTGCTGGTCATGCATTCGCCGCTCGACCGCACGGTCGATATCTCGAATGCCTTCCACATCTTCCAGGCCGCGCGCCATCCGAAGAGCTTCGTGTCGCTCGACGGCGCCGACCACCTGCTGACGCGCCGCGAGGACGCGGTGTATGTCGCCAACGTGATCGCGGCCTGGAGCGCGCGCTACCTCGACCTGCGAAAAGACGAGGCGCCGTGAACGCAGCTATCCTGCGCTACCGCCAGGCGGAACCGGCGGACATCCCCGCGATGTCCGCCATCCGCCTCGCCGTGCGCGAAAACCGCCTGTCCTCGCCCGACCGCATCACGCACGACATGTACCTCGACTACCTGGGGCGGCTCGGGCGCGGCTGGGTGTGCGAGGCGGACGGCGAGATCGTCGGTTTCGCCTATGCCGACCTCCAGGACGGCTCGATCTGGGCGCTGTTCATGCGCCAGCACTACGAGGGCCTCGGCATCGGCCGCACGCTGCTGGGCATGGCGGCCGACTGGCTGTTCGGCATGGGACACGACACGGTCCGGCTGCAGACCACCGGCGGGACGCGCGCCGACCGCTTCTACCAGGCTTGCGGGTGGCTGCGCAGCGTCACGCCCGCGGACGACTACGTGTGCTATACGCTGCACCGTCCGCTCACGGCTCCCTGATGGCCGGGACGGGCGCGTGAGCGAAACCGGCGCCGTGACTGGAAGGAGAACGCATGAGACGAGGGTGCATGCCGCCGGCGCTGCTGTGCGCGGCGGCGGCCCATGGGGAGACGCTGGAGACCCCGACCTGCACGGTCACCATCGCATCGCGCTGCGCGGAAGGCAAGGTCAGCTGCGACGATGTGGTCTACACTGGCACCAGCAAGCGCTCGGGCCGGTCGATCACGCTGCGCGGCAAGACCCTGCGCGACCTGCCGCGACGGCGTGACGCCCTGCGCGTTCCAGGGCTACCTGTTCCGCTCCGGCCGCGTGCGCTATACCGTGCATGCCGATGGCCGCCTGGTGGTCACGAACGGCGGCAGGACGCTGGTGAACGAGCGCGGCGAATGGAAATGACGATGCATTCCTGGGAGGGACCATGCTACTTGACACACGCGAACTGGACGTGCTCCAGGCCTTTGCCGAAGAACTCGCGGACATCTCCGGCGCCGCGATCCTGCCGTATTTCCGCGGCAGGCTGGAGGTCGAGGACAAGGACGGCAAGGTCTTCGATCCCGTGACGGTGGCCGACCGCCTGGCCGAGCGGGTCATGCGCGACGCGATCGCCGCCAACCATCGCACGCACGGCATCATCGGCGAGGAAGAGGGCAGGGTGGCCGGCGCCAGCCCGCTGACCTGGGTGCTCGACCCGATCGACGGCACCCGCGCCTTCGTCATGGGCCTGCCGGTCTGGGGCACGCTGATCGCGCTGAACGATGGTACGCGCCCGGTCATCGGCATCATCAACCAGCCCTACACGCGCGAGCGCTTCGTCGGCACGCCCGCCGGCGCCTGGCTCAACGGCGTCCCGATCCGCACCCGCGCCTGTCCCGACCTGGCCTGCGCCCGGGTCATGCTGACGAAGCCGGCGGCCGGCGCCAGCGAAGCGGACGAGCCGGTCTTCAAGGCCATCGCCGGCGGCGCGCAGATGGTGCGCCACGGCGGCGACTGCTACGCCTATGGGCTGCTGGCGCATGGCCTGGTGGACGTGGTGCTGGAAGCCCACCTCGAGATCCACGACGTGCAGGCCCTGATTCCGGTGGTCGAGGGCGCCGGCGGCGTGATCACCACCTGGGAAGGCGGCGATCCGCAGCACGGCGGCTCGGTGCTGGCCTGCGGCGACAAGGCGCTGCATGGCGCGCTGCTGCGGCTGATCCGGCGCCTTCGCATCGCATAAGTAGTGCGCAGCTAGCCAACACGCCGCCGCCATGCCGCTTCATCCACGCCTTTGAACAGCATCCAGCCGCACAGTGAGGCTTCCGCCACCAGCGCCGGCAGCAGGATGGCGGGAAAGAGCAGGCGGGCCAGGGGCGGATGCAGGACGAGGCTGAAGCTGTTCACGAGATAGCACAGCCCCGCGACCTGCATCAGGATGCCGATCGTCCCCGGTACGAATCCGGACTTGCGGATCAGCTGGCCAACCACCAGGCACTCCACGCCGAAGAAGATCAATGCGATGCCGAAGGTCTGGCCGTGCGCGACGACCGCCAGGTAAGCCTGGGCCTGGGCCGCGCCCGGATCCTGCACGCCGGCGAAGGCCGCGCTGCTCAAGGGCGTGAGCGCCGATTGCAGGTGAAAAGCGCCGACGCTTTCGACAGCGATCGAGAGCAGGCCGAGGAAGGCCATGAACACGGCCAGCTCCCGGTTCACGACGCGAAACAGCAGGTACCAGGCCACGGTCACGCCGGCCGCGCACAGCAGCAGCAGCAGTTCGCCGGCCACTCCGAGACGCCACAGGAAGACCGATTCGCTCAGCCGCTGCGCCGTGGCGGCCGCGTCGCCGCTGACGACCACGCGGCCGCGAACGACCGCTTCGCCGAACAGCCCCAGCACGATCACCGCGAGGTAGAAGGCGCCGCCCAGGCGGGCGGCCGCTCGTGCCGGAAAAGGCCGCAGCCCGGCCGCTTCCATCCTTGTTTCTTCCATCGGATGCCTCCATGTCACGACAACGCAATGAAGCCAGGCATGTTTCGCCAGTGCGAACCGTGCTTCCAGCCGATCCCGGGTGTCCGGAATGCACTCCGGACGAGCATAACCCACGTCATCCCCATCGTCGAGCCAGCTGGTCCGCAGGGAGTGTGCGATCCAAATAAAATTTTTAGATATGGCAAAAAATTCGTATTTTGCATACCTTGAAAATGCGATCACCTGGCTTTAGATTGGTCTCAACGGATGCTCAATTGAGGTCCGTCAACTTATCGCTTAACTTGAAAAGGATATGACATCATGCGTACTTTTGACCTGACTCCGCTGTACCGTTCCGCCATCGGTTTCGATCGCCTGGCCAACCTGCTCGAGCAACGCGCCGACGCGCAGCCGAGCTACCCGCCGTACAACATCGAACTGGTGAGCGAAGACAAGTACCGCATCGTGATGGCCCTCGCCGGTTTCACCCGTGACGAGATCGAGATCGTGACCGAGCGCGACAGCCTGCATGTCGTCGGCCGCAAGCAGAAGGACGACATCCAGCGTACCTTCCTGCACCGTGGCATCGCCGCACGCGATTTCGAACAGCGCTTCCAGCTGGCCAACCACGTGAAGGTGACCACCGCGTCGTACGACAACGGCATGCTCACCATCGAACTGGTGCGTGAAGTGCCGGAAGCCCTGAAGCCGCGCAAGATTGCCATCGCTGACGCGACCGGCAACACCGGCAACGTCCAGGCACTGGAACAACGCGACGCCGCCTGAGCGGTTCAAGCTGCAGGTAACACCTTGGTAGTCGATTGAAAGAAAGGGCGCTCGCGGTTGGGGCGCCCTTTTCCACGCCTGGACGCGTGGTGTTACCTGGCGCACACGGCTGGGCTGGTTCATGCTTAAGCCTGCTTTAAGGCTGGGTCTTGCCAACTTAAGTATGTCCTAAGGCTGGTACGGGAAGATAAGCCCATCGATAGCAACAACATCGGTCAACCATTTTTATCAGGAGCACAGAACATGTCTAACGAAGGTGCCGTCACTGCCATCACTGCCAAACGCCTCACGCTGGCCCTGTGTGCCGCGGGCGTCATTGGCGGAGCGGTCGGTGCAATTGCCGTCAACCACAACAACGCCGCCGCGAACGGCGCAGCCGAAGTCGCGGCCGCTCCCGTCCCGGCGCCGGCGCCCGCGCCCGCAGCCGTTGCTGCCGTGCCTGCGTCGACGGTGACCCTTCCTGATTTCACGCGCATCGCCTCGACGAACGGCAAGGCGGTGGTGAACATTCGTGTCGTCGGCGGCACCAAGACCGCGGCGCGCGGCCGCATGCCGGAAATCGACCCGAGCCATCCGTTCTATGAATTTTTCCGACAGTTCCAGGATCCCCGCTATGGTGGCGGACGCGGTCGTGAAGCTCCCGTTTTCGGCGCCGGATCGGGCTTTATCGTAAGCCCGGACGGCGTCATCCTGACCAACGCCCACGTCGTGCAAGGCGCCGACGAAGTGACCGTCAAGCTGCAGGACCGCCGCGAATTCCGCGCCAAGGTCCTGGGCTCCGACCCGCGCACCGACGTGGCCGTGCTGAAGATCGACGCCAGGAACCTGCCGGTGGCGCCGATCGGCAAATCCGGTTCGCTGCTGGCGGGCGAGTGGGTGCTGGCCATCGGTTCGCCGTACGGCCTGGAAAGCACCGTCACCGCCGGCGTGGTCAGCGCGACCGGCCGTTCGCTGCAGGATGGCGCGGTGCCGTTCATCCAGACCGACGTGGCGGTCAACCCGGGCAACTCGGGCGGCCCGCTGTTCAACACCCGCGGCGAAGTGGTCGGCATCAACTCGCAGATCTACAGCCAGACCGGCGGCTACCAGGGCCTGTCGTTCGCGATCCCGATCGACATGGCGATCAAGATCAAGGACCAGATCGTGTCCACCGGCAAGGTGGCGCACGCCAAGCTGGGCGTGACGGTGCAGGAAGTGAACCAGGGCTTCGCCGACTCGTTCAAGCTCGAGTCGCCGGAAGGCGCGCTGGTTTCCAGCGTCGAGCGCGGCAGTGCGGCCGAGCGCGCCGGCCTGAAGTCGGGCGACGTGATCCGCCGCCTGAACGGCCGGGCCATCGTCGATTCGGGCGACCTGCCGGGCATGCTGTCGCTGAACAAGCCGGGCGACAAGATCAGCCTCGACGTGTGGCGCGACGGCAAGGTCGTGCGCATCGATGCGGTGCTGGGCGACGCCAGCGAGAAGGCCAAGCGCAGCCCGCAGGAAGAGCTGGCCGCGACGGCCGACAGCAGCGCCAAGCTGGGCCTGGCCCTGCGTCCGCTGGAGCCGGTCGAGCGCCGCCAGAGCGGCATCGCGACGGGCCTGGTGATCGAGGATGCCTCGGGCGCCGCCGCGATCGCGGGTGTCGAGCCGGGCGATGTACTTATTTCAGTCAACGGTCGTACGGTGAATACCGTCGACCAGGTCCGCGACGTGGTGGGGAAATCCACTAAGTCTGTGGCCTTGCTGATCCAGCGCGGGAATGACAGAATCTTCATTCCAGTGCGGATCGGTTAAGGAGGCGTAGCGTCCTCGACCTGCTGGTTTCAAGAACGGGGAATTCATGCGGCTATTGCTGGTGGAAGACGATACGATGATCGGCGAAGTAGTGCTCGACCTGTTAAGGGCCGAGCACTACGCCGTCGACTGGGTCAAGGACGGCGAAATGGCCGACACGGCCCTGATGCAGAACCAGAACTACGACCTTGTGCTGCTCGACCTCGGGCTGCCGCGCAAGGATGGCCTGGACGTGCTGCGCTCGATGCGCTCCCGCAAGGATCGCACGCCGGTACTGGTCGCCACCGCGCGCGACTCGGTCGCGCAGCGGATCGCCGGCCTCGACGCCGGCGCCGACGACTACGTCCTCAAGCCCTACGATCTCGACGAACTGCTGGCGCGCATCCGCGCGCTGCTGCGCCGCGCCGCCGGGCGCGCCGAACCCATCTTCGAGTACAAGAACATCACGGTCAACCCCGCCACCCGCGAAGTGCTGGTCGACGGCGTCCAGGTATCGCTGTCGGCGCGCGAATGGGCGGTGCTGGAAGCGCTGGTGGCGCGTCCCGGCGCGGTGCTGTCGCGCGCGCAGCTCGAGGAAAAGCTGTACAGCTGGCGCGATGAAGTCAGCAGCAACGCGGTGGAAGTCTACATCCACGGCCTGCGCAAGAAGCTGGGCAGCGACCTGATCCAGAACGTGCGCGGGGTCGGCTACATGGTGCCCAAGGCATGAAAGTCACGCACTCCCTGCGCGGGCGCCTGCTATGGTTCCTGCTTGCCGCGATCACCATCGCGGCGCTGGCGCAGGCCTCGATCGCCTACCGCACCGCGCTGCACGACGCCGACCAGATCTTCGACTACCACATGCAGCAGATGGCGCTGTCGCTGCGTTCGGGCACGCCGCTGTCGAACATCGAGGCGAGCGCGCGCGCCGAAGCCGACAACGGCAGCGGCAACGACGACATGGTGGTGCAGATGTGGTCGCCCGACGGCGTGCAGATGTTCCACAGCGTCTCGCGCGCGCGCCTGCCGCAGCGCGCGGTGCTGGGCTTTTCCAACGTGAAGGCCAACGGCACGGTGTACCGCGTGTTCTCGATCCAGACCGCGAACCAGACCGTGCAGGTGGCGCAGGACCTCGCCGTACGCCGCAACATGGCGGGCAACCTGGCGCTGCGCACCCTGGGTCCGATCGCGGTGATGATGCCGATCCTGATGCTGGTGGTGTGGTGGGTCGTCAGCGGCTCGCTGGAACCGGTGGCGCGGGTGCGCTCGCAGGTGGCCTCGCGCCAGGCCGACGACCTGTCGCCGGTGTCCGAGGCGGGCCTGCCCGACGAAGTGCGCCCGCTGGTGCAGGAACTGAACCTGCTGTTCGGGCGCGTCAAGACCGCGTTCGAGGCCCAGCAGAATTTCGTCGGCGACGCCGCGCACGAGCTGCGCACGCCGCTGGCCGCGCTGCGGCTGCAGGCCCAGAGCCTGGACCGCGCCGAGACGCCGGAAGCGCGCCGCACCGCGGTCGCGCGCCTGACCGCCGGCATCGACCGCGCCACCCGGCTGGTCGAGCAGCTGCTGGTGCTGGCGCGGCAGGAAGCCACCGCCGCCACCGGCGCGGCCTGCCGCCCGGTGGACCTGGCCGACCTGGCGCGCCGCACGGTGGCCGACCTGGCCGGCGTGGCCGCCAGCAAGGGCGTGGACGTGGGCGTGCAGCAGGCCGACCACGCGAGCGTGGAAGGGCAGCCGGACGCGCTGCAGATCCTGCTGCGCAACCTGGTGGACAACGCGATCAAGTACACGCCCGCGGGCGGCACGGTCGACATCTCGGTGCATGCCGAGGCGGGCCGGGTGGTGGTGCAGGTCGAGGACAGCGGCCCGGGCATCCCGCCCGAGGAACGCGAGCGCGTGTTCGACCGCTTCTACCGCGTGGCCGGCAGCGAAGCCGCCGGCAGCGGCCTGGGGCTGGCGATCATCAAGGCGATCGCCGAACGCCACGGCGCTACCCTGACGCTCGGCCAGTCCGAGCGCCTGAAAGGGCTGGCCGCCACGGTCGTCTTCAAGAACGGGGCCTGATCAGCAGCCGAGCTGGTGATACCGCTTGCGCATGATGAGCAGGTCGTGCTGCAGGGATTCGATCAGGGCCGTGCCACCACGCCGCTCGGCCCGTTCGCTCTCGATGATAGCGCCTTCAAGCTCCCTGCATTCCTGCTTGGAGCGCGTATCCAGGCGCCGGCGGCGGGTGGCGCTTTCCAGCTGCTGGGCGTTCATGTCGGTCAATGGCTGCACCCCGTCAGCAAACATTTCCCGATTGCGCTCACGAGCAACGTCGGCCCCGATGCGTTCGTTCCCCGACAGCTTGTTGACGCCGCGTGTCGGAACGACATCCAGGCGCTGGGCGCCCAAGCAGGGCTCGTCGGAATAGCTGGTCTTTCCCTTGATAACGCACTTGTAGATCGTCCGTCCCGGCTGGGGAAGCTGGGCGTGGGTGGACGCGGCGGCAAGCAGTAGCAGCAGGCCGCTGGCAAGCAGGCCGGCAGCTCTGGATCTGGCTGGTGTAACGATAGCGGTCTCCGTTTATTCTTCTGTACGCCCGCGCTGCGGGCAGGTGTCCATGCGCCGGTCAAGCGCAGCAGGATACCCGAGTTCCCGGCGCCATATTCTCTACAATTGTCACGGCCGGCGCGGCTGCCGGGCTGGCGGTAGAATGCCTGGTTTGGTCGGGGAAAACCGGCATGTAAAGATGAGGAATCGATGAAGAAGATTGTGATGTTGGGAGCGCTGGCGGCGGCCGGGATGGCGTCGGCGCAGGACGTGGTGAAGATCGGCCATGCGGCGGCCGTGACCGGGCCGGTGGCCTACTTCGGCAAGGACACCGAGAACGGCGCGCGCATGGCCATCGAGGCGCTGAACGCGCGCGGCGTGGCGATCGGCGGCAGGAAGGTGAAGTTCGAGCTGATGGCCGAGGACGATGCGGGCGACCCGAAACAGGCCACCAGCGTGGCGCAGAAGCTGGTCGACGCGAAGATCCACGGCATGGTCGGCCACGAGACCTCGGGCACCACGATCCCGGCTTCCAAGATCTACCACGCCGCCGGCATCCCGCAAATCTCGCCGTCGAGCACCAGCCCGAAGTACACGCAGCAGGGTTTCAACACCAGCTTCCGGGTGGTGGCCAACGACGTGCAGCTGGGCCAGGCGCTGGGCCGCTACGCCATCGGCGGCATGGCGGCGCGCCGGGTGGCGGTGGTGGACGACCGCACCGCGTACGGCCAGGGCCTGGTGACCGAGTTCTCGCGCAGCCTGCAGAAGCAGGGCGGCAGCGTGGTGGCGCGCGAGTTCACGCACGACAAGGCGACCGATTTCAGCGCCATCATCACGCGCATCCGCGCCACCAAGCCGGACCTGGTCTTCTTCGGCGGCATGAGCGCGACCGCGGGCCCGATGCTGCGCCAGATGAAGCAGCTGGGCATGAACGTGCGCATGATGGGCGGCGACGGCATCTGCTCGGACGAGATCCACAAGCTGTCGGGCGGCACCATGACCGATGGCCAGGTGGTGTGCGCGGAGGCGGGCGGGGTGCAGGGCGAGGCCAGGGCCGGCATGGACAAGTTCCGCGCCGACTACAGGAAGCGCTTCGGCATCGATGTGCAGATCAATGCGCCGTATGCCTACGATGCGGTGATGACCATGGCCGAGGCGATGGTGAAGGCCGGCTCGCCGGCGCCTTCGAAGTACCTGCCGGTGCTGGCGAAGATCCAGTACAAGGGTGTGACCGGACCGATCGCGTTCGACCAGCGTGGCGATATCCGCGACGGGACCATCACGCTGTATTCGTTCAAGGGCGGCAAGCGCTCGGTGCTGACGGTCACCAAGTAGCGTGGGCGGGTCTCCCGCCCACGCGGTGATAGTTAAAGCGAGATCATCGAAGACGATATAGGTGCCTTCAATAATCGACGCGTGGGCAGCGCAGCTGCCCACCCTACCGGGGAATCAGATGCCGGAAGGTCGGCTCGATATTCTTCGAGTGCAGGTGCCTGACGATGTCCTCCAGCGTCGCATCCTTCAGCAGCAGCCCGTCGGGAACGCCGGCGGGCTTCGATGGCGCGCTGGCCGGCGCCGGCGCCGCATCCCGCGCCGGCTGCAGCAGCTCCAGCGCATGCCTGAACTGCTCCCCGCTCATGCTCTGCAATCCCTCCAGGAAGGCGACTTGCCCGGCCAGCGGCGGCGCCATCTCCAGCCCCGACTCCTCGGCAAACGACGCCCCCATGCCGGGGTGGATGAACGCGGCCCATTTGCCGCTGCTCCGGTTCAGGCAAGGCGGCAGCTCGACCTGGGCCCGGACGATGTCCGGACCGAGCTTCTGCTCGGGAAAGTAGGCGGCATGCAGCCGCTCGACGAAGGCCTGCACCTGCGCCACCGGCGTCGGCGTCTCCAGCGACAGCCACAGCCCGTAGCCGCTGGCGCCTGAAATGCTCACCGCCGGCGCCGGAAGGTCGAGTTCATTCTGCAGCGCATTCGCCACCACACACAATTGCGTCCAATGCGCCGCCTCGTCGCCCTTGTCCAACTGATGGAACGGGATCATCACCCCACGGGTGAGGTCGTCGGCCGTCACAAGACCGATGGCGAAGGTCTCCTGGCCTTGCACATGCCGCGCCAGCGCTTCGGACGGCAGCGCCGCCGGCGGCAGGTACAGCCTGTTGAGTTCTGAAATTAACTTCTGCATGAAACTTCCTCGCGCTCTGGTCTGGCGCGCTATTCTGACACACGGGGGCGTCAGCGCGCTGGACTCTCCCATCCCCCGCCCAGCGCCAGGAACAGCGTCACCTGGTCCGTCGCCAGCTTGGCCTCCGAGGCGGCCACCGCCGCCTGCGCCGACGCCAGCGTGCGCTCGGCGTCGAGCGTGGTCAGGAAGTCCGTGCGGCCGAAGCGGTACAGCTTCGCCGCCTGCTGCGAGGCCAGCGCGCTCTGGTCGCGCGCCGCCTTCAGCGCGGCATGGCGGTCGAGCTCACGGGCATACGCGGTCAAGGCGGTCTCGGTCTCGCGCAATGCGTTCAGCACCACGCCGTCGAAGCGCGCCAGTGCCGCCGCCGCGCTGGCCTCGGCCTGCGCGATGTGCGCGCGGGCGGCGCCGGTCGAGGGCAGGGTCCAGGAAATCAGGGGACCGAGGCTGTAGCGCAAGCTGTCGCCCTTTCCGAAGCTGGACAGGGCGCCGGCGCTGCCCGCCGACAGGCCCAGGCTGACCTGCGGGTACAGCTCCGCCGTCGCCACGCCGATGCGCGCGGTGGCGCCCGCGAGCGTGCGTTCGGCCTGGCGGATATCCGGCCGGCGGCGCAGCAGCGCGGCGCCGTCGCCGACGGGAATCGTGGACCCCAGCTGCGGCACCGTGGCGCACCGGGCGACCGCTTGCGGGAAACGCGCCGGCGCCTCGCCCGTCAGCACGGCCAGCCGGTACAGCGCGGTGCGCCGCTGGGCCTCGAGCGGCGGCAGGGCGGCGCGCAACTGTTCCAGCTGGCCGAGCGCGCGGCTGTTGTCCAGCGCGGTGCCGCGGCCCAGCTTGACGCGCTGTGCGGTCGACGCGACGAACCTGCCCTGCAGGCCGACCGACTGCCGCGCGATCGCGATCTGCTGGCCGGCCGCACAGGCTTCGGCATAGGCGCGCGCCGTGTCGGCAGCCACCGTCACCCGCGCCAGGTCGACCGCGGCCTGGGCGCTTTCCGAATCGGCATTCGCCGCCTCGACCGCACGCCTGATCTGGCCAAACAGGTCGAGCTGGTAGGACACGTGCAGTCCGGCGTCGTAGCTGGCCCGGTCGGGCAGCGCGTGCGATGCGCCGTTGGCGGCGCCGGACGCGTGCCCGAGCGCCGGGGATGCGCTCAGGTCGACCTCCGGCCGGCGCAGCTGTTCCGCTTCCGACAGCAGCGCGCGGGCGCGCGCCAGGTTGGCGCCGGCCACCCTCAGGTCGGCGTTGGCGGCGAAGGCCCGGTCGACCAGGGCGTCGAGCGTGCTGTCGTGGTAGAGCCGCCACCATTGGGCCGGCAGGGGCGCGGCGCTGTAGGGCTTTCCCGTGGCGCCCACGAATGGCGCCGCGGCCTCGCCGCGCTTGGCGACCGCCGCGTCGGGCACGCGGTAGTCGGGGCCGACGGTCGTGCTGCAGGCGCCGAGCGCCAGCGCCGCCAGCGCCGCCAGGGAGAACGAGCGGACATCCATCATGAGCGCGGCCATCCGTTCTTCAGCGCGCTGGGAGCGGCCATCGCGTGCGCCTGGACCGGTGCGACCCGTTTGCCAGTGGCCGGCAGCACCTGCACGGTCGCGGTCTGGCCGGCGACCAGGCGCACGCCGGCGGGGATCGGGTCGAGCGCGACGCGCACCGGGATGCGCTGCGCCAGCCGGACCCAGTTGAAGGTCGGGTTGATGTTCGGCAGGAGGTTGCTGCCGGTCGTGCGGTCGCGGTCCGAGATGCCTTCCGCGAAGCTCTCGATGTGGCCGTGCAGCTTCTGCGTCGCGCCCATCAGAGAGACGGTGACCGGATCGCCGAGGTGGATCGCCGGCAGCTTGGTCTCCTCGAAATAGCCCTCGACGTAGAAGGAAGCGCGGTCCACCAGCGCCATCACCGGATGGCTGGCGCTGACGTAGGCGCCGGCGCGCAGGTCGAGGTTGGTGACGAAGCCGTCGACGACCGACCTGACCTGGGTGCGCTCGAGGTCCAGCTTCGCGGTATCGCGGTTGACCACCGCCTGGGCCAGCGCCGCGCGCGCCAGCTCGACGCGCGACTGGCCCTGTTCGCGGGTTTCCTGGGCCACCAGTTCGTCGAGCTGCACGTTGCGGCGCGCTTCGCGCTGCGCCTGGTTCAGCGCGGCCTGCGCGGACTGCTCGGCGGCTTCGGCCTGGCGCAGCGCCAGTTCGAAGCGGGCGCGGTCGACCTCGAACAGCAGGTCGCCCGCATTCACCTGCTGGTTGTCGTGCACGTGCACCCTGGTCACCTGGCCGGTGACGTCGGGCGCGACCTGCACCACATAGGCCTTGACGCGGCCATCGCGCGTCCAGGGTTCGACTTCGTAATGGCGCCACAGCTGCCAGCCGGCATAGGCGGCGCCGGCGGCGGCCAGCAGGGTGACGGCGACCCGGCTCACGGCCGGAAGAGAGAATTTCATGTCCATGTCAAAACCAGTTGGAACCAAGGAAAGCGAGACTGCCCAGCACGATGATGAACAGCGAAAAATCGAACAGCGCAGGATGCCAGACGAACCGGTAGAAGCCGGTGCGCGCCAGCACGTGCTTGCACAGGCGCGAGGCCGCGAGCGCGGGCAGGGCCAGCAGCAGCAGCGGTGGAACATAGATGCCATAGAGGCTGACTTCGCCGATCATCGGTTCTCCTTGTCGGGCATGGGCGCGGGTTGATAGGGCGGGGCTTGCGGGAACAGGTCGCGCCGGATGCCGGCCAGCGCGACCAGCGCCGCGCGGCGGGCCTCCGATTCCTGCGCCGCGCTGACCGAGCGCAGGGCATTGTCGAGCGATGCCAGCAGCTGCGCGTCTTCGCGCGGGTCCAGGGCCGGGCGCGCCTCGAAATGCCGGGACAGGTGCGCCATCAGCTCCCGCAGCGCGGCCTGGCTGCGTCCCAGTTCGTGGCTTGACGACTGCAGGTGCGCCATGTTCAGGCCGATGCGCAGGTCGACCAGCGCATCGGCCGCCTGCAGGTCCTGCTGGGCGCCGGCCATCCTCAGGCGCGGCGTCAGCAGGGCGATGCGGTCGACCATGCGCGCCGAGAACTCCGGCGCCGAAGTCAGCTGCCGGCCGTCGCCGATGCGCGCCAGTTCGCCCCAGCCGGCGCGCAGCACGCGGCGCGCGGTCCAGCCGGCGCCGACGCTGCGGAACATGCCCATCACCAGCGCCGCCAGCGCCAGGCCGGCCAGCTGGGCCAGGGTGGCATTGATGAAGGAGGCGGTATCGGCGGTATTCGTGTCCTGCAGCGCCAGCGTGCCGCCGATGCCCATCACGAAGGGCATCGCCTTGCCGAAGGTGGCCGGCCGCGCGATCAGCACGCCGAGCAGCAGGAAGACCGGGGCGCAGGCCAGCACCAGCATCTCGAAGCTGTGGATCGCCGGCAGCACGGCCAGGAGGTAGATGGCGGACACCGGCACCGAATAGATCGTCCATACGAGGAAGCCCTTGATGAAGGGCACCGGGTCGTCCTGGGTGGCGAAGAAGCAGGACATCACGGCCGCCATCATCGGCATCGCCGAGCCGGCGGGCCAGCCGGTGAGAATCCAGAAGGCGCAGCCGGCGAGGGTGGCGATGACCGCGGCCAGCGCCGACAGGACGGCCATGCCGTGGTCCAGGTGCAGGGCGTGCGCCGGAACGCCGGCCAGGTGCCGCGCCTGTAGCGGCAAGGCGCCCGCCACGCCGATGCCGATATGGCGGCGCAAGCTTCGCGCCTCGGCGCAGGCGTCGACCAGCCCGTGCAGGCGCGCGGCGAGGTTCAGCTGGAGCAGGTCGGGCCAGCCGGCATGGCGCTGCGGCTCTGGAGCCAGCGCATCGATGGCGCCGTGCAGCGTCGCCGTGTCGGTCGGCTTGCCGTCGTGTCCGGCGCCGCTCCATGCCGTGATATCGGCCAGCAGCGTGCGCCAGCGCGAGGACTGGTCGGACGCTCCGAGCTGGCGCAGCGCCAGCAGCCGGTCTTCGATCGAGGACAGCAGCGGCACCATGGCGGCCAGGCGCTCCTGCAGCGCGTGGATCGCGTTCGAGGTCCAGCGCAGGTGCGAGGTATCGAAGGGCAGGTGCACGGCCATCATGCGCAGCTCGGTGATGTCGCCGGCCAGCTTGCGCCGGTCCTGCGCGCTCTTCGTGTCGCCGCCGGGAGCCAGCGCGTCGGCGATCCAATGCCGGGCGTCGCGCAGGGCGTGGTCGAGACGCGCCAGCATGACGGGGCCGAAGCCTTGCGGGAACACCAGCGAGTGCACCACCGTCGCGCAGGTGATCCCGAGCAGGATCTCCTCGACGCGGGCCAGCGCGATGTCGAAGATCGTGCCCGGTTCGTTCACCGCCGGGAAGGCGATCAGGCCGGCCGTGTACCCGGCCAGCATCAGGACATAGGAACGCGGCGTGCGGTCGAGCAGCGACACGAACAGGCAGCCGCCGACCCATAGCGACAGCGCCAGCGACAGCAGCTCCGGCGAGTTGTAGAAGGCCGGCACGATCAGCACGGTGGCGAAGGCGCCCAGCAAGGTGCCGCCGAAGCGGTAGACGGCCTTCGAGCGGGTCGGGCCGGCGAAGGGCGCCGCCACGATGTAGGCGGTCATCAGCGCCCAGAACGGGCGCGGCAGCCCGATGCTCATCGCGATGTACAGCGCCAGCATCGCGGCGGCGAAACTCTTGACCGAGAACAGGGCCTCGGCTTTGCTCGGCAGGCTCACGCCGTCTTGTCTCCGGCGGCGCCTTCGCAGGGCTTGATCATGGACTGGATCCCGGTGAGCACGCGCAGGCAGGCCTCGATGTCGGCCCGGTCGAAGCCGGAGAAGACCTGGCGGCGGAACGGCATCAGCGCGTCTTCCATCTGCGCCGCGCGGGTCTTGCCGTCAGCGGTGAGCTGCAGCAGCTTGGCGCGGCGGTCCTGCGGATCCTCGCGCCGTTCGATCAGGCCGTTCTCGATCAGGAGGTCGACCACCCGCACCAGGGACGAGGCTTCGAGGCCGAGCGCATCGGCCAGCACGCCGGGACGCGCGCCGTTCTCGCCCAGGCGGCCCAGGATCAGCACTGGCAGCGCGGTCGCCTGCGACAGGCTGTACTGGGAAGCGACCTTGTCCGCCATCGCCTTGTAGGCGCGCGACGCCTGGGTGAGGGCGGAGGTGAGTTGCATCAGGGTGTGGTCGAAGGAGTCCATGGCGGGCGCGTTTTGGTTTGAGTCCTAAAGTTTAGCATGCGAAGTAATTTGCTGCAAAACAGCAGGCCTGCCTGGAACGCCATGGCGAAAGATGTAATTTTTGATATCGGTAGGCTGATAAATGTGATTGGAAGAACAATTGAATTTCCACCATCCTGCGTATTCATCACACATACCGATAACGATAAAATCACGGAGACGACAATTGAAGAAGACACTGTCCCTGGTGGGGACCTGCGCCATCCTGGCCTCGTCCATGTTTTCCCAGCATGCCGCCGCCCAGGCGGGTTTTACTCCCATCAGCTTTCAAAACGCATCCGTCCACGATCCTTCGGTGATCAAGGTCGGCGACACGTTCTATGTGTTCGGTTCCCACCTGGCCGCGGCGAAGTCGAAGGACCTGATGAAGTGGCAGCAGATGACCGACAGCGTCAGCGCCACCAATCCGCTGTTCCTGAACGGCGCGGCGAACGTGTTCACCGAACTGGCCGAGACCTTCAGCTGGGCGCAGTCGAACACGCTGTGGGCGGCGGACGTCCGTCAGCTGGCCGACGGCAGGTTCTACATGTACTACAACGCCTGCAAGGGCGATTCGCCGCGCTCGGCCCTGGGCATCGCCGTGGCCAGCAACATCGAAGGTCCCTACGTCGACAAGGGCATCATCCTGAAGTCCGGCATGTGGGGGCAGGCGAGCCATGACGGCACGGTCTACGACGCGCTCAAGCACCCGAACGCCGTCGACCCGCATGTGTTCTTCGATAATGGCGGCAAGCTGTGGATGATCTACGGCTCGTATTCGGGCGGGATCTTCATCATGCAGATGAACCCGGCCAATGGCATGCCCCTGCCGGGCCAGGGCTACGGCAAGCGCCTGATCGGCGGTAACCACAGCCGCATCGAAGGGGCGTATGTGATGTACAGCCCGGCCAGCGGCTACTACTACATGTTCACCTCGTTCGGCGGCCTGGATGCGAGCGGCGGCTACAACATGCGGGTGGCGCGCTCGCTCAATCCCGATGGCCCGTATGTCGACGCCCAGGGCAACGACATGGCGAACGTGAAGTCGAATCCCGCCAAACCCCTGTTCGATGACGCCTCGATCGCGCCCTACGGCGTCAAGCTGATGGGGAACTTCCTGTTCGAGCGCAAGCTGGGCGACGCCGGCACCGGCATCGGCACCGGCTATGTCTCGCCCGGCCACAACTCGGCCTACTACGACGCGGCGACGAAAAAGCACTTCCTGCTCTTCCATGCGCGCTTCCCCGAGCGCGGCGAGCAGCATGAAGTCCGCGTCCACCAGATGTTCATGAACGCCGACGGCTGGCCGGTGGTCGCGCCTTACCGCTATGCGAACGAGAACCTGGCGGCGGTGCGGCGCGAATTCGTGGTCGGCGACTACATGTTCGTCAATCACGGCAAGGACATCTCCGCCGCCGTCAAGAAGTCGCAGCTCGTCACCCTGAACGGCAACGGCACGGTCACGGGCGCGGCGAGCGGCAGCTGGGCGCTGGTCGGCAGCAACCAGGTCGAGATCAGCCTGTCCGGCTCTTCGCCGTACAAGGGCGTCTTCCTCAGCCAGTGGGACGAGACCTCGAAGAGCTATGTGATGACCTTCTCCGCCCTGTCGCGCGAGGGTGTGGCCGTCTATGGCAGCCGCCTGCTGCCGAAGACCGATGCGCAGGTGGTCAATGCGGTCTACGCCGAGCTTGGCCTGGGCAATACCAGCGCCGTCACGGCCAACCTGAGCCTGCCGACCGTGGGGTCGCGCGGCGCCGGCATTGCGTGGACCTCGTCGAATCCCGCCGTGGTGAGCAATACCGGCGTGGTGAGCGCCCCATCGAACAGCGACGTCACCCTCACGCTCACGGCGCGCATCACGAAAGGAACTGCGACGGCATTGAAAACCTTCACCGTCACCGTGCGCAAGGCGGGCGGCCTGCTGGCCCATTACGCCTTCGACGGCAACCTCGCGGATGCGAACGGCGTGTTCGCTCCCGGGACCGTCGTCGGCAACCGACTCGATGCGGCCGGCGGCAGCCTTGGCTATGAAGCCGGCGTCAAGGGCAGCGCCGCCGTCTTCAATGGCGCGACCGGCATACGCCTGCCCAATGGCCTCATCTCCAGCAACAACTACACGGTCTCGCTCTGGCTCAAGCCTGCGCAGCTCACGGCGTTCAGCACCACCTTCTTCGGCGCACGCACCGGCGAATCCTGGCTCAGCCTGCTGCCGATGGGGCATGACTTCGTGGGCGGCGCCTCCATGCTCTGGTCGGGCACGGCCTGGTACGACGCCGGGCTGGGCATGAATATCCCGGTCGGCCGCTGGTCGCACCTGGCCTTCACCGTCAGGAACGGCGCGGTGAACGTCTACGTGGACGGCGTGAGGAAATTCAGCGGAACGAACTTCCCGAACATCTTCACCAACGCCAGCGGCGTGTTCTCGCTGGGCGTGAACTGGTGGGATACGCCGTACAAGGGCTCGATGGACGAGCTGCGCATCTATGGCACGGCGCTGGGCGATGCCGACGTGTCGGCCCTGGCCCGCTAGGCATCCATTGATCCAACGAGTGATTTTCGAGGAATAGAACATGAAGAAAACGATACTTTCCCTGTCGCTGGCCCTGGCTTCCGCAAGTTCGCTTGCCGGGGTGATCGGCTTCGACGACCTGTCCGGCGACGAAACCGAAGCGATCGCCAACGGCTACCAGGGCCTGGACTGGGACAATCTCGGCGCGATCAGGGCCGATGCGTTTCCGGGCAGCGGCTATGCCGCGGGCACGGTCTCGTATGCGAATACCGCGTTCAACCGCGACGGCGGCACGGTCGCGATCTCGAAGGCCGGCGGCTTCCATTTCGTCGGCGCGTTCTTCACGTCGGCGTGGCTGGACCAGGAAATCTCCTTCGAAGGCTTCCGGAATGGCGAACTGCTGTATGCCACCGATGCGTCCTACGTGCTGGACACCACGACGCCGCTGTGGATCCGGCTCGGCTGGGCGGGCATCGATACCCTGGTCATCCATAACAGCAGCGGAACGCAGTGGGCGATGGACGAGTTCACGGTGCCCGAGCCGGCATCGCTGGCCTTGTTCGGCGCGTCGCTGGCGGGCCTGATGCTGTCGCGCAGGCGCAGGAACGCGTCGATCTGACCGCGGGTGGCTTGATCCGGTATCATGGGCCGACGATGCCTTTCACGCCACCCGATCCTCATGAGCAAAGACGAACAACTGACAGATGACGCCATGGCGGCGCTGCGCGCCCGCTTCCAGCAACAATCGCGCAAGGCGCAGGCGTATTACGCGGTGATGCACGAGGTCCGCGGCCTCGTGGGGAGCGACGATGCGGCAAACAGCTGGATGAACCAGGCGCTGCCGGCCTTCGGCGGCAGGACGGCGGCCCAGCTGGTGGGCGAGGGACGCGAGAACGAGGTCCTGGCCCACATCCGCACACTGCGGACATGAACGAAAAAAGGTCCCGCGAGCGGGACCTTTTCACGTGAACAGCGCCTGCGAGGGCGCTGCGCGCATCAGAACTTGTGCGACAGGCGCGCAAACGCCGCGGTGCCGTTCAGGCCGAACTGCACGCTCTCGTACTTGAAGCCGTTGTCGGTCTCGTTCGGATCCTGGGTGGTCGGCTTGGCGTTGAAGATGTTGGTGCCGCCCACGGTCAGCTTGGTCTTCTCGGTGAAGGACCAGGTGAACGACAGGTCGGCCGAGGTCTTCGCTTCGTAGTGCTGGTTCGGCACCGGCGGACCCGAGAAGGTGCCCAGGGTCTGCGGGCCGAAGTGGATCAGGCGCACCGAGGTTTCGAGACGGCCATCGATGTAATCGAGGCCCAGGGTGGCCTTGCGGCGCGGCGCTCCTTCCTCGATGAACAGGCGCTCGCGCTCCGACAGCAGCACGTCCTCGAAGCCGGCCAGCGCCGCCGGTGCTTTCACGCGCTTGACTTCGGTCTTGCCGAAGTTCATGGCGAAGAAGGTGTTCAGGCGGCCCGTGCCCAGGCTGGTGCGGTTCGATACCGTCAGGTCCAGGCCCTGGGTCTTGGTGTCCACCGAGTTCACGAAGAACTGCGCCTGGCCCACGCCCAGCGCCTGCAGGGTCGCGCCCAGCGCCGGGTAGTTGTCGGCGTCGAAGCGGCCCGACAGCACGATGCGGTCGTCGATGTCGATGCGGTACAGGTCGGCCGTCACCGAGGTCGACTGGGTCGGGCTCCAGGTCAGGCCCAGCGTATAGCTCTTCGACTCTTCATCCTTGAGCTGCGGGATGCCGGCGGCGTTCGCCACGCGGCCGCCGTTTGGCGCCAGCACCACGTCCAGCGGCTGGCCGCTGACGAAGTCGGTGAAGGTCGACGAGAAGAACACCTGCTGCAGCGACGGCGCGCGGAAGCCGGTGCTGGCCGAGCCGCGCAGCAGCATGGTCGGGTTCAGGCGGTAGGCGCCGGCCAGCTTGCCGGTGGTGGTCGAGCCGAAGTCCGAATAACGCTCGTGGCGCAGAGCGGTCTGCAGCTTGAACTTGTCGGTGACGTCGGTCTCGATGTCGACGTAGGCCGCGTTGCTGTGACGGTCGCTGTCGGTCTGGTCGCCCGGCTGGAAGCCCGGGAAGCCCTGGCTGCCCGCGTTGCCACCGAAGCCCACGCCGTCGGCGTCGATGTAGGAACCGGCTTCGCCGGCGAAGATCTGGTAGTTCTCGCGGCGGTGCTCGAGGCCGAAGGCCACGTTCATGCCCTTCAGGACGTCGCCGTAGAAGCGGCTGATGTCCAGGTTGGTGGTCGCCTGGCGGAACGAGAAGCCGCCCGCGTCGAAGGAGCGGGCGCTCACGCCCTGGCCGCCATTGAGCAGGTCCAGGTTCGCGATCGACGCGTTCAGGGTGTTGTTGATGTTGTACATCAGGCGGTTGTAGCCGTAGGTCTGCGACAGGTCGGCATTCCATTCGCCCACCGCCCAGCGGTAGCCCACGGTGCCCCAGCGGTCGTCGACGTCGCCGTCGATGAAGGGGACGAAGCCGTTCGGGTACATGGCGGCCGAGTTACGCGACGGGATGTCTTCCGAACCAAGGCCTTCGCGTGCGAACGCGGCCGACGAGGCGTCGCGCTTCTGGGCGCCCGCGGTGAAGTACAGCTTGCCCGGACCGGTCGGGAATTCGCCGTTCAGGTAGAGGGTCTGGTTCTCGGCCTTGGTGTCGCCGATGATGCGCGGGTTGCCCGGCTCGGAGCGGTTCGAGCGGCCACGGTCGAGGTATTCGCCGGTGATGCCCAGCACGCCGCCGCCGACGGCCACGCCGCAGTAGGCCGACGCCAGCCAGTTCTCGCCGTCGCCTTCGGTGTACTGGCCATAGCCGAGCACCGATTCGCAGCCCAGGTTCTTCTTCAGTTCGATGTTGATCACGCCGGCGATCGCGTCCGAGCCGTATTGCGCGGCGGCGCCGTCGCGCAGCACCTGCACGTTGCGGATCGCGAGCAGCGGGATGGCGTTCATGTCGGTGCCGGTATTGCCGCGGTTGCGCGCGCCGAACAGGTTTACCAGGGCCACCGTGTGGCGGCGCTTGCCGTTCACCAGCACCAGGGTCTGGTCCGAGCCCAGGCCGCGCAGCGCGGCCGAGTCGACCAGGTCGGCGCCGTCCGCGCCGGTCTGGCGGGTCGAGTTGAACGAGGGCGAGATATTCGTCAGCGTCTGCGCCAGGTCGAACGATCCGCCTTGTTCAGCCGCTTTCGTCATCGGGATGAAATCGACCGGCACCGGGGTGTCGATGGAGGAGGCGTTGACGCGGCGCGAACCGACCACGTTGACGCTCTGGATGTCACCGGTGATGGCCGGCGCGGTGTCCTGGGCATGCGCGACGGCGGGAAGGAATGCGGCGAGCGCGGCGCCGCCGTACAGGGCGAGCAGCACCGACTGGGGAATCAGTTTGAGTTTGAGCACAGATTTTCTCCGGGGGAAAAGTGAATACTAATCAATTGACTCTTCGTCCACCACCGGAGTTGTCGTATTAACACAACGATGTAATTACATAACCTGCGTTTATTCGACTAAGTATGACAATTTTTAGACAAAGCGCATTGTCTCAATCCGTTCTACGTCCAAAAAAACGCGGCGCCGGTTTTCATCAGTCGCCACGCTTCGATGAGGGCGCGCGGATGTTGACGCCGTGCTGCCGGTCATATCAAGGCTTCTACGGCTTCCTTCTGCCACACCAGGATGTGGCATTCGGGGTCAGGTCTGTCATTCGGACATGGACGCCCAACACTTGCGAAATCTCAGCTCGACTTGGTCCATTTATGCCGCGTAGCAGACCGTTTCCGTCAGGCGGTCGAACAAGGCGCGCGGGATTTTCACCATGTCGCGCCGATGTTCCGACCCTTCATCAATCCATTCACTCCATAACGAGCGGCGTACCAGGGCGATGGTGTCGGAGAACGTGGGGCTGTCTTTTGCGTACCACGCGGCATGCCGGGTCATCAGGCTGCCCTGTGGCAGCAACTGCCTGGCCGTCAAGACCACGATCGAATACAGCGCCAGGATCACCGGCGTGCTGCATGCGATGGCACGGTCGGACCATTGCCGCTGTGTTTCCATGCCCAGGTGCGCACGTGCCTCTTCGAAGGTGACCTCGACCTGCCAGCGGCGGATGAACCAGGCCAGGATCTGCTCAGGTTCGGCAGTCTCGTCGGTGCAGAGGAACGCCTGCGGCTCAAGCTTGCGTTGCGCATCGCGCACCAGGACCCAGCGCAGCGGCACGACCGGCATGCCACCGCGATACCAGACGGCGGTCCCCGTGGCGATCTCGACGGCCTTGTTGCCCTGGCCATACCATTGGGACAGGGTCACGCCGCGCCACCGGGTGGCCTTGGATGTCGATACCGCTTTCAGCGTCGGCTGGCGCGGTCCCTTGCATCGCGGCCGCCCGCGCGTGCCGGGTACACGCTGGGGCGCCGGATCGTACAGCGTCGCGTCGAGCCGCAGGCGGGTGACGATGCAGAGCTTGTGGCGTACCGCATTGAGCAATTCCAGGGCCGCGAAGCTGCTGTCGGCGACGACCACGATGGGCCGTTCACGCACCCAGCGCCTGACCATCAACAGCAATTGCCGGGCGCGGTCGGTGAGCCTGTTGGGATGCCGTCCCCGCTTCAGATAATAACGCTCGGACGGCGCCAGCACCGAGCAGAAGGGCAGTGCCCAACAGCGCCTGGCCCATGGAATCGGCGCAACGAGCATCAGGCACAACCAGCGAAAACCGCTGGCCTTGACGAAATGACCGAGGCCCGATCGCACCGGATCGCGGTAAATGCCTCTGGCGGCTATCTTGGCTCCGCGGCGCCGCTCGATCGTATCGTCCAGCGCCATGAGCAAGGGACCATCCGGCACGAACGCCTCGATCAGCATTCCCAGCAAACGCCGGCTCGCAGCCAATGTCGACCATTTGACGCGGTTCAGTACCCGGTGATACTTCTGGAATTGCCGTTCCTGCGACAAGCCCATGACGCGCAGCACGGCACTGACCGTGCGTGGCCCGACCGCCAGGATCGCTCCGGCCAACAATACCTGTGCCAGCGGCCAGGCACGCTTGGAAAACACATCGGACAATCCTACAATGGCTCTCGTAAGCCCGGATGAAATAGTTGCCACGATTAACCTCTCTGCCAGGATCGGTCAATCGGTAACTATACATTCGGGCTTGCCTTTTTCTGCGCGCGTATTCCTCTCAAATGGACAAAGTCGAGCTCAGAACGGTGTTAAGTATGCTGAGACTTTTTCCTCTTTCCGACATGGTCGTGATACGCGGTTTCGATGATAAATGTGAGCCAAACATTGACGAGTTTGGGATAAACGAACCAGCATTTTGAGATAGAGCAAAGGTGCTTGCTCGGTGTCCGAATGACAGACCTGACCCTGACCCTTCCCCACATGACAATTTTCAGACAAAAGCTCCTCAGCGGCCATCGGATTTCGGCGCAATGCGCAGGTCTGCGCAGCCGCATCAAGCCAGGCGATAGTCCCGAATGACGTCCGGATCCGGTTCGATGCCGAGCCCGGGGCCTTGCGGCACGGCGATGGCGCCATGCCTGGGCAGGATGGCGTCGCCGTACAATTGCGCTTCCAGGTCGAGGTAGCGCCACTCGAGCAGCGCATTCGGGCCTCCCCATGCGGCGCTGGCATGGACGCTGGCCAGCAGGCCGGGGCCGTCGTAGAACGAGTGCACCATCACGGTGGCGTTGTGTGCGGCGGCCAGCGCGAAGACCTTGCGCAATTCCGTGATCCCGCCCATTTTCGCTGGACTCGGTTGCACGAAATCGACGGCCCGCGCCCCCAGCAGATGCTGGAAATCGATCAGGGTCGAGGCATTTTCGCCGGCGCGACCGGGATGCCTCCTTCCCGGCGCACCTGTGCCAGGCCCTCATGGTTTTCGGGCGGCCATACCGGTTCTTCCAGCCAGTGCAAGTCATAGGGACGCAGCGCACGGGCCATGTCCAGCGCCTCGCGCACCGTCCATGGGCAGTTCACGTCGAGGGCGATCCGCACATCTTCTCCGGCAGCCTCGCGCGCGGCCCGTACACAGTCGAGCCGCACCTCATGCAGCTTGATATGCCGGTAGCCGTCGAGCAGTGCACGGCCGGTGTTTTGCCTGACGAGCTCCGGATCCGTGTAGCGGATCAAGCTTGCATAGCAGGGCAGGCTGGCCGCGTCGCTGCCGCCCAGCAGTCGATGAAGCGGCTGGCCGCACGCCTTGCTGGCCAGGTCCCACAGGGCGATATCGAGCGCCGACAGGCCGAACATGAGCGCGCCGCTTCGACCATAGACATGCAGGGCCGCCTGGAGCTCATGCATCAGCTTTTCGATCGGCACGGCATGGCGTCCGATGCAAAGCGGTGCAATCGCATGGTCGATGGCGGCCTTCACGACCAAGGCGGTGCCCAGGCCAAAGCTCTCTCCCCATCCGACACGCCCCTGGTCCGTGCTGAGCTTGACGATCAGCGCATCGACCGTCTTCAAGCCCTTTCCACCCCATGGGCCGGCATCCGCCGTGCCTCCCGCGGTGAAGGGGATACGCAAGGGAATGGCTTCTATGGCGGTTATTAGTCCATCAGCATGAGGGTCCATGGCGGCGCGCCTCCCGGTTGCCGTGATCGTGACGAGAATTTCAGCATAGATGGAGGCCGCCAAATGTCCAGCGCATGGCGGTACAGGGATGCGGCGCCTGCAAAGACAAACCGCGGCGCCGGTTGTCACCAGTCGCCGCGGTTCGATGAGGGGGCGCGGGTGTCACGCCGCGCTGCCGGTTACATCAGGGCTTCTTCGGCTCTTCCTTCGGCCAGGCCATGCCCAGCCAGGACGCGTTCAGCGCCTTCTGCGGCTCGTCCGCCTTGTCCAGCGCCTTCAGCTTGAGCTTGCCCTTGGCCTGCAGCACCGGCGCGACCTGGAGCTCGCGCAGTTCGTCGCGGCGGAACAGGTGCAGCTTGAACGGACCCGCCTTCGACAGCGACATCTTGTCCGACAAATCCTTCGCCGATACGCGCAGGCCGTTCACGGCAACCAGCACGTCGCCGGACACCACGCCCGCCTTCCACGCCGGGCTGTCGCGCTCGACCACGGTCACGACGGCCGGGTCGCTGCCTTCGCGCACGGTCCAGCCGGCCCACCATTCGTCCTTCTGTTCCTGGTCCTTCGGCACGTCGACCAGGCGCTGCAGGCCGACCTGTCCGAGCAGCTTGTCGAACGGGATCTCGGCGGTGCCGTCGACGTACTGGCTCCACCAGCCGCTCCAGTCCTGGCCGCTGACCTGGCGCAGCGCCGCCAGCACGGCCGGCACGTCGTAGCCGCCCTGGGCCACCGAGTGCTTCTCGTACAGGATGCGGTGCATGTCCTCCAGGCCCTTGGCGCCCTTGGTCTGGCGGCGCAGCTCGATGTCCATCATCAGCGCCAGCAGCTGGCCCTTGGAGTAGATGTTGACCGAGGCGTTGCGCGCGCGCTCGCCGCCGACCGCGATCCATTCGTCGAAGCTGGCGTCGGCCGCGCTCTGCTGGAAGCGGCCCGGCTGGTGCAGGTAGTCGTCGATCTGCTTCGCATACTCTTCCATGAATTCGTCGCGCTTCTGCAGGCCGGCGCGCAGCACGATCATCTCGTCGAAGTAGGAGGTGTGGCCCTCGGCGATCCACAGCAGGCGGTTGTAGTTCTCGTTCTGGTAGTCGTAGGGCACCATCTCCTTCGGACGGTAGGCCTTCACGTTCCAGGTGTGGAAGAACTCGTGCGCCGACACTTTCAGGAAGTCGAGGTAGCCCTTGCGCGAGGCGAAGGTCCAGCGCGGCTTCTGGATGACGGTGGAGTTCACGTGCTCGGTGGCGCCGCCGGCGTTGTCGGTGGCGTGCACGATGAACAGGTAGCGCTTGAACGGGTAGCTGCCGCCATACAGCTTGGCGCCTTCGGCCACGATCTTCTTCAGGTCGGCCATCATCTGCTTGCCGTCGTGGTTGCCACGGCCCCAGATTGCCAGCTCGATCGTGCGGCCGTCCACGGCATCGGTGTAGAACTCGTGGACGCCGGTCTCGATCGGCGAGTCGATCAGCACGTCGTAGTTCGGCGCGACGAAGCAGTGGCCGCAGGCGCCGGCGTCCATGCCCGAGCGCGACTGCCAGCCTTGCGGCACGTCGAGCCTGACCTTGACCGGCTCGTTGCGGAAGGGCGCGGCGTAGACGAACACGCCGCTGGCGTCCAGGTAGGCGTGGGTGTCGTCGATATGGCGGGTGCGTTCGGCCAGCAGGTTGGCATACAGCTCGTACTGCACCGTCACCGTGTCGCCCGGTTTCGTGTCGACCGTCCAGGTGCCCTTGTCGCTCTTCGCCACCGGCAGCGCCTGGCCCTTGGCGTCGAAGGCCTTGAACAGGCGCACGCCGTTGGCCAGGTTCAGCACCTGGTAGCGGCCGGTGCGCCAGTTCGGCATCTGCACTTCCAGCTTGTTGCCGGATGCGGCAGGGAAGGTGGCGCGCACCTCGGCCAGGTGCTGGGCGGCGTCGGTGATGCGCAGCTGGTAGTCGACGTCAGCGTGCGCGGGCGCGGCGCCGAGCAGGGCCAGGGGGAGGGCGTAGGCAAGGAATGTTGGTTTCATGTCCAGAATGGATGGGCTCAGGTAACAGTGCGCGGAAGTGTATGCCACCTGAGGCGCTTAGGCCAGCGTTAACGTTGCCTGTAGGTACGTTGCCAACATGCGCTCCTTGTCAGGCAGGCTGGGCCTGCCCCCCGACCAGGATATCGCCACCCTCGGTGCGCGTGCGGATCAGGCAGGAGCGTCCCGTTGCACGGCCCTGCAGCAGCGTGATGCCGCGGCCCAGCAGCGCAGTCAGGGCGCCGGCCGCCACGCCCGTGGCGCTGTCCTCCAGCGCCGGGTCGAGGTGGTTGAAGTTGCGGCCCTCGAAGCGGCCGTCGTCCAGCTCGCAGTAGACGTAGCAGCCGTTCACGCCCGCTTCCTTGCCCCAGGCGGCAAGCGCCGGCAGGTCGGGCGCCAGGCCATGCAGGGTGGCCGCATCCGCCACCTGGACCAGCAGCTTCGGGCTGCCGACCGAGGCCACGCGCGGCGGCGCGAGCGGCGCCAGCCCGGGCGCGGCCAGCAGGCGTGCGAGCAGGGCGGGCGCCGGTAGCGGCTGCGGCGCATCCTGCGCCTGCAGGCGCACGAAGACCTCGCCGCCGGTGCTGGCAAGTGCGCCGGCAAGTTCGAGCCGCTGGCCGCGCATGGCCGTCTTCACCGCCAGCCGTGCGCCGGCGCCGTGGCGCATGAACAGCCGCTTCGCCACGGCCAGGGTCGCGTGCAGGCACAGGGGACTGCGCATGTGCGGATAGAAGAAGTCGACCACGGCCGCCACGCCGGGGCCGTCGGCGGGATCGATCCAGACGCAGGTCGTGTTGCGCTCGCGCGCAAAGGCCTGGCGCGCGTCAAGGGACGACGGATCGTCCTCGATCACCAGGGCCGGGTTGCCGTCGCCGGCGTGCTCGCCGAAGCAGCGGAAGGCGTGAATCTGCATGTGTTTCCCTTGTCGGACACGGTTGCTCGGTTATACTGTGTTTTTATACAGTATTGCTGTTCTATCCAGCATTCTAGCCCAGCCTTTGCCTATCGACCGTGACCGACCAGATCTTTTCCGCTCCGCAAGCGCCCCAGGTACTGCCGCAGTACGCCGAACTGTTCTGCCTATCGAACTTCTCGTTCCTGCACGGCGCCTCGCACGCGGAGGAACTGGTGGCGCGCGCCGTGCAGCTCGGGTACTTCGCGCTGGCGCTCACCGACGAGTGCTCGCTGGCCGGCGTGGTGCGCGCCCATGCCGAAGCGAAGAAGGCCGGCCTGCCGCTCGTGATCGGCGCCCATTTCCACCTGAAGGGCGCGGACGGCAGCCCGGCGCTGTCCCTGATCCTGCTGGCCCAGAACCGCAACGGCTACGGCAACCTGTCCGAGCTGATCACCCTGGGCCGCATGAGAAGCGCCAAGGGCGAGTACTTCCTGACCCCCGATGACCTGGCCGGACCGGGCCCCGGACACGCGCATTTGAGGCACATGCCGGACTGCCTGGCGATCCTGCTGCCGGCCTATCCGGGCCACGAGGCGCTCGATGTCGACCGCCTGCATGCCCAGGCGGCGTGGATGGCCACGACCTTCCCGGGACGCGCCTGGCTCGGCCTGGTCCTGCTGCACCGGGCCTTCGACGAGGCGCACCGCGCCACGGTCGAGGAGGTGGGCTGGCAGCATGGCCTGCCGATCGTCGCACTGGGCCACGTGTGCATGCACGTGCGCTCGCGCAAGCCGCTGCAGGACACCTTGAGCGCCACGCGCCTGGGCAAGCCGGTGGCCGAATGCGGCTACGGACTGGCCCAGAACGCCGAGCAGCACCTGCGCGCGCGCCTGCGCCTGGCCAATATCTATACGCGCGAGGCGCTGGACGAGACCGTGCGCATCGCGCGCCTGTGCACCTTCTCGCTCGACGAACTGCGCTACGAATACCCGGACGAAGTGGTCCCGGCCGGGCACGACGCCACCAGCTACCTGCGCGCCGAAACCTATATCGGCGCGCACCGGCGCTTCCGCGAAGGCATCCCGGCCCGGGTCCAGGCCCAGATCGAGCACGAACTGGCCCTGATCGCCGAGATGCGCTACGAGCACTACTTCCTGACGGTGTACGACATCGTGCGCTTCGCGCGCTCACAGAACATCCTGTGCCAGGGACGCGGCTCGGCGGCCAATTCGGCGGTCTGCTACTGCCTCGGCATCACCGAGGTCGACCCGGCGCGCGCCAGCCTGCTGTTCGAGCGCTTCATCTCGAAGGAGCGCAACGAGCCGCCCGACATCGACGTCGACTTCGAGCACCAGCGGCGCGAGGAGGTCATCCAGTACATCTACGCCAAGTACGGGCGCGAGCGCGCCGCGCTGGCCGCGGTGGTGATCAGCTACCGGCCCAAGAGCGCGCTGCGCGACAGCGGGCGCGCGCTCGGCATCGACCTGGCGATCGTCGAGAAGGTGGCCAAGACCCACCACTG
This sequence comes from Massilia niastensis DSM 21313, assembly GCF_000382345.1. Classification (GTDB taxonomy): domain Bacteria; phylum Pseudomonadota; class Gammaproteobacteria; order Burkholderiales; family Burkholderiaceae_D; genus Telluria; species Telluria niastensis. The sequence continues at coordinate 125,344 of NZ_KB908084.1, forward strand.
GTTCGACGGCCGCGCCGACCTGCTGGGCCGCCTGGCCGAGAGCGGGCTCGATCCGGAAGCGCCGCTGTCGCAGCAGTGGGCCACCCTGGCGCAGCAGCTGCTGAACTTCCCGCGCCACCTGTCGCAGCACCCGGGCGGCTTCGTGATCGCGCAGGGCAAGCTGTCGCGCCTGGTGCCGATCGAGAACGCGGCGATGGCGGACCGCAGCGTGATCCAGTGGGACAAGAACGACCTCGAGGAGCTGGGCCTGATGAAGGTCGACGTGCTGGCGCTGGGCATGCTGTCGATGCTGCGCCGCGCGCTGGAGCTGGTCGGCCAGCGCCACGGCGACGTGTTCGAGATGCAGGACATCCCGGCCGACGATCCGGCCACCTACGACATGATCTGCGCCGCCGACACCGTGGGCGTGTTCCAGATCGAGTCGCGCGCGCAGATGAGCATGTTGCCGCGCATGCGGCCGCGCGAGTTCTACGACCTGGTGATCGAGGTGGCGGTGGTGCGTCCCGGCCCGATCCAGGGCGGCATGGTCCATCCCTACCTGCGCCGGCGCCAGGGGCTGGAGCCGGTGCATTACCCGAGCCCCGAAATGAAGGTGGCCCTGGAACGCACGCTGGGCGTGCCGATCTTCCAGGAGCAGGTGATGCAGGTGGCGATCCTGGGCGCCGGCTTCACGCCGGGCGAGGCCGACCAGCTGCGGCGCGCGATGGCGGCCTGGAAGCGCAAGGGCGGCCTGGAACAGTACTACGAGCGCATCGTGCACGGCATGCTGGAACGCGGCTACCAGCTCGAATTCGCCGAGGCGATCTTCAGCCAGATCCAGGGCTTCGGCGAATACGGCTTCCCCGAGTCGCACGCGGCCAGCTTCGCGCTGCTGGCCTATGCCAGCTCCTGGCTCAAGTGCCACGAGCCGGCCGCCTTCCTGTGCGCGCTGCTCAACAGCCAGCCGATGGGCTTCTACAGTCCCTCCCAGCTGGTGCAGGACGGGCGCCGCCACGGCATCGAGGTGCGTCCTGTGGATGTCAACATCAGCGGCTGGGAATCGGCGCTGGAAGAATATGACCCGGTCGACCGCACGCGCCAGCCGGCGGTGCGGCTCGGCTTATCCCTGCAGCGCGGCATGAGCAGCGAAGCCGCCGCCCGCATCGAGGATGCGCGCGCGATCCGGCCCTTCGAGAGCGTGGCCGACCTGGCGCGGCGCGCCCGGCTCGAGCGCGGCGACCTGCAGGTGCTGGCCGCGTCGAATGCGCTGCAATCGCTGGCCGGGCACCGGCGCGAGGCGCTATGGCAGGCGGTGGGCGCGGCGCCGGACCGCGACCTGCTGCGTCCGACCACGCCGCGCGAAGAGGCGCCGCAGCTGGCCGCGCCCAGCGAGGGCGAGGAGATCGTGGGCGACTACCGCGCGCAGGGCCTGACCCTGGGCCGCCATCCGCTGGCCCTGCTGCGCCCGCAGCTGCTGGCCAGGCGCTTCATGCCGGCGTCCACCCTGATGGACTACCAGGACGGCCAGCTGGCGCGCGCCTGCGGCATCGTGACGGTGCGCCAGCGCCCCGGGACCGCCAAGGGGGTGCTGTTCATCACGCTGGAGGACGAGACCGGCAACGTCAACGTGATCGTCTGGCCAACGCTGGTGGAGCAGCAGCGGCGCGAGGTGCTGAATGCGCCGCTGCTCGGGGTGTATGGAGTGTGGCAGAGGGAAGGGGAGGTGCGCCACCTGGTGGCCAAGCGGCTGGTCGACATGTCGCAGCTGCTGGGCCGCCTGAATACGTCGAGCCGGGACTTCTGCTGAAGGAGCTCACTCGAGTCCGAGCCACTTGCGGTAGGACTGGTAGTGGTGGATCACGAACCCGCCGAACGCCGGCATCGCGCCGACGCTCTTCGCGGTCAGCCCCAGCTCGCGCTCCATGTCCGCTTCCTTCAGGTGGTGGAACGAGACCTTCCTGATCGTATTGGGCAGGGTCTCGACCCCGATCATGACCTTGCGCCCGGTCGCATTCGCATACTCGAGTTCATCCATCGCATGGCTGATGATCCCGTCCCCGCCGTCCGCACGGTCGCGGTAGTCCATCAGCGCCACATAGTCGTACAGGTCCTGCACATGCTGGCTGACCGGCTTGCGCTTGCCCTTCCAGTCGATCTGGATGCCGTCGAACCAGAACGGAATCGCGGGACCCATCGGCAGCGCCTGGCCGGACTTCTGCTTGAGGCGCACCAGCGCGTCGGACATCTCGATGAACTCGGCCAGCAGGGCCATCTTGCGGGTCGACCACTCGTCCAGGATGTGCGGCTCGATGTCGAGGTTGATGCCGTCGAAGCGTTCCTCGGGCGCGGCGCCCTTGTTGTAGTCGAGGACGCGCTGCAGCATGGCCTCGGCCTGCGCGCGGTAGCGCGGCAGCACGTAGCGTTCCGTGTTCAGGTAGCCGGAACCGAGCAGCGCGTACACTTTCAGGCCGTTGGCGTGCATGCGGCGCACCAGGGCTCGGTACAGCTGCGGCTGTTCGGTGATCAGGTTGCGGCCCTTGAGGGCGTCGGCGTACAGGTAGACCGTGTCGATCGACTTCGACTTCAGGAAGGCGATGCCGCGCTCGGCCGCCGCGCCCTGCTGCAGCATGGCGTAGGACTCTTCTTCCCAGGTCCAGATCGCGCGCGGGGCCGCTTCGGGCGCGCCCGGGTCCGGCGCCGCATGGGCGCTCATGCCGACGGCGAGCAGCAGGGAGGCGAGGATGCGTTTCACAGCTTGAGCTCCACGTGGTACTGGCCGACCCCGATCGAGCGCCCGGTGTCGGGATTCGACGGGATGACGGACAGGTAGTAGGTACCCGGCGGCACCTTGCGCAGGTCCGGCTGCAGCGACACCGACGCCGATTCGCCCGGCTCCAGGGAGCGCGCCTCGCCCGTGACTTCGCCCAGTTCCAGCCCGTGCTCGTTGGTGATGACGAGCAGCGGCGCGAACTCGCGCGAGCGCACCGCCGCATGGTTGGTGACGGTGGCTTCGATCGTCAGCCGGCCGGTGCCGGGGCGGGACCGCACGCCGGTGACGCCGACCTCGCCCGCTTCCGACACCAGCGGCACGCCGCGCAGGGTGCGCTCGCCGCCGTAGGACGCCAGCTGGGCGCCGGCCGGCGACAGCGCGGCGGCCTTGCCCGCCATGCCATTGGCGCGCAGGAAGGCGTCGAAGTGCGACTGCGCCTTGGCCAGCGCGGCGCCGTCCTCGAGGCGGTCGGTCGCCATGCCGTCCCCGATCGTGTACAGCTGGCCCTGGGCCAGGTACACCGAGCCGGACACGAAGTCGCTCATCTCGGTCTTGGTCTGCTTGAGCGGAATCGCGTGCAGGTTGCGGAACGACTTCTCGGTATCGAGGCCGGTGCCCAGCCAGGTCACCTGCGCCGGCGTCTTCAGTCCGTAGCCATTCGACAGGTAGGCCAGCAGCGAAGGCGCGATGTCGAACTGCGACGAGACCGACTTGATCGACTGCGGCTCCCTGAGCAGCGGCGAGTATACGATCAGCGGCACGTGGTAGCGCTCGATGCGGGCGTCCATCGGCAGCTCCGGCAGGCGGTGGTCGCCGGTGATGATGAAGATCGTGTTGTCGTAGCCCGGCAGCGTTTTTGCCTGCTCGAAGAACATGCGCAGCGCGTCGTCGGTGTACAGGATGCTGCCGAAGATGTCGCGGTGGCGCTGGTGCAGCGGCGAGGACGGCAGCTGGCGCTCGGCCACGTGGCGGTCGACGCGCCGCATGTAGTCGGCCTGGCCCGGGAAGGTGAACGGGCTGTGCATGCTGGTGGTCTGGATGATGCTCACGAACGGCGCGGCGACGTCCTTGCGCTCGCGGCGCAGCGCCATCTCCATCAGGTCGCGGTCGGCATAGCCCCAGTCGTTGCTGCGCTTGTGGGGCGGCCCGTAATCCTTCTCGCTGACGATGCTGTCCACGCCCTGGCGGCGCAGGAACAGGCCTTCGTTGTCGAACTCCATGTTCGAACCCGAATAGAACTTCAGGCGGTAGCCCCGCGACTTGAGGACGGTGAGCAGGGATTCGTGGCGCGGCATGCGCTCGCCCAGCGCGGCCAGTCCGTTCTCGCCGAAGGGCAGCGAGCCGAACACGGTGGTCAGCACGCCGAAGGTGCGGCCCTGGCCGGCCAGGAAGTTTTCGAAGTACAGGCTGCGCTGGGCCAGCTCGTCGAGGAAGGGCGTGAAGCTGCCGAGCCGCGCTCCCGGACCGGAGAACGAGCGGCCCAGGCCCTCGACGATGATGAAGACCAGGTTCGGCGGCGTGCCCGGGGCGCCGCTTGCGGCCGCGAACAGCGGGCCGAGCGTGTCTGGCGTGCGTTCGGCGCGCAGGAAGGGATAGCGCGGGTCCTTGCCGGCCCAGGGCGCATCGCCGTTCGTCTCGGACTGCGCCTTCGGCGCCGGGCTCGCGTCATGCAGCCAGGCGAGGCTCTTGTCGGTGAAGTAAGAGGTTTTGTTGATGACGAAGGCCTGGTCGGCGTCGGTGCGCACGACGCGCGGCAGGAAGCGCTCGGGCAGCAGGACGAAGGCCAGCACGCTGGCCGCCAGCCCGACCAGCGCGCTGCGGCCGCTCACCCGTGGCCACCAGCTGCGCATGCTGGCCGCCAGCAGCGCCCACAGGACGGCCAGCGACAGCGGCAGGGCCGCGCCCAGCAGGGGGCTGAGCGTCCAGCCGCCGCCGACCGTGGTGCCGATCTCGCTGGCGGAATAGGCGAACAGGTCGGCGCCGAGCGGCACGCCCGACACCCAGTGGTATTGCAGCAGCGCGGCATGAAAGCACAGCAGCATGCTCCAGATCGCTCCGAGCAGCACGACGCGTGCGCGGCGCGAGGGCACGAGCGCCAGCGGCAGGGCGCCGAGCAGGAACACGAAGCCGAAGCGCAGCAGCGACATGGCGTCGTTGCCCACGCCGGTGCCGAACAGGGTCGACTGCGGCACCCCGGCGGCGGAGGCGTGGATCGCCTCGGCGATGCGCAGGCACAGCCAGGCCGCCATCAGGGCCGGCAGCGTTTCGAAGGCGCAGGCGAGGGCGTTGGCACACGCGCCGCCCGCGGCGCGGAGACGTTCGCGGCTTACCATCGGCGGTACAGCGAGAACGACAGGCTGTGTTCGCGCGCCTCATTGCTGTCGCGCGAGAAGCTGGCGCCGAGACGGCCGCCCCAGTCGCGCGAGAAGTAGTGGACCAGGTTCATGCCGCCGCCGCCCGAACGGGTACGGCCGCCCACCAGCGACAGCGGGTCGTCGCTGCGGCCGCGGTTGGCGGACAGCTCGACATAGCTGTCGGCGTCGCCCCGGTAGTAGTAGCGGCCCAGCAGGCGGTTGCCCGAGCTGCGCGAACCTTCCGAGACGATGTTCTGGTGGCGCAGCTGGAAGTAGAAGTTGCCCGTGTACTTGCCGAGGGTGACGCCATAGATGTTCACGCGGCCGTCGAAGCCGAGCACGTCGTCGCTGATCGACAGCTCGTAGCCGTTGCCGATCGATTGGTACAGCTCGACCCGTCCGGAATTGGCCGGGAACAGGCGCGCGGCCGGCGCGCGCTGGTAGCGCAGGTTGGCATAGGCGCCGTCCCACAGGTTGACATAGGCGTCCAGCGCCCAGGCGTGGCCGGTCTGGTCGAAGCGGTGCGCGCGCAGGGTCTCGAAGCCGAGCGAGCCGCGCCTGGTGTAATGGCGCACGCTGGCGGTCTGCTCGTTCCAGCGCGGGGTGTCGCCGCCGACGTCGGTCCAGGTCGAGGACAGGCTGGCGGCCCAGGTGTAGCCGGCGGCGATGGCGGCGTCCGGGCTGGCCGGGCGCGGCTGCATGGCCGACAGCGCGGCCTCGATCTCGGCCATGTCGCCGCCTGCCTGGCGCGCACGGGCCAGGTCGGCGCGCGCCTCAGGCAGGCGGCCGTCGGCGCGGTAGGAGCGGGCGCGGGCCAGGTAGCCGGCCGGGTCGTTCGGCTGCAGTGCGATCAGGTGCGTGGTGGCGTCGATGGCCTTTGCGGGCTGGTCATTCCATTGATACATGTTGCCAAGCGCCGACCAGACATCGGCATAGGTCGGCGACGCCTTGGCGGCGGCGGTCAGGTCGGCCTCCGCTTCGGTCCAGCGCTCCAGGCGGGTGAGCACGATGCCGCGGCCCAGCAGCACGTCGACATTGCCCGGCGAGCGCGCCAGCAGGGCGTTGTAGGCGGCCAGCGCCAGCGCCGGCTGGCCGCTGTTGGCGAGGGTGCGCGCCTTGTCGTACTGCTCGTCGAACGATGCTGTGGGGGTGGCTGGCTGGACTTCGGCGGGAGGCGGCTGGAAATCGACGAACATGTAGGCGTAAGGATGAATGAGATGAATGCTTTAAGGCAAGCCCGCACTCTGCCCGAGGGCTTTTGGTGCGTCAAGGAAAGCATGTTAGCGGACGCTACAGTGTGGCGCGCAGCCGTCAAACCCGTGTTTTCCTGCCCAGCCGGCGCCCGTCTTGCATGGCATGGCCAGATACGGAACAGTGCGCGAAAAGGTCGGAAAACATTGACATTCTGGCTAAAGCATGGCGCAATCCGAGGCGGCTCTTCCAATGGGGCCCGTTAATCGAAACAGGAATGAAATGAGTAGATCCGGTAGTGGGAAGGCGAGGGGAACGGGGCGGACCACGCTCGAGCAGGTGGCGGCCCAGGCCGGGGTGTCGATCATGACGGCCTCGCGCGCGCTCAGCCAGCCACAGCTGGTGTCGGAAGCGACGCGCATCAAGGTCGAGCAGGCGGTCGCCGAACTGGGCTATGTACCCAACCGCGCCGCACGCGCGCTGGCGTCGGCGCAGTCGCATGTGATCGTGGTGCTGGTGCCGTCGCTGTCGAACCTGGTGTTCACCGCGGTGCTGGACGGCATCCAGGATGCGGTGGGCCCGGGACGCTACCAGCTCCTGATCGGCAATACCCATTACTCCGATGCGCAGGAAGAAAAGCTGCTGAGCATTTACCTGCAATCGAACCCGGACGGCATACTCCTGTCGAGCCTTGCGCACAGCCCGCAGGTGGCGCAGATGCTGGCGGCGTCGAAGGTGCCGGTGGTGTCGATGATGGACCTGGCCGACAATACGGACGTGCTGTCGGTCGGCTTCTCCCAGCTCGACGCCGGCATGGCGATGACGCGCTACCTGATCGACAAGGGTTACCGGCGCATCGGCTTCATCGGCGCCCAGCTCGACGAGCGGACCCTGCGCCGCGCCGACGGCTACCGCCAGGCGATGCAGGCGGCGGGGCTGGCCGACCAGCGCCTCGAAGTGATGGTGCCGGATTCGTCGACCATCGCCCTCGGGGCCGAGCTGATGGGGCGGATGCTCGACAGCGTGCCCGATGTCGACGCCGTGTTCTGCTGTAACGACGACCTGGCGCATGGCGCCATCTTCCATTGCCAGCGCCAGGGCATCCGCATTCCGGAACAGATCGCGATCAGCGGCTTCAACGACTTGCCGGCCTCGGCCTGGATGATGCCGTCGTTGACCACCATCGATACCCCGCGCTACCAGGTCGGCTATGAAGCCGCATCCCTGCTGCTGCAGCTCATCGCCGGCAAGGAACCGGAGCGCCGGCGCATCGACCTCGGCTTCACCCTGCGGGAACGCGAGAGCACTTAACAACACCTGGCCTCTTTTTCTCCCGTGGCGCTTTACAGGCAGGCGCCAACCCGGCTATGCTGGTGTTTTGTTAGCGCTATCATAGGAATCATGGAAGCAAACGGGAAGGGCGGGGACCAGGGCATCGCCTGGGTCATCATGGGAGTCTGCGGCTGCGGCAAGAGCCAGACCGGATCGCGCCTGGCAGCGCGGCTCGGGGCGCCGTTCATCGAGGGCGACGACTACCATTCGGCCGCCAACGTGGCCAAGATGAAGGCGGGCGTGCCGCTGACCGACGAGGACCGCCAGGGGTGGCTGGAGGCGCTGCGCGACGAGCTTGCCGGACGCGGCGGGCAAGGCGCGGTGCTGTCCTGTTCGTCGCTCAAGCGCGCCTATCGCGACATCCTGCGCGGGGCGGGGGATGTGCGCTTCGTCCACCTGGCCGGGGAGCGCGGCCTGATCGCCGAGCGCATGGGCGCACGGCCGGGACATTACATGCCGACGTCCTTGCTCGACAGCCAGATGGCGTCGCTGGAGCCGCTGCAGCCGGACGAAACAGGGATCACGCTCGACATTCGCGATACGCCTGAACGCCTGGTCGAGCAGATACTCGCTTATTCGGCCGGCATGCGGCTGTAGCAACGCGAACGATAGGGCGGCAGCTCGTTCAGTGGAAGGCCGTACAGGTGCAAGTGGAAGGTCGGTTCGGCTCCCATGGCATACGTCGAGTGAATCGCCTTCGCAGGAAGGCGGATGACATCCATCGCCTTGACTTCCTGGCGGTAGACCGGCTTCACCGTCCTGCCGCCAGGCTCGTGCATCTCATAGATGACGTTCAGTTCGACGCCCGACAAGCCGGCAATGACGGCCCAGGTCCGATGCTCGTGGGGCTCGCTGCGCACACCGGCGGCGTCGGACACGAGGTACAGGGAAGGTCCTCCTCTCGTCTCATGCAGCGCGTACACCAGTTCCTCGCCGTCGACGGCGCGACGGAAGCTTGATTCCTCCCGCTGCATGGTCCCGGCAAGGGCCAGCATCGCGACGCCGATGCGTTGCAGTTCATGCTCGCCCGGGTCCTTGCCGATTGCCAGATTCGATAGATCCTCAAAGAATTGTGTGATCATGAGAGCCTGTCTGGTAGCCGCGTCTGATTTACGCATGCGGGATTTTCCTGCCCGGCCGACTGCTGCGAACGGCCGCGTCGGCAAGCGCCTGGCGGACCAGGGTCTTCGCGGCCCAGGTCGAGGCAGCAATGCATTCCTTGATCGGCGCACCGGCCACGTCACGCATGGCCAGGACCGCCTCCGTTCCCATGGTCAGGGCGAGCGCGGTGCGGAGCCGCCGCCGCGCCGGCGCATCCAGCCGGTCGCTCAGTCCGTCCACGATCGGATCGATGTACTTCATGCGCCGCCCCACGCGCGAGGGCCGCTCGCCTGGGATGCTGTCGAGCCACATCTGCATGAAGGCGCGTTCGACCACGTGCACCCCGGCCTCGTCATCGAGGAGAAGGCGGTTCAGCGCTTCCGCAGCACGCCCGATGGCGGCGACCGGCTCGGTGCCCGGCGGTACGAGTTCTTCCAGCGGCACGGCGGCACGGCCGAAATAGGCTTCGTGGATGAGCGCGTCCACCGAGGCGAAGTAGCGGTAGACGGTGGCGCGCGATACCTCGGCCCTGCTGGCCACGTCCTGGAGGGTCGGCGCCTGGCCCGCGTCGGTCAGTTCCAGCGCCGCATCCAGCAGCGCCTGGTAGGTCCGCAGCTTCTGGCCGGCGCGCCCCTGTTCGAGGCTGGCGCGCGTGGTGAGGGGCCTGGTGTGCATCGTCCTTGACTTCTCCATGATCGTGGTCTATTCATGATACATGCGTCTCATATGAGACATATGTAACATTATAGCCAGCCAGGGATTTTTGACCGGTTTTTTTATCAGGAGACAGTCATGGCGAACCTTACCCCTGCGCAGTACGACGCGCTGATCGATCGGCATTTCCAGTACGAAGCGGAAGACGACGTGGACGGCGTCCTGTCGACGCTGACCGACGACCTCACCCACGATCTCGTGGGATGGCCGTCCGGCGCTTCCCGCACCAAGGACCAGGCGCGCGCCTTCTATGAGCGCATGTTCGCGGACCTCGCAGGCGAGGGGATTACCAAGGTCAGGCGTCTGTATGGCGAGGGTTTCGTCGTGGATGAAAGCATCTGGCATGGGCGGGCCGTGGGCCACCCGCTGGGCCTGCCCGGCCATGACCGGCCGCTGAGCTTCCGGATCCTGCATATCTTCGAAGTGGAGCCGGATGGCAAGATACGGCGCGAGAACGTCTGGCTGGACACGGCGGCCATCCTGCAGCAGCTTTCCGAACCGGTTGCAGCACAACACTAGGATGCGGAGGCACTCATGTCGAATCACATCTACAGGACGTGCATCGTGCAGGCCCTGCTGCTGGCGCTCAGCCTGCCGGCCACGGCGTACTCGGCAGACAAGGCCGGCCGCCAGGAAGCTTCGGGAAAGGCGGCGGAAGGAAAGTACATCGAACGCGGGCGCTACCTCGTGCGCATTGCCGCCTGCAATGACTGCCACACGGCAGGCTATGCCCAGACCGGCGGGCAGGTTCCGGAAAAGGACTGGCTTCTCGGCGACCGGCTCGGCTGGCGTGGCGCCTGGGGAACGACCTACCCGGCCAACCTGCGCCTGGCGATGAGCAGGGTGAGCGAGGACGACTGGATCAGGGCCGCGAAGACGGTGCAGCTACGGCCGCCGATGCCCTGGTTCGCGCTGCGCGACATGGACAAGGAGGATCTGCGCGCGATCTATCGCTTCGTGCGCCACCTGGGACCGGCTGGAAGCCAGGCTCCCGCCTTCGTTCCGCCGGACCAGGCTCCTTCGGGTCCGTATATTCAATTTCCGGGGCAACACCAGTAAGCGGACTTCCGGCGGGCGGACCCGGCGCTACCTCAAAACCGCGTCTCCAGCGTCACCCGCCCCGTGCTGCGCCCCGGGAAGATGCCGGTGCGCCGCTGCGTCCCGTTCGCATCCGTATAGCGCGCATCGCTCACGAAGTCCTGCTCCAGCAGGTTCGCGACGGCGAGGCGCAGCTGGTACTGCGCGTTGAACTTCCACAGCGCATACAGATCCAGGTCGCGCCGCACCGTCTGGTAGCCGGACTGGTTGGCATTGATGCGCACCGGCCCGCCATTCTTGAAGGCGAAGCTGGCGCCGGTCGCGAGCTTGCTGTCGCGCGTCTTGTAGTCGACACCGAGCGTGGCCGAGAGCGGCGTCTGCTGGTCCAGCCGGTTGTCCGGCCCCGGCACCTCCCTGACCTTCGACCAGTTGCGCGACACGCTGGCGCGCAGGTCGACGCCAGGGGCCTGGTCCATCACCGCGGACAGCGGAAACTTCGCTTCCAGCTCGACGCTGCGCGTCACCGCATCGCCGTCGTTGACCGGCGTCTGGATCCAGCGGCCGCCTTCCAGGATCAGGCCCTGGCGCGTGTAGCCGCTGATCCGGCGCATCGACACGCTCGCACTCAGCAGGGCGTTCTCGGCCCAGTAGTGCTCATAGGAGGCGTCGATCCCGGTCGCCAGCTCGGGCTTCAGGTCCGGATTGCCGCGGAAGTCGGGCTCGGTCTGGCTGTTGTTGGCGGTCGTGAAGCGGCGCGGGATCAGGCTGCTGGACGACGGCGCCTTGTAGGTGCGCGTCAGCGCCAGGCGCAGCTGGTCGCGGCTGTCGGGCAGCTTGTACAGGGTCTGGGCCAGCGGGCTCCATACGCTGCTGCGCCGGTTGATGGTCTCGAAGGTATTGCCCTCGCTGGTCGTCTCCAGTCCTTCCCAGCGCAGGCCGGCGTACATCGACCAGCGCGGCGTCACGTTCCACTCGTCCTGCGCAAACAGGGCGAGGCGGGCAACGCGTGCGTCGTAGCTCTCGTCCGAACTGCTGGTGCGCCCGGCCAGCGGGAAGACCTCATCCTCGACGCGCGTATCCTCGCGCCTTGCCAGGCCGCCGTCCCAGCCCATCGACAGCGCGTGGTCGGTGACGAGCGGGGTCGAATACTTGCCGGTCGTGGACCAGCCCTTTTCCGTCACCGCACTCAGCACGGTCGCGTCGCGTCCCAGCAGGCCGGCGTTGTAGTCATGCTCGCGCCAGGTGCTCGTGTTACGGAGCCCGTTCACGCCGAATTTGGCGTCGATCTTGCCGCCGCCGGCGAACTGGTGCGTCCAGCTCACGTCGCTCTTGCCGAACGTGTTCCTGCCGTCCCGCCGCATGTCGCGGATGGCGTACTGCGACGGTGCGCCAAGCAGCGTGTCGGTGACGGAATGGCCGTGATAATCGTTGCGGTTGGTGTTCAGGAACGACTGCCAGGTGACCGTGTCGCCGTTGTCGAGGGTCCAGTTCAGCCGCGGCGACAGGCCCAGGACATCGTTCCTGCCGCTGTCCGCTTGCCGGGTGCGGCGCAGCATGGCGAGGGAGCCATCCGGGGCGATCCGTGATTCCTCGCTGGGCGACGCGAAGTCGAAGTCGAAGCGGGAAGCGTTGGCGCCGATCGAGTACGACATGCCGTCGCCCCGGTCCGACAGCTGCAGGCTGGCGTTCGGATTGCTGGTGTCCGCGTTCCTTGCGGCGCCGACCTTGAGCTCGCGCTGGGCCGTCCTGATCGCCTTCTTCAGCACGATGTTGATGGTGCCGGCAATCGACTGCGTGGAAAACTCGGCGCTGGCGGCACGCAGGATCTCGATCCGTTCGATGAGTTCCGGCGACAGCTGGTCGATCGAGAAGCCGGCCGGCGCCCGCTCGCCGTTGATCAGGATCTGCGTGTAGCCGGCCCCCAGGCCGCGCATGCGGATCTCGCCGCCGCCGCGTCCCGAGGCGCCGCTGACGGTAATGCCGGGCAGGCGCTTGAACACGTCGGTCACCGAGGTGTCGCCGTAGCGCATGATCTCTTCATTGCTCACCACGATCTTGCTGGCGGTGTCGTCGCGGCGCGGATCGTAGGCGTTCGCGCTGGCCTTGATCTCCACGCTCTGGATGGGGTCGGCCTTTTTCTTGATGGGCGCTTCCCCGGGATCGGAAGCGGTTTGGGCATGCACGGGAAGGGTGCTGAGGAAGAGGGCTGCGAAAGTCAGGCGACGCATGAGAGGCGAACAGGGGGGAAGGGCAAGGGTCCGGTATTTTGCCGCAGATTCAAGAGGAAAAGTTGCTTTGCGTTAAATATCCATCTTGCATGAGTGACCTGGCCGGGGGCCCGGGCGCACGGTGCGATCGTAGCGTAGGCCACGATCGCGCCATGCACTGCAGAGCCAGCGCCTTACGGCACCGTCACCTCGAGCCGGTAGGTGCGGCCGGCCTCGATGCCGTCGATCCGCGCCGCCGGCAATACCTTGCCGTCGCAAACGACCCTGGCTTCGCCGACCGCGCCGCGCCGGACCTCGACCTGGAAGCTGGCGCCGCGGAAGCGCCGCACGATCTTCATGCCCGGCCAGCCGGCCGGCAGCTGCGGCGCGACCGTCAATCCGCGCGCATCGCCCTTCAGGCCGCACAGGCCTTCGATCACGCTGCGGTACACCCAGGAGATGGTGCCCGTGTTGAACAGCTGGCTCGAGCGCCCGGCGGTGCGCGGGTATTCCTTGTACGCGCCACGGTAGTAGTTCGGGATGAAGACCGGCATCTGGCCGCGCTGCAGGTAGTCTTCCAGGTCCGGTCCCGGGATCATCTTGCGCAGCGCGTCGAAGGCGCGCTCCTGCTCGCCGATCGTGTACAGGCTGTAGATGTAGAACACGGAAGCGTGGTTGTACACCGCGCCGTTCTCGGCCGAGCCGGGATGCTTCTGCGTCACCCGGCCCACGTCCTCGCGCATCCTGCTGTACGGCGGCGCGAACATCTGCACGCCGTAGGGCGTGGCCAGCTGCTCGTCGACCTGCGCCAGCATCAGCGCGCGCTGCGCGTCGCTGGCGGCGCCGCTGAGGAAGGCCCAGCTCTGCGGATTCAGGTAGATGCGGCCTTCGAGATCGCTGGCGACCCCGAACTTGACGTCGTCGTCGGTGATCCCGCGCGCGAACCAGGCGCCGTCCCACAGGTGGGTGTTGGCGGCCCCGTTCATGTCGGCGGCGCCGGCGCGGAAGTGCTGCTCGAGCTTCGCGTCTCCCCGCTCTGCGCACACGTCGGCCCACAGGTTCAGCGCGTAGGCGGCGGCCACCGTCAGCCAGCCCGACACGCCGCGGCCCTTGTAGCCCACCATGTTCATCGGATCGCACCAGTCGCCCTGTTCGATGAAGCTCAGGCCGCGGTAGTCGCGTTTCTGCAGCAGCCAGTCCATCGCCATCGAGATGCGCTCGAAGGCCGTCCTGCTGACGCCGTCGTGGCCGGTTACCGGCTCCTCCAGGATGGCGCCGTCGCCGGTTTCGTCGAGGTAGGCGCGCAGGCAGACCGGCAGCCACACGCAGTGGTCGGTATGGGGAATCTGGTTGATGTACTTGAGTTCCGCGCCCTCGAACAGCAGGATCCCGTCCGGCATCGCGCCGCTGGCTTCCTGCTGGCCGAGCGCGTGCAGGAAGGCGGCGCGCGCCACCTCCGGCTTGACGAAGGCCATCCCCATGTTGTCCTGCAGGTAGTTGCGGGTCTGCGGATCGGTGCTGAGGCGGTTCACGTCCCCGTGGTAGTACACCTGGCGCGCCAGCCAGTGGTTGACGAAGTTGTCGAATTCCTTGTCCGGCGTCTCGACCGTCACGCAGCCGCTGCCCTCGGCGATGTAGGCGGCGTAGTCGCGCGCGGCGGCGGCGAAGCCTTCCGCGCTCAGGTAGCGCGCGCGCATCGCGGCGATCTCGGCGTCGTCGTACGCGGGCCCGAACAGGAAGCGCTGGCAGCTGGCCGCCTGCGGCTCCAGGGCCAGGCGGTACTGCATCACCGCGACCGGGGTTTCATAGCGCGCGTCGCCGCAGGCCAGGCGCCCGGCGCGCAGCGCGGACGGCGCGTGCAGGCCGCCTTCGCCCTCGAACGCGGCCTGGTTCACTTCCCATGCATCCGGCGCGTTCTCGCACAGCAGGTAGGTGCGGTCCTTGAACAGGCGGTTCTTGAACCAGTCCTGCAGCTTCTGGTAGGGCGTCACGCCGGAGGCGACGATCCCGCCCAGGTCGTGGCGGTATTCGCCGGACTGGTTCATCCACGACATGTAGCCGACCGTGAAGTAGGGGTAGACGCTGACGCGGCGCGCGCGGTCAGAGAGATTGGTCACCTTCACGGTCCACAGCTCGGCCACGTCCTCGGTCGGCAGGCCCAGGGTGAGCTCGACGCGGATGCCGAGTTTTTCCACGGTCCAGCGCAGGTCGCTGTGGCCGACCGAGAACACGAAACCGTCGACGCCGCCGCGCACCGGCTCGTAGGGCGCCGAGAACACCTCGCCGGTCTCTTCGTCCTTGACGTAGACGAAGCGGCCCGGATGGTGGGCGTAATAGGCCTGCTCCGGCTGCATGAAGGTCTTCGCCTCCAGGTTCGGGGCATGCGAGTACTTGGCCGGCTCGGGCTGCATGTATTGCGCGGTGGCGTAGCCGCGGCAGGTCACCTGGATCATCATCCTGCGGTTCCACAGGAAGCCGCCGGCTTGCGGCATGGCGGTCGGGCAGGTCAGTTCGTAGCGGTCGCCGTCGGCGGTGGGGTAGAGCATGAACACTTCTCCGAAATAGTCAGACTTCAGGCTTCAGGCGGACGCCTTGCGCGCCGCCAGGTCGGCCTCGATGCGGGACAGCTGTTTGCCGTCGAGGTTATAGAAACACATCACCAGCACGGCCAGCAGCGCGAACGCGGCCGGCACGAAGGACATCAGCCACACGATGCCGGCCTGCGAGCCGGTGCTTTGCGCGGCGTTCGGCACATAGCCGAGCGAGGTGAACACCGAGCCGATCACGGCCACCGCGACCGCGGTGCCGAGCTTCTGCGAGAAGGTCGCGGCGGCGAAGGTCATGGCGGTGGCGCGCCGTCCGGTGCGCCATTCGTTGTAGTCGGCGGTGTCGGCGTACATCGAGAACGCCAGCGGCGACTTGGGGCCGAGCACCAGGCCCATGCCCGCCTGCAGCACGAACATCAGGTCGATCCGTTCGACCGGGATGAAGTAGAAGGCGCTCGACAGCACGGCGGTCGCGCTCATCAGGACGATCATCAGGGTCTTCTTGTCGACGAAGCGCGTCAGGATCGGGGTGCAGGCGGCGCCGATCGCGGCCGCCACCATGTAGGTCGGCACGAAGCTGGCCATCAGTTCCGGGCGGCCGACCACGTACTTGAAGTAGTAGGCGGCGGTCGCGGTGCGCAGGGTGATCGTCACCATGATCACCAGGGCCAGCACGAACAGCACCATCCACGGCCGGTTCGCCATCAGGTCGCGGATGTCGCGCCCCACGTCCGAGCGCTGGCCCGGCATCGGGGCGACCCGCTCGCGCGTGTTCAGGAAGGTCACCACGAACATCAGCGAGGCGGCCGCGCCCCAGGCCAGCATGGTCAGCTGCCAGCCGCGCCCGTCGTCGCCGGCGCCGAGCCAGCTCACCATGGCGGGCGTGGCGGCGGTCACCAGGGTGCTGCCGGCGAAGGCGAAGATGAAGCGCAGCCCGTTGATGGTCGAGCGTTCCTGCGGATCGGCCGACATCACGCCGGACAGCGCGTTGTAGGGGATGTTCACGCAGGTGTAGCAGACCATCATCAGGAGATAGGTGCCGTAGGCCCAGGCCAGCTTGGCGTCGCCCTCCAGGTCGGGCGTGGTGTAGGTCAGCACGGCGGCGCCGGCCAGCGGGACCGCCATCCAGACCAGGTAGGGACGGAACTTGCCGAAGCGGGTCGAGGTGCGGTCGGCGGCCGCGCCGATCATGGGATCGGTGAAGGCGTTGATGAGTTTGATGACCGTCATCAGGGTCGCCGCGGCGGCGGCCGAGATGCCGAAGGTGTCGGTGTAGAAGATCAGCAGGAAGGTGGCAACATTGGTCCAGTAGAAATTGAACCCCATGTCGGCCAGGCCGTAGCTGAGCTTTTCACGCCAGCCGAGGCGGTTCGTGCCGGCGGCGCTTGCCACGTGAGGCCTTGCCACGCTGGGGCCATGGGTGTCCGGCGCCGCCGGTTCTGCACCGCTGCGATTGGGCATGTCTGTCTCCGTTTGTCATGATGGGGCGACCCTGAAGGCCGCCGATGCCGCGCACTGATTGTGATGATTTGATAGCGCTAACATGTCGTGTAAGTATGCCGCCGGACTGATGGCCTGTCAAACAAGAAAATGTAAGGGAGGAAGAACGGTGCGCGGCGGGGACCGCGAGCGCCCGCACGGATGGCGGGCGCGGAAGGATTCGCCGGGGCTGGTCCAGCCCCGGCGCGACGATCAGAACTCTTCCCAGTCGCTTTCGGTGGTCGGGGTGGCTGCCGGCCTGGTGCGGGTGCGGCTGCTTGCGGCGGCCGGCGCCCTGGCGGCCGGGCGCGTCGCAGGCGCGGCCGTCAGCGCCGGGGTGCGTGCGGCGGGGCGGGCGGCCGGACGGGCGGCCGCTGCGATCGCCTGCGGCGCCGCATGGCGGTCGTCGAGCTTGAACACGTCGACCACCTGGGCCAGGCGCGCGGCCTGGTCCTGCAGCGCGGCGGTGGCCGCGGTCGCTTCCTCGACCAGGGCGGCGTTCTGCTGGGTGGCGCCATCCATCTGGACCATGGCCTGGTTGACCTGGTCGATTCCCTGGATCTGTTCCTGGCTGGCCGAGGTGATCTCGGCCATGATGTCGGTCACGCGCTGGATCGAGGTGACCACTTCCTGCATCGTCACGCCGGTATGGTCGACCAGCCTGGCGCCGGCGTCGACCTTCTCGACCGAGTCGCCGATCAGCTGCTTGATCTCCTTGGCGGCGGCGGCGGAGCGCTGCGCCAGGGTGCGCACTTCGGAGGCGACGACCGCGAAGCCGCGGCCCTGTTCGCCGGCGCGCGCCGCTTCGACGGCCGCGTTCAGCGCCAGGATATTGGTCTGGAAGGCGATGCCGTCGATGACGCCGATGATGTCGACGATCTTGCGCGAGGATTCGTTGATCGAGCCCATGGTGGCGATCACCTGCTCGACCGCGGTGCCGGCCTGCGCGGCCACGCTGGAGGCGGTGATGGCCAGCTGGTTGGCCTGGCGCGCATTGTCGGCGTTCTGGCGCACGGTGCCGGTCAGTTCTTCCATCGAGGCGGCCGTTTCTTCGAGCGAGGCGGCCTGCTGCTCGGTGCGGCTGGACAGGTCGAAGCTGCCGGCGGCGAGTTCGCTGGAGGCGCCGCTCATGGTCTGGGTGCCGGTGCGCACTTCGCTGACGATCTGCGCCAGGCTGTCGTTCATGTGGCGCAGCGCGCGCAGCAGGGCGCCGGTTTCATCCTTGGCCGAGCTTTCGATGCGGCTGGTCAGGTCGCCGCTGGCGACGGTCTCGGCGGCGCGCACGGCGTCGCGCAGCGGATGGGTGATCGAGCGGGTGAGCAGCCACGAGAACACGGCGCCCAGCAGCACGGCGGCCGCCGCCAGCGAGGCGATCAGCATGTTGCTGCGTTCGGCGGTGGCCTGGATCGTCGCGGCCGAGTCGTCGATGCGCTTGCGCTGCAGGTCGAGCAGCTCGCGCACCTTGAGCTGGTAGGCCCTGGCGGTCGGGGTATAGGTCTGTACCAGGATCTGCTCGGCCAGCTCCACGTTGCCTTCGGCGCGGGCCTTGATCGCGGTGTCGCGCGCGTTGCTGTAGGCCTTGCGCAGTTCCTGGCTGGCCTTGAAGATGGCATGTTCGTCTTCGCCTTCGAGCAGCGGCTCGATCTTCTTGACCATCTCGGTCGACAGCGCGGAAGTGGTGGCGGCGTCTTCCTTGAAGAATGCGCCCAGCGACGGGTCGCTGCTCTTCACGATGGCCGCGGTGCGGCGCACGGCGGCGAAGATCTGGGTGTACCACTCGGCGATGTAGCGCTCCTTGGCGAGCGGCTGGGCCAGGATGTCCCTGGTTTCCTGGGCCACGTCATTGAGGCGCCAGGCGCCGGCGCCGGCGATGAGAACGGTCATCAGGAGGGTCAGCGCGAAGCCGGCGGTCAGCCGCGTCCCGATGTTAAGTTTATTAAAAGTGACCATCATTCATAGGAGGAGAGAGAATCGTCCTCGGATGATAATCCATTTCCATAGGGCAAAAAATGCTTTTCGGAACGATACCAACCTTCTTGTAGCCAGGAAAATAATTTTTGTTATAACTACGAAAAGTCTTTCGGGCGAATCGGCCGTATTTGCGTGTCATGGCATGTTATGACGTCGCGTTTATGCGACACGGGTCCGGTTCACTCGGCCTTTGCAGCCTCGCGCAGGCGCGCGGCGCGCTCGGCGCCGGCGGGGTGGGTGGAAATATAGTCCGAGGCGCGCCCGGCCCAGCCGGCATGGGCTTCCTCGCCCGCGTCCAGGTCCTCGAACAGATCGGCCAGGTGTCCCGGCGACATCCCGTGTTCGCGCAGCCGGGCGATCGCATAGCCGTCGGCTTCGAGTTCCATGTCGCGCGAGTAATGCATGTTCAGCAGCAGGGCGGGCGCACCCGCGGCGACCGCGCTGAAGTCGCCGAACAGGAAGGCCGACAGCGCCGCCGTCAGCGATGTCCGCGTCAGTGAGTGCACACTGTGGCGCATGCGCACGTGGCCGATTTCATGCGCCAGCACGCCGGACAGCTGGGCAGTGGCGGCCTCGTCGAAACCCTCCCTGCGGTCGATGATGGCGCGCACCAGTTCGTCGGTGACGACCACGGTGCCGTCGGGAAGGGCGAGCGCGTTCGGACCCAGCCGGGGTGCGCTGCGCACCAGCAGGCGCAGCGGCAGGTCGCTGTCGGAGGACGACACGCGCCGCATGATGGCCTGGATGTCGGCCACCCGCTCGTCGCTGAAGCGCGAGGGCAGCAGCAGGCGCTGCTTTTCGAGCGCCGCCAGGGTGCCGGCCCCGAGCGACTGGTCGACCTGGCGCGGCAGCGCGTCGGCGATCAGGCCGGTTGCCGCCGGGATGCCCACGAAGTAGCTGGCGGCGAGGAACAGTACCAGGAGCGCCAGGCAGGTGAGCGAGGCGAAGGTGCGCTCCTGCCAGCGCACCACGCGCGGCTTGCGATAGCCGAGGGCGGCGGCCAGCGGGGCGAAGCCGGCCGGATCCGGCACTTCGCAGCGCGCGCCGTCGTCGAAGTGGAGCACGGCGGGCGCATGGGCGAAGGGCTCCGCCAGGGTCGCCGCCGCGAACGGATAGGCCTTCTCGACCGCGCCGCGCAGCAGCAGCTGGCCGTCGGCCAGCTGCAGGTCGACCGCGTGCAGCCGCGCGCTGCGTCCGTCGAAGTAGTGTGCGCTTGCCACCGGCGCCTCACCAGGATAGGTCGATGCCGAGGGCGTCGGCCGCGCCGTCGCCCGCCGCGTTGCGGCGGCCCTGGGTCATGCGCGCCGCCGTCGCCTCGACGCCGCCGTCGAACTCGACAAACGTGTGCGCGATCCGGTAGCGGTAGGCCCGCACCACCGCGAAGGGGCGGTACAGGCCGAGCGTGAGCACGGTCAGCAGCGCATTCCCCGCCTGCAGCCGGACGAAGTCGCGCGCCGACAGGCTCGAGCGGATGCGCACCCCGGGAAAGCGCGTGTTCGACCAGACCAGGTTGGCGACGCGCACCTGCATGAAGGGGCCGGCCACCAGGTACATGGCGTAGGCAGTCAGCGCGAGCAGCACGGTCGGCAAATAGGTGCTGGCGGCGCCCTCGCTGCCGTGCGCGAGCCAGGTGAGCGTCCCGATCAGGACGCTCAGGAACACGAAGCCGGCCATGCCGACCAGTCCCGCGCCCAGGTAGAGCCGGTAGAAGCGCCGGACCGGGACGGCGTAGGCCGACCTGCGGTCGCCGAACAGGAGGTGGCGGTGCTGGTAGGCCTTCATCCAGGCGTGCAGCGCCGGCCAGGCCAGGTAGGGCAGCACGGCCAGCGCGGCTACCTCGGGCTGGTCGGGAAACAGGGCGACCAGCAGACCGGGCAGCAGGAAGACGGCGACCGGGCCCAGGTAGCCGAGGTAGGCTTGCGGCACCGAGCCGTCGAAGCCCAGGTTCAGGCCGCGGTACTGGGTGTTGGCCAGCCGGAAGCGCAGTGCGCCGCGCAGCAGGAAGGGCAGGGCCAGCAGGATGAAGGACAGCACGCCGATGCCGATGGCGAGCGAGAAGCCGAATGCGTAATGGTAGGCGCCCAGCAGCGCCAGCGCCAGGATGCGGCCGCGCAGGATGGCCTTCGGGTCGCCGCGGAAATCGAAGCAGGCGCCGGCCAGTTGCGTGTTGCGGTCGAAATACTGGAGCCGGCGCACCTTGGCCCAGGCGGAATAGATGCCGCAGGTGGCCAGGGTCAGCAGCAGGTTGACGACCCAGATGCGGAAATACTCGCGGCCGCTGCCGGTGAAGGTGGCGGTGCGCGCCGGCGCGGTGGCGGCCGCAAGCGGCTCAGTCAGGTCGGTCTCGGGCGCAACGGGCATGGTCTGCATGTCTGGCCTGTCTATACTGGACTGGAAGTATGAAGAGGGACGACGCCGGCCGTTTCATCATACATGAATGGTGCTTGCGCAGCGTCCTGCTCGGCCGTGCTTTTTTGCTGACAGGTAAGGCTGTTTGCAATCGAAGTTGGCTTGTTTAACAGAAGTATTTGCGCGTTTAAGGTATAATTTCTATTTCCCGCGCGTGCCGTTCGGCACCTATCTGCACAATGACCAAATTCGTATTCGTCACTGGCGGCGTCGTGTCTTCCCTGGGCAAGGGGATCGCGGCCGCTTCCCTCGCCGCGATCCTGGAGTCCCGCGGCCTCAAAGTCACGATGCTCAAGCTCGACCCGTACATCAACGTGGACCCGGGCACGATGAGCCCCACCCAGCACGGCGAAGTGTTCGTCACCGACGATGGCGCCGAGACCGACCTCGACCTGGGCCACTACGAGCGCTTCATCAGCACCCGCATGAAGAAGGTGAACAACTTCACCACCGGCCAGATCTATGAATCGGTGATCCGCAAGGAACGCCGTGGCGAGTACCTCGGCAAGACCGTGCAGGTGATCCCGCACATCACCAACGAGATCCAGGACTACATCCGCCGCGGCGCCGAAGGCGTGGACGTGGCGCTGGTCGAGATCGGCGGCACCGTGGGCGACATCGAGTCGCTGCCGTTCCTGGAAGCGGCGCGCCAGCTGTCGCTGCGCCAGGGCCGCAAGGGCGCCGCCTTCGTGCACCTGACCCTGGTGCCCTACATCGCCTCGGCCGGCGAACTCAAGACCAAGCCGACCCAGCACAGCGTGCAGAAGCTGCGCGAGATCGGCATTTCGCCGAACGCGCTGCTGTGCCGCGCCGACCGCCGCATCCCGGACGACGAGCGCGCCAAGATCTCGCTGTTCGCCAACGTGGAAGAGCAGGCCGTGATCTCGGTGTGGGACGTGGACACCATCTACAAGGTGCCGCAGGTGCTGCACGACCAGGGCCTGGACGACATCATCTGCGAGGCGCTCGGCATCGACGCGCCGAAGGCCGACCTGTCGATGTGGACCAAGCTGATCCACACGCTGGAAAACCCGAAGCACGAAGTGACCATCGGCATGGTCGGCAAGTACGTCGACCTGATCGAATCGTACAAGTCGCTGACCGAAGCGCTGCGCCACGCCGGCATCCACACCGAAAGCCGCGTCAACATCGAATACCTCGACTCGGAAGAGATCGAGGCCAGCGGCTGCGAGCACCTGGCCAAGTACGACGCCATCCTGGTGCCGGGCGGCTTCGGCAAGCGCGGCGTGGAAGGCAAGATCATGGCCGCGCGCTACGCCCGCGAGAACAAGATCCCTTACCTCGGCATCTGCCTGGGCATGCAGGTCGCGCTGATCGAATACGCGCGCCACGTGGCCGGCCTGCCGAACGCGAACTCGACCGAGTTCGATCCGGAAACCGACCAGCCGGTCGTGGCCCTGATCAACGAATGGCAGAACCATGACGGCAAGGTCGAGAAACGCGACACCAATTCCGACCTGGGCGGCACCATGCGCCTGGGCGCGCAGACCTGCGCGGTCAATCCGGGCACCCTGGCTGCCGAGATCTACGGCAACGTCGTGACCGAGCGCCACCGCCACCGTTACGAAGGCAACAACTTCTACCTGCCGAAGGTGGAAGCCGCCGGCCTGATCGTCTCGGCGCGCACCCCCAACGAAGACCTGTGCGAGATCATGGAACTCCCGCGCGACGCGCACCCGTGGTACATGGGCGTGCAGTTCCACCCCGAGTTCAAGTCGACCCCGCGCAGCGGTCACCCGCTGTTCACCTCGTTCATCAAGGCGGCCCTGGCGCACCAGTCCGCGAACACGAACGTGGCAGCCAACGCGCCGTTGAACGCAACGGCCGCATTGCAAGGAGATGCAGCATGAAACTCGCTGGTTTCGATGTCGGCCTCGAGCACCCGATCTTCCTGATCGCCGGCACCTGCGTGATCGAATCGCGCCAGATGGCGATGGATACCGCCGGCGCCCTGAAGGAGCTCACCGCGAGCCTGGGCATTCCGTTCATCTATAAATCCTCGTTCGACAAGGCGAACCGTTCCTCGGGCACTTCGTTCCGCGGTCCGGGCATGGACAAGGGCCTGGAGATCCTGGCCGACGTGCGCCGCGAGATCGGCGTGCCGGTCCTGACCGACGTGCACACCGAGGAAGAGATCCCGGTGGTGGCGAGCGTCGTCGACGTCCTGCAGACCCCGGCCTTCCTGTGCCGCCAGACCGACTTCATCAACGCCTGCGCGCGTTCGGGCAAGCCGGTCAACATCAAGAAGGGCCAGTTCCTGGCCCCGGGCGACATGAAGAACGTGATCGCCAAGGCACGCAACGCCGCGCGCGAAGCGGGTCTGCCGGAAGACAACTTCATGGCCTGCGAGCGCGGTGTCTCGTTCGGCTACAACAACCTGGTCTCGGACATGCGTTCGCTGGCCATCATGCGCGAGTCGAACTGCCCGATCGTGTTCGACGCGACCCACTCGGTGCAGCTGCCGGGCGGCCAGGGCACCTCGTCCGGCGGCCAGCGCGAACACGTGCCGGTGCTGGCGCGCGCCGCCGTCGCGGCGGGCGTCGCGGGCCTGTTCATGGAAACCCACCCCGACCCCGCCAACGCGATGTCGGACGGTCCGAACGCCGTGCCGCTGGCCCGCATGAAAGACCTGCTCACCACGCTGGTCGAGATCGACCGCGTCGTCAAGAAAGCCGGCTTCGTCGAAGCCGACTTCAAGTAACAGCATCATCGGCGCGCGCCCTGCGGCAAGGCGCGCGCCCTCACGATTTCTTCTACCTTCCCGGAGACTGTTTACATGAGTGCTATTGTTGATATTATCGGCCGCGAAATCATCGATTCGCGCGGCAATCCAACCGTCGAATGCGACGTGCTGCTGGAATCGGGCGTGATGGGCCGCGCCGCCGTGCCCTCGGGCGCCTCGACCGGCTCGCGCGAAGCGATCGAACTGCGCGACGGCGATCCGAAGCGCTACTTCGGCAAGGGCGTACTGCAGGCCTGCGAGAATATCAACACCGAGATCCCCGAAGCCATCATGGGCCTGGACGCCAATGAACAGGCTTTCCTGGACCGCACCCTGATCGACCTGGACGGCACCGAGAACAAGAGCCGCCTGGGCGCGAACGCCATGCTGGCGGTGTCGATGGCCGTGGCCAAGGCAGCCGCCGAGGAAGCCGGCCTGCCGCTGTACCGCTACTTCGGCGGCTCGGGCGCGATG